>JAPUJT010000064.1 GCA_027296055.1 Planctomycetota bacterium | reverse complement strand
TCGGTGTCGCGACGTTTCCGAAGAACGCGAGCAACACCCAGGAGTTGATCCGCGAGGCGGACAAGGCCCTCTACCGAGCCAAGGAACTGGGTAAGAACTGCGTCCAGGCGTCGGAGACCGTCGCGACGACGACGCAAACGGAAGCGAAGACAAAACAAGCCTAGTCCGGAGGATTCGTGAGGGAATGCGCCGCATTCGCTGGACTGGTCTTGGGCCAAGCAGATACGCACAGGATGACCCGTGATTCAGCTGAACAGACTGTTCTGGGCGAGGGATCGGCGGCGAGGTCCGTGGCGCGGCTGGGAGCCAACTCAATGGAAAGAGTTGGCGCTGAGATCAGCGTCGAGACCCGGCCAGAACCGTGTGCCATCATGAATTCTTCGGGCTTACGGAATGGCGGGGAAATTGGATAGAAAGCGGCCGGTCGCCAAGGGGAACCGTGGTCCGGACCCCAGGCGTCCAGCCAAACGCGCGCACCCGGGGTCACCCGAGACACGCCGCAGGATGAAGGCCGTCGAGGGGAGAAAGAGGGAACCACCCCCGGATCAGATTACCGTTCCTCTCGGACTGAAGTTCTCCTTCTTCACGGCAGCCCTCCTGATCGTCTTCACCGTCACCATCGGCCAGGTATTCTCGAGGGTCGCCGTTGCGAGCATCGACGAGCGGATCAATAGCGAGGGTCGCCAGATAGCCGAGACGGTGGCAACCACGATCGATAGGGTCTTCTGGGTCCGCCCCAGCAAGGACGGCGAGGTGAGCAACGAGACGTGGAAGGCGACGCGGGCGGAAGCGGAGAGATTCTGGAACAGCAGCCTGGAAGCCCTCGTAGCCAAGAGCGACGACATCCGCCGGATCATCATCGTGGACGATCTCGACGCCCTGGATCAGAACGAGATCGTCTCCAGCGGTCTCGGCGACGAGGACATTCATCTGAGCGACGAGCGCGTGATCTACGAGGGGAGCGACTATCGCGTGAGGGAATACGGGGCGACGAGCGCGGGACGTACCGAGCGGATCCGGCGCTTCGATGTGCCGATCCAGGGTGACAGAATCCAGGGCAAGCCGGGAGCGAGCGTGTTCCTTTCGGCGAGCAAGATCGACGAAGCCAAGGCGGCCTTCAGCTCGCGGATCACCTGGACGACGATCATCGCCGTTGTAGCGGGTATCGTCCTCAGCTTCCTCATCGCCCGGGGCATCACGTCCCCCCTGCGCACCCTGATGCGGGATATCGGAGCCGTGAGCCAGGGAGACCTCGATCACCACACCGAGCGACATTCCCGCGACGAGATCGGGTCTCTCGCAGAGACCTTCGACACGATGACGGTCAACCTGAAGGTAGCTCGGGAGAAGGCCCTCGCCCAGCGCATCCTCGAGCACGAACTCGACATCGCCACCGAAATCCAGACGGCCCTTCTGCCCGGACGCATCCCCCAGATCGAGGGATACGAGATGTTTGCCCACTACATCTCCGCCCGAGAGGTGGGGGGAGATTATTACGACTTCATCAAGATCGACTCCAATCACCTTGGCATCGTGGTGGCGGACGTCGCCGGAAAGGGGATACCGGGGAGCATGGTGATGACGATGGCCCGGTCCCTGATTCGATTCGCGTCCTTGCGTAACCCGTCACCTGCGGATACTCTTCGAAAGGTCAATCGAGCCCTGTCGCGGGACATGCGGCGAGGGATGTTTGTCACGGCGGTCTATATGGTTCTCGATCCGCGGGAGAACATCGTTCGAGTGAGCAACGCCGGACACAACCCACTGCTTCACTACCGTGCCCGCTCGGGCAAGGTCGAGGAGATCAATCCTCGGGGGATTGCCCTCGGGTTCGACAAGGGACCCGTCTTCGACTCGACCCTCGACGAGATCACGGTGAAGTTGGAGCCGGGAGACCGGATCGTCGCCTACACCGACGGCGTCGTGGAGGCCCTGAACGCCAAGGGCGAGGAGTTCGGAGAGGAGCGACTCGAGAGGTTCGTTCGTGAAAGCGCTCACGCGGACAGCAAGCGACTCGTCCACAACTTGATCGCCGCGCTGGAGAAGCACCAGGAAGGAACGGAGCAGTCCGACGACATCACCATCACCACATTCCGCTTGAAGGCCGACACGAGTCAGGAATCCTCGCAGGCATGACGACCCGGGTTCAACGTACTCTCTCTGTTTCCAACGCCACGGAGAATCTCTCCAAGGTAAGGACGTTTGTGACGGAGGCTATGCGTGATGGCGGCGTCGGCCAGGAGGACGAAAACCGGATCATCCTGGCCGTTGACGAGGCGGTCTCGAACATCATCGAGCACGCCTTCGAGAACACGATCCAGGGGATCATCAAGGTCGATGTAGAGGTGGACCCGAGCCGCTGCTCCATCACGATTCACGACTCAGGCAAGCGATTCGATCCCCTCTCGGTCGTGCCGCCGGATCTGGAGAATCACATCCGAACCGGCCAGAAGCGGGGGCTAGGTGTCTTTCTGATGCGACAGATCATGGACGAAGTGCATTACCACTTCAAAGCGGACGTGGAAAACGTTCTGACGCTGATCAAGAATCTCGGCTAGAATATGTAGGACCCGCGGGAAAGGAACCGAATGTCCGATCTGAAGATCAAGTCCGACACACTAGAGAACGGCGTCATCCTCATCAACGCGGAGGGGTACCTGGATGCCCATACCTTCGAGGAGCTCGAAAAGACCATCCAGGAGCTCTTCGAGAAGAGCGTCTACCGGATCATCGTCGATCTGGAGAAGCTCGATTACATCTCCTCTGCGGGATGCGGGGTCTTCATCGGAGCCATCGGGGTCGCCCAGGAGAACGACGGGAACATCGTGCTCCTCAGGCCCTCGGCAAACGTCCGTGAGGTGTTCGACCTTCTCGGCTTGACCCAGATTTTCCTCTTCGCCGACGATATCACCAAGGCCCAGAGCTCCTTCTGACGGGCCAGTGTCCTCGCAAAACAAGGTTATGGTCAGCGCGTGCCTCCTCGGGCAGGAGTGCCGATACGATGGACGGGCGTCGGTCGACGTCGGGCTCCTCCGCAGGCTGAACAGGGCTGATGTGATCCCCGTCTGTCCGGAGGAACTCGGAGGGCTGGGAACACCTCGTGAGCCTGCCGAGATCCAGAGGGGCGCGGGGGCGGAAGTCCTGGACGGGGTCTCCCGCGTGATCGACAGGACCGGAAGGGACGTGACCGAGGCCTTCATCGGTGGGGCACGGGAGGCGTTGAATGAAGGCCTTCGAGCGGGGGCGCAAACCGCCTATCTGAAGAGCCGGAGCCCCTCCTGCGGACTCGGGCGGATCTCATCCGGTGGCGGAACCCGTGCAGGGAACGGCGTCTTCGCCGAGCTCTGCCAGCGCTCCGGGGTCGAAGTCATTGCCTGCGAAGGGGCCGGCAGCGGCCCGTCGGACCCATCCACGGGGGACGCCGTTCCCTCTGCTTGAATTACCTTTCCCGATCCCTATCATCACGTGCGACCCATGGCACTAAAGGACCCATCCCCATGAACAGACATCGCGTCCCCTTCGTCGCCACCTTCTTGCTGATAGCCGGCCTGGGTCAGGCCGCTCCTGCCGGCCAGGACGGCCCCGCCGATCTCAGCGCTGAAGTCGGGGCGGAGGAGATCCAGGCCCATGTCGAGTGGCTCGCGAGCGATGATCTCCAGGGCAGGCTCTCCGGGACAGAGGCGTGCGACCGGGCGGCGGAGTATGTGGCCGACAAATTCGCGAAGGCGGGCCTGGAGCCGGCGGGGGAGAAGGGGACCTTCTTCCAGACCTTCGACATCCTCGTCCGGACGGAACTGGGAGAGGGAAACCGCCTCGAGGCCGGGATCGGCGGCGAGAGGCACCCGGCCAAGGTCGAGGAGGACTACATCCCGCTGGCCTTTTCGCCCGCCGGGAAGGCGAAGGGGCCCCTCGTGTTCGCTGGCTTCGGGATCTCCTCGGAAGATCCTGCCTACGACGACTATGACGGGTTGGACGTGGAAGGGAAGGTGGTCCTGGTATTCCGGCACGAGCCGAAGGAGGACGAGTCCCCCTTTGGAGGGGCCCATGGCCCTCGTTTCACCGACCGCTTGAAGGCTACGCGCGCCCGGGATCGAGGCGCGGCGGCCGTCCTGCTCGTTACGGATCCGATGCATCACGAGGGAGAGCCGGACCCGTTGCCCCGTCTCCGCGGGGGGAACCAGCACGGAGATGTGGGTATCCCCGCCGTGCGGGTGCGTCGGGAGTGGATAGCCAAGATACTGGAGCAAGCGGGCCAGGACCTGCGCAAGATGCAGGAGGCGATCGAGGCGGACATGAAGCCCCAGTCCTTCGCCATCTCCGAGGTCGAGATCGAGGTCTCCGTCGATGTGCGCAGGATCCGCAAGCCGACCCGCAACGTCGTCGGCCGCATCCCCGGCACTCATCCAACGGCCGGGGAAGAGGGAATAGTCTTCGGCGCCCATTACGACCACGTGGGGCTCGGCGGAGACGCCTCCCACGCTCCAGACTCCGACGGAGAAGGCGAGGTCCACAACGGCGCGGACGACAATGCCTCGGGCACCTCGGGGTTGATCGAGCTGGCCGAGGCGTTCGCCCTGGGAGGGAAAGCGCCCCGACGCACCCTCATCTTCATCGCCTTTTCGGGGGAGGAGGAGGGTCTCCTGGGATCGGCCTATCACGTGGCACACCCCTCGGTGGCCATGGAGAAGACGATCGCCATGTTCAACTTCGACATGATCGGGCGAGCCAAGAATCGGAAGGTCCACGTGATCGGAGTCGGGAGCGGGAAGGGGTTGAAGGAGCTTGTAGAGGAGGCCAATGGCGAGTCCGGTCTGGATCTAGACTTCTCGATGGGCGCATTCGGCGGGAGCGATCACCTTTCCTTCGTCACGAAAAAGGTCCCGGTCCTCTTCTTCTTCACCGGGGTGCATGAGGACTACCACCGCCCGAGTGACGACGCGGACAAGATCCAGTCGGATGTGACTGCCGAGATCGTCCAGCTCGCTCTGAAGGTGGGATGGGTCCTCGATGGGATGGAGGAGGCTCCCCGGTTCGTCGACGTCCCGGCGCCTGTGCGCCCCACCGGAGGACAGGGAGTCGGCTACGGCGCCTACCTCGGAACGATTCCCGATTTCGCCGAGGTGGAGGGTGGGGTACGGCTCGCCGGCGTGAGCAAGGGGAGCCCGGCGGAGAAGGCGGGGATGCAAACCGGAGACATCCTCGTGCGGCTGGGAAAGCGGGCGATCCGAAACCTGTACGATTTCACTTTCGCTCTTCGCGAAATTAAGCCCGGCGATGAGGTGGAAGTCGAGGTCCTCAGAAAAGACGAGAAGTTGACTCTCAAGGCCACTCTAGGCAAACGTAATTAAGGAGGGGATCATGTCGAGACGCACTGGATTTTCATTCGCATTGGTCGGCTGCATCGCAACCGTGGCGGTGATCGGGATCTCGCTACGAACGGCGTCCGGGGAGGAGGCCGGGTCGAAGGAGGTAGTGCGAAACCTCGGTGGCGGCCATTACGCTTACATGGGCATGTCCAATTCCGGGTTCTTCGTCTCGGATGAGGGCATCCTCGTGGTCGATGCCCTCAAATCCCCGAGGCATGCGAAGGCGCTCCTGGCCGAGATCCGGAAGATCTCGGACAAGCCGATCGTCTACCTGGTGAACACGCACTGGCACTGGGATCACACCTTCGGCAACGGCGTCTTCCCTGAGGCTACGAAGATCTACTCGACGAAGGCCTGCAAGGAGAGACTCGAGAAGGATGGGCCTCCGAAATGGGAGACCCTCTCGAAGGAGACCCCGGATGACTACGAAGGGGCGGAGCTGGTGATCCCGGAGGTCACATTCGTGGATGAGGAGACGCTGACGATCGGCGGGCGGAAGCTCCTCGTCAAATACATCGGTCGGGGCCACACCGACGGGGACGCGGTCGTCGTCGATGCCGAGTCCCGCGTGATCTACGCGGGGGACCTCCTCTTCAACGGGGTTCACCCTTACATGGCAGACGGCTACTCGAAAGACTGGATCGAGACGCTGGAAGCCCTCCACGCCCTGGCCCAACCGGAGCCCGAGAAGTGGACGGTTGTCCCCGGCCACGGAGAGCCGACGACCCCCTCCCTGGCAAAGGACATCGCCGAGTACATTCGCGTCCTCCGCTCCGAGGTCAAGAAGGCCCTGGACGCCGGGACGCCCGAGAAGGAGATTCCCGGCTCCATCAAACTCCCCGAAAAATACGCCGATCTGAAGTATCCCTGGTTCATCGAGATGAGCGTCGGACGCATCATCAAAGAGATGAAATAGCCGAAATAAGAGGACACACACCTGGCCTTGGATAATTTATGGTTCTCGGCCGCGGAGGTCGGGGCCGCCGCCATCATCGCCCGGCGCCTGCGCGCCGACCAACGACAACGAGGCTGGCCAGGTATGCCGCCATGACGAACAGGCCGAGGCCCTGGTGACCGATGGCCATTCCGGCGTACTCCAGGAATCCTCCGATGGTCGCACCGATCAAGTTGGCCCCCAGGGAGGCCGAGGGACCCGGGCTGGTACGAAAGGTGGTGGAAAAGATCAGCCCGGCGAAGAAGATCGGCAGGGGAACGGCCAGCAACGACCAGGCCACTCGGCCCGCCAGCGGAAAGGACAGGATCAGGTCCGTTGGAACCAGGTAGACGACCCCCAGGGAGATCATCAGCGGGATATAGAGGGCCCGGGAGAACCGGGTGAGATGCCGCAGCACGACGTAGTTGGCCATCAGCACCATCAGAAGGACGCCGGCAACAATCACCGTGGTCACCATCCAGGTCGTGCCGAAATAGAGAGAGCAGGTGGCGATGCTCCGGGTCTGCAGGAGCAGAAAGCCCACGCCCAGGAAGAAGAAATGGCCCTCCCCGATCCCCGCGCCTCGTGGCATCAGTCCGAGGACCGCTACGATGGATAGCGCCAGCAAGATCCCGATCACCACGAGATAGTCGCTCGGCACGGTCTTCTCGGACAGATAGAGGTAGGGCCAATCATCCGTGGGAATCGGTCCGTCCGGGGGATCGCCGGTGAAGCGTTTCCATTCCCCCGACTCTTCCGGAACCTGGGACGGTTGGTTCTTGAAGCTGAACAGTGTGATCTGCCCGCCGCGATAAGCATAACTGATGGGCCGCACTCCGGTAGCCTCCCGGACCGTTCGAAGAAGCTTGTCCAGCAACCAGACGTTTGCTCCCGTGAAAAAGGACAACGAGAGAACGCCGTCGTCGGTGAGACGCCCGTAGGCGGTCCGGATGCTCTCTACGGTGTAGACATAGCCGTCGAGGCGAATGCTGCTCATCGAGCTGAACAGGGCCTGGGAATCCAGGTAGCCGAAGACGATCAGGTCGTATTTCTCCTCGGTCCTTTGAAGAAAGGCTCGCGCGTCGTCCACCACCACTCGCACCCTGGGATCGTCGTAGACCCCGCTGGCACTCAGGCGGCGGGCCAGGGAAACGAGTCCGGGATCGATCTCGACCGCGTCGACCCGCTCGACTCCGTTCAGAAGGGCCGCCTCCACATCCTGGCCCCCGCCCGCCCCCACCACCACCACCCTCCGGGGATCAGGCTTGATAACGTAGGGAAGGAAATACTGCCCACGAGTCTCCGCCGCTCTTCGAGCCTCTGCCGACTCAGGCGAGAAACGCGCGGGGTTCATGGTTCCATGCGGCTGGTAGAAGTCCTGATTCACGCGCACCTCGTAAATCGGTGGATCCGTCATGGTGCGCAGAGGCCCAGGTGTTTCCGATACGTCCAGGATCGATCCGTCGGGGTGGTGCGCAGTGATGTAGTAGTAGGGGGACCAGAGGGCTCGGTGGTCCGTGACGACAAAGACCAGCGTAAGGGCCGCGGCGAACCCACCGAGGGTCCAGATGAGAAGACGCGCTCGCGACAGGGCCAGAAACAGGGCCGCCACGGCGACCATTCCCCAGAAAGGAGAGAAGGCCAGCAAAGAGAAGGCACCGAAGGCGAGCGTCCCGCATAGACTCCCCCCCAGGTCCCACGCATAGGCCCGAAGGGCCGGGAGCGCATTGAACAGCTGGCCGATCCGTTCTCCCAGGGGGACGAAGATGATCACGTTGAGGGCGAAGATGCCGACGAGGACCGTGTAGTTCATCACGGTTGGCGTCGCATTGAAGAATCGATATTCGGTCGTGCTGCCCGGCAGGAGCGCTAGCCGCGAGAGGAAGATGAACCCGACGTTGACCACCAGAGCCAGAGGAAACAGTCGGAACAGACGAAGCCCGCGTCGGCTGATCAGCGCGCCGAGGCCCAGCCCCAGAAAGGAGCTGATCAGCATCAGGTTCGCGTAGTAGGCCACCAGGCGGACCGCGGAGGGGACCCACCGGATCAGCAGGAGCTCGAGGAAAAGGGCCAGGAAGGAGAGGGCGAACAGCTGGACTCCCGATCGATACGCGAGTCCGTCATCGTCGGGGCGGATCGTCATTCGGGCAAGCGTACCCGATCTGGCCCCCCCGCGTTATTTGTTTTCGATGGCCACACCCTGGAGCGGGGACACCGGCCGGGTCCTACTGCTTCACGGTGAACTCCCAGCTGTACTCATCGCTCGCCGCACCGTCGTTCCAGTTAGCCGTCGTCGAGACCTTGTAGATACCCTTCCCCATCCGCTCCGGGAAGTCGGGAATGAAGTAGACGCGGTCGCCCACGTGCACGGTCCCGTCGAGCCAGAGGCCGTCGGGGCCCTTGAGCATCATGTGCGAGGACTTGTGGAGATCCGTGATCGGCTTTCCGGTCTCCCCATTGCGGTTGTGCCAGGCGTAGACTCGATCCGGGAAGGCATCGAGCACGGCGCCCGCCGTCGGATAGGCATGGGGACCGAGCACGACCGCGTGTGATGTGGCAAAGAACGATCCGAGGATGACGACGCCGCCGAGCATGAGCTTCATGACTCCTCCTCCTTACGTTTTTGTCCGAATGCGCCCAATGTACCTTCGAGACGGATCGGGGGCAGGGATGTTAGCCGGGAAATGGATCCGGTCATCGCGTCCGCGCGCACAGGATATACGCCCGGTCGGAGAACCAGACGCTCACCCGTCGCACGCGCACGACCCGGAGCCCGGCCGCGTCGTAGACCTCACGCCGGATATCGCTCACGGTGAGGCCGCGGCGAGAACGGTCCCGGTCGGTGATGCCCGCCCGGTACCGCATCCTCCAGAGGAAGGACGGCAGTGTCTCTTGCAGGCGGTACTGCATCAGGAGCCACTTCCGGCTGAGCCGACTCATCTCCCGGATCAGCGCGGCCCTCTCCTCCCGCCCGAAGTAGTAAAGAAATCGCATGCAGACGACGAGATCGAACGAACGTTCCCGGAAGGGAAGCTGCCGGACATCGCATCGGACGAGGCCGGCGAGCCCTCGCCTCCCGCCGAGCCTCCGCTGGGTCGCGGCCAGCATCTCCTCCGAGATGTCGGCTCCGACAACCCGGTACGCCCTTCGGGCCATCGGTTCGATCAGCCGGCCCGATCCGCAGGGCAGGTCGAGGACTCGAAGGGGCCCGGGCCCGATCGACTCGTGCAGGGTCCGGACGTCCTGGCGCTTCTTGAACTCGGTCAAGTAGCCGGGAGGGTAGCGCCGCCGCTCGTAGGCTTCGACGTTCCGGATCGCATCGGGGCTGGAGGGGAGATCGATCAGGAGGCCCCCTCTCCCCCGCCGGAAAGCGCGTCGACGGTGTGGAGCACACGCGCACGCAGCCCTCGGCGACGCACGCCGAGAGCGAGCTGCAGCTGGCACCCGGGGTTTCCGGCTATCACGAAATCCGGATCCACCTCGGCGATGAACTCCATCTTCCGATCGAGGATCTCCAGCGCCGATGAGGGTCTGGAGATATTGTAGATTCCCGCGCTCCCGCAGCACGAGTCCGACTCGGGGAAGGGGACCAGGGTCAGCCCCGGCACCTCGTCGAGGAGCGCCCGCGGCGCGGACCGGATCCGCTGGCCGTGCACCAGGTGGCAAGCGTCCTGGTAGACCGCTTTCCCCCTCAGAGCCGGAGGAGTCCTTCTCGTGGGCAGGTCGCTCAGGTACTCCGAGATGTCCCGGACCCTTCCGGCGAACTCCTTCGCCTCGCCGGCGCTCTCCTCATCGGACTCGAGCAATTCCCCGTACCCCTTCAGGGCGGCTCCGCACCCTGCCGAGTTGCAGATCACCGCATCGTCCTTTCCCGAGGCGAAGGCCTTCACGTTCCTCCGGGCAAGGGCCTTCGCTTCTTCGCGCATTCCTGAGTGGAGGTGAAGCGCTCCGCAGCACGTCTGGGAATCCGGAATGTTCACCTCACACCCGGAATCTCGAAGTAGCCCGACGGTGCGCCGGTTGGTCCCGCCGAGCATGGCATCCATCACGCAACCGCGGAAAAACCCCACCCGCCGATCCCCGTCTGCTCTTCGCGCGTGGACGCCCGGGCCCGGCCCCCCCACGACGATCTCCTCCGCAGGCGGAATCAGGGCGATCGCTGATCGAAGTCCGTCACGCCCTTCGAGCAGTCCCGAGCCCAGCAGCCAGGCCCCGAGGCCGAGACGCTGGAACAGGCGTGTCCCTCGAGCCACCCACTCGAGCCGGCGCCGGTGAGGCACCAGCGATTGAAGAACGGCCCTCCGAGAGAGGCGCGATGCCAGCGGGCGCGGCAGGGCCTCTTCGACCTGGGCCCTGGATCGCTCCAGCAGGTCGCCGAACTCGACTCCCGCGGGACACGCCGTCTCGCAGGCGCGGCAGCCGAGGCAGAGGTACATCTCATTTCCGAAGGCGGCCGAGAGGGGGATCCTCTCCTCCGAGATGGCCCGCATCAGGTAGAGCCTGCCTCGCGGCGATGAGGCCTCGTTCTTCGTCTGGGAATAGGTGGGACAGACGGGCAGGCAGAGCCCGCAGTGGACGCAGGCCCCGATCTTCTCCGGGGACGGAGCATCCGGGCCCGGAAACCCACTTCTCTCCACGGCCGGATCCATCAGGTGTTCCCGAAGAGATGCCCGGGGAAGAGGGTCGCCTTCGGGTCGAACTCCTTCTTCATGGCTTCCATCAGGAAAAAGTCATCTCGACGGCGCCCCCAGATGTCGATCCCATCCTCCGCCGGGGCCTCGACGGTGAGGTACCCCCCCATCCCCTCGGCTACACGCCGAAGCCGATCCACACCTTCTCCGGGCGAACCGGCTGCGATGCCCGCCCGCGGCACGCCCGCGTGGACCAATCCCGACTCCATGTGGGCCATGAGCGAAAACTCCGTTGCCTCCCCGAACAGATCGAGAACGGACGCGGGGAGGACGCCAATCCGACACGGGATCCAATCGAGATGGTGGTGGGGGAAGTTGCGGATGGCCATCCGTAGGATGTCTGACTCCCCCCCGGCGCTCCCGGAGGCCCCATTTCCGCCCGCGCCGAGGATCTCCGCCGCCTTCTCGAGGTGGGTATCGACCGCCTCGGCCTCCCCCTCGCAGACGAGATGGACCAGGACCGACTCCTTTCCTATCCGCCGCGGCGGAAAACCCTCCCAGCGGCCGTTCTCGATGAGCGTCCACGCCGGGCGCACCTCGGATTGACGAAGGGCCGCCAGACGATCCGCCACCTCCACGGGCGCCACCTCCGCCGTGAGATAGCGGGATGCGGACGGAGAGGGCCGAAGTCGCCAGGTCATCTCCGTGATGACGCCGAGGGTCCCGCGCGACCCGACGAGGGCCTTGTGGAGATCGAATCCGGCGACGCTCTTCACGACCCGACTGCCCGTACGGACGAGACTTCCGTCGGCCAGTGCGATCTCCATCCCGAGGATCAGGTCGCTGATCCTCACGTGGACCGGTCCTGTTGATTGGCTCGCGATCAAGCCGCCCAGAGTGGCGGCCCCGAGGAATGGCGGATCGAGGTCGAGGCGGGCCCCCGTGGCGGTGACTTCCGTCTGTAAGTCCGAGATTCCCATTCCGGCCTCCGTCGTGACCGTCATGTCCCCCGGCTCGTGAGCGACCAGTCCGTCGAGACTCTCCAGCGAGAGGACGATGTCGGCTCGCGTGGGGGCCTCGCCCCATCCGACCTTCGTTCCGCGACCGCGCGGAATAACGCCGAGCCCCTCATCCGCGGCAAATCGGAGGACCTTTCCCACCTCGGATGCGGTGCGGGGGTAGACGACGAGCGCCGGCGTGATCTGCTTCCACGGCGACGTGCCGGGCGGCAAGGCCGCTTCTGCCCCGACGATCTCTCGAATGGACTGAGTCCAGTGGTTCGCGATAAGCATCACGCGCTCCCGCTCATATCCAGCCGACGTCCAGGATCCGCCTCGACGTGATTTCCCCGCAAGCGCGCGAGGTCGGAAAGACCTTGCCCGGGTTGCAAAGACCCCGAGGATCGAAGACGCCACGCAGCCTCTTCATGCCCCGCAACGATTCCTCGGAGAAGAGAAGAGGCATCAGATCCCTCTTCTCGAATCCGATCCCATGCTCGCCCGTGATGCTGCCCCCGACCTCCAGACAGAGCCGGCCGATCTCATCCGCCGCTGCGAGCGCCCTTTCCTCTTCTCCGGGATGACGGCGGTCGTAAAGGATGTTCGGATGGAGGTTCCCGTCTCCCGCGTGGAAGACGTGCGCGATCTTGAGAGCGTGGCGCTTCGCCACTTCGTCCGTCCGGCGGATCACTTCCGCGAGCTTCGTGCGCGGCACGACTCCGTCGAGGACGTAGAAATTGGGTGAGAGCCGACCGTAGGCGCCGAAGGCATTCTTTCGGCCCGCCCAGAGCCGCTCCCTCTCGACGTCATCCTTCGCCACCCTCACTTCCATCGCCCCGCCCTCCTCGCAGATCTTCCGGACCCGAGCTGTCGCCGCGGCCATTCCTGGTCGAGGCCCTTCCAGCTCGATCAGGAGAGCGGCCCCTGCGCTGGTCGGGTACCCCGCCCGGACATGCGGCTCGACCGCCTTCATCGTCGGCCCGTCGATCATCTCCAGCGCCGCAGGGAGGATTCTCGCACCGATGATACTCGTCACCACCTGGCTCGCCTCATCGACGGACCGGTAGATCCCGAGAAGCGTCTCGGTCGCCTCGGGCCGGCGCATCAGATTCACGGTGATCTTGGTGGCGATACCGAAGGTACCCTCGGAGCCGACGAACGTCCCGACGAGATCGTATCCGGGCCCCCCGGGGATGGCCGATCCGATCTCGACGACCCTTCCGTCGGGAAGGACGACCTCGAGAGCGAGGATGTGCGCGGATGTCTGCCCGTACTTGAGGCAGTGGGGCCCGCCCGCGTTCTCCGCCACATTGCCTCCGATGGTCGAGCATCCCTGGCTGGACGGATCCGGGGCGAAGATCAGCCCGTGCTCCCGAGCGGCTTCGGAGAGGTCAAGGTTCACCACGCCAGGCTGAACGACCGCCAGTCGGTTCTCCGGATCGATCTCCAGGATCCGATCCATGCGGGCGACGGAGATGATGATTCCGCCATCGAGAGCCAGGCAGCCGCCGGAGAGTCCCGTCCCTGCTCCCCGCGCCACGAACGGCACGCCTGCCCCCGAGGCGTACAGGACCACGGCCGCCACCTCCTCCGTGCTGGAGGGGAGCACGACGACATCCGGCCGCGCACGGTCCACGACGAGGCCGTCGCATTCGTAGACGAGGCACTCCTCCCGACTCGACAGAACCGCATCCGCGGGGAGGAGGCGGAGCAACTCGCGCGCGATCGTATCGCGGTCTGGCCTGCCGGAAGATTGGGGATCGGGCATGTCGGGCCGATCGTAGGGTAGGCGGGGATCCCTGTCAAGCGGCGGAGGTCCCGTCCGCTTGACCCTCCCCCGCGACATCCGTAGGATGATCGCGGTTCGCATCAAGACAACTGAAAGGGAAACCGATGCCTCATATGCAAACATCCGCGATCCCATTTCTCGGGGTCGTCGCCCTCGCCTTTCTCCTTCCCGGCCCGGCAGCCTTCGCCCAGACCGCGGATGAGGTCCTGGCCAGGCACCTCGCCGCCGTCGGCGGCCGCAAGGCGCTGGATCGCATCAAGGACAAGGTCGAGACGTGGACGGTCACGGTGGATGCCTTCGGAAATGTATCCAAGGGGAAGCTGGAGGTGAAGGTGATGCAACCCGACTTCATCCTCTGGACGCTCGAGCTCGAGGCGGCCGGACAGCCGTTCAACCAGATACGGGGATTCGACGGCAAGACCGCCTGGCAGGAGGATCAGGGTATAGCATCTCCCATGGAAGGCCCCGAGCTGACCGAGCTGCGAAACCTGGCGCTCCGCACGATCGGAGGCGAGCTGCTCTGGGCGGAGCAGTCGGGCGCGAAGATAGAGATGGACGGGACGACGGACCTGGAGGGAGAGACCGCCCTGGTCGTGGAAACGACTCCCAAGGAAGGCTTCAAGCTCACCTACTATCTGGACCCCGAAACCTACCTCGTCCTGGGGTTCTCCGGTACGACGATCCAGCAGGGCATGGAGGCGGAACTCGACGCACGCGTCACTTCGTACCGTGAGGTCGAGGGCGTGCGCGTGCCGGAGAAGATCAGCGTGAAGGCCATGGTGGCCGACATGGGCATCGAGCTGGCCTGGCAAATGAAGCTCGACAGCGTGAAGTTCAACTCGGGTCTCGATAAGTCGGACTTCATGAACCCTTTCGGCCAGGGGAAGGAGAAGCCCGTCGACGAGACGAAGCACACGCACGAACCCGAGCCGGAGGGGAAGAAGAGGGGCTGGTATTAGCTCCCGAGCGGAGGTCGAAACCATGAACCGGACAACGCCCTCTCTGCTTTCCGTGATCGTCGCCCTCCTGGGCTTCATGTCGCCGGCGACGGTCCTCGCACAGACCGCGGAAGAGGTCGTCCGGAAGCACCTCGAGGCGACCGGCGTGCTGGCCGTGATCGACCAGGTGCAGGACAGCACGGAGCGCTGGGAGTTTTCCCTGGAGACGTTCGCCGCGGAAGGGAAGGGAAAGCTCCTCACGAAGAAGATGCGTCCGGATCGCTACCGGATGGAAGTGGAGGCGGAGATCGCCGGTCAGAAGTTCCATCTCGTGCGCGGTTACGATGGCGAGCGAGGATGGGAGATCCGGCAGGGGGCTTTTTCCTACCTGAAGGGGGAAGTTCTGATAGAGCTTCGCAACGAGGCCCTCCGGGCCTTCGGTGCCGATCTGATCCGGCCCGCTGAGATCGGGGCCCGCCTCGTGCTCGTGGGCAAGGAGGAAGTCGCCGGGAAGAAAGCCTGGGTTATCGAGGTGATCCCCAGGGAGGGACGGAAGGTCACACACTTCTTCGACACCGAGACCTACCTGCTGATCAAGAGCAAGAGCACCTCATCCGAACAGGGGGCCGAGGTCCTGATAGAGACGTGGATCACCGACTACGCGGTCCAGAACAAGATCAAGGCCCCGTCGGCGATGGACATGGTCCGGTCGATCCCGGCGAGGGACGAGGAGCAGCTCTTCAAGCTACGGCGAGTGGACTCCCTGGTGAACACGGGGCTCGAACAGGCAGACTTCTCGCCACCTTCCTCCGGCCGGTCCGCCGAAGGAGGCGCCGAACGGATCATCTCCAGGTACGTGGAGGCGATCGGAGGGGAGGCGGCTGTTCGAGGCGCTCAGGATCGGATCGAGACCTGGGACTTCAGCCTGGAGACCCAGGGCGGAGAGTTCTCGGGAAAGCTGACGATCAAGCTGAAGTGGCCGGATCGGTTCATTCTCGAGCTGGAAGGCGGTCCCCTTCGCATCGTGCGCGCCTACGACGGAAAGATCGGCTGGCAGAAGAACGGTGGGACCTTGAGCCGCATCGAGGGTGACGAGCTGGTGGAGCTAAGAAACAGGGCGCGTAGAGCCAACGGCTCGGAGCTGCTCTCCCTGAAAGAGATCGGGGCGAAAGCGATTCTGAAGGGAAAGGAGCAGGTGGACGGGAACGAGACCTTCGTCGTGGAGGTCACCCCCAGGGAGGGAAACAAGCACACCTATTACATCGACACGGAGAGCTTCTTCCTCCGGAAGATGGCGGGAACGACGATCCAGGGGGACCAGGCGGTGAAGACAGAAATATGGCCCGATTCGTACCGCGTGGTCGAGGGGTTGCGCCTGCCTCACAAGCAGGACGCCGTCCTCGCCATCGTCGATTCGGATGTGGAACTGCTCTACAAGAACGTGATGACAGCCGTCCGGTTCAACACCGGCCTCGACGGCTCGGCCTTCTCTCCTCCGGCGGCCGGGGGCGAAAAGAAGCCGCCTCCTCCCAAGAAGAAGGACCGGCGGACGTACTGATCATTTCAGGGCGGGTGCCGCAGGCGCCTCCTCCAAGGCTCGGATCCTCTCCTTTTGTTCCCGCAGCTCGACCTCCAGTTCGCGCCTCCGCCGGACGTGTCTGGCCAGCTCCTCCTCCAGCGCGGCCAACCGGGCCCTCAGCTCCTCCCGTTCCTCTTCGACCCTCTGGATCCTCTCCTCCTGCCGATCCAGTTCCTGAGGCATCCTGCCCTCGAGCTTGCGGATCGCCAGGCGGGCCCGCTCGCGAACCCTGGCATCCGGCTCCCGGGCGAGAAGCCCTCGAAGATCTTCCAGCGAATCGGGATCCCCCGCTGCACCCAGGGCATCCGCCGCGGCGCGCCGGGCCCAGATGTACGGGTCTCGGAGGAGGGTCACCAGTCGCTCCCGCACCTTGGGGTCCTTCCCCGCGAACTCCCCGAGGGCTTTGATCGCCGCCTCTCTCGACCGAGGAGGTCTGCCATACTTCGTCTCGAGGAGGAGCGTGGGGATCAGATCCTCCTGATGCAGCTTCCCGAGCGCGCGGACGATCCCCGTCCGCAGGACTTCCACATGCGATGGACGATCGAGCCCCGCGATCAGCTCCTTCTCCACGCCCTTCCCATGGAACTCGCCCAGAGTCTCCGCCGCGGCCGCCTCGACGTAGTCGTTCGAGTCCCCGGCAAAAACAGACCGCACGATCCTCAGGGCCGGCTCGCTCCTCAGCTTGCCCAGGGCCTGCACCGCCGCCCGTCGCACCCGCGCGTCGTCGTCCCCTGCGGCGCGCGCCAGGTGGGTGAACGCCGCCCTCCCTCCCCAGGTCCCCAGGGCGCCGGCCGCCTCGACACGGACGCCCCAGAACGAATCGGTCACGATCCTCTTGCCCAGGGCGTCGAACCCCTCCGGGAACGGGCTCGTCTCCTCGAGCATCCGGATCGCTTCGATCCGTCCGATCACATCGCTGTCGAATTCGAGCTGGAAAAGGATCTCATCCCTCCCCTTCTTGAATTCCAGCTCCTTCAAGATCCAGCCGCCCGGATCGAATCGAACCATCTGTGGGCGCGTTTCAGCGGGTAGGTAGTAGACCTGATCCCGATCCCGGATCGAGACACGAAAGCTCTTCGTCTCTGCCTTCATGGTCAGCTCGATCCCGACCGGTGTCTCGAAGAGAGGGGTGAGGGCATCCACCCGATGGACCTGCGTCACCCGTAGCTCCACCATCTTCATCTTCGGGTCCCAATCCCACGTCACTCGGAACTTCGGGTGGCCCGCCTGGTAGACCCACTGGCGGAAGAAGGTGCTGAGGTCGCGACCCGTGGCATCCTCCATCGACCGGCGAAAGTCCTCGGTCTCCACCACCCCGACCTGGTGCTTCTTCGCGTACTGCCTGATTCCCCTCCAGAACCCTTTCTCGCCGAGGACGAATCGAAGCATGTGCAGCACGCTCGCCCCCTTCTGGTACGTATGGGAGTCGAAGAGATTCATCGGATCGATATAGACGTCCTGAACGATCGGCCTGCGGTACTCGTCGCGGTCCTCCCCCTGGTAGGACCGGTGGTGGCCGAGCACCCGATACCGAAATTCATCGACGCCGTCCGTGTCCTCGAACCATAGGGATGTGAAGTAGGTGGCGAACCCTTCGTTCAGCCAGATGTGCGGCCAGGATCGGCAGGTCAGAAGATCCCCCCACCACTGGTGGGCCAGCTCATGCGCCACGAGGCCGTCGCTGTTGGCGATCGGCCGGGAGCGCTTGGTGTGCAGTGTCCGATGAGTCAGGGTGGTCGCGGATATGTTCTCCATGCCGCCCCACATGAAGTCGTGAACCGTCACCTGGGAGTATTTCTCGTAAGGATAGGGCAGGCCGATCCGCTCGGCGAAGAATTTCATCATCTCCGGAGTCCTCGAAAACGAGGTGGCGGCCTTCTCCGTGTCCTCCCTGGAGACATAGTAGGAAAGCATCACGTCTCCCGCCTGCTCCTTGATCTCGTTGAACTCTCCCACCACCAGGGAGATCAGGTAGGAGACATGGGCCACGTCCTCCTTCCAGTGAAACGTGCGCGACCCGCTGGCGCTGTCGTCCACCACCTCCACCAGCCTTCCGTTCGAGATGGCGATGTACGGCCGCTTCACGGTGACGATCAGCTCGCTCGTCGTCCGATCGTTCGGATAGTCGTGGCAGGGGATCCAGAAGCGCGTATCTTCCGGCTCTCCCTGGCTGTAGATCTGCCTGGGTTTGTTCGGGTAGCCATCATCCGGACCGACGAAGTAGAGACCTCGCTTCGGATGCCCCTCGTACTGGATCGTGATCGTCACGGGGGAATCCCCGCCGAGTGGCGGGTCGCATTCGATCATCAGGCGCTCCCCGGCCTGCCTGAACTTGTAGGGCTTCCCGTCGGGGCGGGACACCTTTTTCACCAGCAGCTCGGCGCAATCGAGGGCGACCTCCGCGAGGGAATCCCGGAGAGGAACCAGAGTGATCTCCGCTTTACCTCGAATCCGGCCCTCGGAATGGTGGATGGTGAGGGAGACCTTCATGTGCTGGATGTCTACCGTCCGCTCCTTCGGCAGCCGGCGTTCGGAGCGAGGACCCGTGAAGGGATCGTCGGCGACGGCCCGGGTCGGGAGCATGAGAAGGACCAGGAATATCCAGAGGCTCGAGACAAGCAGAGGTCGAAGACGCGCGTTCATCGGAAGACTCCTTCCCAGGTCGGTCGTCGGCCCCGCGGAATTGAAGAGTTGCTCAACCGGAGCGGAGCTTCTCGTACTTCTTCCGCGAGAAAGCGTATTGCAGGATGTTGACGAGACGGTTCTTCGAATCGGATTTCAAGAGCGGGAACAAGGCCGCACGACCTATGAGGAAGGCCCCCATCGCCACGCAGACCACCACCCGGAAGAGGGCGTAGTCCCTCGTCCATGCGGGATAAGCCAGCGCGAGTAGCAGAGCGAGAATGCCGAAGGCCGCCTCCGCCTCCTGGTTGCGAACGGCCTGCCGCACGGAGAAGCCCTCCAGCCACGCCCCCCTCGCGGGGAGCTTTCCGGGAAACGGCAGGAGGCGCGGCACCTCCCCGCAGTAGGCAACGAAATCGTCCCCGAACTTCGCACGAAGTTTCTCCTCCTCCTTCGTGATCGTCTGTCCGTATCGCAACCCGAGGACCAGGCCGGCGGCACCCACGAAGAAGAGATCCTGGTTGGCAAGAGCGAATCCGATCCCGATCAGGATCGATCCCAGATAGAGGGGGTTGCGGGTGAATGCGTACGGACCCGTGCGAGCGAGGACCTCGTCCTTCAGAAGAGTGCCGCTCGCCCAGATCCGTATCGCGGCGCCGATGATCGCGAGGGACCCGGCCACGGCCAGCCAGAAGGGCGTCGGCTTCGCCGTCACCAGAAGAAAGAAGGCGGCGAGAAACCCGAGCCCCGTCCGGGACCGGAAGTGGAACAGTTTGAGGATCTTCTTCATGGCACCCTCCCGCGCCGATTCTAGCATCTGTATACCCTCAATTGCTATTTCGCATGCCGCCCCTTAAAATGCGGCCTCGGTACCAAGACCACGGAGGAAAGAGATGGTGGACTTCTCGCTGACCGGGGAGCAGGAGGCGCTGCGCGACACCGCCCATCGGTTCGCCCGCGACGAGATCGCTCCGGCCGCAAGGAAGTACGACGCGGGTGACGAGTTTCCGATGGATATCTGCGTGAAGGCCTTCGGGATCGGCCTGATGAACACCGTCGTCCCCGATGAATTCGGCGGCGCCGGTCTCAGCCGTCTCGATGAGGTGATCATCACCGAAGAGCTGGCGTGGGGATGCATGGGAATCACCGTCTGCCTGATGGTGAACAACCTGGCCGCAACCCCGCTGGTCATCGCCGGGACGCCGGAACTGCAGAAGGAGTACCTCGGACCGCTTTGCGAAGAAGTGATGTTCGCCTCCTACTGTATGACCGAACCGGGCGCAGGATCCGACGTTGCCGGGATTGCCACGACGGCGAAGAAGAAGGGGGACCGCTACGTCCTGAACGGCACGAAGCGATTCGTGACCGCCGGGGGCGTGGCGAAATGGTTCATCGTCTTCGCCTACACCGACAAGGCGAAGGGCCACAAGGGCATGAGCGCCTTCGTCGTCCCCAAGGACACGCCCGGTGTCACGATCGGCAAGAAGGAAGACATGATGGGGCAGCGAGCGTCGAACACTGCGGAGGTGATATTCGAGGAGGTCGCCGTGCCCGCGGGGAACCTGCTCGGCCGGGAGGGGGACGGGTTCGCGATCGCCATGAAGACCTTCGAGAGGAGCCGGCCGGGTATCGCCGCCGGCGGAGTCGGGATCGGCCGCTCCGCCATGGAGCAGGCGATCGCCTATGCCAAGCAGCGCAGGGCCTTCGGACAGCCGATCGCTCAGTTCCAGGCGATCCAGTTCATGCTCGCCGACATGGCCGTGGACATCCAGGCGGCCCGATGGCTCACCTGGCACGCCGCCTGGCTCAGCGACCGGGGAAAGCCGAGCAACACGGAGGCGTCGATGGCGAAGGCCCTGGCCGCCGACTCCGCCATGAGGATCACCACCGACGCTGTGCAGATCCTCGGCGGCTACGGTTTCAGCCGCGAGTACCCCGTCGAGAAGATGATGCGCGATGCCAAGGTGCTGCAGATCTACGAGGGCACCTCTCAGATACAGCGGGTCGTCATCGCTCGCAGCCTCCTGAAGGACTGATGGACGGATGAGATGATGGGCACTATCAAACTCTCCTGGATCACGCTCACCTGTTGCGCCACTCTCCTCGCCTCCCCCCAGGACTATCCCGAACTGGCTCCCTATTCCGCCATCCGCTGGAAGGATTCGACGCCCGAGGTCCAGGTGGATGGGTCCTGGTACGAGCTGATTGCCCTGAACGGTCTCCCTTGCGAGAAGATCGTGAGCTTCTGCAGAGAGACCTACGGCAACAAGTGGCAGCAGAGATTCGGAGAGGATCTCGTGCGGACCCTCACCGAGATGGGCCACGAGCCGGAGGCAACGGTGGACCTGAAGGTACGCCACCTGAAAAAGGACAAAGTGTCGATCCTGAACGACGTGGTCATGACGAACGAGAATCGACGAGCCGTCCGTGACGCTCGCAGGACGAAGAAAAAGAAAGGCCCGTCACGCGCCGAGCCGGCCGCCGTCCAGATTCCGGGAGAGCGCGCGCGGGCAGACCTCGACGAGCTGCGTCAGCGGATAGCGAGCCAGTACTCCTACGCGAGCTGGCGAGGCGCCGATTACAAGACAGCCCTGGAAGAGCTGAAATCCGGGCTGGGGGATTCGATCCCTCTGGACGAGCTTCAGATCCGGATCCAGAAGTTCCTTGCCATCTTCGGAGACGGGCACAGCAGGATCGCAGGCTTCCCCGGCAGGGTGCTTCCTCGGGGCTATGCGCCCTTCCTCTTCGGGGAGGCGGAAGGCCGTGTTTTTGTCTTCGAAGAAGATCGATCTGACTTCGTCGATCTCGAGCATCCTTATCTGAGGAGCATGGACGGGCTCGAGATAGAATCATGGCTCCGCGCCGCCAGCGAGATCGTTGCCCAGGGGTCCCCCCAGTGGATCCGTAGCCAGTCCGTCCGCAACCTGCGCTACATCACATATCTTCGGCAAGCCCTGGGCCTGAAACAGAGCCGATCGATACGGGTGGTGCTCGAATCCGAGGACGGCAAGAGGACCCGACCTCGAGATGTTCAGGTCGCCTCGAGAAGACGGCCCGCCTACGGCCCCTGGCCTCGCATGAACAATCAGGTCCTGCCCGGGGAGATCGGCTACCTGCGCATCGAAAGAATGGAGTCCGCTTCCAAGATCCTCGACGCCCTGCGAAGATCGATGCGTCGATTCGAGAGGACGCACGGGCTCATCATCGATGTTCGGGGAAACGGGGGCGGGACCCGTGATGTCCTGCGCACACTCCTCCCCTACTTCCTGAAGGAGGACGACGGACCCCGTGTCGTGAACGTCGCGGCCTATCGGCTGCCTCCGGGAATCTCGCGTGGAGAAAAGGAAGGCTACCTGGAGAACCGGTTCCTCTTTCCCGTCACTTCGAAGGTCTGGTCGGAGGCAGAGAAGGGAACGATCGCCAAGTTTTCGGGCGGCTTCCGTCCGGAATGGGCGCTTCCGGAGAAGGACTTCAGCGCATGGCACTACATGGTGATCTCGCCAATGAGCAAGGGGGACCAGAGGGACAATGGGGATTTCTCCCCCTACGTTCAGCCTGTGGTCGTCCTCCTGGATGAGGGCTGTTTTAGCGCCACCGACGTCTTCCTCGGGGCGCTCAAGGGACTGAGCGGTGTGACCCTCATGGGAACCCCGAGCGGCGGGGGGAGCGGTCGGGTAGCTGGGATCCGCCTCCCTCACAGCCAGATCGTCGTGACCCTCTCCTCGATGGCCTCGTTCCAGCCGAACGGAATGCTGTACGACGGCAAGGGTGTCGAGCCCGACGTCATCGTGCATCCGCTTCCGTCCGACTGGCTCGGCCGCACCGACACCGTCCTCGAATCCGCCCTGAAACACCTCCAGTGAGAGTTTCGCGGAGGCGACGAAGTGAAGCTGACCGATCTCCATGCACGGGTCATCGTATTCACTGCCAACACGCCGCTGCTGATCGTCCTCCCCGGTAATACAATCTATCAGGAATTCGTCAAGATTGACGTCACGGATAACATATTCAGAGGCATGAATGACTGGGGCGAATGGTTCACGGTGAACGTCGACGAGGTTACGTCAGCAGGCGTCAAACTATTTTCGGGATGGCGAACTTTTGGTCTGGCGATGATCATAGTCGGTGGTGCTGCGCTTCTGGTGGCGCTGGCTTCCGTCTGGAATGGATACTCTTAGGGGCGACCCTTGGATAGTGTGATCAATCCCAGGTGACTGGCAGGCTACGGGAGCTTGCGCGATGCGGGGGAGGAGGCGAACGTGGCCCACGAGATGAGGATCCAGTTGCCGGCTCCCACCTCCTGGAATTCGAACTCGATGCCCTTCGTCGTGTAGATGGCCCGGCGCACCGGATACGTCGACCCGCCTCCCCGGCCCCTCCCCAGGGAGCCCGTACGCCGGAGCGTCGTCACCTCATCGGGCGAGCCGTGAATGCTCTCGACGGTTACCAGCGTGCTGTGGCCGATCACAACCTGCTCGCTCAGCGGCAACTCCGAGATCTTCCCGTGCCGGACGTAGTATCCGTTCGTGAAGTCGATGTACTGCCCCTTCCGGTCATAGTAGTAACGGGTCATCCCGCCGACCACCTGCCTCCGCCTCGGCCGGCCATAGTCCGCGATCACGTCGCTCTCGGTCCACTGTCCCTCGGGGCGGGGGGATAGACATCCCAGGGCCAGGGCGAGAAACATCCCGGTGGCCATAGCCTTCACTTGAGCTCGACGATCTCTATGCCGTGAGGAGCAAGGGCCTGGCGACCCTTGGACAGGAGGACGGTCTTCATCTGCGGAAGGAGGGTCTTTCCGATCGGATTCGTGGTGGCGATCTCGACGTCGTGAATCATCAGCTTCTTGTCTTTGCCGTCCATCCGGAACCGGATCTCCATGTCCGCGGAGATCCCGAACTTCTTCACCGTCCCGGTCAGCCGGCATGCGCCGCCGTCGTCCATGTGGAGAGAGTTCAGAACAACGGGTTGATCTGTCGCTTCGAGCCGGCCATTCAGCCAGGCCAGGAGCGCGTCCGGAATCAGAAACCCATCGCTCATCTCGTAGCACCTTTTCGATCAAGAAGACACTACAGCATACCCGGGACCCATCGGAGATCAATCCCTTGTTCCAGTCGGTCCGTTCAAGCCGCAACATTCCCCCTTCGGGATCGCCTTGCCGTGGGGGCAGACCTCCGGGTGTCCGAGGAAGGCGCAGATGTGATTCACGACATCCGCGGCGAGGATGTGCTCGAACTGGCAGGCGCTCGACTGCATCTGATCTCGATCGACCTCGAAGGTCTCCAGGAAGAGCTTCTCCGCAAGGCGATGACGTCTGACGAGGGCACGGGCCCGCTTGCGCCCGATCTCGGTCAGAACCATCTCCGGCTTGGGCTGCAGGAATCCCGACTTGCGCAGTCGGGCGACGAGTTCCTTCGATCCGATCACGTGCCGGAGGATCGAATCGATCTTCTCGATTCCGTCCTCGTCCGACTTCCAGAGGGCTTCCAGGATCTCGTCCTCGAACATCTCCTCCATTTCCTGGTGCGCCGTGTGAACCTCGACTTGCCGACCGTGGTTCAGGTAGATCCGGCGCTCGCCCATGCGACCGATCTCTGCGTCGTGCGTCACGAGGATCAGGGTACGACCCTCCCCGTGCAGTTCCCGCAAGAGATCCATCACGCGATCCTGGCTCTCCTCGTCCAGATTCCCGGTCGGCTCGTCAGCGAGCACGATCTCCGGCTCGTTGACGACGGCCCGCGCGATGCAGAGCCGTTGCTGTTCTCCCCCGGATAGCTCGGATGGCAGATGCCGAGCCCGATCCGACAGCCCGACCTTCCTCAGCGCGTCCATCGCCTGCCCCTCGTCCGACATCGAGTGGAAGTACTGGGACATCATCACGTTCTCGACAGCGCTCAGATACGGGATCAGATAGAACTGCTGGAAGACGAGGCCGATTCTGTCCCGTCGAAGCTCGGCCAGCTCATCCGGACCGAGGGCGCCGAGATCCTTTCCCGCTACACGAATCGAGCCGGATGTCGGAGGCTCGAGACCGGCGAGCAGATGCAGGAGGGTGCTCTTACCCGATCCGGAAGGGCCGAGGACGGAGATCCACTCGCCCCGTTCCACCTTCAGGTCGACGCCATCGAGGGCCTTCAACTTCCCGTAGGCCCGTGTAAGGTTCTTGGTCTCGATGATCGTTTCCATCGTCTCCTGCCTAGCCTCTCAGCGCCCTCGCGGGATCTATCCTGAGGGCGCGCCGTAGAGGCAGGATGACCGCGGCCGCCGCCGCGCCGATCCCGACGCCGAGTGTCAGGGGAATCGTCCACGCGGAAAGGGCCACTCCCGTTCCGAAGGCGACCCGGGCGATCCCCCAGGAGCCTCCCCAACCGAGGAGCAGCCCACCGACCGCCCCCGCGAGCCCCACGAGCACTCCCTCCAGGAGGAGCTGCTTCCAGATGAGGCTGCTCCCTCCTCCCAGAGCGCGCATCAGTCCGATCTCCTTTTCCCTCTCCATCACCGTGGCCAGCATCGTCGACATCACCGCCAGGGCGGATCCAATCAGAATCGCCACCCCCGCCAGCAGGAGGAGCGCCTCGAGGCGGTGGAGCAGGGCGCCCTCCGCTCGGGCCACCTGCGATATCGAGCTCATCGTCCAGCCGGGCGCCGCAGCGGAGACCTCCTCAGCCAGCCGGTTCACGTCCGCCCCCGGTCCCGGCAGCCGGACGGCGATCGCGCTGACCGCGCCGGGCCGTCCCGCGGAATCCTGCAGCAGGTCGAGGGGAATGAAGATCTGGGCGTCCTCCTCTGCCCCCGTTTCGATCGCGCCGACCACCACGAGCCGCGTCTCCCTCCCTCCGGCAAACGAGAGGGAGAGGCCTTTCACGCCGAGCGCCTCTCTGATCTCGACCCCGATGAGCGCCGGGATCCCCCCGATCGTCCTCGCCAGATCTGCGGGGAGCTTCGCCTCCGGATTGAACGACGGGTGATAGCTCCACACGTTCCATCCAGGGTGCAGTCGGAAGAGGGCGGGCCACATGGAGCCGACGACCACGGCGTCCGAATCCCCGACTCGCCCGAGCACATAGAGGAGCGGGGCATACGTTGCACTCGCCTCGGTCAGGACCGTCTCGATCCGCTTCGCTGCTTCATCCGTCATCGGCGAGGCCCCCGGGAGGAGACCGGTTCCGCTCATCAGCCCGGGCTCGCCGGGCAGGATCACGGCCGACGGTCCGAAAGCCTGGACCTCCTGCGACATCCGGTGCCGCATACCGAACGAGAGGTTCACCAGCGCGGCTACGGCGCCCGTGCCTGCCAGCATCGCGACCGAGGCGAGAGCGAGTCTCCGCCACCGGAGCGATACAGACCGGATGAAGATCCTCCAGAACATCTAGATTCCCTCGACTCGCAGGGTCCGCACCGGCCAGGCGCGGAGGGCGCGCACCGCGTGAGGCAGCGTCCCGATGAGGACGACGGATACCGAGATCAACAGGACGAGCGGTAGGAGGGCGAGGGGGATCCCCATCGGGATTCCGAAGAGGCTCGCTCCCGCCGCGAGGACGACCGCCCCGATGACACAGCCGATCGATCCGCCGACCAGCCCGAGGATCAGGCCCTCGAGGGCGAACTGACCGAGCACCTGGGACCGACGAGCCCCCAGCACCTGCATCAAAGCGATCTCGCCGCGCCGGGCCCCGATCACCTGCGCCATGGCGGCGACCACGCCGAGGATCGCGCCGACGAGGGCTACGGCCCCCATCCCGATGGAGACCACTTCGAGCTTGCGGAGCAGGTCCCCCTCCACGCGGACGACGGCGGCCATCGGCTGCACGCGCGACCCTGCAATGCGATTCTCTATCGTCCGGGCGATGTTCGACGGGTAAGGACAGCAATCGAAGCGTTCCCGCTCCGCCGGGGTCATCTTCTCCCTCGACTTCATCCCCTTCGGCTCCGCCCGGGTCAGGGCGCTGACCATCACCTGCGAGACCGCATCCGGATCCCCCAGGATCTCCTGAACGGCGTCGAGGCGCGTGAAGGCCTGATCTTCCTCGTCCCCTCCTGTCCGGACGATACCGACGCAGAGGAACGATCCGCTCCACCTCTCCCGCTCGACAGCCAGACTCTCCCCGATTTCGATCCCGAGGGCTGCGGCCAGCCGCGCCCCGACGATCAGCTCCTTTCGATCCCCCCCGTCGTCGATCCAGTCTCCTTCGATCTCCCACCACGGGGCCGCTTCCCGGACCCCGGTGCGAAAGTCCGTTCCCTCCACGTCCCGGTCGAACCAGGTCCCCGTCAGGGGGAACTCGCGGCCGGTCTCGGGATCGCGGACGACGGCATGGAGGTAGGGCGCGAAGGCGAGGATATTGTGACGCCAGAAGTTCTGTTTGATCTTGGGCAGATCCGACTCCAGCAGCTGACGCGATGCGGCGGAGATGGTCACGCCGCCATAACGGAGCGGCACGTCACGCGTCTCCGGCCTCACGACAATGTTGGAGCCAAACCGACGGAGATCCTCTGCGACGAGATCTCCCATGTGAGTGACGAGACCGAGGAGCCCCGAGGCGACGCCGACACCGATCGCCACGGAGGCGACGGCGAGGGCCTTCTTCCTCTTCCCCCTCCAGAAGGATTGCAGGACGAGTCGTCCCAGCATGGCGAGCCCCCTACGGGTTGTGCAGGACCTGTACGCTCACAACGATCTCCTGGCCGCTGATCTCGGACAAGATCGGGATGGGGTTGCATCCGCCCTGCAGGCCGAGGGATGAGAGACTTATCGGGGCGGTGCAGTTACGGCAGATGAGCTCCGGCCCCCGCTGGTAGTAACCGATTGGACCGCAAAGCTCGCAGGCGTCCCGGCAGACCTGGTACCGATCCGTCGAGACACGCAGGGCAAAGAACCGCTGGCTCGAATCCCCCAGTTCGTGCTGGAAGAAGCGCATGCTGCCATCCTCCAGGTCCGCCAGAGGAATACGGATCACACCTCCCACATCGTGGACAGGGGTCGCCTCCTCCCGGGGCGGCGCCTGGGTGTAGATCTGATAGGCGGTCAGCACCGGGACGATCAGGGCCACGAGAACGATGAGACCCAATCGCCATCGCCTCTCCATGCGAGCGAGCCAGTTCCGCTTCCTCACCGCCGCCGCGCCCTCATCGACGACAGACCCGTTCGAAGAGTCGGTCAGAGGCCTCGGGGCGGCCCCCATCCAGACGAGGCCGGCGGTGACGATCAGGATCGCGGAGAAGACATAGGCCTGGCTGTTCACCACGGGCCCGATCAGGGCCATCTCCCTCGGACCGACCGGGATGATCTTCGCCTCGCCGAACTCGTGGAGCCCTCCGATGACGAGGAGGACCGTGAGCACGATCAGGACCGCTCCTGTGACCCGGAAAAAACGCCCCAGATCGATCCGGGCCGTCCCCTTGACGAACCCGATGCCGAAGAGAACGGCCAGCGTGATGCCCAGGAGCCCCCCGAGTAGCTGCACGACGAGATCGCTTCCCGGACCGAGCACGGTGAGGAGGAGCACAACCTCCGCTCCCTCGCGGAAGATCATCAGGGCGGCAAACAGCATCACTCCCCAGGAAGCCCACGGGGAGGCGGAGAGAGTCTCCATCTTCTGCTGGATCTGCTGGCTCATGGTCTTGCCCGCGCGGGCCATCCATATCACCAGCGTGAGGATCAGGGCCGCCGCCATGAGCTGAAGGACCCCTTCATACGCCTCCTCGTTGATGACGGTCCGGAAGAGACCCGGCAGGACGAAGCCGGCCGCTACGCTGGCGATCACGGCGATCCCGAGCCCCAGGTAGACGCGGCCGATCAGCGAGGATCTCCCCGTTCGCCGCAAATAGGCCACGATGATCCCGATGACGAGGGCAGCCTCCACCCCTTCTCGAAGCGCAATGACGAAAGACTCCATCGGGGTTCCTTCAGGGGGGGACGGGGTCGGGCGAAGGGCTAAATGATAATGAGAATCATTCTCATTTAGAATTCTAGCGCAAGCGAACAGGAGGGTCAAGGGAGAGGCCCCGGAGGGGCCCTACTCCCCCTTCGGTGGCAGTTCGGGGTCTTCGGGGTAGAGAATCTCGAAGACGTACAGGTGGATCTTCTTCGCCTCCCTGGACAGGGGCTTTCGCTCGTAATGTCGAAACGACGCCACCAGATTCAGATCCTCCGAGAGGCGGCCCTCCGGCTCGGTCAGAGCCTTGTGCAAGTCCGGAGACACGCGGTGCACCTTCTCCACGTAGATGGCCGCGTACCGGGCGCCGCGACGGCGGGCGATGTCGATCGAGTTCCCGTAGTCCTTCTGGATCGGTATCTGTTTGCAGCCGGCGTAGTAGGCGACCTTCTCCATATGCGTGAGGATCGGCGCATCGCTGCCTCCGGTGACGGCTCGGATCCAGAGACCTGCCTCCCTCTGGGTGAGCTGATCGAGACGGTGGGGGTAGAAGGTCTTCGGGGCGAGGATGATGACCATCCCTCCCAGGAGGAGCGCAGCCGCCCGCGACTCCGAGGCGAACGGCGCCGTGAAGGCGACTCGAGCGAGGTGCGGCCCGATCCAGCGGGCGCATTCCCGTATTCCCGCCGCGCCCCAGGGCAGGGCGATCACACACAGCGGATAAACATGGCGCCTGCTCAGGTAGCCCACGCCGACGACGAGAAGGAAGAGGACGGCGAAATAGAGGAGACACAGAAGACCGAGGAAGAGCTCCGCCGAGCGCGGTCGCGGCAGCGCCCGCGTCGACAGGACCCCGATGAAGAGGAAGGCCCCGAGCAGGACATGGTAGTTCTGAAAGAACTCACCCACCACTTCGAGCGTGGCCAGGCCCATCCTCTTGATGAGCCCGGTCCCTTCCCGCCGCGACTCCCTCGCCGGGGACCACTGTGCCGGGAGGGGAAGGATGGCGCCGATGCGAATCTCCCCGCCCCCCGCATGTCCCTCCGCCTGCCGAGGCTCGCCGAGACGGGCCGGACGCTCCGCCTTTCCAATGAAGTCGGAGAGGCTCTTCTTCCGTGTGATCCGGAATTCGCCCGCCTGCCGGCTGATCTCGACGGCGTACGGGGTCGCAGGCAAGAGGGCGCCCAGGATCAGGGTGCCGGCGAGCGCCAGCCTCTTTCCCCACCCTTCCTTCCTGTCGAGGAGCAGCCACGGGGCAGCGACGAGGATCACACCCAGTCCCTCGGGCCTCGTCAGGTAGGCGAGCCCGGCCGAAAGACCGGCGAGAAAGGCGAGAGCTTTATGACGTCCGGAGATCGTCTCCCAGGAGAACCAGACGGAGCACACGAAGAGGAAGACGTAGGTCGAATCCGACTTGAGGTCCACCGACAGCCTGGCCGCGATGGGATGCGCCGCCAGGATCGCCGCGGCGGCGAGGGCCACGGCGTCTCCGGTGAATCGACGGGCTAAAAAGAAGAGAGGAATCGGCGTCAGGACTCCGAAGAAGAAGGAGACCGCCTCCCCCGCGCACTGCGGACTCTCGATCCAGCGGGAGGCCAGGGAAACGAGCGCCGGATAGAGGGGATGGTAATGCGTCGAGTGTCCGATCGCCGCCTCCACCTCTCCCTTCCCGAAGAGGGCGGCGATCTCGAGAAAGGCCGGTCCGTCCGCCCCGATGATCAGCGTGAGCCCCCAGACGACGCCGCGGACCGCGGCCGCGGCGATCACGATGACGCCGAGCCATAGCCACGGGATCGTCCGGGTTCCATCCGCCTGGACGGGCAATTGCGGAATCGACATGGATCACTCTTTCATACGGCGCCCGGGTTGGTACGGTTGTTAGGTTAAAGCATTCACCGGGACCGGACCAGAGAACTGGAGAGACATTGAGCGAAACGTCCGATGTGATCGTAGTCGGAGCCGGCATTGTCGGCTGCTCGGTCGCCTACGCCCTGGCACGCGACGGAGTGCAGGTCACGGTGATCGAGCGGGGGGAGATCGGCCGTGAGGCCTCCTGGGCCGGCGGGGGAATCCTGACGCCGATACGCCCGCATACCTATCCCACCGATCTATTGCCTCTCTGCCGCAGCGGCCTGGACACCTTTGATCGATGGATCCCTGCCCTGGCGGATGAATCGGGCATCGACGTGGAGCATGACGTGGTCGGTCTCCTTCTCCTCGTCCGGGACGACGAGGACGAAAGGGAGGCCGATTCCCTTCGCGCCTGGAAGAATGAGCACAGCCAGCCGGCGGAAGTCCTGTCCCGGGCCGAGGTGCGCGAGCGGGTCCCCGGCATCAACCCTGAGTTTCACAAGGCTCTCCTGTTCCCCGACACTCGTCAGATTCGAAACCCGAGACTTCTCCGATCCCTGTCCGTGGCCGCGGAGCGGGGCGGGGTCACGTTCCGTACGAAGTGCCCCGTCGGCGGACTGGTCCGCAACGGTGAACGGATTATCGGAGTGCAGACGCCGCAGGGAGAGATGCATGCTGGAACGGTGATCATCGCCGCCGGCGCCTGGTCATCCGGATCCGACCTGGGGATCTCCCCGGCGATTTCGGTCAAGCCGATCCGAGGGCAGATGATCCTGACGGAGCAAGACCCCGTCGCCTTCCGGCATGTCCTCCTCTGGAAGGGGCAGTATCTCGTTCCACGACGCGACGGGAAGATCCTGATAGGCAGCAGCATCGAGGACGTCGGATTCGACAGCCGGGTGACGGCTGGCGTGGTCCATTCCCTCCTGCAGAGGGCGTCCGAGATCCTGCCGGCCCTTTCGGATGCCCCATTTCTTCGAGCGTGGGCGGGCCTCCGGCCCTCCACTCCCGATCGCCTCCCCTACATTGGCCCCATCCCGGGGGCTGACGGGGTGCTGGCCGCTACCGGCCACTACAGAAACGGCCTCCTCCTCGGACCCTTCACCGGCGAGATCATCGCCGCCATCCACGCGGGTCGACCCCCCGGCGTCGATCTGACCCCCTACCGGCCAGGCAGGTAGCCACCCGGTCACGATATTTCGCAACCCCGTTGACGTGGATCTCGCTGTCGTTAATCTCGATCGGTGGGAAGTGTATCTCGTCGGGAGGAGGGCGATATGAAACAGAAGCGTCAGGCACACGGGGCGGAGTCGGAGACCCGGGCGGAGCTGGCCATCACACCGATGATCGACGTGGTGTTCCTGCTCCTCGTGTTCTTCCTCCTCGCCTCGAGGTTCAAGGTGGCGGAGGGCGAGCTCAAGCCGTACCTTCCCAAGGACCGGGGGGCCGGAAGCCACATCCCCCCGATCGATCTCTACGAAGTTCGCCTGAAGCTCCTCTGGCACGACGATCAGAACCGACCCACGACGGATCGGAAGGCCGGCCACGTCGTCCTGAAGCTCTCCAACGACGTCTACCCGGACAAGACGATCCTGGACCCGGTGACGGGGAAGCTCGAGACCGTCCCCGATTGGGAGGCGCTCTACCAGGATCTCCTGGACTTCAAGCAGGTCTACCGGGGAACGAGCCCGAAGGGCCTCCCCGTGATCATCGACGCACGCCGGCTCGTCCCCTGGAAGCACGTCGTTTCCGCACTGGACCAGTGCCTCCGAGCGGACCTCGAGAACATCACGTTCGCCGCGCCGAAGATACCTCTGGAATAGGTCGATCCCGTTCCTCGGAATGGCTTGACCGGGCAAGAAAGGTGTATATACTCTTAATATCATGGTTGCAAAGGGGCAAGACCAGATAGGTCCGGCGTGCGCCTGCTTCAATATCCGGCGGGCGGCCAGGGCGATCACTCAGTTCTACGACGAGGTCCTCCGGCCGACCGGCCTCGGGGCCAACCAGCTCTCGCTCATGGCGGTCGTGAGCCAGCTCGGGCCCCTGACGGTGAATCGGCTGGCCGAGGCCGCCCTGATGGACAGGACCACGGTGACCCGTAACCTGAAGCCCCTGGCGAATCAGGACCTCCTGAGGATCTATCCCGGCGAGGACCGGCGGGAAAGAGAGGTCTCGCTCACGAGGAAGGGCAAGGGAGTCCTCACGAGGGCGTACCCTCTCTGGAAGCGTGCTCAGGCCCGGATGATGAAGGGCCTGGGTCCCCAGAGGTTCGGTCGCCTGGTCGACGATCTCTCCGCCGTCGTGAAGACGGCCCAGCTTCGATAGTTGTTTTGATCTTTTAGGTGTAATTACACTTTATGACTCCTGTGGATCTCCACCATCCGCGTTCCGGGCCACGAGATTGCGCGGTCTCGACGGCACGACGCCCTGGACTGGGGGCCCAGAGGCCACTCTGGGCGCCGGCACGAAATATGCGTTTGCATCCGAGCAGAAAGGAGGCGGCGATGAACGCACATGGCGAGGAACGAGCGGAGAGGCTATCCATGCCAGTCGATTGGGGTGGTGTCTGGAACGAGTTCATCTTGATCGTGATGGGAATTTCAGCCGGAGCATCTTTCCTCATGCTCCTCTGGCAAGCGGGTGTATAGCCCCAGGGAGGAAAGCGGTGAATAGCTTCAAGGATGGGTACGGCCCGCGGGCGGTCGTCCCGATAAACATTTCGGTCAATAGGTGTAGATACACTTATTGGCCCGTCACGGTCCGGATCGAGGCGTTCGCCTCACCGGGCCCAGAAAGGAGAAAGTCATGAAGTCTGTCCAGACCCTTCGCGTAACCGGTTGGATCCTGCTCGCCTTGGGGACGCTCGTCTCCCCGTCATTCGCCGACGATTTCGTTGTCGAGTTCCCACCCCCGCCGCTCCATCCCGCCGGGGCGGAGCTCGAGACGCGGGAGCTGGCCCCCGGGGTCTACGCCCTCGTCTCCAGCAAGCCGCCGGTCGACAACAGTGGCTTCGTGGTCGGTCGACGTGGGGTGCTGGTGATCGACGCCCACTACAACAAGACGATGGCTGAGAAGATCCAGAAGGCGGTCCGGCAAGTCACGGACAAGCCGATCCTCTACCTGGTCAACACGACGTATCACGGCGACCACACCTTCGGCAACTACGCCTTCCCGTCGGAAACGTTGATCATCGCCCACAAGAACTCAGCGGAGAAGATGAAGGAGTTCGAGGAGGAGAAGAAGTTCCTCCTCCCCACCGTGAACAACGACCCTGACGTCTACGGGGATGTCGAGCTACGCCTTCCGGACATCACGTATACCGATTCTCTGCAGATCGATCTCGGAGATCGTCTCGTGGAGATCCATTACTTCGGACACGGCAATGGTCCCGGGGATTCGGTGGTCTACGTACCCGATGCTCAGGTCGCCTGGACGGGGAATCTCGTCCTTGGGGCGGGCACAGTGCCCTTCCTGATCGAAGGTGGCGCGGGCGCTTATATCGAAACGATCGCCCGATTCTCGAAGACGCTGGACGTGAAGACGATCGTCCCCGGGCACCTCTTCCCCACGGACGGAAAGATCTTGGGGCGCTACTCGAGGTACCTCAGCGACCTGGTCCAGTCGATGAGGGAGTCGAGGCGCGCCGGCCTGTCGCTCCAGGAGGCCCTCGCGGCCAACCCGCTCGGAAAGGAACACGCCCTTCCGAGCGACTCTCCATTGGCCGCGTTCCTGCTCGCTGTCCACCGCTGGAACGTGAAGATGACTTACGAGGAGACCAAGACGAGCTAGCTCCTGCCACAGACGCCGGGCGGCCACGCGCCGCCCGGCCCCTCCCTTACTCTACGAATTAAGGTATAAGTGAAGGGTCCCTTGATTATCCCTCAATTCCACGGGAACTAACGGAGCTTCTCGTCATGGGCAAGATCACTTTCGGCGTCGCCAACAGTCTTGAGAACCGGCTAGCGCGAGCAGACGACACGGCCGACTGGCTTCTCTGGAGCGACGAAGTCAAGGCGGCAATCGAGGACTTCTGGAAGAAGGTCGACGCCGTGCTGATGGGGAGGAAGACCTGGGAGGCGATCTCGAAGATGGATGCGCCGTTGCAATCGGGAGTCAAGACCTACTTGTTTTCGAGGTCCTTGAAGAAGAGTCCCGATGAATCGGTCGAGCTCGTTTCAACGGACGCTGCGCGGTTCGTGCGTACGCTCAAGAGCCAAGACGGCAAGGATATCTGCTGCATGGGCGGCGGCGATTTCGCTCGTTCCCTGTTCGAGGCGGACCTGATCGACGAGCTTAGTCTGAACATTCACCCTCTTCTGCTCGGCTCGGGGCCTCCCCTCTTTCCCGAATTGTCTCGCCAGATTGACCTGAAGCTCGTCGAATGTCGCACCCTGGAGCACGGATGTGTGTCGGTGACCTATCGCATCAAGAACTAATAGATAAACGGATACTCACCTGATTCGATTAGGTGTCTGACCCCTTGATTCCCATCAGGCTCTTCATGTCTTCGAGGATGATGTAGGCGGAGGGGATCAGGATCAGCGTGATGAAGGTGGCGAAGATCACGCCGAAGCCGAGAGAGATGGCCATCGGGATCAGGAACTTCGCCTGGACGCTCTTCTCGAGCAGCAGGGGAGTGACCCCGGCAAACGTGGTGAGGGACGTGAGCAGGATCGGCCGGAACCGGACGGCGCCGGCGTCACGCACCGCCTTCTCGAGGGGGACGCCGGCCCATCGCTTCCGGTTGATGAAGTCCACCATGACGAGGCTGTCGTTCACGACCACCCCGCTCAACGCGACCAGCCCGAACATCGACATGATCGACAGCTCCATCCCCATGATGATGTGCCCCCAGACAGCCCCCACGAGGCCGAAGGGAATCGCCGACATCACGATGAGCGGCTGGATGTAGGATCGGAACGGGATCGCGATCAAGATGTAGATGAGGGGCAGGGCGACAAAGAAGATCCCCCTGAAGACCCCTCCCATCGTCTCCGCCTGTTCCCGGCCCTCCCCCTCGACCGTGTAGTCGAGCTCCGGGTAGTTCTCCATCATTTCTGCCAGATCCTCCTTGGCGAGACGTCCCAGGATCTCTCCCGCCGTCACGCCAGGCTGGCTCTCGTCCACGTCAGCCGTCACGTTGATCGCCCGTCGGTTGTCCGCCCGCTTGATGTTGGCGTACCCCCGGCCAATCTCCGCCTCCGCCACCACGGGGAAAGGCACCTCGCCCCCGTCCGGCGTCCGGATGCGCATGTTCTCGAGATCCCCGAGGGACCGCCTCCGATCCGAGGGATACCGGACCATCACCCGGACGTCGTCCCGGCCGCGCTGTATCCGCTGAGCCTCCTCGCCGTAGAAGCCCTGTCGGACCTGCCGTGCCAGGTCCGAAAGAGTGAGTCCCAGGGCCTCGGCCCCCGGCTTGATCTTCAGCCTGATCTCGGACTTTCCCGCCCGGAACGAATCGCTGATGTCGAAGACGCCGGTGTACCGGGCAAGCCGGCCCTTCAATTCGGTTGCCGCCTCCCTCAGACGATCCACGCTTCGACCTGTCAACTGTATGTTGATCGCCTCCCCCGTGGAAAAGATCGATGAAGTGTAGGTCAACTCCACCGCGTCCGGGATCGGCCCGGTCAGCTCCCGCCAGCGCTTCGCGATGTCGTCACTCTTCAGGTTTCCGCGCTCCTCGGACGGGAGCAGCTCGATGTTGACCTCTCCGAGATGCCCCCCCCGGAAGGCCGCTGGCCCGACTCCTTGACCCCGTGACTGGGCCGCGCGGAACGGCTGCTCACCCACCGAGGCGAGCACATGCTGGAAGACGTCATGCCCCGTCTGCGCCTCCAGCTCCTTCCGGAGTCTCCTGGCGGATGCTTCGAGGCGTCGGATCGCCTCCGCCGTGACCTCGGCGGACGTTCCCTGAGGCATCGTGAGGAGAGCGACGGCGTTGTCCGCGTCCACCGGTGGGAAGAAGAGGACCTTGACCCACCCGCCCTGCACCATGCCCACCGTCAGGACCAGCATCGCCATCCCGATCGAGACGCTGAGATATCGCCAGCGAAGAGCGCGCTCCAGGACAGGTCGATAAACCCGGCCGACAATCGTCTCCAGGCCATTGGAGAAAATCCCCTGGAAGGCGATCCAGAGGCGCACGGGGAGGATCGGCCTCTTTGTCTTCGATGGCTTCTTGTAGTGGGAGAGATGGGCGGGAAGCACGAGCAGGGACTCGATGAGGGAGAAGAGCAGCGTCGGCATCACGATCAGGGGGATCACCCGTATGAACTTCCCCACCGTTCCGGGAATCATGAGCAGTGGCCCGAACGCGGCGACGGATGTGAGCACGGCGAAAATCACCGGTTTGGATACCTGGAGCGTACCCTCCTCGGCAGCGGCGATCCCTTCGAGCCCCTCTTGCTGGTGCCGGTAGATGCTCTCCCCGACGATGATCGCGTCGTCCACGACGATCCCCAGGACGAGGATGAAGGCGAAGAGAGAGATGATGTTCACCGAGACGTCCAGCCCCGGCATCATCCAGATGGCCCCGAGGAACGAGATGGGGATGCCGATCGTCACCCAGAAGGCGAGACGCAGCCTGAGGAACAGCGTCAGGACGACGAAGACGAGCAGGAGTCCGACCTTCCCGTTCCGGAGGAGCAGATCGAGACGTCCCCGGAGGATCTTGGCCTCGTCCTGCCAGGTGGTGAGAGTGATTCCCTCCGGCATCCGCCGCTGGGCCTCGTCGACGTACTCCTTGACCGACGCAGAGATCCCCAGGGCGCTCTCCTCCCCGACCCGGAAGACCTGGACCAGGACCGCTCGTTCGCCGTCGAACCGGGCGGTCTGATCCGTGTCCTCGAATCCATCCACCACGTCTGCCACGTCGCCGAGCAGGAGACGGTGGCCATCCGGGTGCGTCCAGAGGACGAGATCCTCGAATTGCCGTTTCCGGTAGGCCTGTCCCTTGGTCCGGAGGAGGATCTCCCCGCCCCCCGTCTTCACCGATCCTCCGGGAAGATCCAGGGAGGATCGCCGGACGGCGCGGGCGACGTCATCGAAGGTGAGGCTGTGCCGGCGCAGAGCCGTCTCCGACACTTCGATCGAGACCTCGTAGGGGCGCGCCGCGGCCAGGTCGGCCTGCGTGATCCCCGGGATCGCAAGGATGTCGTCGCGCACCCTCTCCGCGACCTTCCTGAGCGTCACCTCATCCACATCACCCGAGATCGCGACCTCGATCACCTGCGTCGGATAGACCACCTCCTGGATGAGGGGCCGCTCCGTCTCTTCGGGGAAGGTGTCGATGGCGTCCACCCGGTTCTTGATGTCATCCAGCAGCTCCCTCGGATCGGTTCCCAGTAGCAGCTCCACGGAGATTGCCCCGACGCCCTCGGCGGCCGTCGAGGTGATTCGCTTGATCCCGTCCAGGCCACGAATCGCCTCCTCGATCCGGACACAGACGGCCTCCTCCACCTCCTCCGGAGCCGCCCCGAGATAGACCACCGAGACCGTGATGATGTCGGCGGAGAACTCGGGGAAGACCGACTGGCGGATCCTCGGGGCCGTGATCATGCCGCTCAGCACGATGAAGACCATCAGGAGATTGGCCGTCACGGGATTGTTGGCGAACCAGCGAATCGCGCCGTTCACGGGCTCTTCTCCCCATCCGCGGCCGACGGTGCGGTCGACCCCTTGTCCGTCCGGACCTGCATGCCGTCCGTCGCGACCTCCAGAGGCGACAGGCAGACCCTTTCCCCGCTCGCCAGCCCTGACTTCACGACCACGGTTCCGATGTCCTCACGCAGGACCTCGACCTTGCGGAATCGAAGGCGATCACTCTCATCGATGACGAAGATCGTGTCACCGTTTCTCAAGGCCTCGCGAGGCAGGACCACCACACCCTGCACGTCTCTCCCCTGGATCTCCGCCTCGACGAAGAGCCCCAGCGCCAGCGGAGGGCGATCCGGGTCCCCGGTCTGGCTGTAAGGATCTTCGATGCGAGCGATCGCCGTGACCATGCGGCTCTTCGCATCGATCTCTGCCTCGGTCCGAACCACCCGTCCCTCCCATTCGTGATCCTTGCCCGCGAATCGGATGCGAAGGATCACCCTGGGGGCCTCCGCGTGCGCGTCATCCCGTGTCTCGAAGAGGGGGAGGTTCAGGTAGGCGAGCTGATGATCGGGGATCGGGAGGCGAACCTCCGCGTAGTCGGTCGCATAGATCCTGGCGATGGAAGCGCCCCGATTGACGAACTCGCCGAGATCCATCGACTTCTCGAGGACTCGCCCCGCGTAAGGGGCTCGTATCTGGGTCCGTGCGAGGTCTCGCTGTGCCTTTTCCAGATCGGCCTTCGCCGCCGCGAGGGTGGCGCGGGCCTCGGCGAGCTGCGGCACGCGCAAGACCAGCGGCCCCGGCTCCCCCTCCCCGAGCCTTTCCCATTCGCTTCGTGCGACTGCCGCCTCCGACTCCTCTCTCTTCAGCCGCGCCTCAGTCTGGGCCACTCCGGCTTCCGCCCGGACGACGGCGAGCTTGAAGTCCGCGTCGTCCAGCGCCACGAGCACCTCCCCCTCCTGGAAGAACCCCCCCCGGACGAGCGCCGGAGAGAGGGCGACAACCTTTCCGGAGACCTCGGGAGCGAGGTTTCCCTCGGCCCGCGCCACGACCCTTCCCTGGGTTCGCACGGTGAATCGCACGTCCTGCGGTCTCACCTCCGTCACGCGCACCAGGGGAAACGAGACCTGGGTAAGCGAGGTCCCCGGTGGCGGCTTGTTGATGATCATCCACGCCGCCCCTCCAGCAGCCAGCGCCACGATCAGGATCGGAGCCACGATTTTCAAGATCGTCTTCAACGTTCGGTGTCCCCTTTCACTTCGACTGATTTCTCTGCTTCTGTCAGGGGCTTGAAGCCACCACCGAGCGCCAGGTGCAGATTGATTCGAGCCTCGACACGCTCCCGCCGGGCCGTCAACAGGAGGCTCTCGGAGAGGAGGGTAGCGCGCTGGGATTCGAGGAGGACATTTGCTCCCTCGAGCCCGGAGGTGTATCGCACGGTCGCCAGACGACGAGCCTCCCGGGCCGACTCGGCGGAACGCGCGAGAGCCTCTTCCCGCCTGCCAAGATGATCGATCGCCGACAGGGCCGACTCGACTTCTCCGTAAGCGCCGAGCGCCGTTCCCAGAAACCCCGCCAGGGCCTCGTGCGATCGGGCCTTCGACTGGTCGAGCTGGGCCACCAGCCGTCCTCCCTGGAAGATCGGCTGCATCAGGTTCGCCATCAGGTTCCAGATCCAGAAGCGACCATCCACGAGGTGCCGGAGCTGCTCGCTCGCCGTGCCGGTCGATGAGGTGAGGCTGATCCTCGGATAGAGCGCGGCCCGGGAGGATGCCACCCTCGCCTCCTCCGCGGCGACTCGCCTCTCGGCCGCCACGAGATCCGGCCGACGAGCGATCAGGTCGGCGGGAAGACCCGCCGGTATCGCCTTCGGTATGGCAGGGAGATCGTCGCCGGCTATCAGGTCCGCCGACGGATATCGACCCATCAAGATCTCCAGCTGCCTGAGGAGCGCGTCGAGCTGCTGCTCTCGCAGCCGCAGGACCGCTTCGGCGGCGGCCTCCTGGGAGATGAAGAGCCGCAACTCGGTCGGAGATCCGACCCCCCCCTGGTATCGGCCGCGCGCCCATTCGGTCGTCGAACGGCGACTCTGCAGGGTCTCCTCGGCCAGGTCGACCTGCTTGCGGGCCTCCGCGGCGGCGAACCAGGCCTTCATCGCCTGGCCGATCAGGGAGAGACGTGCCGCCACAAGATCTGCCAGAGCCGCCTCGACGTCGGCCAGGGCCCCCTCCTGGGCGGAGCGGATCCGCCCCCAGAGATCGATCTCCCAGGAGAGATCCAGTGAGAGTCCCATCCGGTTCGAACGCGAGCTCAGGACCGGATCGGCGCCAGGAATCGGCAGGCCGATGAAGTTCTGCCGGGATCGTCCCGCCTCCAATCCCGCCCCAGCCTGCGGAAGCCAGTCGGCCCCGATGATCCTCGCCTGGGCATCGGCCGCCTGGATCCGGGCGGCCGCCGCCCGAAGATCATGGTTGTTCGCCAGAACCTCATCGACGACTTTTTCGAGACGCGAGTCGCCGAAGCTCCTCCACCACTCGTCTTCCACCGCGTCGGTGGACGTGAGCCCTTCACGGAAGCGATCCGGCAGAGTGAAGTCGATCTGGGGACGCTTTACCTCGGGCGCCGTCACGCACGCGGCGAGGAGGATAAGTGTCATCGGGAGCGCGCGGAGCGTCATCGCTTCATCCCCGCCGACGACCTGGCCCGATCGGCCCCCATCCCGGCGCTCAGGAATTGCACGAGCTGCGTCACGGTTTCTTCCTCATCGTAAGGGTCGCAGGCCCCATCGGAGATGGCCTCCAGTCTCTGCGGGTCGGCCAGCGTGTGAGCCATGGCCCCGATGGAGAAGTGGAGGCGCCAGAAGAAGTCCTCTTTCGCGAGGTCGGGAAGAGTCCGGCGGAAGGCCGGACCAAATCGTTCCCTGATCTCGCGGAATTGCTCCGTAAAGCTTTTCTGGATCACCTCCGACGGCTCGGAGTAGGTCATGCCCAGGAGTTGTCTGATCAAGATGCGGTCCTTCGAATCCCGTGCCATGCGGATCGCCGGCCCGACGAAGGCCTCCAGGATCCTGTCGAGGGGAATCGGCTTCTCGCCGAACTCGCCCTCCAGGGCGTCGAGCAACTCGAGTCGCTCCCGGTTGACCGGCCGGATCAGGCGGCCGAAGACCTCCTGGATCAACCCCTCCTTCGATCCGAAGTGATAGTTGACCGAAGCGAGATTGACCCCCGCATCGGCGGTGATGGAACGGAGGGAAGTGCCGGCAAATCCATGCTCGGCGGCTAGCCGCTCCGCCGCCGCCAGAATTCGCTCGCGTGTGTCCACGGTCCCCAAGATTGCCACCTCAGTTCAAACGAACGTTTTAATTATACGTTTGAATGAATGGCAGTCAAGGGGGGGGAGCGAAATCTACAAGGGGCGCCGGGATGGGGCTAATCTCGCCGGGAGAGGTCCGAAGGGTAGGGGTGGCGGTCGACCTGGTAGCCGCTCGCCGTGACGTAGACGGCGTAGATGGCCGTTTCCGCAGGAAAGTCGTAGACGATGTTGCCGTAGGCAGCCTCGACGAAGAGCGAGTAGGGAAACCTCCCCTCCTTTTCGTTCCATCGGAGCAGCTCGATATCGGGACCCCCATTCACATCAAAGACCGTGCGGTCCCCCCGCATGGCGTCGCCCGCTCGGAGGTACCGTCCCTCTATGCGTGAGACTTTGAACAAGGTGCGGGCCCCGAGGAAGGAAAACATCGGCCTCCACTTCACGATCTCCCCACCGATGGCCCACTGATCGCCGGCCAGCTGGTAGATCTCACGAGTTCCGGGTCCCGAAGTCGAGATCGGGGTGTATTCGAGAACGAGCCGGCCGGGACGATCCGAGGAGGTGCAGCGGACCTCCGCCACGAGGTGTTTCTGGGCGAAGGGGGCATAGCTGCTGAAGGCGAACACGACGGACAGAACTGCCGTTCCCACGCTCGTCAGCGAGAGCCCGATGAGACCTCCCGCCGCGATCGCCCAGAGGGTCGGCCGGGGAGTGGAGATGCGACGATGAGTGAACGGAAGCCGGCGGTAACCTGCCATGCACGTCCGGGCGAGGAGGCCGATCCCCAGCGCGAGGACGACGAACGAGATGATCGGAACGAGACCCATGGTTCGACCTTACGAGTGGGGCGGAATACGACCGGCCCTTATCCCGTCTATCGACCGGGTGGTTCCATGACTTTACATGTGGGCGAAAAGAAAACGGGGCAGGAAGATCCTGCCCCGTTTGCGAATCGTCTCTGTAAGAGAGGTGACCTACATCTCGGCCTTGCCGCCTATCAGTTTTTCGACCGCCTCGCGGAGGCCCTCGGCGCGCAGACCGATGTGAACCACGTTTCCATCCCTGTCGATCAGGTAAGTCTTGGGGATCCCCGGGACTCCATAGCGCTGGGCCAGGACGTACTTGAAGGAGGGCTTTCCCTCCTCGGGGTTCTCGATATCCGTCTTGTCGAAGATCTGCCTCCAGGCCATCTCCTCCACGTCGACGAAGTTCTTCAGCTTGTTGAGATCCCGGTCGAGGCTGATGCCGAGGATGTCGAAACCCTTGTCCTTGTAGTCGTTGTAGATCGCCTTCAAGCCGGGAAGCTCGCCGATGCACGGGCCGCACCAGGTCGCCCAGAAATCGATCAGGAGGACCTTACCCTTGTAGTCGCCGAGGGTGACCACGTTCCCGGCCGTGTCCTTCACATTGATTTCAGGAGGAGGGTTTCCCGGCAGCTCGATGCCGTGCACGACGTCCCTCAACGAGGTCGCCGATCTCTCCTCATGCTTATCCAGATCCGCGAGGAGAGCCTTGGCATTCTTCATGTTCTTCTCGACCCATGCCTTCGGGGCCTGCTTGGTGTAGATCGACGCGAGGAGAGTTCGAATCCCCTTCGCCTGATCCGAGTCAGGGTGTTTCTTGGCGAACTTGGCTAGCTCGGCCGTGGCCTTGTCGAGGGCCTTGGCAAGATCCTTGTCTACCGATCCTCCTCCCGCCGGTGCCTCGGACGACCAGACGAAGGGCGCCGAGACAGCCAGGATCAGGGCAAACGCAATGAGGCCTGATGCCCACTTCATGTCGAGGTCCTTTCTGTCCCCTTGTTGCCGATGGGGAGGTATCGTCCGGGGCAACCCGCCTCTCGACCCTTCCTGCCCTTTTCCCGGTTGGGGACGCGCACAGAGTAGCCGCCAGTGCGATGGAGTGTCAACCCGCCCCTCCATTTTTCCTCCCGAGGAACTGTCCGAGATTCAGGTAGAATGGTTGGGTCCCGGATCGGAGCCGAGCCATGAAACCCATCGTTTTTTTTCTCGCTCTTGTAGCCGCCATCCCCGTCCAAGCCCAAGAGGAGGAGAAGGAAGAGCGCCGGGGGACCAAGGGCCTCTGGCCTTTCATCTACAGCCGGGACGATGGGGACAAGAGCGAGTTCGGGGTCCTGTGGCCTCTGATCCGGTTCGAGTCGGAGCCCGGCAAGAAATACACCGCTCTCCTCCCCTTCTTCTCCATCGAGCGAGACGAAAAGCTCCGGTTGATCGAAGTCTACGCCCTCTGGCCGTTCATCCGCTGGTACCAGAAGGGGGAGGAGACGAGGTTTCGCATCCCCCCCCTCGTCTGGCACAAGCAGGACCCGTCGGGCGGTTACACTTCCGTCTTTCCCCTGTACTGGAATTTCTGGAGCCGCGATCGGAAGGAAGGTGTGACCCAAAAATCGTGGACCGAGTTCCTGTTTCCCTTCTACTGGAACATCGGCCAAGACCCGGGCAACCGCTACTTCCACATCTGGCCTCTCTATGGTCACAACCAGCGCGAGAATTACGACTCCTACTGGTTCCTGTGGCCGTTCTTTCGCTACTTCGCGGATCGGGAAAAGGGAGAGGTAGGCCTCGACTTTCCCCTTCCGATCGCCGCTTACCGGCAGTCAAAGGGGGCCTACGAGTTCCGGATCATTCCCCTGATCCATTGGAAGCGAACGCCGACGGAGTCCCAGACGGTGATCACCCCGTTCTTCGGCCACCTGCGGGGAGAGGACACCTCCACGACGTGGCTCTTTCCCCTCTTCTTGAACCATCGAAACAAAGATTTCCGCCTCGCCTCCTACCTGGCCAACCTGGTGGTCCTCCACCGAGATTCGAAATACCGATCGATGGGGTTTCTCTGGCCCCTGATCGGGTTTCGCGAGGAGGGGCAGAAGAGGAGCATGCACATCTTCCCGCTCGTCTGGGGGAGCTCCTCACCGGAGAGGCACTGGTTCCTCGTCCTGCCGCTCTTGTGGAGCCGGGGGTCGCGGGCCTCCAGCGAGCTACTGCTCTTTCCTCTGCTCTACAACCGCCGGGTCGGCGAAGGAGACGCGGCCCGGGGGATGACGATGGTCTTCCCGCTTTATTACGACTTCCGTGAGCCGGACAGCCGCCTCACCATGCTGTTACCGCTATTCGGCTCGTACTCGGAAGGCGAGGATCACACCCGCTATGTCTTCCCGACGTACCTGGATATGAAGAGGGGAGACAGGTCCTATCTTCATGCGTGGCCGTTCTTCGGACATCATCAGGTGGGGGACGATTACGACCGTTACTTCTTCCTCGCTCCGTTCTTCTCCTATACATCCGACCGAAGAAATGAGTCGTGGGGTATCGACTTCCTCTGGCCCCTGTTTTCCTACAAGAGGGGAAAGGATTCCGCGTCGCTCCGGCTCGTCCCGCTTGCCTGGTACGACCGCAGCCTCGACAGCAGCTCCCTCGTCATCTTCCCCTTCTGGTGGCAATCCAAGGGCCCCGATTCCTCGCACTTCTTCCTCTTTCCCTTTTATGGCGAGGAGCGTCGCGGAGAGACCTTCAAGCGTCAGTTCTTCCTCGGCGGGACCTACGTGCGAACCGTCGACAAGGAGAAGGACCTCGAGCGCCACGACATCCTCTATCCTCTGTTCACGCACGAGAGAGAGGGTGAGCGGACCTTGACCGCGGTGCGCCCGCTCTTCTGGCGTGAAAAGAGTCCCGACAGCAGCCGTACGATTCTCCTGCCACTCTTCTGGCACCAACGGGATCGAGATCGGAGCCTGTTCCTCTCCCTCGCCTATTCTCGCGGTGTCGTGGAGGGGCAAAGCCGGTGGGACAACGTCCTCGGATTCCTCTACCATCGATCCCAGGTGGGCGCGCGGACGAGCCAGGACATCCTCTTCCCCCTGATCCACACCACCTCCGGCCCGGATGAGAGCCGGATCCAGGTCCGCCCATTCTTCTGGCACTCGAGGGAAGGCTCTCGTGGATCCACCACCCTTCTACCGTTCTACCACCATTCCTGGGGACCCGGGAGAGAAGCGTTCAACATCTTCCCGTTCTACACGCGAATCGATCGATCCGACGGAACGAAGATAACGAGCGTTCTTGGGCCACTCTACTACCGCACCGAGACCCGTCTCAGCATCTCGGAGTACTTCCTCTGGCCCTTTGGACACCACTTCAAGACGAGGGGGGTGGAAAAGTGGCAGGTGCGTCCGTTCTTCTGGCACGAGAAGCTGGCGGGCCTGACGGAGAGGACGATCCTGTTCCCGTTCTACTGGCATTATCGATCCGATCTGTGGAACTACTTCCACATCTGGCCCCTCTTCGGGACGGAGGACTGGTCCGAAGGAGGATCGAGGTATCGGAAGGTTTCGACCCTCTGGCCGTTCTTCTCCTACACCTGGGACCAGGAGGATCAATACCGGCGCCTCGACCTCCTCTACCCCTTCTTCAGCGCGGAATGGAGAGGGGACAGCGCGACAGGATGGCTCTTCCCACTTGTCTTCTACGACCGCGTGACGAGGCACGGAGTGGATGACACAGATCTCTACGTGGCTCCCCCTCTCTTCTACTACGGGTCGAACGTTGACGGCGTCCACTGGAGTGTCCTGTGGAAGCTCATCACCTACGATCAGCGGGAGAATGAGACGGATTTTCGCGTCTTGCTGGAATGGATTCGAGTGCGAAAGACGCCGGACAGAAGCCTCGTGCGGTTCTTTCCCCTCTTCTCGGTGGACTCGCGGGGCCCGAAGGACGGAGGCAAATTCGATCTATGGCTCCTCTGGCCCCTGTTCCACTACTCCTCCGAGGCGGACGCTTACGAGTTCTCGATCCTCTGGAAGCTGTTCTCCTACAGTGAGGATGCGAGAGGGGTCCGGATCAATGTCCTCCACAACTTCTTCCGGTACGAGAGCACCGAGGATCATTTCCTCTTCGAGCTGAATCCTCTCTTCTCCATCGAGACGACTCCCCAATCGACCACCTTCTCCCTCCTCGGAGGGCTCTTTTCCATCCATGCCCGCGAGGACAGGACCGACGTAGGCCTGCTCTATTTCATTGAATTTTGATTCGTAGCCGAGGGCCGTCCCCGACGGACTAGCGGATGAACTTCACGTCGTCGACGATGAAGTCCACCTCCAGGGGACCGCGTGTGAAGATGCGGATTTCCCGGGCATCCCTCCACTGGAAGGAGCCCCTGAACTTCATCTTGATCAGTGGGAAACGGATGTCCTTCCACCCGGTGTAATTCAGGGCGAAATCCGCGTACTCGGCGTAGGAGGCCGCTCCCCCGCCGGCGATCATGATGGTAATCATCGCGTTCGACTTCTTGTAGGAGAAGATCGACAGGGTGAACGATTTCAGATCCTCCAGATCTTTCGAAAACCCATCCGGCGGATTCAGCTGCATCGCGCGAAAGGATTCTGAATCTTGTCTCTTGACGCCGTCGCCCCGCTTGTCGAAGTGAACCTTCAGCGCATGACTGCCGTCACGGGCGAATCGCCTGTCCGAGACCAGTTCCACATTCGACCCGTTGCGGCCGGCCTGATACTTCTTGGCCTCTCGAAAGGCTTCCGTCTCGAAGTCATTGATCATGTAAAAGATCTTCTGCTTCAGCTCCGAGTAGACGCTCTCCGCCTCCTCGACGAAGTAGAGCTCGCCATACTTTCTCATCACCTTGGTGATCGCCTTGAAGGCCTTGCCCGTCTTTCCCTTGTCGATCGCGTCCTTCGCCTTCTCGAACATCTCCAGGGCTTCGAGGTTGGATTCGACCGCATCGATCATCTTCTTCACGGCCTTGTTCTTCTTCCGGCCCCTTAGATCCTTCTTGGCTGCCTTGAAAGCCTCCTCCGCCCCCTCGAGGTCCATCTCCGCGATAAGGTCGATGACGGCGTCCAGCTCGGGGACCGATTCTTCCTCCCAATCCTCGTCATCCTCCTGTCCCGGGGGAACGGTCCCCGCGAACGTCAGGGCCACCGGGGTGAGGATCAGCGCGGTCAGCACTCCCAGTAGGGCGACGATTTCGAATATTGACGATCGGTTCATCGATTCCTCCCTGCCGTGGTCCCTGACGGCCTACCGCCGTCCAGCCCCGGACTTGAGCGTATCTCCTTTGGGATCGTAGTCGACCCGCATCATAAGGAGGTCGATCGAGCCTTGTCAACTCAGCCGCTCGGGCCAGGAATGTCGGTCCCCCTCCTTACAATGGCGGTATCGAGGACATATCCCGGACGGCAGCCGGGGGTAGGCCCCGAAAGGCAACATCTCAGCTCCTGGCTTGAAGGAGGTTATGCATGGCAAGCCTGAACAAGGTTTTTCTCATGGGGAATCTCACGAGGGACCCCGAGTTGCGGTTCATCGACAGCGGAACGCCCGTCGCCGAATTCGGCATGGCGATCAATCGGAACTGGAAGGACTCCAGCGGGGCCAGCAAGGAGGAAGTCTGCTTCGTCGACGTGACCTGCTGGGGCCGTCGCGCCGAGGTGGCGAACGAATACCTGCGCAAGGGCAGGCCGGTCTTCGTGGAAGGCCGCCTGAAATTCGATTCGTGGGAGGCCAAGGACGGAGGGGGGAAGCGTTCCAAGTTGCGTGTCGTCGCCGACAACTTCCAGTTCCTCGGAGGCCGCCCTGGGGCCGATCAGAATTCGGCAGAAACCCCCGTACCGGCCGCCGCCCCGAAAGAGGCCATGGGGCTAGGGGACGACGAGATCCCCTTCTAGCCCGCCGCAGCCGCATCTATAATATGATGCCGGAGCGAGTTTGCGCGAACGGGCCGGTTCGGCGGATCCGATGAGCCCATCAGAAAGCGAATCCTCCACTCCTTCCGAGGCCGCACCTCAGGCGGTGATGGCCGGTTCCCCGGCGGGAAGAAGGCTCAAGACGGTCATCGGCCTTCTCGTGCTGACCTTCTTCGCCGAGTTTATTGGCGGAAACATCTCCGGCAGCCTCAGCCTCGTCTCTGATTCATTTCATGTGCTCGGTGACACCTTCGCGCTCGGGCTGGCCTTCGGCGCCCTCACCATCGCCAACCGTCGACTTCCGACAGAGAAGATGACCTACGGATACGGTCGCCTCGAGGTCCTGAGCGCCCTATTGAACGGGGTGACCCTGGTGGCAGCCAGCGTGGTGATCTTCTACCAGGCGGCGCAGCGGTTCTTCTCTCCTCCGGACGTGCAAGTCTCCCTCGCCCTGCCGATCGCTGTGGTCGGCCTCGGTGTGAACGGATTCGCCGCCTACGTCCTTCGATCCGGAAAAGTCCACTTGCACGACTTGAACATTCGTGGGGCGTATCTCCACGTGCTGGCAGACTTCGGGGCGTCGGTCGCCGTGATCGCGGGACTCATCGCCATACGGATCACCGGCGCGGCCATCATCGATCCTATCGTGGCTGCCGGGATCAGCGTAGTCCTCATCGTGGGCGCCGCCCGTGTCCTCCGGGAAGGCGCCGGAATCCTCCTGCAGCAGTCTCCGCACGACGTGGCCCAGTTGAGGGATCTGATCCGGACGGTGGACCATGTGGTGGAGATCGATGACTTCCGGCTCTGGCAGATCTGCTCGCACATGGTGATCGGGACAGCTCACGTGATCACTGATGTGGAGAGTCTCGAGGAGACGGAGCAGATCTCCAACCGGATCCGCTCCCTCCTCGAGGAGCGATATCAGGTGAAGCATCTGACGCTGCAGTTCGAGACGCAGAAGATGTGGGAGCAGCACACGCACGACGTGCGCCACGAGGAGGAGGCCGACGCCCCCGGCGATCCGGGCTAACCCGCGAGAATCTCCCGATAGAACGCTTCGTATTCCGATACGATCGCCGACTCGCTGAACCTTTCGGCCGCGACCCTCCGGCCATTCTCGCAAAGACGGATCCGAAGGTCATCATCGTCGAGAACGCGCAACGCCGCCGTCGCCATCCCATCCAGATCGCCGACCGGTAGGAGATAGCCGGTCTCGCCGTTCTGGATCACCTCGGGGATCCCCCCCGAATCCGTGCCGATCACAGGGACCCCGGAAGAGAGGGCCTCCAGGGCGGCGAGCCCGAACGACTCGTACTCGCTGGGCAGAAGGAAGATATCGGAGTTCCCGAGGACGCCGGTCACATCGTCCTGAAGCCCGAGGACCGAGATCTTGTCGGATATTCCAAGAGTCTGCGCCCGTTCGACGGCGGCGGGGAGGTCCGGTCCATCTCCGATCAGGAGGAGTCTGGCCGGCCGTTCCTTCGAGACCCGATGAAACACCTCCACCACGTCCCGAACCCGTTTGACCGGTCGGAAGTTCGAAACGTGCGAGAGGATCGCCTCCTCCTTCCTGGCCAGGTCACCCCTCTGGCAGGCGGGCCGCGTGAAGCGCGCCGTATCCACGAAATTGTGGATCACACGGATCGACCGTCGTAGCGAGAACTTCTTCTGGGTCTCCTCCTTCAGGTATCGGGAGACGGCGGTGATCCCATCGCTCTCTTCCATGGCGAACCGGGTGATGTCGAAGAACGAAGGGTCGGCGCCGACCAAGGTGATGTCCGTCCCGTGTAGCGTCGTGATGATCTTCATCGGTTTACGGTGCGTCATCTGCCGGGCGAGGTAAGCGCAGATCGAGTGCGGGACGGCATAGTGAACATGGACGAGATCCAGGGACGCCGACTCGGCGATCTCGGAGATCTTGTTGGCGAGGGAAAGCTCGTAGGGCGGATACTTGAAGAGGGGGTAATGGCTCACCCCCACCTCGTGATAGATCACGTTCGGATGGAATCCGGCGAGACGGAACGGGGCCGCGTGTGACAGGATATGGATCTCGTGTCCGCGCTTGCCGAGAGCGATCCCCAGTTCCGTCGCCACCGCCCCGCTTCCGCCATGCGTGGGGTGACAGACGATACCGATCCGGAGATGATCATTACCGGAATTACCGCTCATCTTGCCTGGCCTCCAGGACCATCCGTCTCAAAAGAAGTCCAGAGGACTGTCGGTCCGGAGCAACCGGAGACTCCGCAGAGGCTCCCCGTACTTCGAGCCGACGAGAGACCCATAGTAGCGATCCCGAGCCTCGATCCGTCCCAGGAATTCTGGATGGGAGATTCCCGTCTGGGGCTCATCGTCCTGCTCCTTGTGGAGCTGCGAGGCGTAGCAACGGATCGCCTCCATCTTCTTGTCGAAGGTCTCGCTCGTGTCCACGACGAACGACGGATCGAACCGCAAATGGGCCTGATAGAAGAGGACACCGCGGGGTCGATACGCCTCCCCGCCAGCCGGATAGTTGGCGAAGCCTGAAGGGTAGAACGCCTCCGAGACGATGCGCCCCGCGCTGGCATGGTCCGGGTGCAGGTCCTCGACGTGGGGAGCGATGACGATCGTCGGCCGGTGCTTCCGGATGATCTCGATGACTGCTCGACGCGACTCGAGATTCGCCTGCAGCTGTCCATCTCCCAGGTCCAGGATCTCGCGGTCCTCGACGCCGAGCACCCTGGCGGAGGCCTCCGCCTCGGCCTTGCGGATCTCCGGAGTCCCGCGCGTGCCGATCTCCCCACGGGTGAGATCCACGATCTTCACCTTCTTCCCCTGCTGGGCCAGCCGCGCGAGGATCCCGCCGACGCCAAACTCTACATCATCGGGATGTGCCCCGATGGCCAGTACGTCGATCATCCGTCCCTTTCCGTGCCCGGCCCGCGCCGGGGCCCTGTCTATCCGCCGGACGGCTTCGCTCCGGCCGTCGCTTGCGGTTGGTGGGCCAGGTAGAGCCACTGATGCTCGAAGGAGAAAAGCTCCGCCGATTCGGCGATCTCATCGATGAGATTCGGCCCGTAACGATTGAGAAGCGGAACGATTCCCCAGACACGCTCCTGAAGCTTCCCGGCGGGGATGATCCCATTCTTGACCCTGGCGATCTGCTCCTCGCCGATTCCCTGGCGCCTGCGCGCCTCCTCCTCCACCTTGCCTTGTACCCGGTCCAGTTCTCGCCGGATGCGCCTCTCCATTCGAGGGAAGATCCCGCGGAGATCGGTCGGCAGGCTCTTCTCCATGCGTGCGAGACATTCGTCGATCTCGACTCGGGCATCCAGAAAGCCGTCCACTTCGGATGGGACCGAGGCGAGGATCTGCTCCTGGTTCTTCTCCAGGACCAGGGCCTGCTCCGGAGAGAGGGCGAGGCGATCCAGCACCCTCTCGACCTTCCCCTCGATGAGGGTCACCGACACCCGCGGCAGGATCGGAGGACGATCCACGCCGTGCTGAAGGTACACCTCCCCTAGCTGGGCCAGATAGGAGATCTCGGAGGGGCCGGCGACGGTGGCGACGACGGGAAACAGGCCATCCTGGACGACCGGACGGATGGCGACTCCCTGGCTGAAGAGCCCAGGATCTTCAGCCAGGTCAGCGAGGAGTTTCTCCTTCTCGATCTTCCCTCCCCGTCGTAGATAGAACTGGCCGTCCCGGTGGAGAACCCGGTCTCGGATCCCGTTCCGGATGACGAACAGGCTCGGTCCCTCATCCCCGGTCAGAGACGGCGGGTAGCCGGCTGCCTGGTTCTCGGCGCCGGCGTGTCGTATCGCCGCCGCGGTTGCCTCCGGCTCGCGGATCTCCCTCTCGATGAACGGAGCGGCAAGATCCCGGATCAATCGGGGCTCCACGATGACCAGCCCGAACTCCCGGAAGAGGGAATGCATCATGCGGGAGAACCAATCCCCGAATCCGCCTCGCAACCAGGTCTTCATCCGCTCCAGCAGTTCGGGGGTGAATTCCGTGTGGTGCAATGCGTCCCGGACGCGATCGATGAAGGCAGGCGCCAGCGGATCGATCTCGTAGTCGGAGAGACAGGAGCCCCGGTCCTCCAGGTCGAGGGCCAGGCGCTCGGGCTTGTCGCCCTCGAAGAGATCGAGCCGATTCGCCTCACGCAGGTCATGGTCCTCCGAAGCGCTCCAGAAGAGAGGGATGGTCCGACCGTGACCCTTCTTCTCCACGTGACGAGCCAGCAGGCAGGTGCTGAGCGCCTTGTAGATCGTGAAAAGCGGGCCTCCGAGCAGTCCTGGCTGCTGCCCCGTCACCACGACCATCGCCCCTCGCCTGAAGTCCTCGATCGCGGTCAGGGACTTCTCCCCCGCACCCCTATCCCGGTTGTAGGACAGGAGCCGGTCGGCAAGAACCTCCCGAGGAAAGGATAGGCTCCCAAGACGTTCCACGCGGGGCCCGAGGACCTCGTCGCCCGTGAGCAAGGGAGGGAGGCACCGGGTCGCAGGACTCCTCTGTGCGAGGTAGTCGAGGAGAAGCTTGTTCTCGCGGAACCCAGGGACGACGTCGTACGACAGAGTTGCCCGTCTCATTTCGCGCCCCCCTGGGTGGCCGTCCAGATCATCCGGTGGCTCGATTCGTCGAACTCTTCCTCATCGAAGCCGCCGTAGAGCCGATCCGGCTCCAGTCCCACCGCCCGCAGGCCATCACGGATCTCATCCGGCGTGAACAGCCGCACACTTTCGACGAACTCCTCCTCACCGTTATCCGCCGAGACCCGGATCTGCTTCACCATCCGATCCCCCTCGAGGGATCTCTGCTCGACGATTCGATGCCCCTCACGGGTCTTCTCCGATCTTGGCACGAGGTTGGCCTCGATGAATTTTCGATTGGGCAGGTCGATCAGGAGCCTGCCGCCGGGCAGGAGACAGCCGGCCATCTCGTCGAGCACACTCAGGTTTTCTTCGTCTGATTCGAAATATCCGAAGGAAGTGAAGAAGGAAAGGACGCCTCGGAAGGAGGTGGTGAAGGGCAGGTGCCTCATGTCGGCCCGCGCAACGGAGAGGCTGCCCTCTCTCGCGGACCGGAGGAGGGGTGGGGAGAGATCCGCCCCGAAAGCCACCATTCCCTTCTCCCGCAGGGCCAATAGGTGCCTTCCCTCTCCCGATCCTACGTCGAGGACCCGATCCCCGGGCCGCAGGCCCAGCGTTCGTATGGCGAACTCCACCTCCCGGTCCGCCTGCTCGACACTGCGATGCCGGTAAATCAGGGGGTAAAGGACACCGAAACTCTTCTCGTACCAGGGCATGCGACGACGATCTCCCATGCTCCGGGGCGGGGGCGGCCACCCGGAACCTGTTCCTTCATTTCCACAAGTTGGAGACAGGTCACATTATATGGAAATAACACCCCAGATCAACCTGGAGCGGGTCGGGCCGTCCGCAGCCCAGATGATGGCCACGGATCTAGCCGAATGGGAGGAGCCAGGAACGCCTTGGAGCCATGCCGGCCGGGGGCCGATGTGGGTACCGGCCCGTATACTCGACGCCATGGACGTCACCACCCGCACGACTCCCGAAGAGGGCCCCGTGGCCCTGGGGGAGCGCTATGTCGAGATCGTTCTGAACCTGCCGGTTCCGAAGGGGTTTCACTATGGCGTTCCGGAGGGGATCCCGCGCCCCGCCACGGGGGCGAGGGTGAGGGTCCCTTTCGGGCGGAGGCGTGAGATCGGATATTGCGTGGGCCACCCGGTCCGGCCAGACTTCGAACCGGTCAAGGACATCCTGGAGGTCCTCGACGAGAAGCCGCTAGTCCTTCCTTCCATCCTCGAGCTCACCCGATGGATCGGAGAATATTACGGTTGCTCCTGGGGAGAGGCCCTTCAGGCGGCCCTCCCCGGCGGAGTGAGGAGGGGGGCGTCAGGGGCACTGATCCGGATCGCCTCCCTCTGCATAGACGCGGACAAGACCCGCGAGGAGATCGAGGCGCGGGAAGGGCGCTTTCCGGCCCAGGCGCGGGCCCTCGACCTCCTCCTGGCCGAGGGGGGGAGGGCGCCCCTCCGGCGGATCCGGCAGGGCATGCGATCCTCCTCTCCGATCCACACCCTCGTCCGGCAGGGGATCCTGCGGCTCGAGACAGAGGTCGCGGAGGTAGACCCTTACATGCTCCCCACGCCGGCCCCGCGCGACCCCGTCACTCTCACGGAGGATCAGGAGCGTATCCTGGGCCCGATCCTCGAAGGGGTCCGGTCGGAAGGATTCCGCGCCTTTCTCCTGCATGGAGTCACCGGAAGCGGAAAGACCGAGATCTACATCCGGGCGATCCAGGAGACGCTTCGATGCGGGCGGGGGGCCATCCTCCTCGTCCCGGAGATCTCGCTGACCCCCCAGACGGTCCGTTGGTTTCGGGAACGGATGCCGGCCGTGGCGGTCCTGCACAGTCATCTCTCCGATGGTCAACGCGCCGATCAATGGAACGACATCGCCCAGGGACGCGCCCGGGTCGTGATCGGCTCCCGCTCTGCCGTCTTCGCCCCGGTCCATCCTCTCGGGCTGATCATCGTGGATGAGGAACACGAAGGATCGTTCAAGCAGGACTCGACTCCCCGCTATCACGCCCGGGATGTCGCCATCGTTCGCGCATCCAATGAAGGGGCGATTGCCTGCCTCGGGTCGGCCACCCCATCCCTCGAGTCGTACAAGAACGCGATCGAAGGGAAGTACACCCTTCTCCGGCTCGAGAATCGGGTCACGCCTCACTCGCTTCCGGAGGTGGAGGTGGTCGACATGGGGGCCGAGCGGGACGCGACCAAGAAGCCGTCGATCCTCTCGGCTCTCCTTCGCGAGAGAATGCATGATGTACTCTCCAGGGGAGAGCAGGTGATCCTCTTCCTGAACCGGCGGGGATTCGCCACTCTCCTTCGCTGCGCGCGATGCGGATACGTTCTTCGATGCCGGCAGTGTGACATCAGCCTGAACTACCACCGGTCGCAGTCTCGCGCCGTCTGCCACTACTGCTTCTACCGGGTCCCGGTGGGTCAGTCCTGCTCGGAGTGCGTCACCGGCCGGATCCAGGCCCTCGGCATGGGCACCGAAAAGGTGATGGAATCGGTCGGCCGCCACTTCCCCGACGTGCCGTCTGCGCGGATGGACTCCGACACGATGCAGGCGAACGACGCGTACAGAAAGACCCTCTCGCGATTCGAGTCGGGAGAGATCAAGATCCTCGTCGGCACGCAGATGATCACGAAGGGCCTCCACTTCCCGCGAGTCACCCTCGTCGGTGTCGTCTCCGCCGATCTCGCCCTGTTCATCCCCGACTTCCGGGCGTCAGAGAGAACGTTCCAGCTCCTCTGTCAGGTCTCGGGTCGCGCGGGAAGGGGCGATCGCCCCGGTCGCGTGGTGATCCAGACCTTCAGCCCCGATCACCCGAGCATCCGGGCGGCCGTCCGCCACGATTATGTCGCCTTCTATGAAGAGGAGATGCGGGCGCGGCGGGAGCTGAGCTATCCACCGGTAGGGAAACTTCTACGATTCCTGGTCCAGGGACGCCAGGAACCTATGGTCCGTCGCGCGGCGGCCCAGCTGGCGGCCCTGTTGAGAAGCTCCAACGGGACGACCGAGGTCCTGGGACCGGCGCCGTGCTCGATCTCGAAGATTCAGGGATCCTATCGCTGGCAGGTCTCCGTCAAGGCGGCCGGCCCGGCGGATATCCATGAGGCTCTCGAGAGAGCGCGTGGCTCCATCTCACGGCGGGGCTCCGTTCGGATCGTACCGGATGTGGACCCCGTCGGGCTTTTGTGACAGGGGCTGTTGCAGTTTGGGGTCGCAAGCCCTATCCTTTTCGTCGGCCCGCGAAGGAAAGGGGCGAGAACAGACCCGATGATGCCCGTTCCGAAGAAGCGCTGGGAGATCAAGGTCCAGATCACGAATGACCCCCGGGCCCGTTCCAACGAAGCGACCATCAAGCTCGACCTCGTTCTGCCCACCGTCAACGACGTGATCCAGATCACAGACTTCCGCTACCTCCTGCGAGGCGATTATCACGATTCCTACCGCGTGACCGGAATCGGGCTCGAGAAGGGCAAGACCCGGATGGTCGTGACGATCGAGCCCTCAAAGGAGGAGGATGTCCGGGAAAAAAGATTCACCACGCGCCCGGCCGTCTATCCCCTCGCCACCGGCAAGTACGTGGTGGATATCCGGCTCGATCCGGGGGGACAGATCGCCCAGCGGAAGAAGATCCCCGCCATTCCTTTGATGGGCGACTACTTCCGGGCCACCGAGCCGACCGCCTTCGTGAGCCTGGACGATCCCGGTTTCGGAAGTGGCGAGCCCCAGTTCCCCTTCAAGGTGGAAGGGGGCACGCTTCTGAGAGTGGTCGGCGCCTATCACTCTTGGTCCTGGCTCAATCCCAAGATCCTGCGCGACGGAACGCCTCGAATCGACGTGACCCTCGTCGAGGACCCGGCCCGCCTTCCCAACGTATAGTAGATCTACCGGGTAACGGGTTTGTTCTTGCTGCAGTAGTCTCGGATCATCTCGCTCAATTCGGCCCAGGTGCGGCCCAGGTACCGCGGCAGATCCGGGGGCGCGCACTTTCTCTTTCCCATGTCGGCGAGCCATTTCCTGTACTTCGCCCGGTCGCGGCCCAGCAGGAGGATGCCGTGTATCGTGGCGCCGATCTCGTACGTCCCCTCCAGGATCTCCTTCTGCAACACGAAAGCCTTCAGAGAGAAATCCGGAGCCAGGATTCGCTTCCTCCCGTCGGGGTACCTCCGATAGCTCCTGAAATCCTCCAGGGGATACGCCTCGAACAGAGCGCCGAGCCCTTCCGAGACCCAGGGGAACCGCCGTATCCCGGGCCCCAGCGCTCGATCGACGAACTGGTGAACCGCCTCGTGCCGGAGGGTTCCGAACATCAGCCCGTGCACGATCACGGGGCGGAAGGAAAGCCGAGGGGCATAGCACCCGAAACCGTCGATCACATACGTCTCCAGTTCGAGCGATTCGCAGAAGCGTCGGTACTCCTTCTCCTCCCGGAAGTGGATCACCGTCAGACTGGCTCCCGCCTTCGGGAGCTTCGCCTGCAGCACCTTCTCGAACTGGAGCAGGGACTGCTCGAGGTGACGGCGGAAGGCGGGCAGGTCCAGCGAGGTCTGATCGGTGAAGACCGTGTAGTCGACTCCCCGATCCACCCTGGGGGGCTTCCCTGTCGATCGACGGATCAGCTCGACGATCTTCCCTTCATCGGGGAGAGGTCGAAGTTGGGGAGGAGCTTCAGGTTCCGATTCCTGAGCAGTGCCTGGCAGCGGCCCCATGCCGGATGGGGAGCCCAGAGCGAGGGCAATGACGATGAGAAGGGACGGCATCGTCCGGGGCCCCCTATTCGAAGGCGGTGAAAGTCCCCTCGTTCTGAGATGCGAGGTCCTTGAGGAAGCTGCGGGCCATTGGCTTGGCCTCGACGAGCTTGTACAGCTTGCCGTCGCCCCCGAGGAGCGCAATCGTGTTGATGACCACGTTTCGTGCGCCGTTCTGCTTCCGCACGTCGTTCAGGATCTCCTGGACGTTCGTGATGCGGCCGATCGAGGGGCTCCCGTCCGAGAGGAAGTAAATCGTATCGATATCCTTCTCGCTTAGAGCCACGTCGAGCGCCGCCATCACGTTGGTCTCCCCGGAACGCTCCAGCCGCTCCACCCAGGCGCACGCGGCGTCTCGATTCTTCTGTGTCGATTCGACAAGCTCTTTCTTCCAGGGAAGCACATCCGTGGCGTACGCTATGACGTTGAACTCGGCCTTCTCGGGCAACGCCCAGAGCACCGCCCGGGTGAGCTCTCGCTTCATGATCTGCATCCGGGAGAGGCCCCGGTCGGGGCCATCGGTCAGGACGACCTTCATGCTCTCCGAGATATCGATGACGAAGATCAGTTTCTTGCTGATCACTTCGCCGTAGATGCTCTTCGTCACCGTGTTGCCCGGATCGACGACCGGGCGAGGCTTCGAGGTCTTGGTGGGTGGGACCTCGAACTTCTCCTTCGCCCATTTCCACCAGGTCTGCCACTCTTCCAGGTGGGCCATGTTTTTCCCCGTGATCCGTCGGAGAGCCTTGTGGATCTCTCCCGCTACCCGGCCATCCTCCTTCTTGAGCTGCTTGATCAGGACCTCGATGGAATCCTTGCTCCGGGTGGCCCCGATCGCGCCGACCACAGCGGAGCGAACCGCCCAACGAGGATGCTTGAGCCCTTTGTGTAGCCCTTCGAGAGCCAGGGGATTGCGCAGGAGTCGGAGCGCCTTGGCGATGATCACGCGGGCTTGCCACCGGGAGTGCGACCGCACTTCCTTGGCAAGCCTTCGCACCGCGGGCTCGGACTTCAGCGTCCCGAGCACCTCGGTGATGGCATCTTCGACGGAAAAGGGGATCTCTTTCGCACCCAGGATCTTGACGAGGATCCGGACCACTTCGTCCGAGTCCGCTCCCTTGAGGGAGAGGATCGCTTCTGACTGCAGCTCGACATCGAACCCCGCCGCGACCCAGGCCTCATGGAAGGCGCGGATCTGCTCACGGTCTCCGATCGAGATCAGTGGGAGAAAGACGAGTGATAGAATCGCGAGGGATTTCATCGGCTGACAGTAGACAAAAAAACGGCCGGAACGCCTGCCCTACCGCTGCGCCCCGGCCGGCCCCCGGGGCCGGTATCAGACACCTCATTCCCCGGCCAGGACCCCTAGAATCCTGGCCCCAGATGCCCGCCGCACCCTCGAAGTCCCAAGGATATGATCACCCCGTTCCGCGGCGATTATAGAGCCTCTCCCCGGATGCCGTCAAAGCCTTTTTCGTTTGGTCGAAAAGGGGTCGAAAAGGGTCGAGATTCCCACCCCATCCGCAGGTCCTCTCGCCATCGCAGTTCTGCTGTACTTGCTGATGCTCCTTCGGACTCGTTGTCCCCCCATCGAGACGCGCGAACGAGTGGCTCATGCGAAGGGCCTAACTCGTTCTAGTTTGTACACTTTACGTCGCTGGGAGAGTGCAGAAAGATGTTGTGCCCGGCAGGGCTCGAACCTGCGGCCTGCGGTTTAGGAAACCGCCTAGGGGGGTCCGGAGGGGATGATCGCAAGTCCAGACGGTCGAAGCATATGCCCTGTAATCGAAGTGGCTTGGGCCGATCCTCTGGAAGCCAAAGAGGCACTCTGACGGAAGCTCACGATTGCTCGCGAAGGTCCCCCGGGTGGTCCCCGCCCCGGAGGGCCATGGGGCCACCCGACCATCTTCTCGTAGAGACCGCAGTGAGGGATGGGATCGCTGCTACGGTACCCGGGCTTTCTAAGTTCGGAGGCCGTCTGGGACAAGGAGAAAAGGAGGTTTGTGAAAGGACCATAGCGAGAAGGAAATAGATGTTTGGTGGGGCGTCATCGACCGAGCTCGTGAGCACTACCCCCACCGATGAGGATGTTTGCAGCCAATCCCGCGAGGAGACTGCGAGTATCGACAGCTCCATCGTTATGCGGAAGGCGGCTTCTTTTTCTTGAACTTGCCGACTCTTTTTGTCTTGCTCATCACGTCGAGAATCCCATCAAAGAGAGGTGTCTTCCGCAGATCTTTGAGAAGGATTAGTTTGCGTCCTGAGGTGTTAAGTGCGCCTTCTCTGAAGGTCTTCGGAATATTTGGACCAGTATAAAGAACAAACAACAGGCCTGGTATCCTGAAGTGGTAGATGGAGCAACCCTCTCCAGCAAAAGAATCTGGGTAGATAATGAAGGGCTCGGGCGGCTCGCACGCGTCTGCTACAACGTTTATGGCCGAGTCACTAGGTAATTCTGAGCGCCCAAGCAGGAATAGCCGAAATCCTTCCAGATGGTCACCGAGAACAATGAACTGTGTGCGCTTACCCTGGTATGGCCATTTTGTAGCAGCCGCTCTCCAAAATACGCTAGCGGCAAAGTAGATGATCTTTTCAATGTCGTCCTCTAGCAGGCTCCAAAGGTCGCAGACACGATCCCCAGTAGGGTACTCCTCCACTGGTTTCATTAGCATGAGCCGGTTTCTCAGGGGGTAGTCGCCACTAAGTTGAGGACAAAGGGGAATCGCATAATCCTCGCCCTTCCTCGAGATGCGTTGCTCACAGTCGGCGCACAAGAAGTGTTTCGAGATCTGCTTAGACGATGTCACAGCTTTCCCATCATGCATGATAACGGGGTTCGGGTCCGTCCGTTCCGGGTTAAGCAGGAGTCTGTGTATCCCTGCCGCGATGAGATGGCTCTTGCGCAGTTCCCGCGGGTATTCGTGACAGAGTCCACACCGGCCAATTTGCTGGGGCATCCTTACCTCTCCCTTGGCCTCATAGTTTATCCGATGGGAGTTGGCAAGAAGGTCCCGGAGAGATGGGTCCTCACGGGGAGAGATGCTCGACACCGCTGGCGAAATTGCCCGATGGGGGTCCCGGCAGGGCTCATTTCCTCGGAGGAGGTGGAAATTTGCTTTCGGTTCGTCGAGGCAGAGAGGGGAATGGAATTTTATCGGCTTTGGTTTTACCAACCGGAGTGAAAGTAGGTAATATGTCAGGCTCCGCCGTAGGAGGCAGCGATGGCGGGGAAGGTCCGAAAGAAGCTCTGTACGGCGGGTCACGTGATGGAGAAGTCCTGGGACGTGTGTCCCTATTGCCCGAGAGGCGAGGAAGTCCTATCCCGGACTCGCGTCCATGTGGGCCTCACCGATCAGACGCCTGCGCCGCCCTTTCTCGGCTGGCTGGTGGCGCTCTCCGGCCGGCACCGGGGAACGCTCTTTCCACTCTCCGAGGGAAAGAACATCGTGGGCAAGGACTCATCCAGTCAGGTTCGCGTCCTCGACGACGGAATCTCGGACTCTCATGCCAAGCTGGCGTGCGACCCGGCCGGCGTCCAGGGACGATTCGTGATCTCGGATCTCGATTCGACGAACGGTACCTTCATCAATGGCAGCGCCTCTCGAATCGATCGTGAGGAGATCATCGACAACGACCTGGTTCGCTTCGGAAGCATCGAGATGATCTTCAAGAGCCTGCCCTGTGAGGCGGTCGCCCGACTCAAAGAGTGAACGCGGCGGCATCGAGTCGGCGAGCGAAAGTGTTCTGGAGACATCCCCCTCCCTGGAGATCCCTGGATGGCCCACGATAGCGTAACGGTGGGACATAGCACCCACACCGGCAGGGTTCGTGAGGCGAACCAGGATGCCGTCGTCTTTTACGAGCCGGATGAGCAGGATCTGCTGGAGACGATCGGTCGACTCATCGTTATCGCGGACGGGGTGGGCGGACATCCGGGAGGGGACAAGGCCGCGCAGACCGCCGTTTCCCGGATCCAGGAGTGCTACGCCGAGAGCGATGGGACGGACCCTCCGGAGTCACTGCGTGCGGCCTTCGTGGATGCCAACCGCACCATCCATGAGATGGGGCTCCGCGAGAAGAGCCTTCTCGGCATGGGGACCACCTGCACCGCCCTCGTCGTACGCGGCAAGGAGGCGTTCCTGGCCCACGTCGGGGACAGCCGGGCCTACTTCATGAGAGACGGAACAATCCGACAATTGACCAAGGATCACTCCGCCGCCTGGGCCCTCCTGGAGGCGGGGAAGATCACCAAGGAGGAATACGAGCGACATCCGAAGAGCCGGGTGATTCGAAGATCGCTGGGATACCTCGCCCGCGTGAAGGTGGACCTCTCACGGCGTGCCCTTGCCATCCTGCCCGGCGACATCCTGCTTCTATGCTCCGATGGGCTGACCGGTGTCGTCCCTGACCCGGAGATTTTGAGCATGGCCACCAAGTATCCTCCGCAGGAGGCCTGCGAAAAGCTGGTGGCGCGCGCGAACATGAAGGGTGGCCCGGACAACATCTCGGTCGCGATAGCCCAGATCAATGCCGTACCGGAGCCATCGAAGGAATAGCCTCGCGGGAAACGCCAAAGGCCGGCCCATCTATCAAGTCAGATAAGTCAGAGTTTCCGCGATGAAAGGAAAGGTGATAGGCGGATTTCGTCTGGAGGAGATGATCGGGCGAGGGGGGATGGGCTCGATCTGGCGCGGCGTCCATTCCGAAACCGGGGCCACGGTCGCCGTGAAGATGCTCCACCCGGAGCTGGTCCGAGACAAGACCGTCCAGGACAGGTTCCTTCGGGAGGCCCAGGCGCAGGCGCAGCTCACTCACCCTCATATCGCACAGATCCTTTCTCTCGTCGAAGATCAGGGCAAGTTCTACATCATCATGGAGTTCCTCGAAGGGGAAACCCTCCTCGAACGCGTTCGCAGGAGCGGTCACCTCTCTCCCGATGAGGCCCTCCCCATCTTGCGGCAGATCCTCGACGCCGTCTCGCACGCCCATCGGCTCGGGATCCTGCACCGCGACCTGAAACCGGCAAACATCATGATCCAGGAAGGGGACATCACCAAGGTGATGGACTTCGGCACCGCGAAGATCCTGGGAGCCGAGTCGCTGACCCTCGAGGGGACGGCGATCGGTTCCCCGCACTACATGTCGCCAGAGCAGCTATGCGGGGATGATCTCGATTCCGCAACAGATGTCTATTCACTCGGCGTGACCCTTTACCATGCCCTCACGGGCCAGATGCCGTACGAGGGGGAGTCCCTGGCGGACCTCATTCGAAATCTGCGTGACGATTCCCCGACACCGCCATCGAAGCACCAGCGGATCGATCCGATCCTGGAGGGTATCGTCCTCAAAGCCATCGCCAAGGTGACACCGGAGCGGTTTCAATCGGCCGAAGATTTCCGGGACGCCCTCGACGCCTTCCGGACAGAGAGGAGTCGTCCCGCAGCCGCGGAGGAGAAGCCTCCCGAGAGGCCGGGCGTTCCTCTTCGGATCGTCTGGATCTCGTTTCTGATCTCGAGCCTGTTCCTGCTCTATCTCCTGGTGCCCAAGACGCCCCTTCTAGGCATGACCGGAATCCTCTTCTACGTCGCCATGATCGCCCTCTTCATCTCCTGGCTGGCTTCGAGCCGCAAGCCCGGCCGCTGTCCCAAGTGCGGCAGAGAGATGCAGCAGGAGTGGAAGCGATGCCAGTTCTGCGAGCTGGGATTTCCCACCTCGGGGCTTCGTGCCTCCCTCGTGGGCACGGTTCCGGAAGGAACCCCGGCCGTCTGGCCGATTCCGGAGGGGCGAGTGGCTCTTGGGAGACAGCCGCCCTGCGAGATTGTCCTGGACGATGACGAGATCTCCTCGCGACACGCGGAGATCCATCACAGGAACGGTCAGATGCAGCTCATCGACCTGGGCAGCAGGAACGGGACGCACATCAACAACTCCCGCCTCGAGCCGAATCATCCCACGCCCATCTATAACGGGGATCACATCCGGCTCGGCAAGACGACGCTGACGGTCGAAGCCGTTCCTCCAACACCGTGATTCAGTCGGCGGAGCGGAACCCGATAAGGGGAGATCTTACATCGGGAGGCTGGGGGTTCCGGGTCGTGCAGGTAAACTCGATCTCGCGGGTGTGATAGGACGCCCCTCGCGTCACTCTCAGCTTCTCTCCATAGTCCGGGTTCTGGTCCATGTTCTCCGGGTACGGCTGGAACCAGGATGAGGTCCACTCCCAGACGTTGCCGAACAGGTCACTGACACCCTCCGGGCTGTTGCCCCTCGGATGGCTGCCTACCGGCGCCGTGGACACCGCCTCCAACCTGGCCCCTCGCGCGTCGGGTTCGTCCCCCCAGGGGAAGCGTCGTTTCGTCTTCGTCTCTGCATCCCAGGTCGCCGCCTTTTCCCATTCCGCCTCCGCGGGCAGCCGGCGTCCCGCCCACTTCAGGTAGGCCTCCGCGTCGAAATAATTCACGTAAACGACCGGATGATCCACCAGCTCGGGAGGACAGCCCCCCTCGCCCCAGTATTTGACGAAGTCGGTGGGGTCGGCGGGCTCATAGCCCGAGTCGTGGAGGAACTCCTGGAACTCCCCGTTCGTCACCTCGTGGATGCCCAGGTAGAACGCACTCACCTCGACGGGGTGGCTGGGCATCTCGTTCGTCGGGGAGGACGGATCGGGCGATCCCATCTGAAACTCGCCGCCGGGAATCTTTACCATCCCCGTGGCGCAGCCAGGAGCCAGGAGCGCACCGAGCGCGAGGAAGATGAATGCCCTCATCCGTTCTCATCCGCCGGCCGGAGAGCGTCTCCGAACTGCTGCCGGATCTCGGGATTGGCGAGGAGAGCCTCCTTGACCGCGTCGAGCGGCAGGCACCTCCCCAGGTAATCGGAATGGATGGCCACCGGCCGATTCCTCCAGAGGACGACGGCCCCGCTCCAGTAGCGGGGGCCGACCTCCAGCTCGAAGGATCTCTCGAACCTCTTGAGGACTCTTCGATCTGCCGAGATCGGCTCCAGAAGTTCCGGCAACCCGGACGAGCTTCTCTGGCCGATGATCCGCAGGTCTACCGCTTCATCCGGGAGCCCGCCGCTCTCCCCGATCGGCAGGGCATGGTACGGTCCGCCCTTCAGCCGGAGGAGGACAGCGTCGTGGGGGCCCTGAAGGTGCAGGGTCACCCTGCCGACCACCTCCTTGCCACCTGCCTGAAATCGCACTTCCTTCTCGTCCGGATCGAAGACGTCGGGGGCCTCGAACACCTCCAGTTTCCCATTCTCGGTGGTGAGCGCGTTCGCCAGCGCCACTCGATCCTCTGACCGCAAGGTGGCCCCTTCGACCCACACGGCCACGACGGTCCGAATTCGCGACTTGTAATGCTCGACCATCGCCCTCGCCTCCGGCTGGAATTTCCAGGGGCGGACGACATGCTTGGGAGCGAGGACGACGCCGTCCTCTCGTATCAAGACGCCGGTCCCCCACGCCTCGGCGATCACCTCCACGCTGCTCTTGGTGGCGTACCAGGCGCGGGAGTAAATCGCCACGATCGCTTCCCCCTCGGGAACACCCCGAGGAGCCTCGACGTGGGAGGGGGAATCCTCCGACCTGGGAAGCCAGAGAAGCAGGGCGACGGTTCCCGCGATCAGGATCAGGGCCGCCCCGATCGCCAGCGCGGCGGCACGAGGTCTATGCGCCCGCGAGATCGAGATCCGGATCAACGGGCCATCTTTTCCGAAACGGACCTCGTCCCCGCTGGAGAGGACTCCTTCGACGACCTTCTCCCCGTTCAGGTAGGTGCCATTCGTGGATCCGAGATCCAGGATCTTGAAGCCCGCGCCGCTCCACCGGATCTCGGCGTGGGTAGCGGAGGCGTCCAGGTCCTTCTCCACATCGAATCGGATCTCGCAGCTTGGATCTCTCCCCACCCGGATGACCTTCGACGTGAAGGACTCCTTCTCTCCTTTGCGAGTTCCGGCTTGATGCTCGATGGAGATCTTCTGCCCCATGGTATTCCCCGATCAATGGGCGCCTCCGGAATCAGCGGGCGCCACGGAGGTCGACTCCCATCATGGTTTTAGGAGCGGGGGCAAAGGAAGGCAAGAGCTAGGTTATCAATTAGAGCGCAGAAGATCAAGCAGACGAACGGGGGCCCGATCGGGCCGAGCGGGGAAGTTTACCGTACGTAGGGCTTCACATCCCGCGGAACGAGGCGCAGACGCAGTTCCGTCCGCTTGTCGATCCGGCGCATCGTCACATAGCACTCTTCGCGGGGATTGACGAAGACGAGGGTGAGGCGGCGAACCAGCTCGCGGCGCTGATAGGTCCACCCGTGGAGCGGCATCTGCTCCTCCAGAAAGCTGGCCACCTGCTCCATGAGCGTCTCCCCGACATAGTGAGCGTCGACCACCCGGAAGGCGCCAACGTACGCGTGCGACTCCTTCGGGAGGTATCGAAAGCCACGCGGGATGGGGACGTCCCGCGGCTGGTAATCATTCACGATGATGCTGTTCGCGGGGTAAAGGGCCCCGGGCTCGAGGACGAAGCGCTTCCCGATACACCCGACGCTCGATAGCGAAATCAAGACCAAGAGCGCCAGAGAACAGCGAGCCATGATCAATCTCCTTGAATGGTTTGCTACGGCGGGGGGTCGGCCGTGATGTATCGCTTTCCCACCTCGTCCGTCCAGACGGCAATGCGCCGACAACCCCTTCCGATCTGGGAGGTAATCGTTCGGAAAAACCCGACAGAGATCGGGAGAAGAGCGGAGCTGTCAGATCTCAGGGCCAGCTCGGACGAGAGGAGGGAAACCCCCTGCTCCTCCGTCATGGCCCCGCGCTGTATCAGGCGATGGAGAAATCGAATGTAAATGAGCTCCAGGGAGGAAAACCTCGCCTCCTGCCGCTGATCCTTCACTTCTCGCCTCTCCCTCTTCTCTCGAACTTCATCGAACTCTATCGATCCCCCCGGGGGGGAAAGGGCCCCTCGACCACAACATGTCGTGGTCTCGACCGCTGAGCCCACAAAATGTACCACATCTGGGGGAGGTGTCAAGTCGATTTCCGGCTTGGACGAGACCCCGGTCCCGGTCAGGGGATTGGGACCGTCCAGCGGACGTCGCCGATCCGGTCCGGGGCGGTAGAAAGCCTGTGAAATCTAAGGGTTAAGGGGTTCTGGATTTGACCGTGGTGGTTCGGGCCCAGTTGATTATCGTCCCCGTGACGTTGGTGAAGATCTGTAGGTTCGAACTGTTCCCACCCAGTTGATCCAGACGGCCCACCCACGTCTTGGATGAGCCCCCAGATTCGATCGTCAGCCGCGGGGGTCCTACAGCGTCCTTGGGCGTTCCGGTGGTGGGGAGGTCCCCCAACCCGACGTCTTCCAGGGCGTCGAGGATGCTCCGCATCTCATCCGACTGGATCACACGGCCCAGATTCCCGGAGCCGGCGCTCTGGAGGTGGGGCGAGTCTCGCTCGGTGGTGAGGACGATGAGGGAAACACCCCGCTGGGCGCTGGCAGCGCCCAGGCGGTAGACGATCGTGGCGTGATCCGGGTCCCGCGCCAGCGTGGATTGGCAGGCGGAAAGCGCGACCAGGACCGCCGAGGCCATCACGGCCTGCCATGGTCTGTCCGGGTCGATGATCCGCAGTTTCCTACTTCGCAATTCGGACCGATCGGACGAGTTCGTCGAAGGCAATCCGGACCTGCTTGGCCTTTTCCTTGGGACATTCACAGCGAAACTCGAAATATCGTTTAACGGTCGGAATGACCACCAGGAAACGGGTGGTGGACTCTTCATCGTCATCCTCGAAGCTCTGAAAGCTCGTCTTGATATCGTACTCGAACCTGCCCGCCCGGAACCCCCGGAGGTTGAGCTCCTTGTAGGCGATCGGTGGGGTATTGTCAGGGTCGGCCGGATCGTACAAGTCGTTGTCGACCCGGGTCTTGATCTCTTCGATCGCCTCGTCGATGATCCCGTCCACTCCCTTTTCTTTCAGCTCGTCCCCACTCCGTCGGGTCATGATCGCCGACACCTCGATCGTGACATCGGCGGTCTCGTTCCGGAGCCTAACCTGGAGCTCGGCAGGCAGGTCCTTCATGTCCCACTTCCAGGCCCCCTTCGGGCGGGAGATCTCCAACTTCATCCGGCGACTGACGAACTTGTTTCCCTTGATGATGCCGGGGGGGAGCGCCTCGAGCTTCACGACGTAGGGCTTCCAGATCTTCTCCTCGAACTCCTCTATATCCTTGCCCGTGGCGTCCAGGATCAGCTTCTCGACGAACTCCGGTTCGATCCGCTTCTGCCGGGACGTCTTCCACAGTGTGTAGAAGATCGACTTGTACTTGCCCCCATCGGCGTTCCACATCCAGTGAATGACCGACCAGGCGGCCGTGTACTGGGAGTACCCGAACCGAGCCTGAGGAGTTCGAATGAGCTTCTTCAGCTTGTCGTAGTTCCCGGCCTTGATCTGGGCCTTCAGCAGGATCAGCCTCTCCCTGGGGACAATCCCGATGGTCTTGCTGCCGGGCAGCTTGTATATCGCCTTCCCCCCCTTGATCTCGCAGGCCTCGAAGAAGACGGCGAGCCCCTCGATCAGCCAGATCGGGGCATTCCAGAATTCGTCCCCGATGACCAGATGCTCGAACTGATGGGTCAGCTCGTGGAGAAGGACCTCGTCGGTCCCTCCCGTCGTGCCGAAGCCGCCGTGATAGGCCGTTACGGATCTCGCTGCAATACTGCCGGACCCCTTCGGGGTATAGAACCCGGCGACCCCCGGCCTCCCCGCCATCGTGAGGTACTCCTCATAGTTCCTGAAGATATAGACGTTCGATTTCTCGGGGCTCGGGGTGTGGATCTTCCTGAAGAACTCGAGGTAGCCGGCATAGGCCGATTCGATGAACTTGCTGTAACGCTCCGCGACGGGCCTGGTGACGTTGCACGTAAGCAAGTAGTGCGCGCTCGGCACCTCGTAAGCATCCGCCCAGGGGACCCCCTCGAACTCCTCGGCCGAGCCCTTCAACCGTTTCGAGATCTTCTCCCGCTCCTTCTCCTCCCTGCCGCGCTTCGCGACATCTTCGGAGCGGACCCATTTCCCATCCTTGGCCCGGACGAACCCTCTCGCCGTCCGAGCGTCCTCATGATCCGGATCCAGATCGAGGACTTGATCCCAGTGCTTCCGGGCCTCCTTGAACCGGTCGTGGTCCTTACACCAACGGGCCAGCTCGGCGACGGCCTCCGGATCGTCCTTGTCCGTCTTATCCAGCAGGGCGAGGTACGCCTCCTCCGCGCCTCCCACTCCCCTCTCGATCTTGGTGATGTCGGTCCTTTTGACCTTCATCTCCCCGTACTTCAGCTTTATCTTCACATACGACTCGGTCTCCTCGAGGATTTCTCCTTCCAGCGGCCTTCCTGATCTCCGATGGATCTTGTCCTGGGCATGGATCTCGATCCAGGCGCTGCTCGCAATGATCAGACCGCAGATGAAAAAGAGTCCCGATCTCAGGATTTGCATCGAATGTCCTCCCCGAATCTCCATTCCACAAGGGCGATAGGGCAATCCTATCAGCGCCCGAGGAGGCCGTCAACGACCCCTACGGGCAGGCTCCCCCCTTGTTTGTGGGTTGCGTGGCCCGGCGTTTGCGTTGAGTTCGGGTCGGTCGAGGTTTCTCGCCGGAGTCGAATCCGGCGTCATTGCTCGGGATCCGGCCACGAGATATAATCGGGGTCGGCAACTGCAAACATTGCTTTCGGGATCGAGGGAGGTAGATATGCTGCGGAATTCCCTGCTTCGAGCGACTCTGGGTATCGTGTCGATCGCCCTCTTTCTCTTGACCCCGGAGGTCGTCGAGGCCCAGGTCCGGAGAGGAGGGGGAGGGAGTCGCGGGAGCGTCGTTGGTCGTCGGGGGTCTACCGGGCGATCCGTCAGGCCTTCGTCCCGGTCCGTACGGCGCTCGAGCGGAACTCGCACACGCTCGATCCGCTCGCCATCACGATCGACAGGCCGAACGCGAGGGTCGTCCGTCGGACGACCCGCCCAGGGGATCCGAACGCCATCGACCCGGGGTCGGAGCACCCGCTCGGCCGCCGGGAGGAGCCGTTCGGTGCGGACGCCATCCTCGTCGAGACCATCCTCACGAGCCCCCATACGTGGAACTGTCTCCCGGCCCTCCAGAGGATCTTCCGTCTCGTCCGGACGCACCTCCGGCGCGCGAGCGACCGGGATAAGCCGGGGCCCCGCGATCCGTCGTCCAGCAGCCGGCAGAGGAACCTCGATCACACGTTCTCCCTCGGCCGCGCGTCGGACCCCTTCCTTCGCCGGAAGGTCGACAGCAGGCCGCGCTCGCGTGGCATCGCGGCCGACGAGCCGCGTGCTGGCGGAGCGCTACTCGAGGGCGGGTCGATCAGGGAGCCTTGGAAGCCGCGGCTCCTATCGGAATTACTATGCTTACAAGTCCTACGGGAAGACCGGTCGGGCTTCGGCAGGCAGACGTATCGGCCGGTCGACAGCGGGATTCGGCTCGGCACGCGCCCGCTCCCACGCCAGATCACGGGCGTCCCATAGCGGACGGGCGAGGTTTGGTCTGGGCGGCTACGGGAGAGTCGGTCGCTTCTCCATCTACTTCTCGCTCGGGTGGCCGTACTATGGTTACTCCTACGGCTACCCCTACTACTCCTATTCCTATTACGGCTGCTACCCGTATTACGGCTATTACTATCCGTACTACTGCACTCCCTACTACTATCCGAGGGCCATCTTCTTCGGAGCCTACCGCTACCCGGTCTACGGTTACTACAACAGCTACTACTATCCCTACTACTATCCCTATGCTCCGTACGACCGGACCGACTCCTCCTACAGTTCGTCATCCGAGACGGTGGATCCGGAAGTGGAATGGATCAACCAGCTGATCGAGGCGGAGGAGTTCGAGAAGGCGGCGCGCGCCCTCTTCCGACGCGGCGACTATGACCTTGCCGCCGAGTTCTTCAAGAAAGCGATCTACAAGGAAGGGGACTCCGCTACCGTCGAGATGAGGCTACGGCTCGGCGTCGCCTACTTTGCCTCCGGGGATACCGACCTGGCCGACGTCACGCTTCGAGCGGGGCTCGGTCGCGGCATCCCCGCGGAGCCGATGGATGTCGGGAGTCTGTACGGCAACCCGGAGGACTTCGCCGACCAGCTCCAGGCTCTGAAGGCGAAATCGGATGGGGACCCCGAAGACGTATCCGCGCGATTCACTTACGCCTTCCTCTCTCTCCAGAGGGGGGACACGGGCGAGGCCCGGTCGGCGCTGGAGGTCGTGACGAGACTCGATCCGGACGACTCGGTCTCCCGGGCGCTGCTGGAATCGATCACAGAATAGATCCCCTCACCGGGGGAAGGCCGATGAACTCATTCGGGAGAGCCGGCATGCTCACCACTCTGCTCCTCTTCCTCGCCTGCGCCACCCAGGAGGCCCCTCCGAGCCAGGAGAGGCCGAGGGAAGCGCCGCCTTCCGTCACCGGAATCCACCAGACGGATCTCGAGCGCCGGCGCCGCGCGGTCCGGCGTCTCATCCAGAGCAAGAGGGGCACCGCCGAGCAGGAGATCCTGTGGGAGCTGCACCTGGCGGATGATCCGGAAGGGGGTGGTTCGGTCCGGTTGATGGCGGAGCGCCTCTCGCGCGCCAACATGGAGGTTCTCGCCGGTCTCCTCGCCCAGCACCTCGACGATGCATCCTGTCCCGTAAGGACTTCGATGGCCCCCTCCCTCGCCAATCTCGGCGCGCCGCTGGCCCTGCATCGACTCCTGCCCTTTCTCGAAGACCCTGATCCCGGAGTCCGGGAGAGCACCGCCATCGCCCTGGGACGCATCCCGACTCGATCCGCCCTGGCCTCGCTCTTCGAGACTCTCAAAGACACTTCTCCCGATGTCAGAAGCGCCGCCCTTCAGACCCTCGTCACCTTCCACGACTCCGAGATCGGAATGGAACAGATTCTCCGCGAAGTGACGGCGATGGCGAAGGACAAGGATCCTGCGAGGAGAGCGATCGCCGTGGAGACGGCGGGCCGGCTGGACGATCTGGCGATTCGCGATCTGGTCCTGGGCGCCCTCGAAGATGCCGAGCTGGAGGTTCGGATATCGGCAATCCGGGCCACCGGCGGCCTCGGGGATCCGAGCCTCGCGGAGAAGATCGCACCGCTCCTCGGGGATCCCGAGTCGGAGATACGCGAGGCGGCGGTGCAGGCCCTTGGATCCATCGGCACGGCCGATCAGGTGCTCGCCATCATCGAAATGCTCCGGGACACCGATGCAAATGTCCGGCTCGCTGCGATCTCGTCTCTAGGTCTTCTTCGCGATTCGAGAGCGGTCGTCGGTCTGGCCTCCACACTCGACGTCGAGAGCCAGGAGGAAGTGGCTGCCGCTGCATGGTCCCTCGGTCAGATCCGGGACAAGGGCGCCGTCCCGCTTCTCATGAAGCTCCTGGAGGAGTCCTCCGAAGACCGGGTGCGGTTCGCCGCGGTAGGGGCCCTCGGTCAGCTCGAGGCGAGAGAGGCGGCCGCACCTCTCATCAGGCTCCTCAATGCCCCGAACCCCGAGCTAAGAAAACAATCCGCCATGGCCCTGGGTCAGATAGGAGATCGCTCCCGGGCAGAGATGCTCGTCTACCTCCTGAAAGGAGAGCGGGATGACGTTCGCATCGTGGCGTGCAAGGCGCTCGGCATGCTCCGGCACGGGGCAGCGATAAGGGTGATCCGACGGCTTCTGAGCGAGGAGAACACCGACCTGGCCTATTTCGCCGCGGCCGCGCTCCACCGGCTCGGAGACCCCTCCGGATACAAACTCATCTCCCGTGAGGTCCCTGACTCGATCGACCTCCTGCGAAGCCCCTCCCCGGAGGATCGTCTCCGAGGGATCGACCGTATCGCCTATGTGGCCGAGGAGGACTTCGGCTACGACCCGTCCTCCCCTCGGCAGAAGAGGGAGCAGGCCCGGGCGGCCGTCGAGAGATGGTGGGCGGCCAGCAAGTCCCGTTTCGACTGACCCCAAACTTCCCCTCACCTCCGTGATCCGTCCCGCTTCTTTTCCGCTATAATGGTCCGCCCCCCCCCCGGCCTCCGGGACGGGGTCAGCAGGAACGCCTCATCACAAAGGCTCGGCCGGCAGGAAAGGAGAAGGGACCATGAAGGTCAAGATCAGAAAGAGCAACCTGAAGGGCAAGAGAAAGTCGGGCTTTCGGGCGAAGTCTCGAACGAAGGGTGGCCGAAAGGCCCTCAAGGCAATGCGCACCGGCAGGAAGCAGAAGCCCATTCGCAGAGCCCGGCCCCGCCCAAAATAGGGAACCCTCAGAGGCCCCGGGGGTCTAATCGACCAACAATCCTATCGACCCGGAGCGCGGATCCCCCACCCGTAGGGTGTCGGGGCTCGCGCTCTCATGAGCGGGAGCCAAGATGAAGTCGTTCAGCCTCCTCGGTCTGCTGGCCGCCCTCTTTCTCATCCCCACCCCCCAGGAGGCAACCGACTACGCGAAGCTGTACGCGGAAGCGGAGGAACTGTACTCCGAGAGATCCTACGGACGCGCGCGCGCGATCTACCTGAAGGCGGACAAGATGGACCTCCCCGTCGAGGTGGCTCGATGGGTGGATTTCCGGGTCGCCGACACCCTCTGGCGATCGCATTCCGGCACACAGACATCCGACTCGACGCCCTTCGATCGGGCGCGCAAGCAGCTCGAGATTCTCGTGCGGGACATAGAGAGGGTCGAGGACCGGGATCGGATCTGGGCGGAGGTTCAGGAATCGCTCGCCGACTATCACTGGACGCGCCGGGCCCAGCGGAACTGGAGTCAGGCCTGGACCTACTACCAGCGGGCCCTCGACTGGTGGGCGGGGGCGGAGGAGATCGAGCCCGCCCGGACGCGTTATGTCGGGATGGTCTGGAAGATGGCCCGGCCCCGGGATGCCCACGCCAACTACTACTACGGCTACTACGGGAACGTGGTCCCCCGATCGGTCCTCGAGAACGTCCTGAAGATCGCATCCACGGACAACGATCGCGCCCACGCCCAATACCTGATCGCCATGACGTTCCGGAACCAGGGAGGGGGTTGGCATCTTGCCCGGCAGGTGCCCGATGCGTACGAGGCGGCCTTGAAACCCGGGAAGGGGACCGACTGGTACGACGACGCCCTCTACCACTACGCCCAGTGGATGGCCAGCCAGGGCCGAGTCGTGCGACTCGAGGGCGGCCAATGGAACTACCGACCGGACTTCCCGAAGGCCGTGGAACTCTATCGCCGGCTGATCCGGGAGTTCGAGAAGGGAGAGACCCGATACCACGACGACTCCCGGCGGCAGATCGAGCAGATCACTTCTCCCGTCGTCCGGGTAAGCGTCTCGAACTTTTTCCTGCCCGGCTCGGAGATCCAGTACCACCTGAACTGGCGCAATGTGAAGAGGATCGACCTCTCCCTCTATCCCGTGGATCTGACGAAGGACGTCTCCTTTCGTGGCAGCAACGCGCGCGGCCGATCGTGGCTCGATCAGATCGATCTCGCGGGAAGAGAGAAGGTCGAATCCTGGACGTATCAGACGGAGGACAAGGGAAAACACCTTCCCGCCCAGAAGGCCCTCCGGCTGGAGAAGCCGCTTCCTACGGGCGCCTACGTGATCGAAGGGGTGGCGGGGAAGAAGAGCTCCAGGGACCTCGTCCTGGTCAGCGATGCCTCGCTCGTCCTCAAGACCTCGGGAAGGCAAGCCCTCGTCTACGTCTGCGACGTCCTGGATGGATCGCCCATCCCAAACGCCAAAGTGAGACTCTGGGAACGGGGGTACGACGGCTCGACCTGGGGGTGGCGCGAGGAGACCAAGACCGCCAACGCTGAGGGGTTGGCCGTCTTCGACCTGGTCGCCCCATCTCGGAAAGGATGGAGACGAACGGATCTCTTCGTCAGCGCCATCTCCAAGGATCGACAGGCGTTCGCCACCGGCCAGAGCTATTCCGGCCAACGCTCTGCTCTCTCGTGGAAGATCTACGCCTTCACCGACCGACCCGCCTATCGTCCCGAGGAGACAGCCCACTGGAAGATCCTGGCAAGACAGTACGACGGGTCGATCTACTCGACCCCATCCGGGGAGGAGATCGAGTACCAGATCACGGATCCACGCGGGGCCAAGGTGTCGGATGGAACCCTCTCGTTGAATAAATTCGGGAGCGCCTGGGCCTCACTCGAGCTCACCGGATCGATGCCTCTGGGGGAGTACAAGATCTCCTTCTGGACCGCCGGAAAGAAGGATGGGCTAGGCAGCGCATCTCTCTTCCGCCTGGAAGAGTACAAGCTTCCGGAGTTCAAGGTGTCGGTGCGCACGCCCGAGGAGGACGGCAGGAAGAAGGCCTTCAAGCTGGGCGAGTCGGTCGAGATCGAGATCGAAGCGGAGTATTACTTCGGTGGGCCGGTCGGCAACGCGACGGTCGAGGTCCTCGTCTACCAGAACCCGTTTTACCACTGGTGGTCTCCTCCGAGGGAGTTTCCCTGGTTCTACGAGGACATCGACCATCGAAGCCGGCGCCACTGGTGGGGAAGCGGACAGATCATCAAGCACGAGACGATTCGGACGGATGAGCTGGGTCGCGCCAAGCTCTCGTTCGACACCCCCCATAACTCCAATCAGGATTTCGAATACAGGGTCGAGGCCCGCGTCACCGATGCGTCCCGCCGACAGATTGTGGGCAGCGGAAAGGTGCGGGTGACGCGGCAGAGCTACCATGTCTATCTCCGCCCGGGCCACCACCTGTATCGCCCCCAGGACAAGGTCACGGTCGATGTCAGGACGATCGACGCGAACGATCAGCCCCTGTCCACCTCCGGAACGATCACCGTCACGAAAGACACCCACTTCGAGGTCTGGCTGGATCCGAACGGAAGAGAGGTGACCGGGGAGAAGCTGAAGCGGATGCGATCCGAGATGCGACACTTCCCGCCCCGACCGGATGGTCCGGCGGGCCCGGGCTGGAGGCTCAAGGCCCAGGGGTATCACCACGACGAGGTCCTGATGCGCATCGTGAAGACGAACGCCGAAGGGGAGGCGGATCTCACCTTCACCCCGGAGAGGGAGGGCTACTACCAGTTCGTCTGGGCCAGTCAGGACCGAGACGGATCGCCGATCTCTGCTCAGACGACGGTATGGGTGGCGACCGACGCCTCCCGAGACCTGGGATATCGCCAGGGAGGAGTGCAGATCATCGCCGACAAGGATACCTTCCGCGCGGGTCAGAAGGCGGCCGTGATGCTCACCGTCCCGACCAACGATCGGTACGTCCTCTTCAGCATCGAGGGGCAAGACCTGTACAGCTATCGGCTCGTCCACCTGGAGGGAACGGTCAAGCTGCTCCATCTCGACATCGAGGAGCGGCACGTCCCGAACATCTACCTGACCGCAGCGATGGTCAGCGACCGGCAGCTCCACATGGATACGAAGCAGATCGTGGTGCCTCCGGTCGATCACTTCCTCTCCGTGGAGATCAAGCACGACCGGGAGACGTACCAGCCGCAAGAGGAGGGGACGGTCACCATCAAGACCCTCGATCGGAACGGCAAGCCGGTCTCCGCCGAGGTGTCCCTCGGTCTGGTGGACGAGTCCGTCTATGCCATCCAGAGCGATTACGCCGGCGACCCCAGGAAGTTCTTCTACGGATCGAAGCGGAGGCAGATCATTCGAACCCGGGGCACATTCCACCACAAACGATTCACGAAGCTCGCCCTGGGCGATGAGGAGCGGCTGATCGAGGTGGCGGTTCGCGATCTGGGCCGGCGCGAAGAAGGGGAGAAGCTCGCCCCCAAGAAGGAAATGAAGGGGAAGGCGCGCGCTGACAGCTTCGCCGAGGCTTCAGGGGCACGGAGTCGGGGGGCGGAGCGGCCCTCTGCCCCGGCGGAGGGGATGCTGATGTTCGATGACGCCTCCGAGGAAATGGAGGCGGATGGGCGGGGAGGTTTCGATCCAGATTCGGGGGGAGTCGTCGTCGTCCGGAGCGATTTCCGTTCGACCGTTTTTTGGCAGCCCGACGTCATCACCGACGAGGACGGTCATGCCACGGCAACGGTGAAGTATCCCGATACGCTGACGCGCTGGAAGGCGACCGCCCGCGTCATCACCGAGAAGAACCAGTTCGGGATCGCGGACTCGTCCACGAGGACGAGAAAGCCTCTCATCGCCCGGCTCCAGGCCCCTCGCTTCTTCGTCGTGGGGGACCTCGCCACGGTCTCCGCGGTGATCAACAACAACACGGAAAAGAAGCTGATCGTGACTCCGTCGCTGAAAGCGAAAGGTCTCACGATCATCGGGCTTCTGATCGACGGCAAGGTGAAAAAGGGAGAGGCGGGGCCCATCGAGATCTCGCCGGCCGGTGAAGGCCGCGTCGACTGGGCCGTGTCGGTCCTCGAGCCGGATGCGGCTCTGCTCACCGTCGCCGCCCAGGGAGGCGGCTACCAGGACGCCATGCAGAAAAAGCTTCCCATCTTCGAGCACGGAATCGAGAAGCTCGTCGCCAAGGCGGTCAAGCTGCGAGGGAAGGACGTGACGGTCAAGATCGACATCCCGAAGGAAAGAAAGAGGGATTCGACGGTCTTGACCCTACAGGTGGCGCCGAGCCTGGCGGTGACGATGCTGGACGCTCTTCCGTACCTCATCGACTACCCGTACGGCTGCACCGAGCAGACGATGAGCCGCTTCCTTCCAGCGGCGATCACCGCCAAGACCCTGAAGGATCTGGGAGTCAAGCCGGAGACGGTGATGCGCAAGGTCTTCGGTGGGATCGAGCAGGAGCATGTAGACAGGACGCAAGCGGGGGGCAAGAAGGACCTGGCCAAGCTGACGGACATGGTCCGGAAGGGACTGGAGAGACTCTATGACTTCCAGCACGCCGACGGAGGCTGGGGCTGGTGGAAGCAGGGTGAGAGCGATCATTTCATGACGGCCTACGTCGTCTGGGGACTCGCTCTCGCTCGAGAGGCGGACATCGAGATCCGGGTCGACGCACTCGAACGCGGGGCGCAGTTCCTGGACAAGGAGATCGTCGAGGCGGAGAGACGCCATGATCTTCAGGCCTGGATGCTGCACGCCCTCGCCTATCACCACTTCACGAGCTCGAAGGACCGGATAGGCAAGTTCCAGAGGAAGGCATTCGACAACCTCTGGGCCCGCCGGGATGATCTGAACGCCTACACTCGCGCTCTCTTCGCTCTCAGCGCACACTACTACAAGGATGAGATAAGGGCGAAGACCCTGATCCGCAACCTCGAGAACGGGGTCAAACGAGACGAGACGCCGGATACATCCGTGATACAGCGGGGAGAGCAGGAGTCTCACCCGGCGGTTCAAGGAACGGCCCATTGGGGAGAGGATGGGATCTGGTGGCGGTGGTCCGACGGCGGCGTCGAGGCGACCTCGTTCGCCCTTGCCGCCCTCCTGACGATCGATCCGAAGAGTGATCTGATCGAGCCCGTGACAAACTGGCTGATCAAGAACCGCCGGGGTTCTCAGTGGAGCAACACCCGGGACACCGCCATCGCGATCCTCGCCCTCAACCAGTATCTTCGGGAGAGCGGCGAGCTCAAGCCGGACATCGAGTACGAGATATTTTTCAACGGGACTTCGGTGATCCGCCAGAAGCTCACGGCGGATGATGCCCTGACCGCCCCGAGCCGGTTCTCGATCGATAGGGATTTGATACGCGACGGCTCGAACGAGATACGCATCGTCCGGAAGGCGGGCGACAGCCCCCTCTACTTCTCCGCCGAGGCGACCTTCTTCAGCCTGGAAGAGCCTGTGACCCCGGCAGGGAACGAGATCTTCGTCCGCCGACAGTATTTCAAGCTGGTCGGCCGTCCCACCCTTCTCAAGGGGTTCGTCTACCACAGAGAGCCCTTGAACGATGGGGAAGAGCTGTCCAGCGGGGACCGCGTCGAGACCGTGATCACGATCGAGGGGAAGAATAATTACGAATACCTCGTCTTTGAGGACCTCAAGCCCGCGGGGCTGGAGGCGGTCCAGATCCGGAGCGGCGAATCGATTTACGCTCGAGAGCTCAAGTCCGGCGCTGTCGAGGCCCATTTTTCCGGCGAGAAGGGTGAAGGAGAGGAGCCCAAAGGCACCGGTAGCTCCGACTACACGAACCGAAGCCGGTGGGTCTACCAGGAGCTCCGGGACCGAAAGATCGCCCTCTTCATCGACAAGCTCCCGGAAGGGGTCTGGGAGATCCGGTACGACCTCCGAGCCGAGGTGCCCGGCAAGTTCCACGCCCTCCCGGTAACGGGCCACGCGATGTACGTCCCCGAAATTCGCTGCAACGGGGCGGAGACGCGGATCACGGTGATCGACTCAACGAATTAGGTGTGTCCCCGATCCGGTTGAATGTGCATTAGAAATCAGATGCCCCCCTCCACCGTGACTTCCGCCTCCTCTCCCATCTTGCCCTCGATCCGGACCCGGTCGCCGAGAAAAAGGGCTATTGTTCCCGAATTCGTCAGTAGATGGGTGGTGCATTCGGCCGCCCGGAACCGGGACTTGCCGGGGGCGAGAACGAGAGGGACGAGCGCTTGGTCCGCCAGGTACCGATCGATCTCGGCCCCCCCGTCGAGGAAACCGAGGAGATCCTCCGCGCAGGATTGCGCCAGTCTCTCTGCAGGGAGACCGCGCCGACCGAGGCAGGTCGTGGCGAAGGTCGCGCCATCCAGGCGGGCGAGGAGATCGAAGGAGACCCCGGGCCCCTTCGAGGGCACCTCGCGAATCGACAGATCGATCGAAGCATCCATCACGGCCAGGTGACGCCTGGCCTCGCGCGCGATCCGGTCTCCGATCGATCCGGACAGGCGAGAGATCGTCACCTCGCCGCGCACCTCCCGGAGAGAGCCTCGTTCCGGAGCGGACCAGGCCCGCGGCCGGCCCCCTCCGTCGCATCGGAGGACGAGACGGCCGCCCCCCTTCGGATAGAAGCCAGCCGTCTCCATCGTGACCTCGACCCCCAGCCCGATCCGTCCGAGCCAGTGCGCCCAGTGCCATCTCAGGAAATGAGCCGACGGGCTCCATTCCACGTGGGTACCGCCGCTCACGGAGACTTCCGAGGGGCCCGCCGCCATGGCGAGGGGTATTGCCACGGTCTGGAGGACGAGGGAGGCGGAGCCCGCCGTGGGGATGCGAAGATCGTACTCGCCCGCCCGAACCGGGCCCGGCCGGAACTCCACCTCGCGGGAGCCGATCCGCGCCCCCGTGACGCTGCCCCCGCAGATGGCGGAGGCCGCCTGCACGGAAGCCAAGTGCTGAGCCTTGAGCCCTGGCGTGGGCCTTCCCTCCCGGATCCGTACGATTCGCAGGCTCCGCCCGGTAAGCATGGACAGCGTCAGCGCCGTCCTCAAGATCTGGCCGCCCCCCTCCCCACGTGACCCGTCCACCACGAGGGGGCTATCTTCTCCCATCCGGTCTCCCCTCCCCTTCTGGCCGGTTCCAGAGGCAGGATGCTATACTCCCATCGCCGATTCAAAGGGCAAGAGGCATGCGAGAGCAGGGGGCCGAGTGAAGTCTCTCTCCGGATGAAGGCGTCCGGACCTGGAATCATCAACCACTGGGGGGTAATGGAGTCTCTAGATAGAGATGTCCAAAGCCGTAGCGGACCCCCTGGCAGGCCGCGTCTTCCGTGGATACCGCTTCCTGGAAAAGATCGCTTCCGGAGGTATGGGGGCAGTTTATGTCGTCGTCCAGGAGTCTCTCGGACGAAAGCTCGCTGCCAAGGTCCTTTTCCAGTCCCTCAATAAAGATCCGACAAACATCGCGCGCCTGCGGCGAGAGGCGCTTGCCGCCGCTCAGCTGAGCCACCCCAACATCATCTCCGTCCACGACGTCTTCGAGGACCAGGGGCGTCACTTCCTCGTGATGGAGTACGTCGAAGGAGAGAGCCTCCTCTCCGTCCTACGGCGGGAGAAGAAGCTCGGCCTCGCCCACGCGATCCGCATCCTGCTGCAGATCGCCTCCGCACTCGACGCAGCCCACAAGAAGGGGATCATCCACCGGGACATCAAACCCGGAAACATCATGATCGACCCGAAGGGAATCGCCAAGGTCGGCGACTTCGGCATCGTCAAGATCACCAGCGACAACGCCAACCTGACCCAGACTGGATTCCTCGTCGGGACCCCGAATTACATGAGCCCCGAGCAGGCGCTCGAATCGAAGGCCGACCCCCGGACGGACATCTACAGTCTCGGCGCCACGATCTACGAGGCGATCACGGGCCGTCGTCCCTTCGAGGGTCGATCCGTCCCGGAGACGATTCGCCAGCACATCGAGGAGCCGCTGAGGCCGCCTCGTGACCTGGATCCGAAGATTCCGCGCTGGCTCTCCAAGCTGATATGCAAGATGATGGCGAAGCGCCCCCGGGACCGTTTCCCGAGCTGCAGTCACTTGATCTCGCACATCAGGAAGCTGGTGCGAACCTCCAAGTCGAAGAGTTCTCGCGCCCCGGCCGCTCGGCCGATCGCCCATGCCCGACCGACCTCCGGCAGAAGGCACCCGCCCGCGAGGGCCTCTCTGTCAGAGGAGGAGTCGTTCTCGGAGTTCATCGACGCCACGTTCGACAATACGACACTGGAACGGATCATCGACGAGGAGATCGAGAGGACCGGCATGGTCGCTCGCTCTCCGATGAACCCGGCCAGCCCAGGCCTCTCCGAGATGGCGACGATGGCCATCCAGAGGCCCCCCCCTTCCGAGGAGATGGACCTGCCCGAGACACAGAAACGGAGCGCACTGTCGCCGACTCGCATCCAGATGCCGGCCCAGAAGTCCGCCCCGCGGGCCGCGACCTTGCCGGTCGCTGCCGCAACCCCCGCCGCGGATGAGCTGAATCCGATCCAGTCTCCCCCCCGCTTTCGGATCGCCATGTTCCTGATCCTCTCTCTGTCCCTCCTGGCAGGGTTCCTCCACTGGGAGGAAGTTCTGCGATGGGGCCAGAACCTCGTTGGCAACGAGGTGATCTCCCGATTCATCGGAGGTGGGGATAGTGGGAACATCCCTCCCCGATCCGGCCAGGCCACCGACTCGCAGAAGCCTTCCAAGAATCGATAGTCGGTTGCATCCGGGTGACGCCTGCACCAAGATGAGAAACAAACACCTTCCGGACTGCGTTCATTGCACCATCGCCCTGTCCTCCTCATCTCGATTGCCCTCTTTCTCGCACCGCTGGCGATCTACGTCCTCACCCTGGCGCCCACGTTCGTCTTCGCAGACACAGCCGAGCTTGCCCTTGCCGCGGCGACGGGTGGGGTGGCCCATCCACCGGGCTTCCCCCTCTATCTGATCCTCGCGGGCCTCTTCTCCCAGCTCCCCCTCGGCGATGACGTCGCCTATCGCCTGAACGTATTCTCTGCCCTCGCCGCCGCCCTCACGGCCCCCACTATCTATCTAGGTCTTCACCTCCTGCTACGGTCCGAGGTCCACCGGGAGGACCTCGAGTCGGAGTTCCGCCTGGTGGATCACGCGCCTCCCGCTACCGCTGCCCTCCTCTTCGCGTTCTCCCTCACTTTCTGGCAGCAGGCGACCATCGTGGAGGTCTATACGCTGAACCTGGCCATGACCGGCTTCCTGTTTCTGCTTGCCGCCGCCCACTACCGTTTCTGCCGCATGCGCGCCCCCAGGACCTGGGTGATTGTCGCCTTCGGTCTCGTCGCGGGGCTCGGCGTGGCGAACCACCTCACCCTGGCGTTCTTCTTGCCCGGCTCGGGCCTTCTGATCCTGCTGGCGCCCCATCAGAGACGGGGTCAACGGATCCGATCCGTCGGCATCTCGGTCAGTGCTGCGGTCGTCGTCGGGCTGGCGGCCTACTCGGTCCTGCCGATCCGCGCCGCCACCGACCCGATCCTGAACTGGGGAGATCCAGATCTGGGCGAGCGGTTCTGGCGGCACATCACGGGATGGCAGTTCAGGACCAGCTTCCGGCCGGGTTGGAACACCGCCTGGAAGCAACTGGGGGTGTTCGCCCACATGGCGTGGACCGAGTTCGGCCCCGTGCCCCTGATCCTCATCGGCGCGGGGATCCTCCGGCTGACGAGGCGCGGGCCGGTGATCCTGCTCTGTCTCGCGCTCTGCTTCCTGGTTCCGTTCCTCTGGGGGCTCTCCTACGACATCGCCGAGGACCAGGAAACCTACTTCCTGATCCCATTTCTCGTCCTCGGCGTCCTGGCGGGTTATGGCGCGGTCCGGGGAATGGAAGCAGGGATCCAGCGATGGCCGACGAGGGCATCTCGATGGGGCTTCGCCGCGGCGGCGATCCTGATCGGCGTCTCACCCTTGCCCCTGAACTGGTCCAGATCGGATCGCAGCCTCCAGATGGAGGCGCGAGATTACGGGCTGGATCTCCTCGAGACGGTCGGGACCGACGCAGTCGTCTTCACCAGGGCCTGGAACCTGTACGCTCCGACCCTCTACCTGCAGCACATCGAGGGTGTGAGAAGGGACGTCGACGTGATCGACCTCAACCTTCTCCGGTACTCCTGGTACATCCCGTATCTGAGACAGTCGGCTCCTCGAACGCTCTCCGGCCTGGACGAGCGGATCGCCCGATTCCAGCGACTTCAGAAGATCTGGGAACGGGATGAACTGCCCGCCCCCGCTGGACATGCGGACCTCGACAGCCGCTACCAGAGACTCATCGCCGGGATGCTCACCGAGGCCTGGAAGGCGAACCGTCCTGTCTACGCGACGCGGAACCTCATCTTCGAGAACCACTCGGAGCACCCGCTCTCCAGGTGCGGGGTCGAGTTTGCCACCCCGCTCCCGGAGACGATCGCCTTCAGGGTTCTGCCCCCGGGAGAGCGGATCCAATTGCCTGATCTGAACCTGAGAAATCGGTGGGTTCGGGCCTCCAGCGACCCGATCTCCGGGAGGGTGCGCGAGGAATACCTGGTTCTCTGGCTGAACCGCGGCAAGTACTTCGAGGCGCTGGGGAAGCCCACCCAGGCGGCGGAGGCCTATCAGAAAGCGGACGCGATCCCGCCGGGAAGCAAGGCCGCGCGCGAAGCTCTCACTCGTCTTCCACGGTAGGCTCGCCGAGATTTTCCTCCCTGGCCGGCATGTCCAGCTCCAGATCGATCCCCAGGGCGTCCGCTATCAGATTGAAGTAGTTGAAGAGGCCCGTGATCATCACACCATCGAGGATGGCACGGTCGCTGAACCCGGCGGCCCTCAGTTCGTCGACGTCCTCCTTGCGGATGTCGGTCGCCCGGTGCGTCGCCCGGCAGGCGAACAGCAGGAGGGCCTTGGTCGGCTCGTTCACATCCGCTTCCTCGAAGTCCTCTTTGATGTCCTCGACCAGTTTGTCGTCCTCCGTCACCTGACGGAGGTCCTCCGAGTGAGCCTCTACTCAGTAATGGCAGCCGTTGTACTGCGAGACAACGACGGCGATCATCTCGCGCTGGGCCCTCGAGAGCACCGACCGTCCGTGCATCAGGGTCATGTAGAGTGACATCGTCCCCCGGAGGGCGGACGGGTTCAGGCTGAACAACTTGATGATCTTGTAGACCCTCCCCGCTCGCTTTATCGCCGCGTCATACTCCTTCTTGAGCGTACCGGTCGCGGCATCGGGCTCTATGACTCGAATCCAGGGCATGCGCTCCTCCCTTCGGGCTCATTGGGGCCGTTATTTGTCCTTACGGCGTTCTTTGTCCCTTCCGGGCGCCAGAACGAACATCAAGGCGATCCCGGTGGCGAATCCCCCCACGTGGGCCCAGTAGGCGATCCCGGCTCCGTATTCGGGGTTCAGGCTCCCCACACCACTGAAGAGCTGGCCCACGAACCAGAAGCCCAGCACAACCAGCGCCGGAACCTCTATGAGGGTGATGAAGTAAAAGATCGGCAGCAAGGTCAAGACTTTGGCGTTGGGGTACGTGATCATGTACGCCCCTAGCACTCCCCCGATCGCCCCGCTCGCACCGATGCAGGGGACCGCGGAGAGCCGGCTCAGGGCGATCTGGGCGACCATGGCGCCGAGGCCGCTGAGGAGATAGAAGATCACGAATCGGACATGGCCGAGTCGATCCTCCACGTTGTCCGCGAAGATCCAGAGATAGAGCATGTTGAACCCCAGGTGCACCCAACCTGCGTGAAGGAACATGGACGTGATGAGCGGAAACAGAAGCTGGAACAGGTCGGTCTGCCCCCCCTGGGTGTAGAGGATCGGTATGACCCCGAATCTATTGAAGAACCCGTCCAGCCCCTCCTTGTCGAGAGTCAGCTCGAAGAGAAAGACCGCTATGTTCAGCCCGAGGAGGGTGTAGGTGACGTAGGGTGTCCGGCTGGATGGGTTGCTGTCCCTGAGCGGAATCACGGCGGCTCGCTTTCCAGCCTCATCTTGACGATTCGATCGCCTACCTCGATCTTGTCAAGAATGTCGAGGCCGGCCGTGACACGCCCGAACGCCGTGTAGGCCCCGTCGAGCCATGGAGTCGAGACGTGCGTGAGAAATAGTTGACAGCCTCCCGTGTCCTTTCCCGACTTGGGCATGCCGAGCGTTCCCGGAGTGTACCGGATCGTGTTGATCTCATCGCGCAGGAGATCGCCGGAGTAACCCCAACCCGTGCCGAGAGGATCTCCTCCCTGGATCACGAAGTTGGGGACGACCCGATGGATCGTGAGACCGTCGTAGAACCCTTCCCGCGTCAGACGAAGAAAGTTCCGGACATGGATCGGGGCCGCATCCGGATAGAGCTCCATCCGGATCTCCCCCTTCTCCATCTCCATGACCACCCGCGGGGACCGGGGGAGCGGGGCGCGTTCCTGCAGGTAGCGGCTCGGCTCGTGGCCAGGAACGGGTTTCTCCTCGGGGATCTCCCAGCCTCGATCGCGGAGACCCAGGCGCGCCTCCTCGCGGATCGCCGGATCGGGATCCGCGGCGGCGGCCTCCAGGGTCGGACGCACCCGGTCGCCTCGAATCGCGGCCAAGGCACGCACCACTTCGATGCGGACGTCCTGGTAACCCGCCGGCATCCACGTCTTGTAGGCTTTCACGAGAAGGGCAACGGCCTCGCTCGCAGGTCGTGAGCGCAGATGGTGGGCTCCGGCGAAGGCCACGCCCGGATCCGCAGACGTGACGGCCGCTCGGAGTCTCGCCTCGGCCGATCGCGTGGGGACCAGACCCAGTCCCTCCAGTGCGGAAGCCTGCACAACGACGTCCGGGTCTGCAGCAAGCTTGCCGATCGCTCGCCATGCCCTTCCAGCGATCACGAGGAGGAAACACGCCCGCCGGGTGTCATCGTCCAGAGACACCTCGGGGGCCGGCTCGGATCCGGTGGCCCAGGCGAGGTGCCGGATCGCGATTTGCCGGACCCCGTCGTCAGAATCGTCCGTGAGAGCGAGGAGGAGCTTCGAAGCCCATTCCGCCTCGACCTCCGGGAGCAACCAGGCCAGCTCCGCGCGGGTCCGCGCGTCGCTTGATCGGGCGATGGACGCCAGCGACATCTCCAGCCCCTCGCGATCCCCGGAGGATCGGATGAGAGACCGCATCGTGAAGCGAACGACGAATCCATCCGGATCGTTCAGCGCCTGCCGTCCGATCTCCTCCGCCCCCGGCCCCGCAAGCTCCAGGGCCCGCGCGGCGAAGGCGCGGGCGCGAGGCTCGCGTTCGACGATGCACGAGCTCAGGGCATCGAGCAGGGCCTGAGCATCGCCGGATAGGTCCGCCTCCAGAATCCTGCCCGCAGGCTCGGGCAGGTCTTCGACGGCCACCCTCGGTCCCCCAGCGTGCCGGAGGCGCACCGAGAGGGCCGCCTCGGCTCGTACCCACGGATCTTCGTCACTTAACATCCCGAAGAGCTGGGGCAGTCCCGCCCCGAGCGGCAAGTCGGCGGCGGCGCGAGCGGCGGCGATCCGGATCTTTTCGGCCGGGTCGTCCAGGATCTCCTGGAGCCTCTTCGCGCCGGGCGCGTTCGTCGAGGCGCCCGACCAGAGGGGTGAGGAAGAAAGCCGCCGCGCCCGCTCCAGGGATTCCATCTTGTCTTCCAGCCTCGTCACGAGAGCCCGCTCGACGAGACGATCGATCTCCTCACGAAGACGAACGATCTCGGAGCGGAGAGCGGTCGCCACGGCCGCCCTCACGTAAAAGTGAGGATCCGCGGCCAGATCGATCGCTGCGCCGAGGTCGGAGTCATACCTCCCCTGCGCCGCAGCGACCTCGGCCCGGACCATGGGAGAGGGATCCTCCGAAAGCTCGAGCAGCGTCGCGGCGACCTCATCGCTCTTCGCCTTGATGAGCGCGCGCGCCAGGGCCGAACGGACATGGACATCTGGCGAGTCCTTGTGCTCGAGCATCTTCTTTATCTTGACGCGGCCCTCGGTAGGAGCCGCGGCGAGCCCCCAGAGCACCTCCACCAGGACCCGAGGATCCTTCTCGCCGATCATCTCGACGTAGAGTGGGATCCCGGCCACGTCTCTACCACGTCGCATCCCCTGGTAGGCCGCGAAGCGGACGTCCGGATCCGGATCGTTCACGGCCTTTCTCAGGGCATCGATGGGGAGCGGGTCCTCCACGCGGCCAAGGGCGTAGGCTGCGGCTGCGCGAACTTTCGGGGAGGAGTCATCCAGCAAGCCTTGCAGTGCCTCCGCGCCCTTTGACGATCGGATCCGGCCGAGAGCATACGCCGCCTGCCTCCGGGTCTCTGGATCCTTGTCCCCGACGATAGAGCGCAAGGCCTGGAGCGAATCTTCGCCTCCGATTTTTCCCAGGGCATCGGCCGCCAGAGCGCGGAGATCCGGCTCCGCTTCCCGCGCGAGGGTGATGAGAGTCCTGACAACCTCCTTGGCCATCTCACCTCCCGGAGAGGCAGCCTCCGGTCGGCCCAGCGCGGTCTGACCCAGGGCGAACGCCGCCGCCTTCTTCACGGTGAGATCAGGATCTTTGAGACGACCTCGTAGGGGGATGATCGCTTCCGGGACCTGTATCCTGCCGAGGGCGACGCAGGCTCGCGCCCGCACCCTGGGGTCGCCATGGGAGAGGAGCCCGATGAGCTCCCCCTCCTTCCCCAGAGAGCGAGCGTCCTCGAGGACGGCGATCCTCCGGAGCGGATCCTGCGACCCCCCGCCGATCCCGATGACGGCGATGGCGATCCCGAACCATAGAAGTGATGAAGGCACGGTATTAGACTCTCAGTAGGCCCGCCTGGCAGGCATCGAGTTTAGACCTGCGCTGGCGCATTGCAAGGAACCTATCATGAAGAGATCTCGACTTCGGTGGGCCATGCTTCCGCTCGCCGCAATCCTCCTCCTGGCCATCGGGGCCGGTTGTGCATCCTCCCGCTCGGCGTCCCGCCTCGTCATCTTGCTCACCGACTTCGGAGACGAGGGCTCCTACAGGGGTTCCCTGAAGGGATCGATCTATCGCGTCTGTCCCGACGCGCGCATAGACGAGATCACTCACCAGGTGCCACCGTTCGACATCGAGGAGGGGGCGCGCATCCTGCGGGAGGCGGCCGCCGAGTACCCCCCAGGGACCATCTTCGTGGCCGTCGTCGATCCCGGGGTCGGTTCCACTCGAAGAGCCATAGCGGCGCGGGACCGTGAAGGTCGGGTCTTCATCGGTCCGGACAACGGCCTCCTGTTCCTGGCCCTGGAGGCGGGCGGGATGGTCGAGGCAAGGGAGATCGATTCGTCGCGTTGGGGCGGCGAGGAAGCCCCCCCTTCCGCCACATTTCACGGGAGGGATATCTTCGGACCGGCGGCTGGTCGCGTCGCCTGCGGAATCGATCTTTCCGATCTCGGACCGCCGGTGACGTCGATCGTTCGTCTCGATCTCCCCGCTCCCGTCACCCAGGGCACGCAGGTCCGCGGAAGAGTGGCCTCCATCGACAGATACGGGAACCTCCTCACCGACATCCCGATCGAAGCGATCCGCAAGCTTGGCGCATCCCCTGGTGACATCCTGCGGGTGCTCATCGGTTCGAAACCGATCTCGTGCCCGTGGGTCCGCACCTACGGCGACGTCGAGAAAGGCCGGGTCCTCTGTCTGGAGAACAGCCAAGGCCTTCTCGAGATCGCGGAGAACCAAGGGAGCCTCGCCGCGCGAATCGAGGCGCAGCGCGGCATCAAGGTGGAGGTCGGGGCGGAGTGAGAGAGGAGATCACCGGGGTCATCCTGGCAGGAGGCCGAAGTCGCCGCTTCGAGGACGACAAGTCGAAGATCCTCCTCGCGGGGGTCCCGATGCTCGAATGGGTGAGAAGGGGCCTGGAGCGGCATTGCGTCGAGGTCATCCTCGTCGTGGCTCGGGGGGGCCGGCATCCGGATTCCGATCTCGAGGTCTGGGAGGATCTGGTCGCCGGCAAGGGAGTCATCGGGGGAATCCTGACCGGGCTGGAAAAGGCGAAGACACCCTGGATCTTCGCCGCCGGCTGCGATCTCCCCTTCCTGCGTCAGGAGATGGCGGACCTCCTGCTCCGCTCGAGGAAGGGGGGCGATGTTGTTGTTCCGAGAACCGACAGGGGGTACGAGCCCCTTCGTGCGATCTACAACAAGAAATGTCTCCCCGCCATCCGCAGGAGAGTGGAGCAAGACGACCTGAAGGTGGATCACTTCTTCGGAGATGTAAAAACCCGCGAGATCCCGGAAGACCAGCTCCGGATGGCCGACCCGGACCTGATCTCCTTCTTCAACATCAATCTCAAGGATGACCTCGATCGGGCAGAGACTCTGATCCGGGAGGGGCAGGCGATCCCTTGACCCGGACCCAGGCCCTTCGGAATACTCTTCCTCCCCACTCGTAGCCGGCTCGAAGTTCCTCCGTGATGATCTCGCCCTCGGCCGGAGGATCGTCCCCCAGCACCTCGTGCCGAAAGGGATGAAACGCTTCGCCCACGGTCGGGATCTTCTCGCATCGATGACGTCCCAGGAGCTGGATCAGGCCTGCGTGGATCGTCTCCAGGCCCTCGATCATCCGGGGGTAGCTCTCTTCGCGTCTCGCCGATTCGATCGCCCGCTCGAAATCATCCACCTGAACGAGCAGGTCCTTCAGGATGGCTTGCAAGGCGGCCGAGCCGGAAGGCCCTGGAAGAGCGCGTGCCTTCTCCTGGAGGGCGCGGTAGTCCGCTTCCGGAATCGTCACGTAGCCCGGCAATATCGGGGCTGGGGGATCCGCCATCGAGCCTCCTATCTATTCCACCGGATGCGTGTTCCGGGGCCCCTTGCCGACCGCCAGGGTTCCTCTCCCAGGTGGATCACTTCCTTCGTCTCCCGACGCTTTCGTCGCTCTTTTCTCGCCTTGTGCAGGATGTTGAGACGCTTCAGGCCGCGTGCCATCCGTTCAAGGGGGTGGGGTCGCGCCCGCCGGGTCGGCCCCCCTTCTCCACCCCCGTGGCGCAGGCGGTACTTCATCACCGCGCGGCGATCCAGCTCGGAGAGGATCTTGAAGAGCGAGGCGGAAAAGGGAGGGAATCGAGCGTCGCGGCGAATCGCGATTCCGAAATCGAAGATCGTCGCGGTGAAATCGGGACCGACCAGAATATTTTCCCGATTGAACAGGTCCCCGTGGGCCACGCCCCGAGCGTGCATCTCTCTCACCGTGTCTTCCAGGCCCGCGAGGAATACGTCTGGCATCCGGCTCTCCGAAGTGTACCGGCTGAAGATCGTTCCCGGCCGATACTCGAAGAGAAACCCGTCTTCCCCCGTCGGTCCGATCAGGACGGGGATCCCCGTTACACCTTTCAGAACCCGGTAGATCTCCATCTCCCTGCGAATCAGGCGGCGGCCGACGATGCGACGGAACGGCCAGGAGCGTTCCGCCACACTCTTGCAGCCGATCAGCTTGCCGTTCGACTCGTAGATGGTGACGTCGGACGTCGTCCCTCTTCTTCTCAGAATTTCCATCCCGGGCGAGGGGAGCGATCGCGCGCTTGTCTCCAGCATCTGTTGCTCACCAACGATAGGGGAGAGGGATCGCGGGCATCGTACCCCCCTCCGGATCGTCTCTCCAGGACAATCTCAAATCCGGTTGCGAGATCGGTGGGTGTGGGTTAGACTCCGCCGAACCGAGAATCGCGTCGTAACGATCCAACAGGCCATGCCGCCAGAAACTGTAGCCACACCTCTCTCGGGACCGCGTGTACCGGTCCGCATCCCCAAGCAGGCCGTCTGGGAGATGCGCCTCCGACCCTGCGCGCAGCGGCTCCTCTCTGCGCCACAGACCAAGAGGATCGATGTGGAGGTGGGCCCTCTTCGGATTCGTCTCGTAACGAATGACACGCATCTTGCCGGCTGTTTCCGGGAGAGCTTCCCGTCCGCTTCGGGAGGGGGAGAGCCTGCTGCCACGATCTACGCGGACACGACGCTGAAGGACGATACCACCCTTCGAGGGATGCTCCAGATCCAGTCCGAAGAAGACATGACGGCGGAGATAGCACAGTACCGACGGGAGGTGGGCGATCCCCACTACCGCCTCGGTCTGACCGACGACGCGGCGACGGACATCTCGAGTCTCCCGTACATCGAGAGGGTCCGGAAGACTCTCTTCCGACCGCTCGCCTTCTACTATCCGGCGGACCAGAGCTTCCTCCTCCTGAACACCAACGATTACGGAGAATTGTGCGCTACAGGAGTCTTCGGGACCGTGGAGGCGATCTTGGCGGGGCGGATCCAGATCGATTCGCAACGGCGGATTCTCGATCCGGGGAAGTCGTGGATCCTGCTCCACGGATCAGCGGCAGCGATCCCGGGTCGCGGCGTCGCCGTCTTCCTCGGACCGGAGGGCTCGGGGAAGCGCGCACTCGCCCATGGACTCTTCCGCTGGAAGGAGACCGGGCCCTTCATCCCGTTCGGCGCCACGCTGGTCAACCTCGGCGAGCGCAGCGCCATCTTCCCCCAGGATAAGCTCCTCGTCCGCGCTGACCTCGATCGCATCGCCCCCGAGATCGCCGGAAAGATCGCCGCGGCGATCGTCGAGAACCCGGCCGGACGGCGTGCCCGAGCCTTGATGGATCTCACGGATCTGGGCGGCAACGCGCCCGCCACGGGGCCGGCGTTGACCGATATCGTCATCGTCCGCCGCGATTACCTCGAGACGCGGCTCGTCCAGGAGATCACCTTCAAGGAAGCGATGGGAATGCTCACCTCCCCTCTCAACGCCTCGGTCTACGATCCGGACGAACTGGACATCGAAGGTCACTCTGTCCTTCTCGGTGACCGGTCGGAACCGTACTTCAACCCATGCATCCTCCAGGTGGACATCGATGCGGCACAGGGGAAGTTCGGAGGCCTGGATAGAAAGCGCATCGCCGCCCTTCTGCACCTCTCCCGGGAGGGGAAGGTTCGCATCCTCCTTGTCAATCCTCGCCTCCCCTCACCCCAGATCCAGTTTGCCCTCCGAAAGTTCCTGGCAGGCGAGTGCGACCGAGTGGCCCTCCTCACGGCGAAGGAAGCCCCCGACGATCTCGTCTGGTCGCTCGGCCTGAAGAAACAGTCCAAGCCCCCGGAACAGGGCAGACGCGACGTCGATCGGCTCGGGCTCTTCCGCGAAAGGACCGAGGCGGAGGTTGTCGCCTTCTGGAAGAACGGATCGATCTCGGAGCTCTTCGCCTTCGAGAAGGGGCGCGAGGGGCCCGAGCAAGTGATGGCCTGCTCGCGCTCTGCCGTGGATTTCTTCTTCAAGGCCTGCGATCACCTCGGCGTTACAGATCTTTTCCGGTGATGCGTGAGTGCATATCTTTCCTCTGCGCCGCGGTCGTCCTGATATCGGCCTGCGCCATCGGTCCCGTCGGCGAAGGCTCGCGATCGGGTCCGGACGAGATCACGGTGATCATCCTGGGCGTCGCCCAGGACGCCGGCATCCCCCAGACGGGGGACGACTGCGACAACTGCGTCGCCGCCCGAGACGATCCAGGGCGCAGCCACCGGGTGGCCTGCCTGGGGATCGTCGATCGGCTCACGGGAAAGACGTACCTGATTGACGCGACGCCTGACCTGTCGGCGCAATGGGACATCCTCCGGCCGGAGGGGACGCTTACTCCGGGCCAACCTCTCTCGGGCCTCGCGGGGATCTTTCTCACTCATGCCCATATCGGTCACTACCTGGGCCTCGTCTACTTCGGACGCGAGGCGGTCGGCCGGGTCGGTCCGCGAGTCCATGCCACAGCGCGGATGAACCAATTCCTGTCCGAGAACGCCCCGTGGGAGCAACTCGTCCGGCTGAAGAACATCTCCCTCGTCGAGATACGAGTGAACGAGGCCGTCGAGCTCCGTCCCGGACTCACCGTGACCCCGATCCGGTCTCCGCACCGGCAGGAATACAGCGACACGGTCGGATATATCGTGGAGGGCAAGAAACGACTTCTCTACATCCCGGACACGGACCGCTGGGAGGAATGGGATCTCCCGATCGAGCAGCTATGCCAGGAGGCCGACTACGCCCTCCTCGACGGGACCTTCTACGACGCCAACGAACTCCCCGGGCGAGACATCTCATCGATCCCGCATCCTCTGGTGACGGAGTCGATGCGGAGACTGGAGGGGATCGTCCGCAAGCGGCCCGGAAGCATCATCTTCATTCACTTCAACCACAGTAACCCCCTCCTGGATCCGGATGGGCCGGAGAGGGCGGCGCTGGAGCGGAAGGGGTTCCGCGTGGCTCACGAGGGAATGCGTCTCGGACTATAGGGGGGGCATGCGCGAGGCGAACTGGATCGAGTAGATCTCGAGGCCCGGGGCGCCAGCGAGAATCTCCAGGTCGTGTCGCTCGACGCCGTCGTGTCGGAGGACCTGGTAAGGCCGAGGCCGATCCACGACCAGACGGACTTCTCCCCCCGGCGCAAGACTCAGGTCCTCGCCATGGGCCGCTTTTTCCACGGGCTGACCGTCGAGTCGAACCTCGAGCTCAGCGCGGCTCGAGTGGGCGGCGAGGAGGAAGACCTCCGCCGCCTTGTAGATCACCCGGACTCCGCCCTCTCCCGACAGGACCCTGGCTCGTTCGGACCTTTCCCAGCGTCCCGAGAGGTACGCCTGGCCGTCCTCGAGAGAGGCCGGTATTTCGTAAGTCCCCTCCTGACCTGCTTCCACATCGTCCGGATTCCCGATGGACTCGGCGACCACGATCTCTGCAGTCGAGGGGAGGGTGAATCCACCCACGCGATCCTCCACGCGAAGAGGCGGCAGGAGACCGGGCATCTCGAGGGAGGAGTCCATCTCGCGAAGCGTCTGCTGCAGGAAGAGCTCGGTGTTCTCGTAATCCTCATCCCCTATCTGATAGAACCGGAGGAACCCGGCGTGATCCACGATGTACCGGCAAGGCACCGACTGAATCCCGAACGACTTTCGAATCGCTCCCTGATCATCGATGACGACGGGATAGGGGATCTGGAGCCTCTGGATGGCGGCCTCGACATTTTCCCTCTCCCCCCCGAACGGGTAGGAGGGCACGTGCACGCCCATGAAGGCCGTGCCGAAGGATTGATAGCGCTTGTGCCACTGGCGAAGGTACGGAATGCCCGCCAGGGAAGGGAGGGAGGTGTAGTCCCAGAAATCGATACAGACCGGCCTGCCCCGGAAACCGTCGAGCGACAGGGGCGGACTCTGTAGCCAGGTCCCCCCGTCGAGGGACGGCGCCGGAATGCGGATCATGTCCACGTACATTCTATCTCTTTCCGGATGCAGACCGCGCCCGCTGCGATGCCCAGGATCGAAGCGCCTGGATGTCCTCGCGCAGCAGCACCGAGAGCGGGACCGTTTCCTTCAAAGCCCGGGCTATGTCCTCTCCGTTGATCTCCCTTCCTTCGGGGAAGGCGCTGTACATGGAGGAGACGATCGCCTCCTCCAGTTCCGCCCCCGAGAATCCCTCCGCCTCTCGAGCCAGCTCGGCAAGGGGAAACTCACCGGGATCCCTGTTCCTCTTCTTCAGATGGATTTCGAGGATCCCCTCACGCTCGGCCTGGTTCGGAAGATCCACGAAGAAGATCTCGTCGAATCTTCCCTTACGCAGGAGCTCCGGGGGCAGGCTCTTCACGTTGTTCGCCGTGGCGACGACGAAGACCGGCTTCTTCTTCTCCTGCAGCCACGTAAGAAAGGCCCCGAAGACGCGGGCGGAGACGCCGGAATCAGCCGAGGAGTTGCCGGTGCTCCCCGCGAAGGCCTTCTCGATCTCGTCGAGCCAGAGAACGGCGGGGGAGAGGGCCTCGGCCATCTTCAGCGCCCTCCGCATGTTGGCCTCGGTCTGCCCTATGTACGACCCGAAGACCGTGCCGACGTCGAACCGCAGGAGGGGGAGACCCCAGAGGGATGCGATCGCCTTCGCCGTCAAGCTCTTCCCGCACCCCTGAACTCCCAGAAGGAGGAGCCCCTTCGGCTCTGGGAGGCCATACACCCTGGCCCTATCCGTGAAGGCGTGGGATCGGTTTTCAAGCCAGAGCTTCAGGTTGTCCAGGCCTCCGACCTGCTTGAAGTCCTCCCCCAGATCGTAAAACTCGAGGAAGCCGGACTTCCGCACGATCTGCTTCTTCTCCGCCAGGATCAGGTGCAGGTCATCCATCGAGAACGCCCGGTCCGCGATGATCGCTCTGGCAAAGACATTTTCCGCCTGGCTCAGGGTAAACCCCAGGCTCGCCTTGACGACCTTCTCCTCCAGATCCGGATCGTGGCGGACATCGATGCGGCCCTTCACGGTTTCGAGGAACTCTCGGAGGCAAGTCCGCAGGTCGGCCTCATCGGGGAGGGGCAGGTCCAATACCGTGATGTCCTTCTCCAACTCCGGAGGAACTTCGAGTATCGGTGAGAGGAGCACCAGGGTCTTGTAGCTCCTTTTCAGGTCGGCGACGATGTCGCGCAGCCTCCGGATCACGACGTCTTCCTTCATGAAGGGGTGAAAGTCCTTCAGAACGAAGATCGCCTTCTCCGCGGAGGAGAGGACGTGATTGAGCGCCTCGACCGCGCTGTACCCCTTACTCGAGGCCTTGCCGTGAAAACCCTCGGTCTGGGTCCAGACGTAGATCGCCTTGGACCGGTCCGCCGCAGCGCGGCGAAGCAACTGCTCGGCTCGCTCCTCCTCCCAGGTCACGATGTAGAGGAGGGGATACCTGGCGCGGACGTAAATATTTAGCTGCTCGAGGAACTCGTCCAGGGAAGTCATCCAGTCCTTCCGGTCCAGAGGCTCGATGTGGGAAATTGCATTGCGCCGAGCAGGTTCATAGAATCCTGTCCATGGCACTGCCCCTGACGAAACCGATCTCGGACAAGGCTCTCTCCTTCTTCTACCGCCAGATGGCGACCCTGGAGGAGAGCGGCATGACGCCCGCGGAAAGCATCGCCGCGATCGAGGAGCAGTTCAAGAGCAGCGAGTTCCGCACGATCCTCGGTCATATCCGATCGGGAGCCCAGGAGGGACGATCGGTCTCGGCGATGATGGAGCAGCATCCGAAAGTCTTCTCGCCCCTACAGTGTAGCCTTGTCCAGGCCGGGGAGACAGGGGGAACGATGGGCGAGATCTATGGAAGACTCGCCGATCACCTGGAAAAGATGAGTCATATCCGCGATCAGATCCTGGTCGCGCTCCTCTATCCGGCCATCGTCCTGCACGTCGGCGTGCTCCTGCTGGCTATCATCGATTTCTTCCGCGATGGCTGGGGAGCTGCGCTCCTCTCCATTCTTCTCCACCTCGGTGTCCTCTACGGGGTCCTGATCGTCGGATGGGCGACCCATCGGAACTTCCGTCGAAGTCAACGATGGCATCGGTTTCTCGACGCGATTCCCTGGGTGGGGTCCGTTCGCAAGAAGCTATCCCAGATGCTATTTACTCGCACCCTGGGTGCGCTACTCGCATCGGGGGTCACGGCATCCCTCGCCCTCGAGCAAGCCGGTGAGGCGTCCGGGAGCCCCATCCTCAGGATGGTCGGTCTCAAGACGGCGGAGCTCGTGGAGGGGGGTCGGGGGATCGCGGAGGCGTTCGTGGCCGTCATGATATTTCCGCCCCTGATCCTTCAGATGATGGATGTGGGGGAGAAATCGGGCCGGATGCCGGAGACGATGGCCAAGACGGCGCAGATCCTCGAGGATGAGGCGGGCCATGCGCTGAACATCATGATGCGGGTCCTTCCCATCGTCTCTTCTCTCATCGTCTTTGCGTTCCTCGGGACGAAGATCGTCCTCTTCTATACGCGGCACCTCGGCCGGCTCCCGGGATGCTAGTCCTTCTCGGGGGGGGGCTCGGACGGCTCGTCCTCGACCGGTCGCGTCAGCTCGAGAATCTCATCGTACAGGATCGGGCTGGCAACGAAGATCATCTCGCTCCCCTTCACCTGGCCGTAGCGTCCGGCCGGATCCGCCATGTCACCGAAGCTCACGATGTACTCCGCGTCTTTCTCCTGGATCTTCACCACCAAGGTAGGCTCGTCGAGGCCGTACGGCTTCCCGGTCCCTCGATCATCCACGAACCGCATCGCCTGAAGCGATGAGAGCGAGAGGACAACCTCTCCTGCCCTGCGGTCCTCCTTCTCTCCGGCCATCCACTTCCCGTCCTTCTTCTCGAATTCCCACACCCGGTCGGCCTCGCTGACCTGCAGGAGCTTCGCGTCACGGGTCGAATAATCCAGGACACGGCGCTTCAGGAGCATCAGGCCGATCTCCGACGGGGTCGTGGGAAGCGACTCGGCGCCGATAGCGACGACACTTTCCGTGCCCGACAGGATGCCGAAGACCCTCCCCTCGTCCGCCTGCGGGTCGCTGTAACGAAGGATCACCTCACCGTCTTGTGTCCGGATAGCGATCTCGGCTGCTCCGCGGCCCAGGCCGTACGGCCCGAGGTCGACGACGCGATCGTGGACAAACTCCGCGATCTCGAGCTCTTCGAACATTCGCAGGAAGGAATCCACCTCCGCCGCCTCAGCATCCGCTTCCCGGGGCGCCGTGATCTTCCAGTTTCCCTCCTCCTGGGAAACGGTCAGAACGTCTTCGCCGCGTCGCACGGAAAAGGATTCGACCTCATAGGATGCGAAAGGCACGGCGGTGCGGCTGCGGAACTCGGAGAAGTCGCGGCCGAAGTCCTCGAGCGCCTCCCTCGGGAGGAGGAGAACGGTGTTGGGCGACTCGCTGAGGAGTCTTCTCCCCGGCACCCGGATCTCGTTCGCCGTCTCCTGCGCGACTCCCACCTCGGCCAACAGGAGCACCGTGTCGTTCTTCAGGCTGATCTGGATCTTGCGAGGTGGCAGGCCCGCCCCTCCAAATCCGTAATCCTCCATCTCTTTCTCGGTGGCATCGTCGTGGAACCGGTAAGCCTTCAGGTTCTGGATCCGGCGCAGGATGGCGTCGATCTTGCCCGGGTCCGCCCGGTCCGAGACGCCTGCCGAGGTCGTGGCCCAACCATCGTCCGTCTTCAGCCACTCGACCCTCCAGGCCCCCTCTTCCAGGGCGAGCGCCTGGACGTTGTACGTCTCGAAGGGGAGGAGGCGCTTGTCCCGAAGGTCCTTCAGGTCGCGTGCCAGTGTGTCATGGAAGCTCGACCGGACGGTGTAGACTGCAGGCTCCGCCCCACCCACGAGGATGTAGACATCTCCTTCCGGGACCTCGTTGCCCACGCTGACCTCCTGCGGCTCGTCGGTGATCCAGAAGCGAAGCCGCAACCTCGGCTCCGCGAGGCCATAGACTTCGAGGTCTTCCGGGTCGTCGACCGAGACGTCGAACTTCTTGCGTAAGGTTCGAAGCTCGAACTCGAACGCCTCCGCGGCCGCCTGATCCGCTCGATACCGGATCGGCTTGTTGACGTACCAGAGGGAATCGGTGTCCTTCTCCAGGGTGAATGCCTCCTCGTCCCTCGTCACCTCGAACGCCCGGAGGGCACCCTCCTCGAAATCGAAGATCTTCCGTTCGGCCTTCTCCCATTCCTCGGTGGTGCGGAGTTGGTGGGCATCGAACACACAGGCGATGCCGAGGAGAATCGCCACGACCAGGAGGATGTTGTTCGTGCGCCAGCCCACCTCAGCCCCTCCTTACCCACCAGACGAAGAGTCCCGCCACGAGACAGATTCCCGGCAGGATGGCCAGACAGAAGAGATAGATCGTGATCCGGTCCCCCTTCTCGAGAATGCGCACCTTGGGGATGCCTATCTTCTTCCCGGCCACCCCTATGACGCGTTCCCGCGCGGTGAGCCAGCCGATAAGGTTCAGGGCCAGATCGTCGTTGGCCCCCTCTTCGATCTGGGCTACCGGCATGCCGAGGAACGATCGGGAGTTCATCACGAAGAACGCCGAGCCGACGACGGCGACTCGCGCCTTCTCGTCGTCGTCACCCTTTCTCTCCAGCGCCACGGCCATCGGCACCGGACCCTCGTGATCATCGGCATCCTCCTTCACGGGAGCCCCGCGCTGCCAGCGGGTCTCTCCCCATGCCTCTGCGGGAGACTGGAAGAGGATGGTCCCTTCCACGCCATCAGGAAGAGGCTCGAGAAGGCTCACCGAACGGGCCTGATACGGTGTGATGCGCTGACCCTTCAGCGGGGCGGTGATCGGGTGAGGCAGATACTCGCCGATCACGATCTCCGTCAGCCGGGGCTGAAGCAGGCAGACGACGTCGTTACGGAGATCGATCCCCCAGTCGGAGAGGATCGACTCGAGCCCCGGTCGATCTCGAAATCCGGCGAGGAGCAAGAGGTGTCCTCCGCCATCGAGATACTTCTTCAGCGCTTCTTCCTCCTCTGGACGGAACGGATCCTTGGCGCGGACGATCACGATCACGTCGCAGTCTTCTGGCAATTCCTCCTCGGAGAGGAGATCGATCGTGTCTACCTTGTAGTTCTCCAGATCGAGAAGAGCTCTCCACTTGGAGAGCCCCGGCGCACTGAGCGTCTTGATGTCCAGCTCTCCGTGGCCGACGGTGAAATAGACTCCGGTCTTGCGCCCTTCGGTGAGATCCAGGATCGCCGAGGTGATCTTCTCCTCTCCCTGAAACGTCGACGCCGACGGCTGGCCCGTCGACGGGTTCACCCGTCCGTATTTCATCATCTCTTCCAGCTTGACGATCCGGAGCCTCTCGCCGCCCCGGTACTCGAGTACGACCTTGTCGAGAGCCTCCTCGAAGCTGGAGAGCTTGTACCTCGCGGCAAACTCCTCCAGGCCGGTCGGGTCCTGTATGAAGTTCTTGTTCTCCCCCAGGATGAACTGATCCGAGTATTCGGCGTACTCGGCAAGCAGATCCCGGGCCATCACGTGGACGTCATTGCCCATCGTGAAGGACGTCTCCACGCGGATCGGGAATTCCAGAGAGCGTAAGATCTGGATCGACTTCGGCGAGATCGAATAGCGTCGGTTGGACGTGAGATCGATACGAAGATAATGGCGATTGTTGAGGTAGTTCACCTCTGCGAGAATCACGAGACCGAGAATCGCCGCCATCGCCACGTTGGCCACCTGCAACCATGGCCGCGCCGCTCCCGTCGGCTTCGTGATCGCCGCGGGGGGGGAGGGGGGCGCACTCGGGGGATTTGCCGTGTCTGGGGACATGGTCGCTCTCTACCCTTTCTGGACGAGGCTCAGATGGCTCAGGAATAGGAAGAAGCCGATCAGGGAGAGGAAATAGAAGACGTCCTTGGTCGAGATGATTCCCCGGCCGAAGGATTCGACATGATCGAAGAAGTTGATGTAGAGGAGAATGCTCCCGAGCCATCCGCCTACCGTCTGTGCCGCGAAGCCGAGGGCCCAGAGGACGATCAGAGCGAGGAAAGTGACGATCGCCGCGACGATCTGGTGCCGGGTCAACGTGGATACGAACAGTCCGATCGAGATGAAGGCCCACCCGGACAGAAGAAGGCCAGCGTACGCGGACAGGGTGAGGAGGATCTCCGGTCGGTTGGCCTCCTTGGGCTCGTCCGCATAATGAAAAAGGATAACGAGGTAGAGGAGTGTCGGCAGGTACAGGACGGCATAGAAGAAGATTGCACCGAGATACTTTGCCAGCACGATCTCCCATTCCTTCACGGGCGCCGTCATCAGGGCCTCGAAGGTGCCGCTCCTCTTCTCCTCAGCGATCAGCCGCATTGCTATCACCGGTCCGATGATCCAGTTCAGCATCGTCAGCGGCTGGATCATCAACTGGTACGTTCCGATCCGGTAGAAGATCACCCACTGGGTGAAGAAGAATCCGGCGAACAGCAGGACGATCGTCATCACGACGAAGCCCATCGGCGTCATGAAATACGCCGAGAACTCCCGCTTGAACTGGATACCGACCCGGTTCACGATCCCATCCCTGCCTTCCCTAAGGTGATCTCGGCGAAGATGTCCTCGAGACTTCGCGTCTGCATCCTCAGATCGCGGAGGGTCCATCCCCGTTCGACTGTCTTCCGGTAGATCGCCTCCCGGAGATCCTCTCCGCCTTTGGCGTCGAGGAGATAGACGGAAAATTCGTCTCCGCTCTGCTCCTCGACCGTGGCCACCGCGGGGATGGACCGAAGCGACTCGGCCACGTCTCGTCCCGAAGATCGGATCTCCACCCGGCATCGGGCGGAAGCCGCGATGCCCTTGCGGAGGCCTTCCAGCGAGTCCTTCAGGACAATGCGGCCCTTGTCGATGATGATCACCTGATCGCAGACCGCATCGACCTCCTGTAGGATGTGCGTCGAGAGGATGACGGTGCGCTTCTCCGCCAGGTCCCGGATCATCTCGCGAACCTGCTTGATCTGATTCGGGTCGAGTCCGACCGTCGGCTCATCCAGGATCAGGACCTGCGGATCGTGGAGCAGCGCATCGGCGAGACCTACTCTTTGCCGGAAGCCGCGGGAGAGGTTTCCGATCACTTTCCGTTCCACGTCGGCAAGCCCGCACCGCGCCATCAACTCGCTCACGATCGCTCTCCTCCTCGAGGACTCGACCCCCTTCAGGCCGGCTCGATACTTCAGATACTCAGCGACCTTCATCTCGAGATAGAGCGGATTGCTCTCGGGCAGGTAGCCGATCAGCCGTCGCACCGCCAGGGTGTCCTTCGTGACGTCGTGGCCGCCGACCACCACCCTTCCCAGAGTCGGTCGCAGGAAGCACGTCAAGATCCTCATCGTCGTCGATTTTCCCGCACCGTTCGGGCCGAGAAATCCGAGCACAGCCCCCTTCTCCACCTCGAATGAGGCGTCTTGTACTGCGGCCTGCTGACCGAACATCTTCGTGAGGCGATCTACCTCGATCACTGGAGAATCTCCCTGCGGACCATTCCCGTCTCGTTCTACGATAGGATCGGAATGATTCTATCGGCCGGTCGATAAGGCGCAAGGGAGCCCCATCGAGCGCTAGTCGGTTCTTCTCACGGGGGGGCCTTGCCAGGATGTTCCAAGATGTTTTTCGAGAAACTCGCGGGAGGCGGCCAGATCGGGTAGGCGGCGGTATTCGGCTATCTGCGTCGGGGTCAGCCTGGCTCTCACCCGCTCCAGATCATACTCCCTTGTCTGGAATTCCTGGAGCGCCTCCCCGAATTTCTCCATCAGTTCATCTTCGGGCGCCGCCAGGAAGGCCGCTCGAAACTCCGGTGTGATGTACGGCTCGAACTTCTGAAGCCAGTAGTCATGCCCGCTCTCCACCGGCGAGGTCTTCGGTTGATCGTCGTCATCGTCCTGCTTGTCCGGCCCACCGCAGGCGACAGAGATGATGGCGGCGACCATCGCCGCCATCAAAAGGCTATATGATCTTCTCACCGCGTAGCCTCTTCAGTTCCGATTTGGAGTAGCCCAGCATCCGACCGAGGACTTCCCCGTTGTGCTCCCCGAGAAGCGGTGCGGAGCGGGCGATTCTGCCCTGGACCCCGCCGACTCGCACAGGGCTCCCCACCAGCCGCACTTCCCCGAGGAGTGTATCCGGCACCGATGCGATATGACCTCTCGACGCGAGGTGGGGGTCATCGGCCAGTTCCTTCATCGACACGCATCGGCTCGCCGCGATCCCTCGATCGCTGAGGTCTTCCACCCATTCGGCAGCGGTCCGGTCGCTGAATTTCTCCTCCAGTATCCTCGTCAGCTCGGGCCGGTTTGCCAAGCGATCCTCGTGCGTCAGGAACCGCTCGTCGGTGACGAGGGGCTCCATCTCCAGGGCGGCACAGAGCTGCTTCCATGCCTGCTCGCTCGTGACGACCACGGCGATAGAGGCGTCGCTGGCGGGAAAAATGCCGGAAGGAGACCAGGCCGGATCCTGACCTCCGTCGGGGGGACCTTTGGCCGATGCGAAATACGCCTGCAACGACGGGCTGAGGAAAGAGGCAAGACTCTCGAACTGACTTACTTCCAGATCCAGACCCTCCTCTCCCGGATGATGGAGCGCCGAGGTCACGCCGAGTGCAGCGTAGAGACCCGCCGACATCTCGGCAGCCCGAAGGCTCGGACCGGAACGCGTGGTCCATACGGCGGCCGAGCCCTGAAGGAGCCCGGCCATCGCCTCCAGGACGAGTTCCGGCCCGGAGGTGTCAGCATAGGGGCCGCTCGTCCCGAAAGGGGTGATCGAGCAGGTGATCATTCGGGGCCGGATCTCCCGGAGGGTCGCCCGGCCGGCCCCCAGAGCCCCGAGCAGAGCGGGGCGGGCGTTGTGAACAAGCACGTCGTGTGTTCCGAGAAGCTTGGTGAAGATGCGTCGCCCGCTCGTCTTGCCGAGCTGAAGGGTAATTCCTCGCTTGTTCCTGTTGAGGGCGAGGAAGGCAACGCTCTCCCCCCCCTCCGTGAACGGGGGCTCTGCGCGCAGAGGATCCCCGACTCCAGGGTCCTCGATCTTCAGGACATCGGCGCCAAGATCCGCCAGGAGGCAAGAGGCATAGGACCCTGCCACGCCTCGGGAGGTATCCAGGACGCGGACTCCTTGCAGGGGGGCGACCATCATCGAGAGATCGACTTCCTAACGAACCTTGAACTTTTCGTCGAGGACACCGAGCCTCTCCACGATCCCCGTGTACTCCAGCTCGTTGAAGGGGAGCATCGCGCTCCCGGAGAAGCCCTGGCGGCGAATGTCGAGGGCTTTCCTGGATACGTTGTCCCTCACGTGATCCCAGAAGGGATGCTCGAAGAGATCGACCGGCTCCGTCAGCTTTCCGTCCTGGACGCAGAAAGCTGCGCCGGTGATCAGCGGCGGGCCATCGAAGAACGAGGTCCCGGTATTGAGCTTCAGCGGCATCAGGGGTCCGACGTGGCTCCCACGCATGAACCCGCCGACGAAGTGCCCGATCTGATAGGGTTGGAGAACCTCTCCGGTGGACGGGAAGTAACCCTGGGTCCGGGCCAGCAGCACCGGATCATCCTTTCCGGTGTACTTTCCCGCGATATTGTGCAGACGCGAGGTGGAGACGGAGACACACTGCTCCCCGGTGTTCCTCGAATGGATGCTCTCGACCACGAACCGCTCGTTGTCGCGTAGGAGGCAAGCGATGTTGTAGATGTCTTCCGGGGAGTTCAACTCGATCACCCGGTCTCCCTCGGTGTGGGAAACATCCATGATCGTATAGGTGAAACCCTTGTTCATGTTCGGGGCGAGCATTAGCCCGGGACAAAACATCGGGTCGGAGTAGGAAAGGTATAGCGGAAGATTGAAGGCGCCCGGGTCTGTCTTGTCCGCCGCAAAGAGGAGGAAAGGCTCGTTGGGGCGCTCCTCGATCTCCATCTCGGCGGACGCGGGACCCAGACCCCTCACGTTGCCGGAGAAGGCGTCCTTGAGGAGATCCTGTCCGGCTCCGTAGAGGCCCTGAATCTTGGCCGTCTCGGTGCCGGCAACGAAGGCATCCCAGGCGAGCTTGTGCACGTCCTCGTTGTCGACGCCTTTGGTATGCGTCATCAAGATGTGGATGTCATCTCCTGCGGAGCCGATGTAGTGATCGATCAGGAGACCCTTGGCCCGCTCCCCGACGAAGCTTCGGACCCTGTCGAACAGCATAGCGCTCGGCTTGAGGTGTCCGCCGATGCTTCCGATGTCCGCCTTGATGACACTTAGGGTGACCTTCATTTCGTACCCTGCCTTTCCCAGATCAGTGTGTATTGCGGTGGGTGTCGCCGATGGCGACTTCTATTCGCAAGATAGCCCGGAGCCGGATGAGTGTCAAGACTTGCCCCACCCGCCGCCGCCCGGAGTCGCTATCTTGAGGATGTCACCTTTCTCCGCTCTGAAGTTTCCCTTGGCAGGGAGTGGGAGAAGCTGGTCTCCCCGGATCAGGATGTCGACTCCCGTGGCCCCGGGTTCTCCACCGGAGAGCCCGTACGGCTGTCGCGAGCGCCGCTCCGAGAGCAGGGTGACGCGCGTCGGGGCGAGGAATTCGATCTCCCTGATGATCCCGTCCCCACCGCGACGCTCTCCTCTTCCTCCCGATTCCGGACGGATCCGGTAACTGGTGCATCGGACGGGGTATTCGTTCTCGAGGTGCTCGATCGGCGTGTTGCGGGTGTTGGTCATGTGGACCTGAATCCCGCTCTCCCCGTCCCAACCGGGCCCCGCGCCCATCCCTCCGCCAATCGTCTCGTAGTACGACCAGTGCCTCTCTCGGTGGGGGTCGTAACCTCCCATCGCCAGGTTGTTCATCGTCCCCTGGGCGGCGGCCGGGACCCGTTCAGGTACCGCCTGGGCGAGCGCCCCGAGAAGGACGTCGACGATCCTCTGCGATGTCTCCACGTTGCCCCCCGCGACTCCGGCGGGGTAGGTGGCGGCCACCACGCTGCCCTCCGGCGTGATCAGCTCCACCGATCTCAGGCAGCCGGAGCTGGACGGGATCTCGAAGGGAACGATGCACCGGATCACATAGAAGAGGGCGGAGAGAGTGATCGCGTAGTTGGCGTTCATTCCCCCTTCCGTCTGAGGGTCGGTTCCTGAGAAGTCGACCGTCATCTTTTCTCCGGACACCCGGATCCGGACGGCGATGCGGATCGGTCTGGAGCCGAGACCATCATTGTCGAGGAAGTCCTCGAACTGATACTCCCCGTCCGGGATTCCTCGAATCGCTTCGGCGACGGACCGCTCGGAATGATCCAGAAGGTGACGGCCGTATGTCTGGATCTCCTCGATGCCCCTCGTCTCCACCAAGGAGATGAGACGACGCTCTCCCGTTCTGTTCGCCGCCGTCTGGGCATCGAGATCCCCCTTCCTCTCGTCGGGGAGGCGCATGTTGGCCAGGAGGAGATCCCACACCTCCGACACTCTCTCGCCTCCCCGCCACAGGAGGACCGGTGGGATCCGGATCCCCTCGCCGAAGATGTCCTGGGAGGGTCCCATCGAGCCCGGAACGGGCCCGCCCACGTCGGCGTGATGGGCCCGGTTCGCCACGTAGAAGATCTTCTCCTCGCCGCGCCAGACGGGGGCGACCAGCGTCAGATCGGGCAGGTGCGTCCCGCCCGCATACGGATCGTTCAGGAGAGCCATGTCTCCCGGGCCCAGGTCCAACTTCTCGATCGCCGCGCGCACCGACAGGGGTGTGGAGCCGAGGTGAACGGGGATGTGGGCCGCGTGGGCCAGCATCTCTCCCTCGCGATCGAAGACGGCGCACGAGAGGTCGAGACGTTCCTTGATGTTCGTGGAAAAGGCGCTGCGGGCGAGGGCGATTCCCATCTCTTCAGCGATGCCCGCGAACAGATTCTCGTAAACGCGAAGCCTCACGGGATCCGGGCGGCTCATTCGCCTCCCCCCTTCCAGCGCAGGACAATCGATCCGCTCTCATGGACCGCGCCTACCGTCCCCGGGGGCAAGTACGTCGTCGAGCTGTACTCTGTGATCAGGGCAGGTCCATTCAGGAACTTTCCGACGGCCATCGCTTCCCGCTCGTAGACAGTCACTTGCCGCCACCGACCCTCGATCTGGAGGCCGGAGGGCTCCAACTCACGCGGCTCGACCCACGGCGTGGCCATATCCGGGGGAGAAACAAGGCGGCGTCGCGTGAGGCGCAGGGCGACCTCCTGGACGTCACGGGATCGATCCGACGTCCCGAAGGCGCGGGAGTGCGCCTCATGGAATCGTTCGGCGCGATCGGATCCCCACGGGACCGTGATCTCGTACGACTGCCCCCGGTAGCGGAGATCCGAGTACCGTTCGAGCACGTCTTCGGGCTTTGATCCGCCGAGATCCGCCGCTGTCCTTTCCGCCATGTCCGCGAAAACGTCATCGGGCTCTCGTCCCGAGCCTACCACCGTCTGCGAGGCGTGGGCCACGTGGTCCGAGCAGAGGAGACCCATCGCCGAGACCAGCCCGGGATCCGGCGGTATGATAACGATGGAGCATCCCAGGTCTCGCGCCACCTCGAGTGCGTGGAGTGGCCCGGCCCCACCGAACGCGACCAGGGCGAACTCTGCGGGATCGTGTCCCCTCTCGAGCGAAACTCTTCTCAGGGCGCGACCGACCTCGGCCCGAGCCACCTCGAGGACTCCTTCTGCCGTCTCGTGGACGTTCAGATTCACTCTCTTCCCCAGGCGCGCCATGCTGGCTTCGACGCGCTCGTAGTCTAGCCGCAGCATTCCCGAGAGAAAGGCCCCCTTCTGCACCCTACCGAGGAAGAGACTCGCATCGGTTACGGTGATCTCCTCTCCCTTGCCGAAGGCCACGGGCCCCGGATCCGCGCCGGCGCTTCTGGGGCCGACACGGAGAGCGCCGCCCGCATCCACCCAGGCGATCGAGCCGCCTCCCGCCCCCACCGTGACGATGTCGATGGATGGGAGCGTCACGCGGAGATCCCCCACACGGACCTGATTCGTCATCGGCAGGTCACCGTCGCAGAGGGCGACGTCGGTGGAGGTCCCCCCCATGTCAAATGTGATGGCCCGTTCGTACCCCGCCGCGCGGGCTGCCCGAAGCCCTCCGACGACCCCGGCAGCCGGCCCCGAGAGGACGGTCCGGGCCGCTTCCGATCGGACCGACCCCGCGGGGACGATTCCTCCGCCCGAATGCATGATCCAGAGGCGCGGAGAGATCTGCTTCTCAAGCGAATCGACGTAGTCTGCCATGATCGGGGTGATGCTGGCGCTGACGGTGGCCGTGGTGAATCGCTCCACCTCCCGGTATTCCGGCAGCACGTCAGATGAGGCGACGACGAAGAAGTCCCCACTCGAGCGCAGAAAGGCGGCGGCCTTCCGTTCGTTCTCGGGGTTTCTGTAGGAATGGAGAAAGCAGACGGCTACGGATCGGACGCCCTGCTCTCGGAGCTTCTGTCCTACCTTGGCCAGGTCATCCTCGGAGACCGGCAGGAGAATCTCCCCTTGTGCGGTGACGCGCTCCCTGACACCGAACCGAGCTGCGCGTGGGACGAGGGGCGGCGATCGCCGCACCTTCAGGTCGTACAGGTTGGGTCGGTCCTGCCGCCCTATCTCGATCACGTCCTCGAATCCGGCGGTGACGACGAGGCCGCACGGAACTCCCCGTCTCTCGAGCAAGGCGTTCGTGGCGACGGTCGAGCCGTGGATCAGCTCACCCTCCCTGTCCTTCGCTGATCCTAAAGCCGAGACGACCGCCTGGCCCGGGTCCTTCGGCGTCGATGGGACCTTCTTGCGAATCAGTCGCCCGCCCACCCAGCCCACCAGATCGGTATAGGTCCCGCCGGTGTCCACCCCGTACCGATCGGTCATCGGCCGTCCTTGCTTGCACGTTTTGGGTCTCGCTCGTTGCGGAGGCATGTTATCATGAGGGCATGAATGCCGGAAGGCTCGGTCTCTTGCTCCTGTTCGCCGGCTGTATCCTTCCTCCTGGCCCCATCGACCAGACCCGTCCCGTCGAGTTCAGCAATGCCGAAGAGGCGTTCCTGCGTGAGGATTTTCCAGCCGCTCAGTTGCAGTTCGAGCGATTTCGCAACGCCCATCCGTCATCCCAGTTGGTCCCCTGGGCCCTCTACTACGAGGGACGCTGTCTCCTCGTCCAGGGAAAGCCGATCCTGGCGCGGGAGCGATTCGAATCGGCCAAGATCGCCTTCCGAGATCCCACGGAGCAAGCCGTGGCATCGTTCGCTATCGGCGACGCCCTGCTACAGCAAGACAGATTCGAAGATGCAGAGAAGGCCTACCTGTCCGCCAGGGGCGCGGGGGGAGTGCCCACGGACGAGATCCTCTTTCAGAGCGCACTCTGCGCCCAACGCCTCGGCCGGTGGAAGGAAGCGGATGGACGGCTGCGTGAGATTCTCGAGAAATACCCCGACGCAACCGCCGCCCCGGCGGCGGAACGGGTCCTGGCCCGAAATCGAGAGCGTTACTTCTCCATCCAGACCGGGATGTTTCGGGTGAAGGACAACGCGGACAGGAGCGCCAGGGCGATCCGGTCGGCCGGCCTGGAGCCGCGCGTTCAGCCCGTGGGATCCCCGGGACAGCCCCTCTATCGTGTCTGCTTTGGAAAGTTCAAGGACTACCGCGAAGCGAAGCAGGAAATGTCAAACCTCAAGCGCAAAGGGATCATCTCGACCGCCCTTATCATTCCATGATGAGTCGATCAAAAAGGATCATTCCGTAACAGGGTCAGCATCTCCTGTCGGTGATTCGGGAGGAGAGGTCCCGTCCTCGTCAGCTTCGACATCCAGCTTCGGGGCCGCCTCGACACGCGTGGCGGAGACGAGGCGATCCTCCTCCCGGAGAGAGATCAGCCGAACCCCTTGCGTAGCCCGACCGATGATCGAAATTGTCTTGATGGGCGTGCGAATCACCTGGCCCTTCCCGGTGATCATCATCAGGTCGTCGTCGCCTCCAACACTCATCGTTCGGACGACTTCGCCGTTTCGCTCGGACGCGACAATGTTCACCACCCCCATCCCTCCACGGTGCTTGACCGGATACGCATTCCAGCCCGTCCTCTTCCCGTAGCCGTTCTCGCACGCCGTGAGCACCGTCTCGTCTTCCTTCTGCAGGACGAGCGAGACGACCCGGTCCTCCCCCTTCAAGCGGATCCCGTTCACGCCCGCCGCGACGCGCCCCATCGGACGAAGCTCTCTCTTGCTGGACTCGAATCGGATCGCCTTCCCCTTGCGAGTCGCCAGCAGGACACCTTCCCCTTCCCTGAGAATCTCGACGCCGATCAGTTGATCTCCAGATGCGAGCCGGAGCGCGATGATCCCTGTCCTCTTCGGGTTCGAGAATGCCGACAGGGGCGTCCGCTTCACCTTGCCACCTGCCGTGGCCATCACGAGATCGCCGGACCGAAAGTCTCGGACGGGCACGAAGGACGTCATCGTCTCGCCCTTGGCCAGCTGGACCATATTGACCATCGCCCTCCCGCGTGCCGTGCGAGAGAGAGATGGGATGTCGTGGACCTTTAGCCAGTAGACCTTCCCCCGATCGGTGAAGATCAGGATGAAGTCGTGCGTCGAGGCACTGAATATGTGCTCGATGAAGTCGCCCTGCTTCGTGTCGGCGCCGGTTACCCCCTTTCCTCCCCGCCCCTGACTTCGGTAGGCCGAGGGGGGCATCCGCTTGACGTAACCCTGGTTACTGATCGTGACGACCACCTCTTCCATGGTGATCAGGTCTTCGATCTCCAGGTCGGCAACCTCGCCGGTGATCTCGGTGCGCCGGTCGTCCCCGTACTTCTCTCGCAACTCGTACAGGTCTTCCTTGATGATCTCGAGGACCAGCTCCTCCTTGGCCAGGACATCCTGGTAGTAGCGAATCTGCTCCTCGAGCTTGCTCTGCTCATCCTCCAGCTTCTTCCGCTCCAGGCCCGTCAGCCTGCGCAACCTCATGGAGAGGATGGCTTCAGCCTGCGCCTCCGAGAGCCCGAACTCCGCCCGCAGACGCGTCGCCGCTTCTTCCGCCGTCCCCGAGCCTCGAATGATCTCGATCACCTGATCGATGTGGTCCAGGGCGATGAGCAGTCCCTGGAGGATGTGGATCCGCGCCGTCGCCTTGGCGAGGAGGTATCGGGTCCGGCGGCGGATCACGTCCATCCGGTGGCGCTGGAACTCGACGATGAGGTCCTTCATGGAGAGGGTGCGCGGCCGCCCATCCACGAGCGCGATCATGATGATGCTGAACGTTTCCTGAAGAGACGTGTGTTTGTACAGATGATTCAGGATGACGCCCGGGTCGCCGTCGCGGCCCAGCTCGATCACGATCCGCATCCCATCCCGATCGCTCTCGTCGCGTATGTCGGAGATCCCCCGAACCTGTCCATCGTTGTGAAGGGAAGCGATCTTCTCGATCAGGCGGGTCTTGTTCACCTGGTAAGGGATCTCGGTGATGACGAGTCGTTTTCGGCCTCGCTTCCCTTCCTCCTCGTGCACCAGTGCCCTCTGCACGATCGACCCGCGCCCGCTCGTGTAGGCCTCCCGGATCGCCCTGCGGCCACAGATGAGAGCCCCGGTGGGGAAGTCGGGGCCCGGGATCAGCTCCATCAGCTCATCGACCGTTGTCTCCGGCTCATCGATCACCTTGATGATGGCGTCCACGACCTCCCTGAGGTTGTGAGGTGGCATGCTCGTCGCCATACCGACTGCAATTCCCGTGCAGCCATTGACGAGGAGATTGGGAAACTTGCCGGGCAAGACGGTTGGCTCGAGCCGCGTCTCGTCGTAGTTCTCGACGAATTCGACGGTGTCCCTCTCGATGTCCTCCAGAAGCTCCATCGAGCTTTGCCGGAGGCGCGCCTCGGTGTACCTCATCGCTGCGGGAGGATCGCCGTCGACCGATCCGAAGTTACCCTGGCCTTCGACGAGCATGTAGCGCAAGTTGAACGGCTGGGCCATCCGTACAAGCGTGGGATAGATCACGGCCTCGCCGTGGGGATGATAGTTGCCCGAGGTATCGCCCGCGATCTTGGCACACTTACGATATTTTGTGCGTGGGCCGAGATTCAGGTCGTTCATCGCCACGAGGATGCGCCGCTGGGATGGCTTGAGACCGTCGCGGACGTCCGGAAGGGCACGGGCAACGATGACGCTCATCGCGTAAGTGAGGTAGCTATCACGCATCTCCTCTTCGATCAGCAGCGTCTTTATTTTACCGGGCTGTTCGGGCACTCTTTTGCTCTCCTCTCGATTCCAGCGTGCGCACCATGCCCCACAGAGCGCGGTTGACCGGAGTCTCCAGCCCCTGGGCCTTCCCTTCCTCTACCACCATTCCGTTGAGGGCGTCGATCTCGGTCCGTCGGCCTCGACGAAGGTCCTGAAGCAAGGAGTTCGTGTTGTCGGCGGTTAGCCGAAGCACTTCCTCCGCTCGCCGGGCGGCGTCTCCTGACGGGAGCCGGACTCCCTTTCGTCGTCCCACCTCGGACGCCTCGCGGATCAGGTCCCGGATCACGGCGCGGGCTTCTTCCCGGTCGCAGAGGTCGCCGTTGCTCAGCCCCAGCACGCCGGCCAGGGCGTTACACCCGACGTTCGTGAGGAATTTCGACCAGATGACGGCATGAACGTCATCTCCCACCCGAACGGACAGCCCTGCCCGTTTCAGAGGCGCAGCGGCCGCTTCCGCCGCCGGGGCTCCCCCTCGCGCCGCCGCCAGGACCGTTTCCCCCGATCCGGCGTGCAGGCTGTGACCCGGACCGATCCGTGTGGCCCCCTCTCCGGTGGATCCTCCTACCACGGGACATTCCTTGGGCGCCGCCTCGAGAAGGACCTCGACGTTTCCCAGGCCGTTCTGCAGGGTGAGGAGGATTGTTCCCTCACTCAGGACGCCGCGCCACTGCTCGACGGCGGCGCGGGTGTCGTAAGCCTTGACCGCTACCACGAGGAGATCCATCTTCCCGACGGTCGCCGGATCGGAGGTCACCGGCACCCGGACCGTCCGGATCCCCTGTGAGTTCTCGATGCGCACCCCCTCGCGGGCAATCGTCGTCGCTCTCTCGGCATCTCGATCCAGGAGGATGACGTCCTCCCCGGCCTCACGGAGACGACTTCCGAGAAGGCACCCCAGCGCGCCGGGCCCCAGGACCGCTATCTTCATCTTCAATTCAAACCTTTGGTTTCTGAATCCCGGGAGGGGGGATCTTCTTGAACTCCCGATCGAGGATGGTGAAGGAGTGCTCCCGGCCGGGAAAGGTCCCGGAGGCGACATCGGCCCTGTACGCCCGCAAGGCCTTGAGGATCTCCTCCGAGAGATCGGCGTAGCGCTTCACGAATCGCGGCGAATCACCGACCGTCAGGCCGAGGAGATCGTGCAGGACGAGAACCTGCCCGTCACACGAAGGACCGGCGCCGATTCCGATCGTCGGCACCGATACGGCACTGGTGATCCTCTCCGAAACACGATCCGGGACGCACTCGAGCACGATGCTGAAGACACCCGCCGACTCCAGGGCCGTGGCATCTCGGATCAGATCCTGAGCGCTCCCCGCGTCCTTTCCCTGGACCCGGTAGCCTCCCAGCTTGCTTGCCGACTGGGGGGTAAGACCGATGTGACCCATCACGGGGATTCCCGCCTCCACGATGCCGCGGACGGTGGCGGCTATCGTGCGGCCCCCCTCCAGCTTGATGGCATCGGTACCAGCCTCCTTCAGGAATCGACCCGCGTTGCGGATCGCCTCTTCCTTCGATGCCTGGTAGGAGAGGAAGGGCATGTCCCCTATCAGGAGCGCCCTCTCGATCCCTCGGCGGACCGCGCGGGCGTGGTGGATCATCTCATCCATCGTGACACCCACCGTGCCCTTCTGACCCAGGATCACGTTGGCCAGGCTGTCCCCCACCAGGACGACCTCGATACCCGCTCGATCGACGAGGATAGCGGTGGGGTAGTCGTAGGCGGTGACCATGGCGATCTTCTCGTCCCGCTTCTTCCAGGAGGTGACCTGCGGCACGGTGATCTGCCGGGATTCGTTCGGCGTTCTGGATGTTGTCGACTTATCCACCGCGTTCTCCACAATTCTCTTGAGAGACAACCCGTTGAGATCCAACGAGTTGAGGAGTTCACCCCGCACTTCTCCACACGGGTCGCAACCGGCCGTCTACACGGCGAGGCCGCCTAGACATCCAGGTTTCGAGCCTCCAGGGCGTGCTTCTGGATGAACTCCCGCCTCGGCTCGACGAGACTTCCCATCAAGACGGTGAATATGTCGTTGGCCTTGACGGCATCCCCCATCGTGACCTTCAGGAGGGTTCTCTTCTCCGGATTCATCGTGGTATCCCAGAGTTGAGACGGGTTCATCTCGCCGAGACCCTTGTATCTCTGGATTTCGAGGCCCTTCTGGCCGACCTTGCGGACGGCTCCGAGAAGCTCTGCCAGGTTCTGAACACTCACCTCATCCCCATCGGCCTGAAGAGTGAAGCGCGCCTGCTCCGCCGGGCCACTGGATGAGTGATCCTTCATGCTGAAGCCCTTCGCCTCGATGCGATCGAGGATCGTCCGTATCCCTTTGCCCTCGTGGAAGGTGTTCAGGATCAAATCCGCCTTTTCCTTCTCCTCGGGAGGATCGCCTTCCTCGTAGATCCGGATTTCGCGACCCTTCTTCTCCTCCAGGGCCTTGAGGTATTGGCTGTACTCCTCTCGGTCGAAGAACACCTTCCGCTCCTGTTCCGCCGTGAGCCGAGAGAGGAACATCGGAAGGCTCCCATTCTTCGCCAGCGCTATATACTCGCCGGGAAGAAGCCCCTTCTGCTGAATCCCCTTGCTGTACTCATCCAGTTTCTCGAGGAGTTCGACGAGATCAGACAGCCCCTCCCCCGAAATCTCCTCCCCATCCTCATGTCGCACCAGCACGGTTCCCTCGAGACCCAGCCTCTGTAGCGCATCTCGCATCTCCTCTTCCGTGTGGATGTACTGCTCTTTCTTCTTCCGGGAGACACGGTAAAGAGGCGGCTGGGCGATGTAGAGGTATCCCTTGGTGATCAGCTCGGGCATGTGCCGGAAAAAGAACGTGAGGAGTAGAGTCCGGATGTGGGACCCGTCCACATCCGCGTCCGTCATGATGATGATCCGGCCATACCGGGCCTTCTCGATGTCGAACTCTTCTGTCCCGATTCCCGTCCCGACGGCGCTGATGATCGTCTGGATCTCGGTATGTCCCAGCATCTTGTGGAGTCGGGCCTTCTCGACGTTGAGGATTTTTCCCCGGAGGGGGAGGACCGCCTGAAATCGCCTGTCCCGGCCCCCCTTGGCCGATCCACCGGCCGACTCTCCCTCCACCAGGTACAGTTCGGTCGAGGCCACCTCTCGGCTGGAGCAATCGGCCAGCTTCCCCGGAAGACTGCCCGAGGAGAGGGCGTTCTTCCGACGGGTAAGATCCCGCGCTTTTCGGGCGGCCTCTCGAGCAAAGGCCGCCTGGATTGCCTTCTGGACGATTCCCTTCGCCTGAGAAGGGTGCTCCTCACACCAGATGCTCAGCTCCCGATTGACAATCGCCTCGACGAGCCCCTGCACCTCCCGATTTCCGAGCTTCGTCTTCGTCTGCCCCTCGAATTGCGGCTCGGGAACGAGGACGCTGATTACCGCCGTGAGTCCCTCCCGGAGGTCATCACCCGTCGGCGGCTTCTGATCCTTGACCAGATTCTCGGAGCGGGCGTAGCGATTGAACGTGCCCGTCAGCGCGGAGCGAAACCCCGACAGGTGGGTTCCCCCCTCGGTCGTAGGGATGTTGTTCACATAGGTGAAGACATTCTCCGAGTAGCCGTCATGGTACTGGAAAGCGACCTCGACCTGGATATCCCCTTCCTCCCCGCGGAACCGAAGGATCTCCTTGTGAATCGGGTTGAGGCTTTGATTGATGTGCTGCACATAGGCGGCGAGGCCCCCCTCGAACTTGTAGACCTCTTCCTTCGCAGGCTCCCGCTCGTCTACGAGATCGATCTGTAGACCCTTCACCAGGTAAGCCAGCTCCCGGAGCCGCTTGGCGATCACCTCGAACTGGAAGGTCCTGTCCGGAAAGATCTCGGCATCAGGGCGGAAAGTGATCCGGGTGCCATTCCTCGCGGTGGCCCCCAGGTTCTTCAGCTCGCTGGCTTTCTCCCCGCGTTCGAAGGCTTGATGATAGATCTGTCCGCCCCGGTAGACCTCTACCTCGAGCCATTCCGAGAGTGCGTTGACGCAAGAGACGCCCACCCCGTGCAGACCCCCGGAGACCTTGTAGGTGGAATGGTCGAATTTTCCACCCGCGTGGAGCGTCGTGAGAACCACTTCGACGGCCGGCCGGCCCAGTTCGGGGTGAATATCGACGGGGATCCCCCTGCCGTTGTCCACGACGGTCACACTACCCTCGGCATGAATGACGACCCGGAGCGTGCTGCAAAAGCCCGCCATGGCCTCATCGATGCTGTTATCCACGACCTCGTAGATGAGGTGGTGCAGGCCGCGCGGGCCCGTGTCCCCGATGAACATCGCCGGTCGTTTCCGAACGGCCTCGATGCCTCCTAGAACCCGGATGTCGTCCGCGTCGTAGGTCCCCTCTCGCTCAGGGGTCCCCTCAGGGGCCTTGTCCGGTCCCTGAGCCGACTCCCGGTCCGAGTCGTTGCCCGAGTCCTTGTCCGATTCTTTGTTAAGGGCCCCTTCCGGGACCTGGCGCTCTTCGTCAGTCAAGATGGAGAGTCTCCCCCTTTGCTGCCGGTCAGGTCTAACATCTATATATTATAAGCTTGTTCCGCGCGATACCTAGTCAAAATCGGGGGGAATCATCTTCGGGAATGAACTTGTAACTTGTTAGTGTATAAGGGCTTGTATCTACCGCCAGGGCCGCTTTCGGGGCAGGACGAAACGAACCTCTCGTATCCCCTCACTTGCAAGCTCTCGGAGTATCGGTTCACGCCCGTAAGTCGCCATCTCTTCCAGAGCTGCAGACGTCTCCACCTCGACCCAGAGGGTGTCTGACTTCAGCTCCGCCAAGCGGGCCTTTACCTTGAGAGAGGGCTCTACACGGTCATCCCAGACCTTCCGGATGCGCGCTCCGGGACCCATCCTGGCGGAGCGAATCCACGACGAGACACTCGAGCCCAGCTTCTTGGGCTGTGAGACCTTTTTCACCGCAGGGATCCCTTTCTCATCGCGAAAACGCTCAGGAGGCGCCTTCGAGGGTGATGGGCATCAGAACGTACAGCAAGCCCCCTTCATCTCGTAGCACCACGGCGGACCGAGGGTCACTCATCTCGATCCTGACCTTCTCTCCCTGGGCCACCTTCAAGTAGTCGAGGAGGTACTTCGGGTTGAAATGGACCTCGAGAGGCTCCCCGTCCATCCGGATGGGCATCTCCACCTCTCCCTCCCCTACATTGGAAACCTTGGCGCCAAGCTTCAATCGCTCTGGACCAAACTCTATGGCTACCGCATGACTGCCTTCCGACGCGAGGAGGGCTCCCCGTCGGACACACGCGGCGAACTCATCCCTATCCACCTCGACCTTGACCAGGCACTTGCTCGGGACCACTTCCTCGTAATTGGGGAAGGTCCCCTCGATCTTCGATGCCACCACGGTGGAGCGCCCTGCCTGAGCCAGGACACGTTTGTCCTCGAAGACCATGCGAACCGTCTCCTCACCTGGCTCCACGCCCTTCAACACCTGGGAAAGTCCTCTTCCAGGAAGAAGGGCTGTTTCCTTCCCTTTCTTTCCTCCCTTCTCGAGCTTCCCCGTGGCCCATGCCAGCCGCTTCCCATCGGTGGCGACAATCCTGATTTCCTTCTGCTGCAGTTCCATCAAGACACCATGGATCGCATACCGTGACTCTTCAGCAGCCGCTGCGAACATGGTTCGACGTACCAGAGATGAGAGGAGCTCGGCAGGAATCTCCAGCCCGGACCCCTTCGGAAACGCAGGAATCACAGGAAAATCCGTCGCCTCTTCCCCTACAAGCTTGAAGTAGCAGCCCGGCGCACGGATCTCGGCCCGTCCCTCCGAGCACGATATCTCCACCTGGCCCCCCGCGAGCTCACGTATGATGGCGCTCAGCCGGGCTGCCGGGAGAAGGATCTCCCCTTCCTCGGCTATCTCCACCTCTTCGACGCGATGGCGAACTCCCACTTCCATGTCCGTCCCGAGGATCTCGAAATCCTTCCCCCGCGCGGAGAGGCAGACATTCTGCAAGATGGGTCTGGCCGCTCGGGTGGGAACGACACCCCCTACGATGCCGAGAGCGTTCGAGAATTCTCCCCCATGAACCGTGATCTTCATGTCGGGTCTCCTCTTCTAGCGGATCCTTCTTAACTCTTTAGATCTATCATCCATAACAGACATCATGCATGCCGGCGGCGGTCGGATCTCGAGTGCCCATGCCCCATATCATCCGGTGGCCACCAGGCTTCGGTCGGGAACAGGCCTGTGGAGAGCCTGCCGGCAAAGTCTTGGCAACCGGTGATCGAGGGGCCCCTCTTGTCCACATTTTCCAGCAGTCGACCCAACGATCCCTCCAGGTAGTAGAGAATGTGGAAAGTTCTAGGCATTCCCCAAGATCTTTTTGCGCAGGCTTTCCAGGGTTTCCTGTGTGAGCGGATCGCTGTCCAGGAGGCGGCGAATCTTGTCCGTGGAGTACAGAACGGTGCTGTGATCCCGGCCGCCGAAGTACTCGCCTATCTGGTTGAGGGAGAGACCTGTCAGTTCCCGGGCGAGGTACATGCCGATCTGGCGGGGGAAGACAATGGACTTGGAACGCTTCCTCGACAGTACGTCGGCAGGTTTCAGATCGAAGTAATTCGTCACCTCGTTGTGAATGTCTGCAATCGTGGCTTCTCGCGCAGGAGCGAACGAGTCCCGGAGCGCTTCCTTGGCCATTCCCAGGCTGATCGGCTTCTGGACGAGGGCGGCGTAGCCCTGGATCTTGTTTATGGCGCCCTCGAGTTCACGGATGTTTGTCTCGATCCGCGACGCGATGTACTCCGTCACGCTCTGGGGCAGCTCGCGACCACGCAGCTTGGCCTTGGAATGAATGATCGCCATCCGGGTCTCGAAGGATGGGGGCTCGACCCGCGCGACGAGTCCCCACTTGAACCTGGAAACCAGCCGTTCTTCGAGCGTGGGGATCTCCTTGGGGGGACTGTCACTGGAAAGGACGATCTGGCGCTGGGCATTGTAAAGCGTGTTGAACGTATGGAAAAATTCCTCCTGCGTCCGATCCTTTCGGGCCAGGAAATGAATATCATCAATGAACAGGAAGTCCACGTGCCGGAATCGGTAACGAAAGCTTTCCAGGTCGCCCTTCGCCACCGCCGAGATGAACTGATTGACGAAGGCCTCGCACGACAGGTAGACGAGGTTCGCGTCCGGGCGGGCGACGAGGGCGGCATGGGCCGCGGCCTGAAGTAGATGTGTCTTGCCTAACCCGGCGGCGCCAGGGAGGAAGAGGGGGTTATAGCCTGTGCCCGGAGACTCGGTTACGGCAACCGCCGCGGCGTGAGCCAGGCGGTTGCTTGGCCCCACGACGAAGTTCTCGAACGTGTAGAGGGGATTGAGGAGGACCTGGTTGTGGATTTTCGGAGGCGCTTCGGGCGGACGCGGCGGCACTTTGGGTAGAGGACGAACCACGAACTCCACGCTTCGCTCTACCCCGTCGCTACGCCGGACCGCTTCCTGCAGCACGTCCCTGTAGTTCTTGAGGATCCAATCGCGGAAGCTCCGGCTCGGCACCGCCAGATAGATCGAACGATCATCGACTTCGAGGCAGTCGATCGCCTGAAACCACGTGTGAAACTGACTTGGCCGGAGCTTCTGCTCGAGAAACTCGAGAGCGCGCTCCCAAACTCCGGGGGGAGATCCTTCCATGCTGGGATGTGCCTGTTAGTTTGGATGGATGACGAATTTCGATGGGCCCCGATACAAATCGGACTCGCGATGCAAAACGTTTTCGATGAATGAATTATCGCGGGACCCAGTGAACGCGCGGCATGATAGCAGACACGCGAAGAGTGTCAACTCGTTTTTGATGCTGACTCGCGCGCGGGCGCGATCGGATCTATCTTGACACGCCCAATGGGTTTGCTAGGATGCAAAGTGGCCGCGAAACATTTTTTCTGAAAAGAGTTTTTCCCCGGAATTTGGCATGCCAGATCAGCCGGCACCCGACGCGAACGAGAAGGAAGACGGACCCGCCGTCACGCATCCCAAGCAGGCGTCCACAGAACGCCTCGCGGAGGAGATCCGCGGATGGTTGAAGTCACTCTTCTTCGCTCTCGTGCTCGTGCTCATCTTCCGGGCGCACGTTGCCGAGGGATATCAGATCAAGGGCGCCTCGATGGAGCCAACACTGAAGCACTCGGATAGGCTTTTCGTCGAGAAGTTGACGCACCACTTCCGGCAATACCGGTTCGGAGACATCGTGGTGTTTCCACATCCGGTTGAGAGCAAGAAGCTTATCAAGCGTGTCGTCGCGACGGCGGGTCAGCAGGTGGAGATACGCCAGGGCGTGGTCTATGTCGATGGGGAGTTCGTCGAGGAAATCTTCATTGATGAGAACAATCGAGATCAGAGAGACTATTCCGAGGATATCGTGCCTGAAGGAATGCTCTTTGTCCTTGGCGACAATCGAAAAAGCTCGAACGACAGTCGCTCCCGGATCTTGGGGTTCATTGACGAAGAGGCGGTCGTGGGACGAGCGTTCTTTCGATTCTGGCCTCTGGGACGGTTCAGAGTTTTCCCGTAGCGGCGGAGACGCCGACAGATACGACGCCTTGCTGAACAAGGAGGGTTGGCAGAGCGGTCGAATGCGGCGGTTTTGAAAACCGTTGTCCCCATACCCGGGGACCGTGGGTTCGAATCCTACACCCTCCGCCAATAGAAAACGAAGCGTTGCCCTTGCCTGCGTACGAAGAACACGGAGAGGTGGCTGAGCGGTCGAAAGCGGCGGATTGCTAATCCGTTGAAGGGGTATTGCCTCTTCCCCGGGTTCGAATCCCGGCCTCTCCGCCAGTATTCTGGGGGGGACGTTCCCATCCGTTGGATATTCAGGACCAAGGCGGCGCTCATTCTCGTCTTGGTTCTCCCCATCGCTTGCGTGGAGCGCAAGATGCTCCTGCGTAGCGAGCCAGCCGGGGCCCTGGTCTACCTGGATGGCCGCAGGATAGGCAAGACCCCCCGGGACGAGCCGTTCCTCTGGTATGGGACCCGTCGGGCCGTCGTGATCGCCGAGGGCCACGCGCCGGTCGACGTGGAGATCCCCCTGCGCCCGCCCCTTTACGAGATCCCCCCCCTGGATCTGATATTCGGACTCCTACCCTTTACCTTCCACGACACAACGGAGGTCACGGTCGTTCTTCCGGCCCTGGAGGAAGAGACGGTCAAGGCCGTCCTCGAGCGAGCGGCGGCTTACCGGGGAGTCGAGTGAACCGGGCGCCACGATCGCCCCGGGGCGGCTTCCGGGGAAAAAAGGTCACCGTGGTCGGCCTCGGGACCTTCGGCGGGGGCGTCGGAGCGGCGCGGTTCTTCGTGGAAGAGGGCGCAGATGTCCTCGTGACCGATCTCCGCCGTCGCGAGAAACTGCTGGCCTCGCTCGGCTCCCTCGAAGGCCTTCCCATCCGGTATCGGCTCGGTGAAAACCGCCCCGAGGACGTGAGCGACTGCGACCTGGCTGTATTCAGCCCCGCCGTCCCCCCGGCCTCGCCCCTCATCCGCGCGGCAAGAGCCGCCAGCACTCCGATCACCAGCCCTCTGAACATCTTGTGGGATCGGATGGAGGCTTACCCGATCGGCGTCACCGGGACCCGGGGCAAGACGACCACGACCGCCCTCCTGACCGATATGATCCGGGAGTCCGGCCGCCCTGTCTTCTCGGGAGGAAACATCGGGGGCTCCCTCCTCGGCCAGGCGGATCGCCTCGGCCCGGATGTGACCGTCGTCCTCGAGCTCTCCAGCTTTCAGCTCCACTGGTTGCGAGAGCTGTCCGTGAGTCCCAAGGTGAGCGTGATCACCAACTTTTCCCCACACCATCTGGACTGGCATGAAGATTCAGCGTCTTACGCCACCGCGAAGAGAGGGATCCTCGAGTTTCAGGCGTCGGGAGACGCGGCCATACTGAACCGGGATGACCCGACAGTGCGCGAGTGGGGCCTCGACGCACCGGCGCGTACTTTCTGGTTTTCCACAGGGGATGCTTCGAACGTCGACTCGATGTTGAAAGACGGCAAGTTGTGGATTCGCATCGATGGGACGATGGAGGCCATCTGCGCGGTAGATGAGATTCCGATTCGAGGAAAGTTCCAGCCTTCGAACGTCATGGCTGCCGCTCTGGCAGCTCGCGCGGTTGGAATCGACCTCGAGGCGATCCGTTCGGCCGTTCTGGGGTTTCGGGGACTCCCGCATCGCCTGGAGCGAGTCGCAACGCTCGAAGGCGTCGAGTTTTTCAACGATTCGAAGGCCACGACGCCCGCTGCTGCTGCCGCCGCCATCGAATCTCTCGAAGGTCCCATACACTGGATAGGAGGGGGCAAGGAGAGTGACGAATCGATCGGGCCGATCGCGCGCGCGGCGGCCGGGCGAGTGGCGAAGGCCTATCTCTTCGGCGAGGCGGGTCCGAGGATCGCCAGGGAGATCGAATCAGCCATTCCCCTCCGGATCGTTTGCAAGTCGCTGGAGGAGGCGGTGCGTCTGGTCCGGGAGGAGGCGAAGGAGGGCTGCACCATTCTTCTCTCACCCGGCTGCGCTTCCTACGATCAGTATCTGAATTATGAGGAGAGGGGGGACGAGTTCAAGAGGCTGGTGATCGGTGTGGTTCAGTAGGCGTTCCGCTGCACGAACCCCCTCAGCAGGGTGAGCCCCAGGATCCGCAAGTCGAAGCCCATTGACCAGTTCTCGATGTAATAAAGATCATACTGGATCCTCTTCCTCACGGAGGTGTTCCCCCGCCACCCGGAGACCTGAGCCCAGCCGGTGATCCCGGCCCTGACCCGGTGCCGCAGCATGTAGCGGGGGAAGGTGCGGCGGAACTCTTCGATCAGGAGAGGGCGCTCGGGGCGAGGACCCACGATGCTCATCTCCCCCAGGATCACGTTCAGGAACTGGGGCAGCTCATCCAGGCTGAAGCGCCGTAGCCACCTTCCTAGCGCCGTGCGGCGGGGGTCGTCCGGCCGGGTCCACGATTCGCTCTCGGCCCCGACGCGCATCGTTCTGAACTTCAGGATCCTAAAAGATCGGCCGTCGAGGCCCATCCGGGTCTGGCTGAAGAAGATGGGTCTGCCGGAGGTCATGAGGATCGCCACGGAGATACCCAGCATCACAGGCGCCGTGAAGACCATCACGGCGCAGGACAGGCTGATGTCCACGGTTCGCTTGAGCGCCAGGTTCCACCCGGACAGCGGGCTCTCGCGCAGATTGATCACCGGGATGCCGTCCAGCGACGAGATCTCTCTACGGAGGGACAGGAGATCCAGCCCCTCGGGAATCAACTTGACGTCCACGGGCGCCTGTCCCAGCGCATCGATCGCGGTCGAGATCCCGTCCTTCTCGTCCGGCGGCAGGGAGAGGTAGACCTGATCGACCGTCTTTTCGGCGAGGAGGTCCTTGAGGAGGGCCACCGGCCCGAGGACAGGGCGGTCCAGGTAGATTTTTCCGTGCCGCTCCGGACGGTCATCGAGGAAGCCCAGCACCTCGATCCCCGTCCACGGGTTTCGTGCGATCGCCTCCGCCATCCTCTGCCCTGCTCTGCCGGCCCCGACGATCAGTGCGTAGCGCCGGTTGAGGCCGCGGCGTCGCATCCGACGGAGGGCGAGCCGGATCGAGACGCGTGAGGCGAAGAACAGACCCGGGTGGATGGCGGCGAACAGAACCACGACCCCGCGCGAGACGTCCCGCACACCCAGGAAGAAGAGCAGGGCGGCCAGGATCGACAGGGAGAGGATCGTCGCCTTGGCTATCTCCCACAGCTCTCTCCCCATGGTCCCGAGGCGCATCGGACGGTAGAGACCGCAGGCCTTGTAGGACACCAGCCCGACGATGACGGCGACGGCGAGGAGCGAGGTGTAGAGACGGGGATCGAGATTCCCCGGCGTCACGGCGAGCAGTCCCAGGTGTGCCCGGAGGAAGTAGGCGATCAGCCAGCAGAGAGCGGTGGCGGCGGCGTCGAGGATGACCAGGATCGAGAGCATCAGCTGGTGGTGTCGCTTCAGCATCGGTCCCCTCGTCTGGCGATCGCTGCTTCGAGGAAGCTCCGCATGCGCTCCTGGAATCGGGGAAGGTCGAACTCGAGGGCTCGGCGCCGGGCCACCGAGGGATCAAAACGATCCTCGTTGCGGATGAAACGCCCGATGGCCTCGCCGAGAGGCCCCGGCCCTTCCCCTCGATACAGGACGCCGGTGGCGTCTTTTTTGTTGCGTCCGTGGAGAGGGATCACCGTGTCGAGCACTCCTCCTCTCCCGAGGGCCACGACCGGCCGCCCACAGGCCATCGCTTCGACCGGGGCGAGACCGAAGTCATCCACGCCGGCGAAGACCAGGGCGCGACAGCCGGCGTAGAGCTTCACGAGCGCCTCTTCATCCACCGCTCCGACGAATTCGGTCTCGGGCCCGGCCAGCTTCTCCAGGCGACGGCGCTCTGGACCGATCCCCACGATGCGAAGCGGCAACCGCAGCCGGCGAAACGCCAGCACCGCATCCGCGACGCGTTTGTACGGTTGCAGCGCGGAGACGATCAGAAAGTAGCTCTCCGGTCGACCGTCCGGCACGAATCGCGTGCAGTCGACCGGGGGAGGGATCAGCTCCGACTCGCGTCCATACACTCGCCGGATTCGCGCGGCGACGAAGCGGGAAATCGCGGCGAACCGCGTGACTCTCCGGCTCGTCTCGCGATCCCAGGCGCGGAGCCACGCCCGAAGAAGGGCCCCTCCGGGCGCGGCGGGGAGAGGCAGACGGCTGCCCCGCCAGTACTCGCCCCCCAGGTCCCAGGCGTAACGCATCGGAGTGAGGCAGTAGGAGACATGGATCGCCCCAGGGGGGATGATAACACCCTTCGCCACGCAATGGCTGATCGAGAGGACCAGGTCGAAGCCATCCAGGTCGAGCCGCGACGCGGCCCAGGGGAAGAAGGGGAGCAACCATCGATATCGGCTTCGCGGGACCGGCCACCGTTGGAGGGGGGACGTGACAATCGGGCGAGACTCGATTTCCTTTTTCGCGCTCCCCGGGTGGTGAAAGAGCGTGTAGACCGGGGCGTCGGGGAAAAGGGGGAGGATCGCCTCCAGGCACCTCTCGCCCCCGCGCCATCCCGTAAGCCAGTCGTGGACCAAGGCGGTCTTCATTCACTCGTCTTCCTTCTGGCGCGCTAGAGCCCACCAGTTTAGATGAGATTCAATGATTAGGCAAAGTCGAGCGCACCAGCGCGCTGGGGGACACGTACCCTGGGCGGCCGCAGGGAAGGCGTCAGGCCCCGGAAGTTCGGTCCGTTTCAGGCCGCGGTTGGCGTGCGTCGGATGCATGTCCCCCCTGGCGGTGAGTCGTGCGGATGTCTCACCGTTTCGAATCGTGGTTTTACCGCGGCGCCGGAGGACTCTTGCAATCCGATCAGCCCGAGAATAGCCTCGCGGCTTAAATGCGAAGCGGGAGATGTCGAATCTTTGGGTCCGTCCGGACTGGCCTCGTGGTGGTTTGCCTGTGCCTTCTGGCACTGGTCTACGCCATCTCGGGGGGTGGCCAAGGACGTGAGACGGAGTCGCGGGGGGAGGCCCCCTCCGCGCCCTTCCGGCAGCCCAACGTGCTGCTCATAAGCATCGACACCCTGAGGGCCGATCACCTTGGGTGTTACGGGTACGCGCGGGACACGAGCCCCCACATCGACACGTTGGCCCGGGAGGGAGCGCTCTTTCGATGGGCCATCGCGTCCGGCTCGCGGACACTCCCCTCTCATGTCGCCCTGTTCACCTCGGTCTACGCTCCGATCCATGGAGCGGACCTTCCGAACAAGCGACTCGAGAACCGACTGCCTGTCCTTCCCGGGGTCCTCAAGGATGCCGGCTATGCGACGCTGGGATTCTATTCGGGACACTTCCTGCGCCCGCAAGATGGATTCGCTCGCGGTTTCGACCACTACTACAACTGTAGCACCTACGTGAAACCAGGCGACGAGGTGGTCCACGATGTCATCTTCAATCGGACTCCGGGCCCCGACGAGGTCCCCGGCTCCACGAATCCGTTGATTCTTGGATCCCTGGAGTCCTGGCTCGAGAAACCACCCCAGGAACCGTTCTTCGCCTTCGTTCACATCTGGGACGTCCACATGCCATACGCCCCCCCCTCCCCCTACGACAAGATGTTCCCGCAGGGAGACGGTCTCGATCCCTACGAGAGGGCCATTGCGCTCTACGACGGCGGGATCCGCGCGACGGATGAAATGATCGGCGATGTTCTCGAGCTCCTGAGGAACCATGGGGTTCTTGACCGGACGCTCATCATCCTGACGTCGGACCACGGTGAGGAGTTCTCGGATCATGGCCAGATGGGTCACGCGAAGACACTATTCGACGAGTCGATCCGTGTCCCTCTCGTCATGAGACTGCCGGGCGTCATTCGACCCGGTCTGAAGATCGAATCACAGGTAAGGCTGATCGACGTATTCCCAACCGTCCTGGAGATCGTGAGGCGACCACCCCCTTCAAGCATCTTTGGAGTGAGTCTTCTCCCCGCGTTGGATGGCCGGAAGAAGGACATCGATCTGCCGCCGGCCTACAGCAGCCTGCGGACGCTGCCGGGGAGGGACAATCCACCCCTGCGATCGTTGCGGACTTCCCGTTGGAAGATCATCGAGCGGCAGGACACGAAGGAGATTACCTTTTACGACCTCACCGCGGACCCGAAGGAACAGGCGGGCGTCGCGCCTCGCGAGAGTGCCAGAGCACGGGAAGCCCTGGCCGTGTTCAGGGAGCACATCAAGCTCTTGGATGATCTCGGGGATACCGAAGGGGTGGCGGCAGAGACCGAAGCGCCGGAGAAGGACCCGGAGCTCATGGAGAGACTGCGCTCGCTAGGATATGTCAAGTAAGGGTTCCGGGCCGGCTCCCAAGGGCCAACGAAAGATCGGTCTCTGGGGGGCTCCCGTCTTCCTCGCCCTGGGCGTCATCGTGTCCTTTCATGACGTCGCCTTTCTCGGGCGGACATTTCTGACCACGAACTTCGTCCAGGGGGCAAGCCCCACGGGATTGGGATCGTACGGTTTCGAAGGGGAATGGTCGGGCGATTTTCCGACGATCGATCCGGCAGGCTCCGCCTTCCTTCACGAGCCAGCTGCCCGAGCCGCGCACAACATGGTCTGGAGCGGCCAGTTGCCCCTCTGGAACCCCCACCTGGCTTGCGGGCAACCCTTCCTGGCGGAACTGCCTTCCGCCCTCCTCTACCCCCTCCAGTGGATCCTGATCATCTCGGACGCGCCGTGGGTATGGGATACGCTCATATTCCTGCGTCTCTTTTTGTCCGGGATCTTCATGTTCGTCTATCTCCGCAGCATGGGCCTGGAACGACCCGGGTCCCTCTTCGGGGCATACGGGTACATGCTCTGTGGGTTCCAGGTCTGGAACGTCAATCTCGTATCCGTCAATTCCTCTCTCCTGCTTCCGTTGCTCCTCTACTTCGCGGAGAGGGCTGTTCGGCAACCCGGAATGCGAACGGTGGCTCCTTTGGCGGGAACCGTTGCCCTCCAGATTCTCGCGGGATCGCCCGAGCCGTCGGCGTTCGCCATACTGCTTGCCGCAGCCTACGTCATCTACCGCTCCGCGACCCTACCGGACATGCGACAGCACTTCTGGAAGCGGGTCGGTTACGCCGTCGGGGCGAGCCTCCTCGGTCTCGGGCTCTCCGCGCCTGTCTGGATCCCGTTCGTGGAATGGCTCCCCATCTCGTTTCACACCAATTCGCCGGACGTGGGTCTGTGGGCGATGCCCTTCGAGGCGATCACCCAGATCTTCGCTCCCCACAGCCTGGGGCCGCTCTCGGCTCGATGGAACGGCTCCCTGGCCGTATGGGATCCCGGCTATGCTGGCATGGCCATAACCATCTTCGCGATCCTCGCGTTCATCGGTTCCACAGGTCGGCGGCCGCCCTGGCCGTTCTTCATGGGGGCCGCCCTCTTCGCGGCGCTCAAGATCTACGGATTTCCGGGCTTCAACTGGATCGTAGGTCAGCTTCCTCTCTTCGATCGGGCGACCCACACGCGATTTTTCAGCCCGGTCCTCTACGTCTCGATGTGCGCGCTGGCAGGAGCCTCGATGGACGCGTTCGTGCGAGGTCGGCGTCTCCCACTGCGCGTCGTGTCTCTAGGGATGCTGGCTCTCGTGGGGATCTCCATCTGGGGATTGCACCCCGAAGCCGTCGAGAAGGGCGCGGTGTCCACGATGCTGCGCGGACACGTGGCGCCCGCCTTCGTCGCCCTGATGGTGCTTGCTCTGGCGCAAGGATCTCGGAGAGGATGGATTTCCTCGAGCGCCATGGCCGGGGCGCTGATCCTCGTGCTGGCGGTGGACCTGTACCTTCCCGTTCCGCGGACAAGGCTCGATCGCACCGACCCGTTTCTGGAGGCGCCCTACGTCAAGTTCTTGAAGGACCGGCAGCTTGAAGACCACTTCCGCGTCTTGAGCACGAAAGGGATCCTGATGCCGAATTCAGCCGCCGCATTCGGTCTGGATGCGATCGACGGGAACTTCCCGATCTTCGTCGGCCGCTACATGCGATGGATGAAGGAGGTCATGAACATGGGGGAGGCGCCCTTCAATATAGTCAGCGGGGACGCAATACCCGACGTGGACATCGAGGGGGCAGATCTGATCAACTTGAAGTACGTGATCTCCCGGCCGGGCGGAAGGCTCTGGCCACCTGGAGTGGCGGCATCCGTTGTCACTCCAGGTACCGTGCCTGTGGGAGAGATCGTCCAGGGCCTCGAGGTGGGCCAGACCTTCAAGGCCTCGAGGGCAGGATTGTCTGCCGTGAGCGTATACATGGCCGCCTATGGGAGAGAGATCCGGGGCCGACTGGAGTTCCGTTTGTACGACGGCATGCCGGGGGGGGAACCGCTGCGGGTGGTCGAAGATCGGGTTGAGCGCGTGAAGGACAATGCGCACCATCTGTTTCCCTTCGATCCTCTGCCCGACTCCCTCGGGAAATCGTACTCCTTCACGGTGGCCTGCCCCGATGCGACCACGGGCAACGCTGCCACGATCTGGATGCACCCCACGGGCCGTTACGCGCAGGGAAGCCGTCTGGAGAATGGTGTGATCAAGAACGGAGACCTCGGTTTCGATCTGGGTTATAGCCCTTCGGCGGAACGGTACCGGGTCGTCTATGATGAAGATGTGACGATCCTCGAGAACCTGAAGTGCTTGCCGAGGGCCTATCTGGTCTCCCGGGCCGAATGGGTCGGAACGGAGGACGAGGCGTTCGACCGTCTTCGAGCCGGAGGGCTGGACTTTCGTGAGACCGTCATCCTCGAGGGGGGGGATGATCATCCGCGTCTGGCGCGGGCGGCTCTCGTCAATGGACATCCCGGCGGGAGACATCCGGATGGGGGGCCGCCGGAGAGGCCGAACGTCGAGATCGTCGCGTACGAGGCCAACCGGGTGAAAATCGCCGTCACGATGGATGCCCCAGGCTACCTCGTCCTCCTCGACGCTTACTTTCCCGGCTGGAGCGCGATCGTCGATGACAAACCTCGGAAGATTTTCCCGGCGAACGGTCTCTTTCGAGCGGTGTCCCTGGAGGCCGGCGCGCACGAGGTAGAGTTTCGATACTTACCCTCTTCTCTTTTGCTCGGTCTGGCGTTGGCGGTCCTCAGTTGTCTCATCGTTGCCGCGTCCCCTCTCCGTGAGACGGTGCGAAGACTGAGATCCCGGGGCATCGGCGATTCCGGTCCCCACTGAACTGGCTCATGTCTCTTCTTCGCTCATCTCGTATGTGGCTCATCGCCCTGCTTGCCGCCGGGCTCCTCATCTCCTTCTACGACGTGGCTTTCCTTGGCCGGACACTGGCGACCACGAACTTCGCGCCGGGGACGACGCCCTTCGGATCCTGGGGATACTCGGGGAGGCCGGGCTATCCCTGGGATATCCCGGTCCTGGATGCCATCAGCCCCCCGACGATGCACGAGCCCGATGCCCGGCTCGGCCGTGAGAGATTCTGGCGTGGAGAGCTACCGCTCTGGAATCCGCACCTCGCGTACGGAATGCCGTGGCTCGCAGATATGCCGACCGCCGTGCTCTTCCCCCCCCAGTGGGTCTTGCATCTTTCGGACGCGCCCTGGGCCTGGGATGCCTACATGCTACTCCGCCTCCTGCTCGCCGGAGTGTTCGCGGCCCTCTACCTCCGCTTGATGGGCCTCGGGATGATCCCATCCCTCTTCGGGGCGTACGCCTACATGCTTTGCGGCTTTCACGTCTGGAATGTGAACATTGCTTTCGTGAACTCCTCCCTCTGCCTGCCGCTTCTCCTCTACGGGGCGGAACGCGTCGTTCGATCCCCTTCCGCCGGATCCATAGCCTGGCTGGGCGTGGCCATGGCCTTGCAGGTCCTCGGGGGAACCCCGGAGCCCTCAGCGATGGCCCTGCTGTTCGGCGCCGCCTACGTGCTATACCGATGCGGGACAATGCCGGAGAGGAAGCGTCTGCTCGCGAGTCGTCTCGTCGGCGCCGCCCTGGCGACGTTGCTCGGTATGGGGATCTCGGCGCCGCTCTGGATACCCTTCCTCGAATCGCTCGCGATCGCGTATCACGAGCACGGCACGTGGATCGGACAGCTCGCGCTCCCTCTCCGCAGCCTTCCCTTGCTCGTGGCTCCGGACATGTTCGGACCGCTTCATGCCCGTTGGGACGGCACCACCCCCGTCAGTGACCCGGGTTACGCGGGCGCGACGGTGACGATCCTCGCCCTGGCAGCGGTCGTTGGAGGCGTCGGGCGCCGCAGGCCCTGGGCCTTCTTCACCGCGACGGCCCTCTTCTGCCTCCTGAAGATCTACGGTCTCCCCGGATTCAACTGGCTGATCGGATCGCTCCCGATCTTCAACCGGGTCTTCATCACTCGGTTCCTCAGTCCGGTCCTCTACTTTTCCCTCGCGGTCCTGGCGAGCGCCGCGATGGGGGAGATCCTCGCGGGCCGCCGAGGGGGGCTGCGAACCGGAGCGATCGGCATCTTGGGTTTCCTGGCTTTGGCCCTCTGGGCCTTCTGGGGGCCCGCCTCGCAGAAGGAAGCGGGGGGAGTGCTCCTTGTCGGAATCCTCGCTCCGCTCCTCGTCGCCCTGGCGACCCTGCTCCTGGCAGAAGGCTGTCGGCGGGGACGGATCGGAACCCGACCGCTCACCGCTGCTCTGATGTTTCTCCTCGTCCTCGATCTCTTTCTGCCGATCCCCCGCACGAGGCTGGACCGGGCCGACCCATTTCGCGAGCCACCGTACATCCGGTTCCTGAAAGAGGCCCGCGCGAAGGCCCCCTTTCGCGTATTTGGACAGGATAACATTCTCCTGCCGAATACGGCCCAGGCGTACGGGCTGGACGACATCGGCGGTCACGCCCCGATGTTCCCGGATCGAACCATGCAGTGGATGAGGGAGGTCATGGGCCTGAAATGGCCTCATCAGAATCTCATCCGGGGAGATGTGATACCGGATATCGACAGAGCCGGCGCTGATCTGTCCAACCTGAGGTACGTCATCACTCACAGGGACCGGGATCTCCGGCTCGAAGATGGGCCGAGATCGGAAGTCCTCCCGGGGAACATCCCCAGGGGAGAGATCCTTCCGGGCCAGGCTCCGGGTCAGACGTTTCTCTGCTCCGAAAACAACCTGTCGGCAGTGAGTGTCTTTCTGGCAACCTACGCGAGGGAGAATCGGGGCATCCTCGAGTTCCGCCTGCATGAAGAGAGTCCTGGCCAGGAACCTCTACGGACCGTTCGCGTGAGGATGGAGGAGATCGAGAACAACGCCTACTTCTGGTTTCCGTTCGATCCGATCCCGGAATCGAAGGGGAACCGGTACGCCTTCACTCTCGCCTCTCCGGACGCCTCTTCAGGGAACGCCGTCACGGTATGGATGCATCCCGAGGGGCGGTACCCGGATGGGGTGCGCCTGGAGAGCGGTGAACCGGCGGCCGGCGACCTCGGTTTCGGGATTCACTTCGTCAGTCCCGGGTCTCGATTCCGGGTCGCTCACTGGGGCGAGGTCACGATCTTCGAGAACCGATTGGCCCTCCCGCGAGCGTATGTCGTCCCCCGCGCCACATGGGTGTCCGAGCAGCGCGAAGCCTTGCAGCAGATCGGGGCGTCCGGATTCGAGCCTCGCCGGTCGGTGATCCTGGAGAGAGGGGACGGTGCAGGACTTCCCCCGGAGGGGGCGGGACCGACCTGGAGCGCGGACGGGAGCAGGGCTTCCATCGAGGAGTATGGGGCCAATCGGGTGAAGATCTCCGTCGATGCGGAAGGAGCAGGATTCCTCGTTCTCCTCGATGCCTTCTATCCTGGCTGGAAAGTCACGGTGAACGGAGAGTCTCGAACCATCTACGCGGCGAACGGTCTATTTCGGGCGGTCCGCGTGGACCCCGGTCCGCAGATCGTGGAATTCAAGTACATGCCTCTCTCCTTTCTGCTCGGCCTCACATGGGCCATGGGCTCGATCGTCGGCATGACGGCTCTCATGGTCCTGCGCCGCCGCCGCAGACCTTCCCCGATCTTGTAATCTCGCATAGGGCAAGCTAGAATGCGCGCGCCCCCAGGTATCGTCCAACTTCTTGGGACTCAGCAGGTTGGGTTGAGCAATGTCCACCCGCAGCCGGATACTTTTCGTCACGCCCAACATCGTGGGTGCGGACATGGCGGGGGTGGGGATGCGGCATTTCGAGATAGCGAAGGCCCTCTCGGGCGAGTTCGATGTCTGCCTGGCCGTGCCCAAGATGGAGCAGGAGCCGATCCCCGGGGTCCCTGTCCGCGTGATCGGGAATGAGGGCCATCTGTCGCGTGTCGTCGCGGGGGCGGACGTCCTGATCTTGCAGGGGGATCTCTTCCGACGCTACCCGAGCTTTCGACCCCCTCGTCGAGTGCCTGTGGTGATCGACATGGTCTGTCCCGTGCTCCTGGAGGACCTGGAGGGCAGGCGGGGCGAGAGGAGGAGCGACGGTGCGGGGATGACTCACGATGAGACCCTGGAGCACGAAGACCTGCTCCGCATGGTCAACCACCTCCTCCGGATCGGTGACTTCTTCCTCGTGGGCAGCGAGAGGCAGCGCGACCTGATCCTCGGGATGCTGCTCGCTCTCAGCAGGCTGAATCCCTTGAATTATCGTGATGATCCGCAGTTCGAGAGGCTGGTCGACCTCGTCCCCTACGGTCTGCCAGACGAGCCGCCCGTGCCGGAGGGTCCGGGTCCTCGAGAGTCGATCCCGGGGATAGGTCGGGACGATCTGCTCCTCTACTGGGGCGGCGGGCTCTGGAACTGGCTGGACCCGGTGACGGTCATCGAGGCGATGCGGGTCATCGCCAACCAGCGGGCAGACATCAAGCTCCTCTTTGCCGGTACCTGCCACCCCGATCCAGGGTTCCCCGATCCCGCGGTGATGATCCGAGCGCGAAGAAGGGCCACCGAGACGGGGCTCGCCGGCAAGTTCGTCTTCTTCAACAGTTGGGTGCCTTACCAAGACCGCGCCTCCTTCCTCATCGATGCGGATGTCGGCGTCTCGGCCCACCGGGCGTCCGTGGAGACTCGCTTCGCCGTCCGGACGCGAATCCTGGACTACCTCTGGGCCGGCCTGCCGATCATCACGACCGAGGGAGATGAGGCGGCGCAGTGGGTCCAGCAAGAGCGTCTCGGCGAGGTCGTGGCCTATGGAGACGTTGCCGGATGGGTCTCGGCGATTCTTCGTCTCGCGAAGGACCCACGGAGCCGAAAGACCTGTGGAGAGAGAGCCCGGCGCACCGGAGCGAGTCGCCGGTGGAGCGATTCTGTGCGACCGCTCGTCCGGTTTTGCCGGCGTCCCGCGCGGGCAGCGGATCACGGGGCCAGGTGGAATGGCCGGGGCCGTTCCCTGCGACGGTACGGCGGCAAGGCCATCGCTCTCGCCTCGGAAGGCAAATTCAGAAAGATCCTGGAGGGCGCCCGGCGGTTGGTCCTGGAGCGTCTGTCTAGATCCGGGGGCGCTTCCTCGTCCTGGAGGCGATGACCGTGTCGTATCTGGCCAGCGTAGTCGTGGTGAATTACAACGGCGGGGACACCCTGCGGGCCTGCATCGAATCGATCATCACGCAGCAGTTCGCGCGCTCGGATCGGGAAGTCATCATCATCGACAACGGCTCTCGGGACGACTCGTTGGATGGCATCCGGGATTTCGTCGGCATACGCGTGATACGAAAGGAACGAAACCTGGGCTTCGCCGCGGCCGCCAACCTGGGGGCCGAAGTGGCCCTGGGAGAGCACGTTGCCTTCATCAACAGCGACGCCCGCCTCGATCCCTCCTGGCTCTCGAAGATGATCGAGGAGATGGGGAAAGCGAAGGCGGAGTGCGCCACCTCGAGAATCGACTCCTGGGACGGGACAGAGAAGCAGTACGAGGGCGGTGTCGTCTCCTTCGGTGGCCACTGCTGGGAGGAAGCGTTCTCGCGCGAGCAGACCCGTCGATGGATCCTCTTTCCACATGGCGCGGCGATGCTGGTGCGTCGAGACACCTTTCTCGATGTCGGCGGCTTCGATCCGGACTACTTCGCCTATTTCGAAGACGTGGATCTCGGCTGGAGACTGAATCTCCTCGGCCACCGCGTCGCGATCGTTCCCGGGGCCATCGCCTATCACAAGGGGCAGGGGACGGCCGGAAAGATCTCCTACGCCCAGCGCCTCCTGCTCTTCGAGCGGAACGCCCTGATGACCATCTACAAGAACTATGACGAGGAGAATCTTCGGCGAGTCCTGCCCGGGGCGATCCTGTTGACGCTTTCCCGCGGTTTCGCCCGGGCGAAGCTGCGACCCTCCGAGTATTTGCCGGGTGGCGAGGACGAGATGGGTCGGGAAGAGATCCCCCGGCCAGCCACGGCGACCTTCCTGGCCGTCGAGGAGTTCACGAACCGTCTCGGGGAGCTCGAGAAGCGGCGCCGCGCGATCCAGGACCAGCGAATCGTCCCGGACGACGAGATCCTTCGGCTCTTCGGGGACCCGTTCCGGGCCCATGAGTTCGGGAAGACTTACCGCAGGGTCTTCGACTCGACGGTAGATCTGTTTGGCATCCGGGAGGTCTTCCAGTCATGAAGAACCTTCCGAAGGTTTCCGTCATCATCGTCTCCCACAATGGCCGAGATCTCCTGAGGACCTGCCTGGAGTCTCTGGGGGAGATCGACTATCCCTCCGATCGGCTCGAGATCCTCATCGTGGACAACGGCTCGGACGACGGCACGGTCGATCTCGTTCGCAAGTCCTACACCGGGGTCAACCTGATCGAGTCGAAGAAAAACCTCGGCCTGGCTGGTGGCAACAACGTAGCGGCGGAGAAGGCGAAAGGGGAGTACCTCGCCCTTCTCCACCAGGACATGAGAGTCGATAGGGGCTGGTTGCTTCAGCTGGTCGAGGCCGCGGTGGCGGAACCCGGGATCGCCTGCGTCGGTGGGCGAATCCAGACCTGGGATGACAAGGGGACAGAATTCGGCGGGGAGGCGATCAACTTCGAAGGCCGGAGCTTGCCTGGTGGAACAACGAAGGACCTCCGGAAGACCGTCAAGGACGGGGACGAGATCTTCTTCCCCGGCGCGGGATCCATGTTGATCCGCCGGAAAGTGTTTCTCGACGTGGGCGGGTTCGACGCGGACTATATCTCCTGCGGCGAGGATGTCGACCTCGGATGGAGACTCTGGCTCTATGGTCACAGGATCGTCCTTGCAAATAATTCCATCGCGTACCGCGCACACCGTGCCACGACACGGGAGTTCCCCGAGTACAAGAGAAAGTTCTTGGCTCAGCGGAACTCCCTCTTCACGATCATCAAGAACTATGGCGAAGGGGCGCTCTCCACCACGGTGAGCGCGTCCTTGCTGCTCGCCGTTCAGCGAGCGATGCCCTCCGCCCGGATCGACCGGAAAGACTTTCGTCTCGAAGCGTCCCCGAAAGACCTCGAGTTCGATGGCGGGGGAGACGCTTTCGACCGGTCCGGCGCCGCCGGGCTGGTCGCCGTGCAGGCCGTGACCGAGGCCCTCCCGCGGCTTCTGAAGAGTCGTCTCGAGATCCAGAGGCGGCGAACCGTTCCGGATGAGGAGATCCTGGGTCGGTTCGGGGATCCCCTGGCCCCGATCCTGGGAGAGGCGACCTACCGGAAAGTTCAGAAGGAGGTCGTCTCCCTCCTTGGCGTTCGTCGCTCCTTCGGGCTGGAGAAAGAGGATCAGATCGTCTTCGCCTCGAGCTCGGCTTTCGACGACCCGCTGTCCGGTTCCGCCACTCGATTCCTCGAGATGGCCAGGGTCCTCGCGCGGGAATTTCGCGTGAAGATCACGACACCCTATGAGGTCGGGGAGCGGAACGGGGAAGGGATCGAGATCGTTCGTATCGAGGACGACGAGCAGTTGTCGAACGAGCTGGCGAAGGCGAAGGTCGTGGTGACCTCGGGAGCCGCGCTCGAGAAGTATCCAGCTCTGCGAAGCGGGGCCATCCCCCTGGTGCTGGATCTCTACCGACCCACCGTCCTCGAGAACCTGGAGGTCCGCGACCGTGAATGGGGGGGGCAGGTGAGTCAGAGGGCTGCTCACGCAAAGGGCATCGGTGTCTTCCTGCGGCAGCTGGAGGTGGCGGACTACTTCCTGGTAGCAAGCGAGAGGGGGGCGGATTTTGCCCTCGGAGGGCTCCTGGCATCGGGCCGGATCAACCCCGACACGTACGCGGGGGATCCGACCTTGCGCGGGCTCGTCGGGATCGTCCCGGACGGCATCCCCGAGGAGCCGCCCTCCCGTCGTGGCCGGGCGATACGGGAGGCCTGCCCGAAGATTGCGGCGGAGGACAAGGTCCTGATCTGGGGGGGAGGGAAACATCCCTGGATGGATCCAAGGATCTTCATCCGAGCGATGGACAGGGTGCGGCTGAAGCGCCAGGACTGCAAGCTCCTCCTTCTCGGAGCAGGACATCCCGGCGGGGGATCGCCCCGCGCGGACTGGCTGAAGGAATGCACCGATCTCGCGCGTGAGCTGGGCGTGCTCGGTGAAACGGTATTCTTCCAGGAAGCGGTCCCCGAGAGGGACCGAGCGAACTTCTTTCTCGATGCGGACATCGGGGTGAGCGCCTACCCGGAGACGCTGGAGTCGCGCTTCTCATCGCGGACCCAGCTCCTCGACTATCTCTCGGCTTCCCTCCCGATCATCTCGGCGGGCACCGACCATCTGACGGAGGAGGCGGAGGGGGCCGGCGCCGCGGTGATCGTTCCTTCCGCCGATCCCGAGCGTCTGGCGGAGACAATCCTGGAGCTCCTGGGCTCTTCCAAGAAGTTGAAGAGGATGGGCAAGGCGAGCGGCAGGCTGGGTCTGGCCTACCGCTGGAGCAAGGTCGTCATCCCTCTCGCCGGTTTCTGCCGGAACTCCCGGTTCGCACCGGATCGGGGGATCGCCGGGTCGGGCCGACGTCGGGTCGGGACGGATGGAGACGCTGTTGCCGAGGGGGTTCTCGAGTTGATCCGTTCGAAGGGGGATGAGAAGAGACGGCTCCTGGAGGAGAGGAGGCGCATCCTCGAGACCGTGAGCGCCCTGCACCAGGAGCTCAACCGCGCGAGTCCGCTCGTGGACCGGGTCATGAACAGCCTCCCTTTCCGGATCTACGACTTCATCGTGCGGCGCAAAGACGGAACCGACGATGCCCTCATCGTGCCGATCCGGGGGACACGGGCGGTCAAGCAGGCCTTCCGGGCGGACAGACACGGACTCTGCGGGGTGGCGTTGGAAGTGGCTACCTACAAGCGCCAGAACACGGCGGATCTGATCTTCCGCTTGCGATCCGGGAGGCAGCCGCTGAGGGAGGTCAAGGTGAGCGCCAGGGATCTCACCGACAATGAGGAGTTCGTGTTCCGGTTCGATCCCGTCAGGAACTCGAGGGGCCGGCGGTTCACTCTTTCACTCGAGTCGCCCAGCTCTCACATCGGAAACTACGCAGGTTGCTACCTCCGGGCGGAATCACGGAACGGGTTATTCAGAAGGAAAGACCTGGCCTACCGTCTTCTTTACTTCTGAGGAGAAATGGATCTCGACCGTCTTGTCGAAATACTTGGCTGCCCCACCTGCCGCGTGCGGGTCGAGCCGATCCGGGACGCCCTCTTCTGCCCCGAGTGTGGACACCGATACCGGGTAGAGGACGGCGTGCCGTGGATGATCGTCCAGGGGACTCCACCGGCGGCGAAGGGGGAAGATCTGGCCGTCGAGAAGCCCTACGTCCGCATCCCGAGGGATCTCCCGGAGGAGTTCAGGGATGGAATCGTCCTGGATTACGGCGCGGGCAACCAGAAGCAAAAGTATCCCCACGTGGTCCAGTTCGACACGGTTCGATTTCCCACGACGGACGTCCTTGGCACCCCTGACGCGCTTCCCTTCCAGGACTCGACTTTCGATGCGATCTATTCGAGCTCCGCGATCGAGTATCTCCCGGACCCGTTCCTCGCCACGGCGGAGATCCATCGGGTCACGAAACCCGGAGGAGTCATCCTTCTCCGCGTGGCGTTCATGCAGCCGTTCCGTTCCGTCCGGGAGCACTACTTCAACATGACCGTCGAGGGCCTCCGGCGCCTCACGAGAGATTTCCATCCGCTGCAGGTCTCCTGGGATCCTACCGCCCCACATCTCTTTCGGTGGGTGCTGGCGATCCTTCTGCAAGGGATGGATCCGCCCGCCAGGAAGGAAGCACTGGGGATGACGTTTGGCGAGCTCGTCGCTCGAATGGAGAAAAACGACTACGGACCGTTCGAGAAGATCAGCGACGATGCACGAAAAGCCCTCAGCCCCTGCGTCTTCTTCTGTGGGTACAAATGATGACCCAGTCCGACAAGGCAAAGACCTACTCTCCGCCGGATGACCAGGGCAGGCGGATCCGGGATCGGCTCGCGGGAAAGATTCGCGGTCGGGGTCTGGAGATCGGCGCCTTCACCCGCCCGACGCGGCTGCGCGCGGCGGTGGCCCAGGCGATCTACGTGGATTGCGTGGACGCAGAGACCGTGAGGAGGGTCTCGCCGGAATACGAAGATGAGCGACTGGTAGCGCCGGACGTGCTCGTCCCGGGGGAAACCCTGAAGGGGATCGACGACGCCTCCCAGGACTTCGTCATCTCCAGTCATGTGCTCGAGCATATGGAGGATCCCCTCGGGGCCCTCTCGGAGTGGCACCGGGTCCTCGTGCCCGGCGGCGACCTCTTTCTGGCGATCCCGGACATGCGTTTCACCTTCGACCGTACTCGACCCCGGACCACGCTCGCTCATCTGATCCAGGATCATGAGGACGGAGGTCGTGGGAGCCGCGAGAGTCACATCCGCGAGTTTGGACGCGCCCATCACGAGCTGAAGAAGGAGAAGGATTTACGCGACTTCGTGAAACTGGTCGATGAGAACGACTACAAGGTGCACTTTCACGTGTGGATTCCCGACGACGTTCTCGAAGCCGTCCGATACACCGATACCCATATGGGACTTGGTTGGGAACTGGACGAGATGGTGGAGATGGACTACGAGGCGATCTTGCTCCTCAGGAGGTCCGCGGCATGAAGGCGGATCGGATCCTCGAAATCCTGGCCTGCCCTCGCTGCCAGGGGGACGTCCGGATTGAAGAGGAGCGGGAGAAGATCACCTGCCAGGCGTGCTGGGCCGTGTACCGGATGCAGGGCTCCGTCCCTGTCATGCTCCCCGATCCAGGAGGGGAGATACGGCGCGAGGGGGCCCCGCCGGCGAACCCGTACGCCCCCGGATCCCTCGAGCTGATCGAGAGGTTCGAGGGAGGCCTCGTGCTCGACGACGGCGCCGGGGCCGACAAACAGGCCTTCCCGCACGTCGTGCAGCTCGAGATGTACCTGTCATCCTCGACCGACGTGATCGGGGACGGTCTGCACCTCCCCTTCCGGAAAGGATCCTTCGACGCGGTGGTCAGCGAGGCGGTCCTCGAGCATGTCACGGATCCCCGTCGCTACATCAGCGAAATCCACCGGGTGCTCAAGGAAGACGGGGAGGTACGGATCGACGCGGCGTTCATGAGCTCCTTTCACGCGGTGCCGAACCACTTCTTCAACGTGACCCGGCCGGGCCTCGAGTTGCTGCTGTCGGCCTTCGAGAAGATCCAGAGTGGGGTGGGTCCGCATCAGGAACCCTGGGTCACATTGAGAGAGATCCTGGGCGTCTTCGAGGAGTCGCTGCAAAGCGAAGCGCTCCGGAACACGTTCCGGGGGCTCACCATCGGCGAAATTCTGCAGCGACTTCGCGAACAGAAAGATCTCACCCTGTTCCGGAGTCTCCGCCCAGAGAAGCTGGAGTACATCTCGGCGGGGGTCTTCTTTCATGGGATGAAGACGAAGGTGGCCGCCCCGGTTGGTTCGAAGAGGCCGACGGTCTCCGTCGTCGTGCTGCACTCGGAGGAAGATGAGGCCCTCGAGGAGTGTCTCGAACGGATCCGAGATCAGCGCTATCCGATGGAGCGTGTCGACGTCGTGGTGGTCGACCGCAGCGGGAAACAGGAGGTCGCTCTCCCCGGCGATCACCGTGTCCGGACGGTCCGTTCGCGACCCCGGAGAGGAATCCCGGCGGCGCGGATGGAGGGCGCCAGGGAAGCATCGGGGAAGTACGTGGCATTTCTCGACTCGACCTGCAGGATCGAGGCTGATTGGATCGATGGTCTGCTGGAGCCGATCGATGATGCTTCCAGGATCGTCTGCTCGACCTCGTGTCTCTTCGGGCCCGAGGGAAAGCTGATCCCGCCCGTCCCGGGGGCGATGGACTTTCTCGGCCGGCCTCTCCCGGAGGTGCCAGAGGGGATGACGGGAGAGGGCCTCCGCCCCAGCGGGCCCGCCCTGTTCCCCTTCGGAGGAGGAATGCTGATCGATCGAGAGGTCTTCTTCGAAGCCGGTGGGTTCGACGCCGGGTTTCATGCCTGCCTGGACGACCTGGATCTCGGTTGGAGGCTGTGGGTCCTGGGATACGAGGTGCGTCACGCTCCCGCCTCCCCCGTCCAGTTGCGGACTCCTCGAAAGCTGGACATGGCGCAGCGGGTCCGCAGGGTCGTGTGGGAGGAAAGGGGTGCGCTTACTGCCCTCTACAAGAACTACGACGAGGCGAATCTGAACCGCATCCTCCCTCTGGCAATATTGTTGACGCTGGAAAGAGGTTGGGTCAGCTCCGAGATCTCTCCGGAGTCCTATCGGTTCGGGTCGCCCGATGATGATGGCGACCGGATGGAGAAGATCACTCCCTTTCATGCCGCCCACCTTCTGGCCGTCGAGAGGTTCCTCGGAGGCCTCGAGCAGGCCCAGGCCGGACGACGTCGGATTCAGGCGCGTCGCGCTCGCTCGGACGAGGAAATCCTCTCCCTGTTCTCCATAGGGTCAGAACCTTCTGGCGGTGGGGACGAATACGAGGACACGCGACGGGCGCTGGTGGAGGCTTTCGGACTGGACGAGATCCTGGCCGGGGCGGGGGAGGGCCGGAGATGAGCTCCCAGAGGCCGCTTGTAACCCTGATCGTCCTCAACTGGAACGGCAGGGAACATCTCGAAGCGTCCCTCCCATCCCTCGAGGCCCTCCGCTACCCCCGTGATCGCATGGAGGTCATCGTGGTGGATAACGGCTCCACCGATGGCTCCGTCTCCTTCATTCGTGAGAACTTTCCCCGGGTCATTGTCGTCCGCAAGATGCGAAACGAGGGGTACGCGAAGCCGAACAACGAGGCGGCGAAGATGGCCGGGGGGAGCTACATCGCCTTCTTGAACAATGACGTCCGGCTCGAGCCCGATTGGCTGGAGAAGATGCTGAGACCCGTGAGCGCCAAGAGGAAGGTCGTGTGTGTCGCCTCGAAGATGCTCTCCTGGGACGGCGAGCGGGTCGACTACGCCGGCGGGTTGGTGAACTTCGAGGGACGGGGTTTCCAGAAGGCCTACGGCGAGGCGAAGGACGGCAAGGGGATGGACTACCACGAGACCCTCTTTCCGTGCTCAGGCGCGATGCTGATCCGCAAGGATGCCTTCCTCGAAGCCGGCGGATTCGACGAGGATCTACTCTGGCACTACGTCGACGTGGATCTCGGCTGGAGACTGTGGGTCCTGGGCTACCGGGTCGTCTACTGTCCCGCGGCGGTCTGCTACCACGTTCACGGCGGCACCTCAGGTTCGCACCCGGGTCACAAGAAGCTGCACCTCCTGGAGAGAAACGGGATCCTCACCGCCTTCAAGAACCTGGAGGACGAGAATCTCTATCGAGTGCTGCCCGCCTCCTTCCTCCTTCAGGCGCACCGGGCCCTGATGGGGGGAGAGATCGAGGCCGACAGATACGACCTCGAGTCGACGAGGCCTCTCGGAGATGGCGAGGTCCTTCCCGTGAAGTCGGCCACTCCGCTGGTCGCCCTCCACGCGATAGCGAAAGCCCTTCCGCAAATGATGGAGAAGCGCAAGGAGATCCAGCAGCGTCGGCGTAGGACGGACGCGGAGATCCTCTCTCGGTTCGGGGAGTCGTGGGAAGATCCAGCCTCCGGCGATCTCGGGGCGGGGTACCGGAAGATCCAGCGTGAGCTGTTCAGGATATTCGACATCGCTGGGGCGACCCGGCCTGAGGGGAGGTCTGCCAGGAAGATATTGATCGTCTCGACCGACTACGTCGGCGAGGAGATGGCGGGCCCGGCGATCCGGTGCTGGGAGTTCGCTCGGCAGCTTGCCCCGGAATTCTCCGTCACCCTCGCTGTCCCGAACCAGACAACTCTGAAGCCGGAGGGGTTTCGCATCTTTTCGTACTCCGACAAGAACCAGGCCGAGTTCCGGAGCCTGGCGGCCGAGCGAGACGTCATCCTGGTCCAGGGATGGGCCCTGTATCACCTCTCTTTCCTCAAGACACTTCGGAAGATCTTCATCGTGGACCTCTACTGTCCCTTCCCCATCGAAAACCTGAATACCTACCGGTACAACGAGATGGGCGAGGAGGATCGAAGGCGAGCTCACGCCTTGAACCTGATCATCGCGAACGAGCAGATCTTGATGGGCGATTTCTTCCTCTGCGCGAACGAGCGTCAGCGGGACTACTGGCTCGGCGCCCTCTCCGCCTTGAACCGCCTGAACGTGGAGACCTTCGACCATGACACGAGCCTGGAGAAGATGATCGCCACGGTTCCCTTCGGTATCCCGGACACCGCTCCCGTGAAGGGCCGCCACGTGATCAAGGGTCAGGTGAAGGGGATCGGTCCTGATGACAAGGTGATTCTCTGGGCGGGAGGGATCTTCAACTGGTTCGATCCGGAGACGCTGATTCATGCGATGGATCGAGTGAGTCGGAAGAGACCCGACGTGAAACTCTTCTTTCTGGGTACCCGCCATCCGAATCCGGAAGTACCTCGGATGAGGGTGCAGGAACAGGCGATGGCCCTCTCGAAGGAGCTGGGCCTCCATGGCCGCTTCGTGTTCTTCAATGAGAAGGGGTATGTCCCCTATGCGGATCGGCTGGACTACCTCCTGGACTCGGACTTCGGCGTCTCGACGCATCGGAGGGGGGTGGAGGCGCGACTCGCAAGCAGGACCCGGTTCATGGATTACCTGTGGTCGGGTCTCCCGATCATCTGCACGGAGGGTGACGCTCTGGCGGAGATGGTGGATCGCGAAGGACTGGGCCTGGTCGTCCCCGCCGGTGACCCGGACGCCCTGGCGACGGCGATCGTTCGCCTCGTCGAGAAGCCCGATGAAGTCTGGGCGATACGGGAGAAGATCGAGAAGGTGCGAGAGGAGTTCGTCTGGAGCAAGGTCGTGGCCCCTTTGAGGGAGTTCTGTCGGAACCCCTCCTTCGCGCCCGACAAGGGTCCCGAGCAGGCGGTTCTCCCCGGGCTCCATCGTCTCCATCGGGAGAAACCTCTCAAGGAGGGGGCCGTCAGGGAGATCTGGGAGAAGCTCGAGACGCAGGACCAGGCGAGGCGCCGGGCAGAGAGGGTCGCCGACGCTCGGACCATCCAGATCGTCTCATCGAAGCAGAGAGAGACGGATCTCGCTGGACAGGTCGCAAAGAAGGATCAGCAGATGCAGAGTCTCGAGGCGCAGTTGCAGGCCAAGCATCGCGCCATGTCGGACATGGCGACACACATAAGGAATATCGAAGCCCTACTCGAGGAAGAGCGTGAAACCCCAGTAGACCATGGCAACGGATGGTTGGGCAAGATCCGTCAGTGGATGGGAAAGGGATCCGCAGAGGAAGAGAGCTAGATTTGCTCCTGGATCGCCTTCCGCACGGAGTTCATGGCCGACCGGACGGCGTCGGCTCGACGGAGAAGGGCCTCGTCCCTCTCGCGAATCAGTTCCTCGACTCGGCGGCGGAGGGAGAGAGTTTCATCCTGAAGTCGGTGGATATGTTCCTCGGATTCCGATCGGGCGCGTTCGGAGGAGGCCAGCTGCGCCCCGGCCGCGACCCGGTCCTCCTCGCCTTTCCGGACCGCTCCTTCGAGATCCTCTCTGTCGGCCCGTAAGGAGAGAAGTTCCTTCTCGAGATCCCCGAGTCGACGGGTGATCGTCTCGTTCTCCTCGCGCAGTTCCCGGAGTGACCTGGTGAGCGCCGTCGCCAGGCTCTTGTGGGTTGCCGCGTCACTCTGAGCTTCGCGGAGAAAGAGAGCCAACTTGCCGACCACCTCCTTCGCATCGTCGGGGTCGGCGATGGGGAGGGCGGGGCCCTGGAGGTCGGGGGCCTCGATCATCCTGGAGGCAGGCGCGGGCGTCTCACCCGTGGATGAAGAAGGGGATGACGAGGAAGGGGACGACGGCGGTGGACCGTCCTTTCCCTCCAGTCCGGAGGAATCTACGAGCGCCGTCCGTGTGCGAGCCTGCTGGGTGTCGTGATCGTCGGCCATTCGTTCCCTGGGGATTCGGGCCAGTCTGGATAACCTAAAGGACGTCTCTGAGTATAGTTGCTTCATCCGGGCGAAGCAAGCAGACGCTCCCGAAGAGGTCGACCGCAGCCTGTGAGAAAGGCGGACGGATTGAGGCATGTCCTGATCATCTCCTCGGACCCGGTCGGGAAGCGAATGTCAGGCCCGGCGATCCGGGCCTACGAGACGGCGCGAGAGCTGTCGAGGAGGCATCGGGTCACCCTTATCGCCCCGGGGGATGGACCCGCCCCGAAGGGCGTCCGGATGCGAGCCCCGAAGATCTCGTCGATCCTGGACGAGATCCGTCGGTGCGATGCCGTCATCACCCAGGGGGTGCGCCTCTCGGCCACCTGGCCTCTCTTCGTACTCTTCCCGCACAAGCCTGCCATCTGGGATCTGACCTCGGCCGTCTCTCTGGAAAACCTTGCCCGGATCGGATCGGCGGAGAGCCGAGCGGAGTTTCAGCACCGGCTCTTCCTGCTTGGAATGGAGCGGGGTGACTTCTTCGTCTGTGGGGGGGAAAGACAGAGGGACCTGTATGCCGGAGCCTTCGCTTCGATGGGGCGGGCCGGGTTCGATGGGCTCTGTGTCTCCGCCCCATTCGGTATCCCGGAAGAGAGACCGCGGCAAGAATCGCGGGTTCTGCGGGGAGTCATCCCGGGGATTGGCGAAGATGACTTCATCCTCCTCTGGCCCGGCGGGATCTGGGACTGGACAGATCCCCTCACGCCGATCCGCGCCGTGGGGCGCCTCGCCCGGAAGCGGACGCATCTCGTCTTTCTGGGTAAGGAAGGCCCCGCGCCGCATGAGACCGGGTCGAAGATGGCCCGGCGGGCCGAGGAGCTGGCCCACCAGCTCGGACTCTACGGGAAATCCGTCCACTTCCTTCCCGGGTGGAGGGGGTATGCCGAGAGGGGCCGTTACCTGCTCGAGGCGGACGCGGGGGTCTCGGCGCATCCCCGTACCATCGAGGCGCGCTTCGCTTACCGGACGCGCCTCGTCGACTGCCTCTGGGCGGGGTTGCCGGTCATCTGCAGCGGCGGAGACGAGCTGGGGAACTGGGTGGGGAGGATGGGGCTGGGACGGACCCTGCCGTCCGAAGACGTGGAGGCCTGGACGCGGGCGATCCGGGAGGCGGCTCGAGGGGAATCGTGGTACCGCGAGGCGCCTGGCAGGATGGCGCAACTCAGGCCACAGATGACCTGGAGGGCCCGGTTGGCTCCCCTCATGGACTATCTGGAATCCCCGCGCGTCACCTCCAGGGGGTGGGCGGCCCTGCCGGGTTATCTTGTACGAGTGGCGGCGCTGGTGAGCGCACGCGCTCTCTCGCTCCGACGGCATCGACCGGGGGATGGAAACGGATGGACCTCTCCGTAGTCATCGTAAATTACAACTCCGGCGATCAGCTCGGCCGGTGCCTCGACGCGATCAAGGAATCTCGTTACCCGGATCCGTTCGAGGTCGTGGTGGTGGACAATCACTCCACCGATCGGAGCGCAGTTCTCAACGGGGAATCCCGCGCCCGACTGATCGTCCGGCCCGAGAATCAAGGATTCGCCCGGGCGGCAAATCATGGAATCGCCTCCACGAAATCCGAGCTGATTCTGATCCTCGGCCCGGATGTGATTCTCTCCAGGGGGACGTTGGGAGAGATGGTCCGGACGATGCGCTCCCGTCCCGAGATCGGCGCGCTGGGACCTGTCATCCGCGAGGCGCCGGGAGGCGAGCACGACCACCTCCGCCCGTTCCCTTCGAATCGAGGCCTGCTGAAGGAAACCTTGTTCCTGGATCGCTTGTTCGAAGATCGGCCTTCTGCGGTGGGATGGCTGCACGGCTGCTGCCTTCTCCTTCGGCGGGCTGCCATCGATGACGTGGGACCGTTCGACCCGTCCTTCTTCCTCTACTACGAGGATGTCGACCTCTGCTATCGGATGGGTCGATCCGCCTGGCGCACGACGATCGAGCGGGGCTCCGCGGTCGACCACATCTCCGGGAATCGGGATGCCCGATATGGAGAGGAGAAGCTGCGCTGGTACCACGCGAGCCTGATCGAATTCTACCGAAAGCACTACTCCCGCCAGAGTCTTCAGACTCTACGAAGGATCCTTATCTTGAGATCAGTCCTGCGTCTCGGCCTGTGGATCTCCCTCTACCTGATCGCTCCCAGCCGAAGGGACGTAAGGGCTGAGCGGGTTCGTGGCTACGCGGCCGTGCTCCGTACCCTCTGGAACGGAGCGAAGTAGCGTGCTTGCCTCGGTCATCGTGCCCACCCACAATCGACGGGAGGCGGTGGAGCGTTGCCTCCTCTCGCTTTTCGCCCAGGATCTCCCGGCCAGCGAGTTCGAGATCCTGATCGTCGACGATGGCTCGACGGACGGAACAGCGAAGCGTCTCGCCGATGTCGCGGAGGAGGCCGGCCGATCGGTCCGGGTGATCGCCCAGGAGCACAAGGGGCCCGCCGCCGCGCGAAATGCAGGAGCGCGAGAGGCCCGGGGAGAGGTGTTGGCCTTCCTCGACAGCGACACGATCGCCCATCCCGCGTGGCTTCGTGAAGGGATGGCCCCGCTGGCGGAAGCGGAGGTAGCGGGGGTGGAGGGCCGGACGGTGATGCCGGCAGGGGAGGGAGGCGGACCCTTTGCCCGCAGGATTCAGAACCCGTTTGGCAGGAGATTCCTCGGGTGCAACCTCATCTTCCGGAAAGAAGAGTTCGAACGCGCCGGCCGTTTCGACGAGAAGTTCGGCCTTATCCCGTTTCGAGAGGACACGGACCTGGCCCACCGGGTCCTCGAACGGGGAGGGCGCATCGCCTTCGCACCGGCTTCGCTGATCACGCACCCCCCCGGCCGGGGAACCTGGCGTACCCCGCTCCTTCAGGCGTGGCGGTATCGGAACGACCCTCTCCTCTTCCGGAAGGACTGGAAGAACTACCTCCTCCGCGTCGACGTCCACCAGATAGGATTGATATCCATCTGGAAGCCGCGAATCGTCCTCTACCTCGTATACCTCTTCGCCCTGCCCATGCTGGTGGTCACGGGGGGGCCCTGGGCTGCCGGCGCCACTGCCGCAGCCCTGATGGGCATCCTCCTGATCCACCTGCACAAGTTCGCCCCCAAGGAGACCCAGCCACACGAGATCATCCTGCTCTTTCCCGTCTGTGCCCTGGTCCCGTTCGTTTTCCTGGCAGCCGTCCTCACCGGGGCCGTCTCCGGACCGAGCACCCGCTGAGAGTTTCATGACGCGCGCCAAACTCGGGGTGCGATGGGTGCGCGTCACTAAACTCTGGGCCTAACCCCAGAAATCGAGCTGGCCGGGAGAGGGGGCGCGTCGAGGTCGGGGCGCGGAGGGAGAGGTGGCGACGTCCTCCAGTTTTTTGAGGATGCTTCGGGCGCGGCCGAGGATTCCCCGGGGGATCCCGGCGAGGCGGGCCACGTGGATGCCGTACGATCGGTCGGTGCTTCCCGGCAGGATCTGCCTCAAGAAGATCACGTCGTCTCCCGACTCGCGTACTGCGGCGTGATAGTTCCGGATGCCCGGAATCGAGTCGGCGAGGTTACACAACTCGTGGTAGTGAGTGGCGAAGAGTGTGCGCGGCCCGCCGGGGCGGGCGAGGTGCTCCGAGATCGCCCAGGCGAGGGAGAGCCCGTCGTAAGTGCTCGTACCCCGGCCGACTTCATCGAGGATCACGAGGCTCCGATCGGTGGAGCCGTGAAGGATCTCTGCCGTCTCCGTCATCTCCACCATGAACGTGCTGGCCCCGCGTGAGATCTCGTCGGAGGCTCCCACGCGTGTGTAGATCCGATCCACGATCCCGATGCGGGCGCGTGCCGCCGGCACGAACGAACCCATCTGCGCCAGGATCACTATCAGGGCGACCTGGCGGATGTACGTGGACTTACCCGCCATGTTGGGGCCCGTGATCAGGAGGAGGCGATCCCCATCCCCGTCGATGTGGACATCGTTCGGCACGAACGGGTCTCGAATCAGGGTCTTCTCGATGACAGGGTGGCGGCCTGCCTGGATCTCGATCCGCGTGCCATCCGTCACCTCGGGGCGGACGTATCTCTCCTGGAGGGCCGTACGAGAGAGGGAGACGAGACAGTCGATCCGGGCGAGAGCCCGCGCCGTCGACTGGATCGATTCGGTATGGAGGGCGACCGCCTCCCGGATCTCCTCGAAGATCTCCGCCTCGAGCTTCCGGATACTGTCCCCCGCCGCGAGCACCTTCCTCTCTTGCTCCCTCAGCTCATCGGTCACGTAGCGCTCGGCGTTCTTCAGGGTCTGCTTCCTGTGGTACTCCTCGGGCACCTTGTGGGACTGCGATCGGCTCACCTCGATGTGGTAGCCGAAGACCCGGTGGTAGCCGACCTTCAGGGAGGAGATCCCCGTCCGTTTGGCCTCCCGCGACTGGAACGCGGCCATCCAGGCGCTCCCTTCCCTCGCGAGCGTCCGCAAGGAGTCGATCTCCTCGTGATACCCGTCGCGGATCACGCCTCCATCCTTGATGGATGCCGGTGGACGATCCGCGATCGACCTCTTCAGCAAGTCGTGAACATCCGGGAGGGGGTCCAAGGCCGTTCCTAGCTGCTGAAGCATTTCCGAGTCGCAGCCACCCGCTGTCGGGCGGATCGTGGGGATCCGATCGAGGGCTTGCAGCAGCGCAACGAGGTCACGGGGCGAGGCGGTTCCGGCCGCGATCCTCCCTGCCAGCCTCTCCAGATCGCCCATCCTCGAGAGAGGGCCGCGCAGCCGTTGCTCCAGTTCCGGATGCTCGACGATCTCCGCCACCGCGTCGTGCCGCCCTCGAATCTCATCGATGGAGAGAAGAGGCTCCAGCAACCATTGGCGCAGCTCCCTCCCTCCCATCGCGGTCTCCGTCTGATCGATGACCCCGAGGAGGCTCCCCTCGGGGCCGCCTCTGCCCGTGGCTTCGAGAAGCTCGAGAGACTTCCGCGTCGTGCTGTTCAGATTCATCCGATCCCTCGTCTCGGACCGGGCGATGCGCGTGATCTGTCGGACGGATCCCTTCTGGGTCTCCTGGAGGTAGCGGAGGAGGGCGCCCGCTGCGGAGATTCCTATCTCCAGATCGCCGCAACCGTACCCGTCGAGCGTGGCCACCCCGAAGTGAGCTCGAAGGGCATCGCGGGCCGTCTCGCGACCGAAGGCGAAATCAGGATAGCGGGTCATCGGAGCGCGACCGATGCCGTCCCGGATCCGATCCGAGACGGTTCGCTCTTCTCCCTGGGCCACCAGGCACTCGGCGGCGCCGAGGCGACCGATGCGATCCGAAGCCTCCTCCGCCGCGATCTCCTCCACCTGGAATGAGCCGGTGGAGAGGTCCGCCCAGGCCAGGCCCCACTGCTTTTCCCCCGGGGCCACGGCGAGACAGTAGAGGGGCTCTTTCTCCGGGATGGCGCTCTCTTGCACCAGGGTCCCGGCGCTCACGATACGCGTCACCTCTCGCGGAAGGATCCCTTTGCCCTCTCCGGACTCTTCGGTCTGCTCACACACGGCCACCCGCTGACCGGCCCTCACCAACCTCGCAATGTAGGCCTCGGCAGTATGACAAGGCACGCCGGCCATCGGGATGGCGTCGGCCCCCCTCGATCGGCTGGTCAAGGCAATCCCTAGAAGCGAAGCGGCCTTCTCGGCGTCCTCGTAGAACATCTCGTAGAAGTCGCCCATGTGAAAGAAGAGAATTTCAGCGGGGTGCTGGCGTTTGATCGCCCAGTACTGGCGCATGACGGGGGTGTCGGCGGAAGTACGGGGCATCGGCGTCCGAGGCGATGGAGCCTCTCCAGGCAGGCCTAGACTAGGTGCTTCTCAGGGGCGCTCGGGGGGTAGGGAATCTGGAACCGGACTACTCTTCGTCTTCCGGGCCTTCCATCATTCTTCTCTTGGCCCGATCGAGCTGCTGCTTGAGCCCTTCGATCAAGTACCGGTTCCGGTCGATGAGCTGGGTGAGGGAAACCTCGGCGTTCTCCTCCTCCTCCTTCTCCTCTTCCTTCTCTTCCTTCTCGTTCTCGGGTTCAGCCATGGCAGACCTCCGCTCTCTGCCCCCCCTGTATCCCTTACATCCTAACCCGGGCACGGGGGGAACGACAACTGATTTCCCGGGGCGGGCCCGACGGGATTCCCTATTTGGGAATCGTCCTCCTGGGTTCTTGCAGATCAGACCCCGGCGGGCTGCGAATCTCTTTGCATTGGGTCGGGCGGTACCTTAATTTGTCGGCTCTACACCCCTAGTCTGGACGGGTTCGGGCTCTAGGAGATCCTGGAGATGATGAGACGAAAAGCCCTCGTGCCGAGGAGATGCTTTCTCACGAAGGGGGTCGGCCGGCACCGGGAGAAGCTGGCGGCCTTCGAGGAAGCGCTTCGCGACGCCGACATAGCGCAATACAATCTGGTTCACGTCTCGAGCATTTTTCCCCCGCACTGCGAGCTCGTGTCGAAGAAGGTCGGGGTGAAACTCCTGTTGCCCGGAGCGGTCACGTACGTGGTGATGAGCCGGGCGGAGACGGATGAGAATCGTCGGCTCGCGGCAGCCACCGTGGGTCTCGCCCTTCCGCGCGACAAGAACATGTACGGCTACCTCTCGGAGCATCATTCGTTCGGAGAGACGGAAGGGCAGGCAGGCGAGTACGCGGAGGACCTGGCCGCCTCGATGCTGGCGACGGTTCTCGGTGTGGGGTTCAATCCGGACGCCGCCTGGGATGAAAAGAAAGAGCTCTGGAAGATCAGCGGAAAGATCGTTCGCACGACCAACATCACCCAATCGGCCATCGGCAAGGGAGGGCTCTGGACTTCCGTGGTTGCCGCATCCGTTTTCATCATGTGAGGTTTCCGTCTTGCCCCGGCACTCCCCCGACGCCTTCACTGGCGCGGGCCGCAAACTCGCCGTCTATCGAGACTCCCTCTTCGTCGTCGTCCCCGTCGGGTACGAGGGGACCGTGACGTATCTGCGCGGCACGCGGGCCGGCCCCGCGGCGATTCTCGAGGCCTCCCGCAACATGGAGACCTACGATGAAGTGATCGGCCGCGAGACGATCGAAGATGGGATCCACTGTCTGCCGCCCTCTTACCCTCGTGGCTCTCCCGAACGGGTGGCGGACCGTCTCGAGAAAGTATTCGCCGGGATATTCCGGGATCGAAAGGTCCCGATCCTCCTCGGCGGGGAACACTCCCTCTCTCTCGGGCCCGTTCGCGCGGCCAAGAAGGCGTACCCCGATCTTGGTATCCTCCACCTGGATGCCCACACGGATCTGCGCGACTCGTACGACGGGACTCGTTACGGTCACGGCTGCGTGATGCGCCGCTGCCTCGAGTTGTGCCCGATCCACCAGGTGGGGATTCGCAGCCTTTCCGCGGAGGAAGCCCGCCTCGTCTCCTCGGGAGCGGTGCGCACCTTCTTCGCGCATCAGACGCGGGGAAAGGCATGGCCTCCCCGCGGTCTACTCGCCGGCCTGCCCAAGCACGTCTATCTGTCGATCGACATGGACGTCTTCGATCCCTCTCTCGTCCCCGGGGTCGGGACGCCGGAGCCCGGCGGCCTCACCTGGGATCAGGTGGCGGACGTCGTCCGTGAGGTCAGCCGCCGACGGGACGTCGTCGCCTTCGATGTCGTCGAGACCCGTCCCATCGCCGGGTCGGTCGTGTCGCAGTTCACCGCGGCCAAGCTCACCTATCGAATCATGGGCCATATCGCCCTCTCGCGCGGCCGGGGAAGGAAGGCGATTGCGAAGAAGGGGCGCCGAGGGTAGACTGGAAGTCGATATGGCCAAGAAACTTAAGGTTCGAATCGCAGCCCCGAAGGAGGACATCCTCCTCGAGACGACCCACAAGGGCATCGGATGGATCCGGCGCTTCCAGGCGCCCCTTGCCATCGGGACCTTCATCGCGGCCGCGGTGATCGTGCTGATCGTTTATGGGTCGGAGCTGGAGACGCGGGGCAGTGGAATCGCCTGGGACGAATACCTCACGACCGCCGCGGGGCAACCCGCCGATACCTACAAGGGCATAGCGGATCGCCACTCGGGCACGGCGGTGGAGCCCTGGGCCCTGCTCGATCAGGCGCATGCTCTCTCCCGGTCTGCCAATCGCGTGGATAAGGAGGAGGCCCTCCTCCTCTACCGCGACGTGGCGAATCGCTGGGCCGATCGAGACCTGATTCGCGGACTCGCCGAGAAGTCCGCCGAGTCCCTCGAGAGGGCGCTCTCGTTCCGGCCTCCCGCGCCGAAGGCCCCTCCGCCCGACGAGGAGCCCGCTCCGGAGAAGAACGATTCCTCCGAAGATCCTCCCCCTGAGGCCCCCAAGGAGAAAAACCCCTGACAGCGCCTCTTCCGGAGGACCGGGAGGAGAGCGTGGAGGAGTTTCATCTCCGCGCAACCCCGGGATCTCCGAAGGAGAGGATCGATCGCTTCCTGGCGGATAAGCTCCCGCAACTTTCCCGATCATTCATACAGAAGCTGATCCGACGGGGGGATGTCCGCGTGAACGGCGAACCGGTTCGGCCCAAGAGGGAGGTGGCTCCGGGGGAGGAGATCTTCGTGCGGGTTCCGCCTCCGGAACCGCTCGATCTCGAGCCGGAGGAGATGGCCCTCCGGATCCTTCATCAGGATCGCCATCTGGCTGTGATCGACAAGGCGGCGGGGATCGTCGTCCATCCGGGGAGCGGCCACCGCACCGGCACGCTGGTCCACGGACTCCTCGCGGCCATCAAGGACCTCTCCGGCATCTCCGGGAAGGAGCGTCCCGGCATCGTCCACCGTCTCGACAAGCAGACGAGCGGCGTGATCCTGGTGGCAAAGAACGACGTAGCCCACCTGGAACTATCGCGACAGTTCAGTCAAAGAGAGGTGCAGAAGAGATACGTCGCCCTCGTCGAAGGCATCCCGTCCCCACGCGCAGGAGTCGTGGAGGCGCCCATAGGCCGCCACCCCCGACACCGCACGAAGTTCTCGGTGCGCACGGGGCGCGGCAGGCCCTCCCGCACTTCCTACGAGGTGGAGGAGTCCTTCCGCGGGTACGCTCATCTGAAGCTCCGACCCGAGACCGGACGCACGCATCAGATCCGGGTGCACCTGTCCTCTCTCGGAACGCCGGTGCTCTGCGATCCGATGTACGGGAAGCGATCGAGCATCACCCTTTCGGAGATCGAGGGGAAGAAGAAAGGGAGCTCCGAGAAGCCGATCCTGGCACGACAGGCGCTGCATGCGGCGGAGATCCGCTTTCGCCATCCCGAGACGAACGAGTGGCTGGAATTCTCCTCGCCGATGCCGGAAGATATGCAGAGGACCCTCGAGGCCTTTCGACTCTACAGGAGTAAGTGAGATGAATGAACCCGAATCCCGGGGAACGGCCCCCCGTCCCCCAACCCCTCAGCGACCCCAGAAACCCAAAAAATCCATGGCGTTCGGTTGTCTCCTGGGGTTCGCGATCGTTCTGGGAGTCGGACTCGCGTGCAGCCTCTTCATGAACTTCGCGCTGATGGCCGTCACGGGCTCCCCCGCCGTCCGAGCAGGCAAGTACCTGGAAACCAAGGTATCCGGTGAGGGAAGCGATCGGATCGTCCTGATTCCCCTCAACGGAATCATCATGAGATCCGCCGGCCCCAGCGTCTTCGGGGTCTCCCGCGACATGGTCGAGGAGTGCAAGAAGAAGATCCGGCAGGCGGTCGATGATCCGGACGTCAAGGTGATCATCCTCGAGATCGACAGTCCCGGCGGATCCGTCACCGCGAGCGACATTCTGCACCGGGAGCTGATACGAGCGCGGGAGAAGGGGAAGCATGTCATGGCCCTGATGGGGAACCTATGCGCATCGGGCGGGTATTACGTTGCGGTCGGGGCGGAGAAGATATACGCGCACCCGACCACGCTGACGGGGAGCATCGGGGTGATCGTCGCGAATCTGGATCTCTCCGAGCTCATGAAGGAGTTCGGGGTCCGCGAAAACGTCGTGAAGTCCGGTAAAATCAAGGACATCCTCTCCTCCACGCGGCCGATGACGGAGGAAGAACGTCTGATCCTCCAGAAGATCGTCGACGAGCTTCACGGTCGGTTCCTCAAGCTGGTGGCGGAGGGACGCTCACTCACCAGGGAGCAAATCTGGCCGTCGGCGGACGGACGGGTCTTTCTCGCGGGCTACGCGAAAGACCATGGACTCATCGATGAGATCGGTTATCTGGAGGACGCCATCGAGGGGGCCAAGAAGCTGGCCAATCTCTCCGAGGCGCGAGTCGTACGCTACCGGAGGGAGCCGACCCTGGCCGAGGTCCTGCTCGGGGCCCGGACGGCGGGCGGCAGCCAGACCGTGCTCACTCTGCCCGTCCGTATCCCGGCAGCGGCCCCGGAGGTGCTTTACCTTTACCGGCCGGGACGCTGACGTTTTCGCCCCGGCTGGTCCGGGCTTTGCGTGATGAAACGAGTCATGAACAGCATGGAAATGGCCGTCAAGGCCCTCGAGACCAGTCTCGTCCCCACACCCTTGGTGCGCCTCCGCTGGGCCGATTATCGGGTCTGGGCGAAGTGCGAGTTCGCCCATCCCACGGGGAGTCACAAGGACCGGGCCTACATCCGGATGATCCTGGACCTCTGGAGCAAGGGGCAGTTGCGCCCCGGCGTGACTCTCTGCGACTACACTACGGGGAACGGGGGCATTTCTCTGGCCAGTATCGGCCGCCGCCTGGGTCTCCCGGTGCGGGTCTTCATGCCGGCAGGTCTCACGGCGGAGCGTGAGGAGATGATCCGGCAGTGCGGTGCCGACCTCGTCCTGACTCCCCATCAGGGGTTCGTGGCGGAGGCCCGGGCCGCGGCGGAGGAGTGGGTCCAGACCCAGAACGGCCAGGCCATCCTGATCAGCCAGTCGGACAACCCGATGAATCGGGCCGCCTTCGAGCAGGCGGGCGAGGAGATCGCGGCGGATCTCCGCTCGGCCGGCGTCGTCCCTTCCACGTTCGTCTGCGGGATCGGAACCGGGGGAGTCTTCAGCGGGATCGCCGCTGCCCTCCGGAAGCAGTATCCCAAGATTCGGACGGTGGCGATCGAGGTGCCACAGGCCCCCGCGATCTTCGCCAAGAGGAGGGGGGAGACGATGATCCCCAAGCCGCATCGGCTGTTCGGTTTCGGGCCCGGGAAGATTGCGCCCAACACCCTGGAGGATCTGGTCGACGACGTGGAGCTCGTCGACTACGACGAGACCATCCCGGTCCTGGAGGAGATCGCTTCCGAGGAGGGGCTCCTGCTGGGGCCTACCTCCGCGGCTAACGCACTCGTCGCGCGGCGTTGTGCGGAGCGTCAGAAGGAAGAGGATGGCGCCGTCGTCACCGTCTTCTTCGATCGGCAGGATCGCTATCCCAGTCGTCCGTCCAAGGTCAGGGAGGACTGATGCCGTTCAAGGAGGGCAAGGGAGAGGAGCATCTTCTCGATGCGATGGAGGGGCTTCGTCTATCCCGCCATGCCTCCCGCAACCCTTACGGAATCTGGGAAGTGGACGCCGCCACCTCCTCGTTTCTCGGGCGTGTCTGCCTGACCTCCCTCGAGGTGCTCCGTTTCCAAGTGGCGGAAGTCTTCCTCCGGATACCGGACCCTTCCTATCTGCGGGAGTACCCGTACAAGGACACGATCCACTACGTCGCCGGGGCCTACATCCCGCGAAGCTCACTCGAGCAGGGGAACGAGAAGGCCTACCGGATGGTCCGCGGGACCTGCCGGCAGCTCCCCCGGGCGATCGCCCGGAGCCTCTCCGGCGAGCCGTTCGGCCGGCTGGGGCAGCGTCTGGAGGAATTCCTCGCGCCGGACGAGGCGGGGCGCTTCGGGAGGAAGACGTCAGATTACATCCAGTATGTCATCGAGGAGACCCTGCTGGCGCAGGCCTTGCAGAAGGGGGAGTCACGCGAGCTCTTTCAGTGGCTGGATGAGATCGGGGCTCTCCCGGTCAAGGAATTCGCCGATGCGGCCCGCAGGGTCAAACCCCGGGGCAAGACCCGCGTGCCGGTGGCGGCCGATCACCCCGACGTCAAGAAGATCCGGACCCTGGCACAGGGCGCCATCTCTCGACTGCGGACCTGGCTGAGGGAGAAGGGAGGGTCGCTGGATGACGTCCCGGTAGGCGTGGCGAGATTTCTCTTCTCGTTCCAGCTCCATCACTACCCGACCTGGATCTCGTCGGCGTCCGTCGAGCCCGCCAGGCGTCCTCGTCTCGTCGTGATCGAGGACATCGAGAAGGCGATCCTGGAAGCTCCGTCGCCATGGCAGAGCCCGAACCCGCTGGCACTGAGGGCGTACGAGTGGGCCTTCGAGGAGATCCTGATGGAAGGGAAGCTCCAGAGCATGATGGTCTTCCCGATCGGGATCGCATCCGCCGGGGAGTCGGGGGCGTCCGGGGAACAGTTCTTCCTCGCCGGAATCGGCCGGTTGATGAACGCCTACGATATCCGAGATGGGAAGGCGAAGCTGCTGGAGACCCTGCCGGAGGCGGCGAGGAACGCGGGGAGGATCGTGGCCGCTCGTGTTCAGGAAAAGCTGGCGGGGATGGCGCTCGGCGGCGACCGCCTGCGAGAGGAGACGCCCCCGTCGGCCGCTCCTGCGGCGCGTGTGGAGGTGTCGGAGGTGGCGCGAGATGGAACCCGACCGATCATAGGAGCATCAGAAGGTATCCAGGAGGTCCTCGTCCAGGCCGGCCGCGTGGCCCCGTCACCGGTGACCGTCCTGATCCTCGGCGAGTCGGGCGTGGGCAAGGAGCTGGTCGCGAGAGCGATTCACGAGCAAAGCCCGCGTCGGGATGGACCGTTCGTCACCGTCGACTGCGGTTCGATCCCCCAGGAGCTGATCGAAAGCGAGCTCTTCGGGCACGTGAAGGGATCGTTCACGGGGGCGACGGCGGATCGCCGTGGAAAGTTCGAGCGGGCCATCGGGGGGACGATCTTTCTGGATGAGGTGGGAGAGATGAGCCCTTCGGCCCAGCTTCGCCTCCTGCGAGTCCTCCAGGAGAGGGAAATCGAGAAGGTGGGGGGAAAGGGCCCGATCCCCGTCAACGTCCGGGTCGTCGCCGCGACGAAGAAGGACCTGTGGAAGGAGGTGGGCCGCGGGGAGTTCCGCGATGACCTCTTCTTCCGGCTGCACGCGGTGCCGATCCACGTCCCCCCGCTCCGTCGGAGGCCGGACGATATTCCTCACCTCGTCCGGCACTTCCTCGATGCCTCCGGGAAGCGTCATTCGAGAGAGACGAAGGGGATCAGCGAGGATGCGTTGGAGGCGATCCTCAAGCATGATTGGCCCGGCAACGTCCGGCAGCTCGAGAACTTCATCGACCGGCTCGTCGTCATGGCCGAGGACAGATCCGTCTACCTCGACCAGCAGGTCCTCCCGGAGCTCGAGAAGGAGCCCGGGGCGATGCCGTCCGTTTCCTGACCCATGCCCCCGTCGAGTCCACTTGAGGGTGATTCTGGCTACCTATCAGGCGAGGCCGCCTTCCAAACCCTGACCGACAAAAGGTTTCTGTCGGCCTGATTCGAAACAGGTTGACTTGGCCCCGCGGAGGCCAGTAGACTTCTCGGCTTGGCCAGCGGGTCCTCCGCCGGTCGTGCCAGGGGGCGGTTGTCCCCCGGAGGAGACATGAGTCAAGAAGTCAAACCGTCAGGCGATCTCGAGTTCGAGGCTCCGATCCTGGAGCTGGAAAAGAAGATCGAAGAGTTGGAGGTGTTCGCAGAGACCACGCAGATGGATCTGTCCGGGCAGATCCGCGACCTCCTTCAGAAGCTCGATGAGGAGAAGAGGAGGGTCTACGCGGGTCTCTCTCCCTGGCAGAGGGTCCAGATCGCCCGCCACCCCAATCGACCCCTCACCAGCGACTACCTGAATATGATCGTCGAGGATTTCATGGAGCTGTACGGAGACCGACTCTTCTCCGATGATCGGGCGATCGTCTGTGGCTTCGGAAAGATCTCCGGGATGAAGATGTTGATCGTGGGCCACCGGAAGGGGAAGGGGACCAAGGAAAAGGTCGAGTGCAACTTCGGCAGCGCCCACCCGGAAGGCTATAGAAAGGCTCTCGACAAGATGCGGATTGCCGCGAAATTCGGCCTCCCCATCTTCTGCATCATCGATACCCCCGGCGCTTACCCGGGGGTCGGCGCCGAGGAGAGAGGGCAGGCACAGGCCATCGCCCGCAACCTGATGGAGATGACCCGTTTCCGCACCCCGATCGTCTGCCTCGTGATTGGTGAGGGAGGCAGCGGCGGGGCTCTCGGGATCGGCGTTGGCGATCGGACCCTGATGCTGGAGAACGCCTACTACTCGGTGATCTCTCCGGAGGGGTGCGCGGCCATCCTCTGGAAGACCGGCGACAAGGCCCCTGAGGCGGCGGACGTTTTGCGGCTGACTGCCAGGGACCTGGACGAGTTCGGTGTGGTCGACGACATCATTGCAGAGCCCCTCGGGGGCGCACACCGAGATCATGTGAAGACGGCCGAGGCGGTGAGAGAGGCGGTCGTCCGGCATTTCACCGAACTTTCCGCCATGTCTCTTGATCACCTCGTCAGTGAGCGCTACCTGAAGCACCGCGCCGTGGGGCAGTATCTGGAGCACAGCAAAGAGGTCAAGACCCGGAGCAAGGCCCGCGTCGCGAAGAGAGCGCCCGCCAAGAAGGCCAGGGCGTCCTAACTCTCGGGAATCCCGCCGTTTCCTCCATGCCGGATCTCTCGATCGTCATACCTGCCGCCGGCGAACCGGAGAACATCAAGCGTCTCCTTCCCTGGATCGCCTCCACGATCCCGGACATCTCCCATGAGGTCATTGTCGTGGTCCCGACGGAAGAGGACCCGACCATCCCCGTGGCGATCGAGCACGGCGCCATCGCCATCGCCCAGGAGGATCCGGGATACGGGGGAGCCTTGCGGGCCGGATTCGGGAAGGCCTCATCGCCGTTCGTCCTGACGATGGATGCGGACCTCTCCCACGAGCCGATATTCATACGAGACCTGTACCGGCATCGCGAGGAGGGGGACGTGGTGATCGCCTCGCGGTACGTCGCCTTCGGGCTCGCCGATATGCCGGCCGTCCGCCGGTTTCTCAGCGGCGTCCTCAACCTCTTCTTTCGCGTCGCCCTGGACCTTCGCATCCAGGACCTCTCGAGCGGCTTCCGCCTCTACCGCCGATCCTTCCTCGATTCGATCACTTCGAAGGCCCGAGATTTCGATGTCCTCCAGGAGATCATCCTCTTCGCTGTGGCCGGAGGATGGAGGGTGCTCGAGGTCCCGTTTCACTACCGGCCACGCGGGACAGGAAGCAGCCACGCTCGCCTCTTCCGTTTCGGAGTCTCGTACCTCAAGACAACCTTCAGATACTGGCGGATGCGTAACTCCCTCCGGAGCGCCGATTACGATCTACGTGCCTTCCGGAGCCGTCATCCGCTTCAGCGGTACTGGCACCGGCGGCGTTTCAAGATCCTGTTCCGGCACCTCGACGGAAAGGGTCGAATCCTCGACGTCGGGCCCTCATCGAGTCTCATCGTCGTCTCCCTCCCCCAGACGATCGTCCTCGACCTGGGATTGAAGCGGCTGAGACACCTGCGCTGGTTGGGCCGCAGGGTGGTTCGTTCGGATCCGGCCGCCGTTCCGTTCAAGAGAGACTCCTTCGACGCGATCGTCTGCTCGCAGGTGCTGGAGCACCTCCCCGATACCGGCCTTCTTCTGGACAGCCTCACCTCGACACTTCGGGAGGGGGGCATCATCCTGGTCGGTGTCCACGGCTGGGATTCCTGGGTGTGGAGACTCGAGGAGAGACTTTACCGTTTTCTCATGGGGGCGGAGGAGGACCGGCACTACCGCCAGACGACTCCTGACGAGGTGGCGGAGGACCTCGAGAAACTGGGCCTCTCGATCGTTTCCCGGAAGCGGGTCGGCGCCTGGGAGACGATTATCACGGCCCGGAAGGGACCGGTTGATCCCTCCGCCGACCCTTCGTAGGATGGATGGGGATATCCACTCGAAGGTTTTTCGGAGGCAACCATTCCAGCCTTCACAGTCATCCTGATCGGGGCTCTCGCCCTCTCCTCCTCCCTGGCTCTCGGTGACGATGGCCTGAAGGAGGCGGATCGGCTCCGTCGCTCCGGCACACAGCACCTCGAGAACACACTCGTCCCGGGCTTCAATACGAACAAGGAGCGAGAGGAGGGCCTCTCCGATCTGGAGAGGGCGCGTGAACTCTACGAACGGGCTGGGGAGGCCGACCCGTCGCTTTTTGCAAGGACCGAGGAGGCGATCGTCGACATCAACTCGCAGATCTTCTGGGCCCGTCGCGACAAGGTGATCGATCTCGGCGATGATGATGAGGATGAGCCGGAGGAGACAAGCCGCGAGGAACTGGCGAGGGAAGCGTTCGCCTCGGCCAAGCGATACGAGGAGCAGAACCCTCGGGAGACGTTCCGGATCATGGCTCGCTTCTTCGAGGTGGCGAAGCGCTACATCGGGACCGCCGAATCGGTCCAGGCACAGGAGAAATCGTTCGAGCTGCAGAATTCGATCATCGTGTCGAGAAAGAGGAGCCTGGAGAAGGGGCCCTGCGAGCAGGCGCTCGACGTGGCTTCCTTCAGCGAGTCGTTCCGCGCGATCCCGGGAGGAGATCTCAACTGCCTCTTCTATTTCGGAGACCTCCTCGAGCGGCACTGGATGGATGATGAGGCCGCCATCTGCTTCGAGAAGATCCTCTCCCTCCCCAAGAACCCCTTCACCGAGCGTTCCCGGGCGCGACTCGCGTCCGCTCGGATGCGATCGGGCCGGATGGAGGAGGCCCGCTCCGTTCTGGAACGCGGGGCCAACGAGGGCGAGGAGCTGTCTCACTCCCTCCTCGCCCAGATCTCGAGCAGCGAGTTCGATCGGATCCAGAGCGCTCTCTCCAGCGCGAGGGAGAAGGCGATCGGCGGGGGGAAGGATTCCCTGAAGGCCTACCGGAAGGTGGCGGATGAGATGAGGAAGGCGAAGGAGAGACTCCCGATGCTGCCGCTCGAGAAGGTCTGCAGCGAGATCGCCCGCCTCGCAGCTCAACTGGAGAGGAGCGGAGCGGATCGGGGCTCGGCCCACTGTCCGACGTGCACCCCGAAGGGTTCGGAGGGGGGCATCGGCGCTTCGTTCATGACCTGTCCCACTTGCAAAGGGTCGGGGAAGGTCCAGAAGACGAGGTGGGTACGCGTTATCAGCGGTCGTCGTTCAGGGGTGGGTCGTCGAAAACAGACATACTGGGACAGGTGCGACAAGTGCCACGGCAACAAGAGGATTGTCTGCAGGACCTGCGCGGGCCTCACCTCGATCCTCGAGGGGATGACGAAGAGGGAGAAGAAAGGCATCGCCGCCCTGAGGGACAAGCTCTGGGGGAAGGAGATGCTGGTCGAGGCGGATCTCAGCACCGCCCTGAAGAAGGTCGAAAAGTTCGTCGTCAGGAAGAAGCTCGGGTTCCTCTCGCACCTCGACGCCCCATACTACGGGAGCATGGACATCCGCAGGGCCATGGCAGCGCCCCCCCTTTCGAGCGCCCTGCCGTCCGCGGATGCCGATGCTCGCTGGGCCTCCGCCCTAGGGGAAGAGAAGATGAACTTCCTCCTCTCCTGGGCCGTCGAGTTCACGAATATTCTCGGCCGGGTCTCCTTCGTCAATCACCCGGGGGCTCGCAAGGCCCTCTCTAGTGGAAGTCCGGCGAAGGCGGGCGATGCGCTCCTGGGCCCCGAAGAGGTGGGGGCATTCGCCGAAGACCTGAGCCCGAAGTTCATCCGGGTCCGCGGGAAGTTCCTGGATATCGGGGAGGATCCCGACAATCCCTATCTCCTCCGCCTGGAGATCCAGAGCCGTTTCGCTCACGTCCTGGAGTTTTACGTCTGGAAGGAAGGCGCCCAGCGCTCCCTCGAAGGACTGGCCGGGCTGTACGGGATGACGTTCCTGAAGGATCTCGTCCTGGAGTATGACTTCAGGACGGAGCAGAAGGCGCGTCTCCTGGATGCCGACAGGCTGGTGACGATGGTCGGTCGCGTGATCCCCGGCGCACCCATCCGAGTCGAGATCTGGGCGATCAACGCGGACTGATCAAGATGGAGAACCGCCTCAACGATCTGACCGGCTCCGAGTGGCTCTTCTGGACCAACACCGTCTGGGAGACCAACTACTCCGTCGATGCCACGCACCGCCTCCGAAAAGCCCACGGGGCGATGAAGCCTCCGGAGGCGATGCGCGAGATCATCCAGTTCTTCACGAAGAAGGGGGAGACCGTCCTCGACCCGTTCGCGGGAGTGGGTGGCACCCTTCTCGGCGCGGTGCTATGCGGTCGGCAGGCCCTCGGGTTCGAAATCGATCCCCGCTGGGCGGAGGTGTACGCCAGGATCCAGAAGGAGTTCGGGGTCGCCGACGGGGCCCTGGTGGCCCGGGAGGGTCGGAGCGACGTCGAGCCCATCCAGCCGGAGATGCGGGTAGGGGATTGTCTGGAACTGATGCAGTCCTTGCCTGAGTTTTTCGCCGACGCCATCATCTGCGATCCTCCTTACGGGACGGAGCATGCGGCGCACGGCTTCGCCGACGAGACCAACTTCTCCATGACAGGCGTTGAGGAAGGAGACTTCGGGACCACGCCGGATTTCGATGAGTTCTACCGCCGGATGGAGTTGTTCGGCCGGGAGGCCTGGCGGGTGCTGAAGGCGGGGCGCTACTTGGTCGTGCTCTGCGGAGACCGCTACCGGAGAAAGGAATACCTTCCCCTCGGGGTTCGTGTGGCCGACGTTCTGCGGTCCGTCGGCTTCCATCTGAAGGGGATCAAGATCTGGACGAACAAGAGCACGCTTCGCCGTCTCCGCCCCTATGCGGTCAAGACCACCTTTGTCCCGAACATCACCCACCAGAATGTGCTGATATTGAGGAAGGAGATACGGCTCTCGCGGATCGACCGCAAGTCGAAGGGAAAGCGGGAAGTCAGCCGTCGCTGACCTCTCGCTCGATGACCTACCGGGTACGGACTGAGTGGTGCGGCCGAGTGGATTTGAACCACCACGGGGTTAACCCCCACTAGGCCCTCAACCTAGCGCGTCTGCCGATTCCGCCACGGCCGCTTGAATTCAAGGTCGGCTTATGATACCGATCCCGCTTCATCATTTCACCCTAATACCATCCGTTCACGCCCCATGAAGGTAGCGACCCGACTGCAAGAGATTCGACCCTCCGCCACCCTGGTGATGGCGGCGCGCGCGGCGGCCCTCCGCCGCGAGGGAAAGCCGATCATCTCGTTCACGACCGGGGAGCCGGACTTCGACACCCCGGAGCACATCAAGGATGCGGCGGCGAAGGCGATGCGGGAGGGTTTCACCAAGTACACCGCCGCCGGAGGGATCCTGGAACTGAGAGAGGCGGTGCGGGATCGGATCCAGCGGGACTACGGGCTGCAGTACGGGACGGATCAGATCATCATCACCTGCGGGGCCAAGCACGCGATCTCCAACGCCCTGATGGCCCTTTGCAATGCGGGCGATGAGGTGATCTGCATCTCCCCCTACTGGACTTCTTACCCGGAGATGATCCGCCTCGCGGGAGGAACGCCGGTTCTGGTGAAGACCCGGGCGGAGGACGGCTACATTCCGTCCGCCGCCGACCTTGAAGCGGCGTTCACCGAGAGGACGCGGGTCTTGATCCTGAATAGCCCGAGCAACCCCACCGGGGCTGTGTACACGGAGGATAAGATCAAGGAGATCGCGGAGGCGATCCGTGGGCGGGACATAGCCGTGATCACGGACGATATCTATGACCGACTCATTTACGGAGGTCACCGGTTCGCCAGCATCACGGCGGCCGGGGAGGAGGTTCGCGAGAATACGATCATCGTGGGGGGTGTCTCCAAGACGTACGCGATGACCGGATGGCGGATCGGCTACGCCGCGGGACCCCGCCCGATCATCCAGGGGATGGAAACGCTTCAGTCCCAGACCACCTCCAACCCGACATCGATATCTCAGAAGGCGGCCCTCGCCGCTCTCCGCGGTCCGGACGACGCCTGCGATGCGATGCGGACCGAGTTCGATCGTAGACGAAAGGCGATGTTGGCCGGGCTGAGGCAGATCTCTGGGATTCAGGTGACCGAACCGTTCGGGGCCTTCTTCACCTTCCCGAGAGTGGCTTCCTTCTTCGGTCGAAAGGTCAAGGGAAAGGAACTCCGAAGCTCCATCGATATCGGCGAGGCCCTTCTCGAAGAGGCCCACGTGGCGATCGTGCCCGGGGCGGCGTTCGGCGACGACCGGGCGATACGTCTGTCCTACGCCCTCTCCTTCGAGGCAATCACGGAGGGGATGGCCCGCATCGCGAAGTTCTTCGAGGAGACGCTCGAATGAGCGAAGCCGCCCGCCGTCGCTGGGTCCTGGCCGGAGCGATCCTGGCGAGTCTGGCCGTGATCGGCGCCGCCCGCGCCCTCGACCCCGATCCGCGCGGGTACGGGACCCACGAGTCCCTCGGCCTCCCCCCGTGCGGGATGATGCTGGTGGCCGGGATCCCCTGCCCATCGTGTGGGATGACCACCGCCTTCGCCCATGCCTCGCGTCTGCAGATAGAGGAGTCTCTGCAAGCCCATCCCTGTGGTTTCCTGATGTTCGCGTCAGTTCTCGTCGTCGGCGTCGTCGCGATGGCTGGACTGGTAGGACCCTTGTCTCCCGAGCAGGTGGAGAGCTGGGTGATTCGCTTTCCCTGGTGGAAGGTGGGCATCGGCTTCTTCGCCTTCCTGTTCCTGATCTGGGGGTACCGGATCGCGAAGACCCTCCTCCTCACCGCATGATCCGCCTCCGCGATCTCAGCAAGTCCTACCGCATGGGCTCGACGACGGTCCGGGCCCTCGACGGGGTGACCCTCGAGGTCGAAGCCGGAGAGGCGCTCGCGATCCTGGGCCATTCCGGATCAGGAAAGTCCACGCTGCTCCAGCTGGTCGGGGGGCTCGATACCCCCACCTCGGGAGAGGTCGAGGTGAATCATCGGATCATCTCGAGTCTTTCTGAAGACGACCTCGCGGAGTACCGGCGGGTATCCGTCGGTTTCGTTTTCCAAGATTTCTACCTCCAGCCCCACCTCGACACGGTCGAAAACGTCGAGCTACCTCTGAAGCTGAATCGTGTCCCTCGCCGGGAGCGAAGGGAGCGCGCCAATGTGGCCCTGCAGCAGGTGGGCCTGGCCGATCGAGGGACGCACCGGCCGAAGGAGCTGTCGGGAGGGGAGCGCCAGCGAGTCTGTATCGCCCGGGCGATCGTGCACGGCCCGTCGATTCTCCTCGCGGATGAGCCGACGGGGAATCTCGACAGCGGGACCAGCGGCGAGATCGTGGATCTGTTCCTCTCCCTGTGGCGAGAGAAGGCAGTGACGGTCCTGATCGTCACCCACAACAGCGACGTGGCGAGACGGATCGGCAAATCGGTCTCTCTACGAGACGGCCGGATCATCGACGGGGGCGCCGATGCTCCTGAGTGATCTGATCCGAGATGTCATCCGAGATCTCAGAAAACGCTGGCTACGCACCGGCCTCACGATGATGGGGATCGTGACGGGAACGCTCCTCATCACTCTCATGGTCGCGATCGGAGAGGGACTCAGAAACTTTATCTCCACGCAGATGGGAACCATCGCCAACCCCCGTCTCGTTCATGTCTTCCCCGACAAGGTGGATTTCCGCGCGCTCCTCCTGGAAAACCTGTTGCAGCTGGGAACCCCTCCACGCGAGATCAAAGATGACAGCGAGATGGAGGCGATGCGTCGGATGCTGATGCGTGGACCGAGGTTTCTCTCCCAGGAGAAGATCGAAGAGGTCGAAGCGATCGAGGGGGTGGTGGCGGTCTGGCCGTCCGTGTTCTTGAACGCCCGATCGATCCAGATCGACGGAGACGATCGTCGCTGGACCGTCCATGCGGTTCCCTGGGGGTGGGCACACGTTGACTTCCTCCCCATGGAGTCTGGCCGGCGCTTCTCGTCGAACGAGGCGAGTGAAGTCATCCTCTCACATCAGTACCTGGACTCTCTCGGCCTGTCCCGGCCCGAGGAGCTCATCGGGAGAAAAGTGATAATCCAGATCGATCGAGTCTGGATTCCGGGGATAGGGAACCCTCTGGCCCTCATCGACAAGATCCCGGAGCCGATCGAGTTCGAGGCGGAGGTGGTGGGCCTGACGAAGCGCACGCTCTTCTCCACGGCGGCGTTCGTCCCCCACGCCCGCGCCATGGAACTGAGCCGGCAGGTCCAGGGAGATCCCACTCTCTACACGTCAAAGAAGTACGGGCTGGTCGCGAACATCCTCGTCGACGAGGAGGGTCGGTCGAAGGAGGTGGTCAAGGCGATCAAGAAACTGGATCTGGGCGCCAGGTCGGAGGCGGAGCGATTCGCCGCCTTCAACACGATCTTCGTTTTCATCAATTCCGCCCTCTCGATCGTTGGACTGGCGGCGCTCGGCGTGGCGGCCCTGGGCATCGCCAACACGCTCCTGATGTCCGTATACGAACGGACGCGCGAGATTGGCCTCTACCTGGCCCTGGGGGCCAGTCGCAAGACGATCCGCCGGCTCTTTTCGCTGGAGGCGGCGATCATCGGTCTCCTCGGCGGGTTGATAGGGATCGGGACCGCGCTGATCGCCGGCGAGGTGATCAACGGAATCTTTCACCTGATCTTCCCGACGCAATGGGAAGGGTATGCGATCTTCGATTTCCCGGGTTGGCTCCTGGTGGGAGCGGTCCTCTTTGCCATCATCATCGCGACCATCGCCGGTCTCTATCCGGCGCACCGAGCGTCGCGACTGGACCCGATCTCCGCACTCCGGTACGATTAAGATGGAAACGATATGGCCCTGCCTCACCTAATCTGGACCGCCTTCGCCCTCGTGGTCGGCCTGACCGTGGGTTCTTTCCTCAACGTGTGCATCTGGCGGATGCCCCGCCGGTGCCTCAGCATCTTCAAGCCAAACCGATCCTTCTGCCCTTCCTGCAAGCATCGCATCGCGTGGTACGACAACTTGCCCATCCTCTCATTCGTCGCCCTCAGGGCCCGATGCCGGCATTGCAAGGCGGCCATCTCCGTACGGTATCCGATCGTGGAATTGATCACCGGGCTCCTCTTCGCGGGCTTCTACTGGCTGCGGGTCGTCGACGTGCATCCCGCTCCCCCGCAGTGGTCCGTCCTCGTGATCCAGATCGCCCTCTGCTGCGCGATCCTCGTCGCATCGTTCATCGATTGGGATTTCATGATCATACCGGACCGGATCACGAAGCCAGGCCTCGTGATCGCTCCGATCCTGGGCCTCACATTTCCCGAGATCCATCGAGCCACGGATCTCGTCGAACTCCCGAGCGTCTTTCCTCACGTCTGGATCGCTTCCGCCCACGCTCAGGGGCTCTACACGTCTCTCGTGGGCATGATGTTCGGAGCCGGGATCATCTACGGAATGGGAGTCGCCGGAAAGCTCCTCTTCCGAAAGGAGGCCATGGGGTTCGGGGACGTGAAGTTCATGGGGATGATGGGAGGAGTGCTGGGATGGAAAGGTGTCATGATCGCGCTCTTCATCGCATGTGTGGCCGGGTCGATCGTGGGGATCGTCCGCAAGGCGATGACAGGTGACTCCTACATACCGTTCGGCCCGTTTCTTGGCCTCGGGGCGTTCTCGATGCTCGCTTTCGGGGAATGGATCCTCGGCTGGACGGATGCCCGGTTCGGGGCGCTTCTCGACCGGATGGCCGAAAGGCTCGGAACCGGCGCGACTCTTGGCCTCGTGATCCTCCTCGGAGGCCTCTTGATAGCCTTGATTGTCCGGCGCTCGCGCCGGCGGCCGCCTCCTGACGAATAAATTTGACGCTCCCCTTGGAGCTTGTTAGAATCCGCCCACCTGCAGGGGATTCGGGGACAGCTGGATCGGCCGTAAGGGCCTATTGTCCCTTGGATTGGGTTGAAAGAAGCGGATCCCCGTTGTATACTCGTCTCCGATCTTCTAAGAGAGCTATGGCGGATGACATCGACCCGCTTTCGGAATGCCGCGCTTGTGGGACATGAAGCCTCCGGCAAGACCACACTTGCCGAGGCGATGCTCCACAAAGCCAAAGCCATCAACCGGTTCGGTCGAGTGGTGGATGGGAACACCACCTGTGACTTCGACCCGGAAGAGAAAGATCAGCGAAAAAGCATCGACTCCGCTCTGGCCCACCTGACCTGGAAAGATCATGACATCACCCTGATCGACACTCCGGGGGCCCAGGACTTCGTCCGGGACGCCCTGAGCGCGCTCCATGCGGTTGAAATGGCCGTCTTCTGCGTCGACGCGGGCGGGGGGGTGAAGGTCAACACACGGCTACTCTGGGCCAAGTTGATGGCCCAGGCCCTTCCCCGGATCATAGTGGTGACACGACACGATTCGGAGAACGTCTCGTTCGACGAGATCCTGGGGGAGATCCGGGAGGCGTTCGGGGATCGGTGCATACCGCTGAACGTGCCTGACGCTGATGGACCCGATTTCAAGGCCGTGCAGTCGACCCTGGTCCTGCAGGATGGAGCCTCCGAGCGGGCCAAGGCCCTGAACGAGCAGATCCTGGAGGCGATCGTCGAGTCGGATGACGCGGTCCTGGAGCGGTACTTCAACGGAGAGAAGATCCCTGAAGAGGACATCTCGAGGACTTTCCGTAAGGCCCTGCTGGGCGGCACGCTGACCCCCATCCTGTTCGTTGCGGCGGAAAAGGAGATAGGGGTGGAGGAGGTCCTCGACGCCATCGTGGACTACGGACCGTCCCCCGCCGACCGTCCGGTCCGGGTTGTCCAGAAGGAGGGTGAGGATCCGACCGACGTCCAGGAAGACGGCCCGTTCACGGCCTTCGTCTTCAAGCTCGTTTCGGACGAGCATGTCGGAAAGCTCTGCTTCTTCCGGATCTTCTCTGGCAGCATCAAGCCGGGCGACTCTTTCAAGATCGCGCGGACCCGAAAGAGCGCTCGTACCGGACAGATCTATCGAGTGCAGGGGACCCACCAGGAGGCGATGGAGATCGCTGAGGCGGGACAGATCGTCGCCGTGGCCAAGATCGATGAGTTGGCCCTATCCGACACCCTGAGGGCCCCTACGGTAGACTGGGTCTTTCCGGCGATCGAGTACCCGTTTCCGATGGTGGCGTTCTCCGTCCATCCCAAGAGTCGTGGTGACGAGCAGAAGATCTCCACCGCCTTGCAGAAGCTGGCGGAGGAGGACCGCACGTTTCGCTTCGAACGGGACGAAACCACCCGAGAGCTCGTGATCCGCGGGATGAGCGATCTTCATCTTCAGATCCTCCTCCGTCGGATGAAACGCCGGTTCAAGGTCGAGGTGGAGACGCGAACACCCAAGATCCCGTACAAAGAGACGATCACCAAGGGGATCAAGTACGTCGAATACACGCACAAGAAACAGACAGGCGGGGCCGGACAGTTCGCGCGGGTCTACATCGACATCGAACCCACCGAACGTGGGGCCGGCTACGAGTTCAAGGACAAGATCGTAGGGGGATCGATCGACCAACCGTTGCGCGGCAGCGTCGACAAGGGGATCCACGCGAAGATGGTCGAAGGCGTGCTGGCCGGGTACCCGGTGGTGGACCTGAAGGTCACCTTGGTGGATGGCAAGACCCACCCGGTTGATTCGAAGGACATCGCCTTTCAGATCGCGGGCAGGGAAGTCTTCAAGAAGGCTTTCATGGTGGCCGGCCCAGTTCTCCTCGAACCGATCGTCGATATCTCGATCACGGCGCCTAACGCGTTCATGGGAGACATCATCTCGGATCTCAACGGGCGCAGGGGTCGGATCGTGAATACAACCGCCAATGGAGGGATGCAGACGATCGACGGGAGGGTTCCACTCGCCGAGATCATGAAGTACTCGACGGAACTGAAGTCAAAGACCGGCGGCGAGGGAACGTACTCCATCGCACCAGCTCATTACGACGCCGTGCCGACCCACATCCAGGACAAGATCGTTGCCCGGGCTCGGCTGGCGAAGGAAAAGGGGGAAGGCTAACAGCTATGGTCACTCTGGAGGAATTGCTTCAGCTTCTCGTCGAACGTGGAGGATCGGATCTTCATATCACCGCCGGCGCCCCACCGAAGATTCGCATCGATGGAAAGCTCATCAGCACCGAGCACGATCTTCTCGACGCGGAGTCTTCGCAGAAGATCGTCTATAGCGTGCTGGATAACGAGCAGATCGCTCGCTTCGAGAAGGACCTCGAGCTGGACATGTCGTTCGGGATCTCGGGCCTGGGGCGCTTCCGCACGAACGTTTTCCAGCAGAGAGGGGCGATTGGCGCCGTACTCCGGATCATCCCGTACGATATCCGGTCGGCGAAGGAGCTGGGGCTTCCGCTGGGTCTATGCGAGGAGCTCTGCTCGTTGCCGAAGGGGCTGATCCTCGTGACCGGCTCCACGGGCTCGGGAAAATCGACAACCCTGGCTGCGATGGTAGACTATATCAACCGAACTCGGCATGAGCACATCATGACGATCGAGGACCCGATCGAGTTCGTTCACCGCAATCGCAATTGCCTGGTGAACCAGAGGGAAGTGGGCAACGATACGCATGGATTCAAGAACTCCTTGCGCACCGTCCTGAGACAGGACCCGGACATCGTGCTTATTGGCGAGATGCGAGATCAGGAGACGATAGACGCGGCGCTGACGATCTCGGAGACCGGCCACCTCACGCTGGCAAGTCTCCATACGTCTGACGCCGTCCAGACGGTCAACCGTATCGTGGACGTCTTTCCGGCCTACCAGCAGTCGCAGGTGCGTACTCAGCTCTCGTTCACGCTCCAGGCGGTCTTCTGTCAGCAGTTGATCGCCCGGGCGGACGGGAAGGGGCGGGTCATGGCGAGCGAGATCATGATTGGAAGCCCGGCGGTCCGGGCCCTCATCCGGGATGATCGAGTTCACCAGATCTACTCGCACATCCAGACGGGTGGAAAGTACGGGATGCAGACGATGAACCAGTCCCTGTACGAGCTGTACAAGAAGAAGTACATTACTTTCGACGATGCGGTCAGCCACTCTGGAGATCCGGAAGATCTGAAGCGGGTGATGCAGAAGAATTGAGGAATTTGGACTAATTCGGACTAACCCGGAGGGGGAGTTCAGGAGCGCGCCGTGGCGAAGTTCGACAAGAGACTGAAGAACATCCTCGTCAAGCGGGGGTTCATGGCCGAGGCGACGGCTGAGGAGGCCCTGAGCACGTCGGTGAGCGAGGACAAATCCCTCACCGACATCCTCGTGGACGGAGACTATCTCCCTGAGAAGGACATCATCTGCGCGGTCAGCCTAGAGATGAACATTCCACCCATCGACGTCAACCGGGTGGAGATCGAGGCCGCCGTTCTGGATCGGCTGCCCAAGGACCTTGCCACCTACTACGGGGCCCTCCCCGTGGCCAACGTCGGAGATCTCCTCACGCTCGCCGTCTCGAATCCCTTCGACATCCTCAAGCTGGACGACGTTCGACTGGTGACCGGCTGTGAGATCCGCCCCGTCGTGTCCACCGAGCGGAGCATCATGACGGCAATCAACAAGTACTACAACCGCAGCGATGCGGCGATGTCAGAGCTGATGGGCGAGATTTCACCCGAAATGGAGATGGTGACGGAGCAGGAGGACGAGGAGATCAACCTCGCGGAGGTGAACTCCGACGACTCCCCCGTGGTGAAGTTGGTCAACCTGATCATCTATCAGGCGATCAAGGATGGCTGCTCGGACATCCACGTCGAGCCGTTCGAGAAGGCGGTGCGAGTCCGGTGCCGGCGGGATGGCGTTCTGCGGGAGACGATCTCTCCCCCGAAGAAGATGCAGAACTCCCTCGTCTCCCGTATCAAGATCATGGCCGACCTGGATATTGCCGAGAAGAGGATCCCGCAGGATGGAAAGTTCCAGCTCAGGGTCGAGGGGCGCCAGATCGACTTCCGGGTCTCCATCTTGCCGACGATCCACGGCGAGAAGGTCGTCATGCGACTCCTCGATTCTTCCAGCCTGACTCTCAGTCTCGCGGTTCTGGGATTCGAGAAGAAGGCGCTCGTTGACTTTCAGGATGCCATCGAGAAGCCATACGGGATGATCCTCGTCACGGGCCCCACCGGTTCCGGCAAGTCGACGACCCTTTACTGCGCCGTGAAACAGATCATGAACGAGGCGGACAACATCACGACGGTCGAGGATCCGGTCGAGTACCAGCTGGACGGCGTCAATCAGGTCCCGGTCAATGCCAAGCGGGGGCTGACGTTTGCCGCCGCTCTCCGGTCCATCCTTCGACAGGACCCGGATATCATCATGATCGGTGAGATTCGCGACCTCGAGACGATCGAGATCGCGGTGAAGTCCGCGTTGACGGGGCACTTGGTCTTCAGTACCCTTCACACCAACGACGCCCCTTCGACGATTTCTCGTATGCTCGACATGGGTGTGGACCCGTTCATGATTTCCTCGTCCGTCATCCTTCTCTCCGCGCAGCGGTTGTCGCGGAAGCTTTGCGATGAATGCAAGGAACTGGTCCCGGCGGAGGACATACCTCCGGAGGAGGTGCTCCGACAGTACGGCCTGAAGGATGACGAGCTGAAAGACGTCACGATATACCGTCCTGTGGGGTGCACGAAGTGCTCCGACGGTTTCAAGGGAAGGTTCGCAATGCTCGAAACCTTGCCTTTCACCGATACGATCAAGAGAATGGTGGTCAATCGAGAGAGCGCCCTCGACGTCAAGAGGGCGGCCGAAGAGGAGGGGATGGTCACCCTTCGACGCGCAGGCCTCTTGAACGTCCTTCGAGGCAAGACGGGGCTGGAAGAGATTCTGAGATCCACCATGGCCGACGACTAACCACCCGGGGGCTCGGGGCCCCGCCTGCAAGCGAGCAGGCGGGGGCAGATCGAGTCCACCCGGTGTTCGAAGGAGGACCGTTATGGCGGAATTTCGGTACGACGCAAAGACCAGCTCTGGGCAAAAGGTCTCCGGGACCTTGGTCGCCCAGAACGAGGCCGATGCTGTCGGGGAACTCCGCCGTCAGAACCTAGTCGTGGTCTCGATGACCGAGACCGGGGCGAAGCGGGCGACGACGGGGGGGGGGATCAGGTTCTTCTCCGGGGGTGCGGGACCCAAGGTGAAGGTGAAGTCGCAGGAACTGGTCATCTTCACCAGACAGCTCGCGACGATGATTGCGGCTGGTATTCCGCTGCTGGAGTGTCTCGAGATTCTCGCGGAGCAGTCGGACGACCAGGGGTTCCGCGTGATCCTCACGCAAGTCGCCGACGACGTGCGAGCCGGGGGAGACCTTTCGGAGTCGATGCGTAAGCATCCCGGCTGCTTTGTCCGGATCTACGTGAACATGATCAAGGCGGGGGAGGCTAGTGGTCAGCTCGATGAGATCCTCGTGCGGCTGGCCGAATACCAGGAATCCACCGAAAAGCTGAAAGGCGAGATCAAGGCCGCAATGACCTACCCGGTCGTGTCCCTGGCCATGATCGGCATGATTACCATATTTCTGCTCGTCTTCATCATCCCCAAGTTCAAGGAGATCTTCAGCTCGCTGAGCATCGAGCTTCCGTTCATCACGAGGGCCTTGCTGGGTATCAGCGACTATATGAAAAATTACTGGTACGTGTGGCTCTTCAGCATGGCCGGTATGTTCGTGTTCTTCTTGTGGTGGAAGAAGACCGATTCGGGTGAGAAGCTCTATGACAAATTCAAGCTCTCGATGCCGGTTTTCGGCCCTCTCTTCCGCAAGGTGGCCATCGCTCGATTCGCTCGCACCTTTGCCACGCTGATCCAGTCCGGCGTACCGATCCTCGGAGCTCTCGAGATCGTCGCCAGCACGGCCGGAAACAGGGTGATCGAGGACGCCGTGATGTCCGCCGTGGACAGTGTGCGTCAGGGCGATACGCTCGGAGAGCCGCTCGCCCGTTCGCAAGTCTTCCCTCCGATGGTGACGCGAATGATCTCGATCGGGGAGAAGTCGGGCGCGCTCGAATCGCTGCTGGAGAAGATTGCGGAGTTCTACGATCAGCAGGTCTCCCAGTCGGTGGAGTCGCTCACCTCCCTCATTGAGCCTTTGATGATTGGCGTCATGGGCAGCATCGTGGGAGGCATCGTGCTCGCCGTCTTCTTGCCGATCTTCGAGATCCAGAAGAAGGTGATGAACAGGTAGTCTCCCCGGGTCAGCATAAGTTCGGTATCAATGAGGGGGCGGTCGCGAGGCTGCCCCCTCTTGTTTTTGTCCGCTGGAGATGACCGTGGCCACGGATCTGGATCACGACGCGGCCTCTCGAACGGGGCTTCACTGGGCCCTGTTGCTCCGATTTGTCCTGGCCCTCCTGGGCCTGGGGGGAGTCCTGATCCACGCGACCTGGCCTCCCGGGCCACCGGACACGCGGTTCTGGGCGGCCCTCCTCTTCATCCTGGCCGGACTCCTCGGCGTGATCTACTTCTTCATCTGGGGGACAGTTCGGAGTGACACCCGCTTCTTCCTCGGTCAGCTTGCAACGGACTATTTCATCGTCACCGGGATCATCTATCTTACCGGCGGCCCAGATTCGATCTTCACCTTCCTCTATTACGTGATCATTCTTGGGGCGGCCCTCCTGCTCTCCCAGCGGTTCAGCTTCGTCATGGCCAGCGCGGCCACGATCGGCTGGGCGGGGGTCACGACCCTCTACCATCTCCATGCCGCCGAGGTGATCGTGATTCCGCTTGGCGGGAAGCTCGTCCTCGCCGGGATCCTCAATACGGAGATGGATATGGAGGTCGGGTTCAGGGATCCCGCACTCTTCCTGATCGGGCAGGGAATCGCCTTCCATCTGCTGGCTCTGGCGGGCGGGCTCCTTGCCGAACGGCTCCGCCGGGTGACTCTACTCTACGAGCTCGTGCAGGCCAGCCTGCCCGAGGGCATCGTCGCCATGGACGGGCAGCAGCGCATAGCATTCCTCAACTTGGAAGCCCGGATCCTGCTCGGTCTCCCGAGCGGAAAGGAATTCGTCGGAGAGCCGGTGCGAGAAGTCCTCCAGCAACCGGAGATCGCCAACCTGGCGGATCTCCTTCTCACGCAGGATGAAGCGGACTGGGAAGTGTCGCTCCCCGGCGACAATGGACCGAGATCGGTGAATATCCGGGTCTCCGCGAACCGTGACGCCAAGGGGCGGATGCGCGGGGCGGTGGCCGTCTTGACGGATCTGACCCCGAGAAAGAGACTGGAGGCGGCCGAACGCAGGGCAACCCACCTCGAAGGGCTTCGAGAGGTGGCGGCGGGGATCGCTCACGAGATCCGAAACCCGCTCGCCTCCATACGGGGAAGCGTTCAGGAGCTCGCTCGAGGAACGATGGGCCCCGAGGCGGAGAAAGAGCTGGCGGAGATCATCTACAGAGAATCGGATCGTCTCGATGGTATCCTGGGGGAGTTCCTTCGGTTCACGGGGATGCGTGACCCCGTTCTGCGAAAGGTGAATATTGCAGAAATCCTCGACGACGTGGCGGTCCTGCTGGAGAATCGTTCCGGCGTCCCCCGGGGCGCCGTCCAGAGGGAGTACGAAGGTCCCTACCCCCTGCTCGGAGATCGGGGGCAGCTCCAGCAAGTATTCCTGAATCTCGGCCTGAACGCCCTGGAGGCATCCCCCGAGGGTGCCAGGATCCGCTTCAGGGTCGAGCCGACGAAGATAGAGCGCGCGGGAAGCGGGCGCCGGGGAAGACAGGCCGCTCAGCAAGATCGGGGGAGCGAGGCCATCGAGATCTCCGTCGTGGATGAAGGAGGAGGGATCGACGAGGCGGTCCTTTCCAAGATATTTACGCCGTTCTTCACCACCAAGAGTCAGGGCACGGGCCTCGGGCTCGCCGTCGTCAACCGGATCGTTCGGGGCCACGAGGGCGACGTGGAGGTGGCGAACGAACCTGGGAAGGGTTGTACATTCAGGGTCCGGCTCCCCCTGGAACGACACTCTCCTCCCGACGAAAGATAGATCATGGCGAACCTGCTTGTTGTGGATGACGAGAAGAGCATGCGGGATATGCTCCGGATTGTCTTCCGAGATGAGGGCCATGAGGTCGTCGAGGCGGCCGATGGCAAGGAAGGCCTCGAAGCGTTCCGGGAGAACGAGATCGATCTTGTCGTGCAGGACCTCCGGATGCCACGGATGGACGGCCTGCAACTGCTTCAGGCCCTCAAGGATTCGAACGCCGATGTCCCCGTGATCGTGATCACGGCGTTCGGGGACTGGCAGAGCGCCGTGGAGGCGATGCGCCTGGGCGCCTTCGACTACATCAAGAAGCCGTTCGACACCGATCTGATCCGGTCGATCATAGCCCGAGCCCTCGAGCAGACGGCGATCCGCAAGATGGCCTCGAAGGGACCGATCGACAGGGTCCTCCCGCCGATGGAGTTCATCGGCAACACGCCGTCGATGAGAGATATCTTTCGTCTCATCGGTACCGTGGCCCAGACGAACACTACCGTCCTGATACGAGGTGAAAGCGGCACTGGCAAGGAGCTGGTGGCAAGGAGCATCCACTTCCAGTCGATGCGCGGGTCAGGTCCGTTCATCGCAACCAACTGCGGCGCCTTGCCGGAGTCACTCCTGGAGAGCGAGCTCTTCGGCCATCTGAAGGGAACGTTTACCGGGGCCATCGCCGACAAGCGAGGTCTTCTGGAGGCGGCAAGTGGTGGCACCTTCTTCCTCGACGAGGTGGGGGATCTCTCACCTGCGACCCAGGTGAAGCTCCTCAGGGTCCTGGAAGACAGGACGGTCACGCCGGTGGGAGGAACCGCGCCACGTCGAATCGATCTGCGCTTCGTTACAGCGACGAACAAGGATCTGGAGAAGGAAGTGAGGGAGGGTAGGTTTCGAGACGACCTCTTCTATCGACTCAACGTGATACCGATCCTGCTGCCCCCTCTACGGGATCGCAGGGAGGACATCCCACTCCTCGCCGGCCACTTTCTGGCCAGATACACCAAGGAAATGGGCAAGACGATCACCCAGCTGGAGCCCAGATCCATGGATAGGCTGATGGCGTATCGGTGGCCGGGCAATATCCGCGAGATGCAAAACCTGATTCATCGAGCCGTCGCCCTCGCCGCCGATGAGAAAACGCTCACCGTGGAGATACCCCCTGGCGAGGAGACGGAAGAGCGTGACCGGTTCCTGGGCGTGTCGATACCGGACGAGGGGATCGATCTCGACGAGCGCCTCGAATCGATCGAGAAGCTCTACCTCGAGGAGGCACTCCGCAGTGGTGGGGGCAAGATGACCCAGGCGGCCAAGATCCTCGGCCTCTCCTTCCGCTCGATGCGTTACAAGGTGAAGAAATACGGCCTGAAGGACGTCGACTAGCGCCCCTCCACGGATATCCTGATTCTCATCACGACCGGGCTAGGGAAAGCGGTACAGGTAGATCGTGTGGCCGATGATGCGGAAGGGCTTGGCGCGGTCGAGCCAGCCTTCCCGAAGGGCGAGATGCGCGCTGACCGCGTAGACCTGGCCCGATCGAGGCCGGTCGGCCTCGGAGCGGGTCGGCACGTAGGAGTCAGGCAGGTAGTACGTCGGTCTGGCCGTCCCGTGATAAATGATGCCGATCCGGCCCAAACTCTCCTCGCGGGCGACTCTCCCCAGGGCCTTCAGGTCCTGTCCCCAATCGACGTTGGAGTCGTCCAGCCAGCGGATTCCCCCGGGTGATCCCCCCGCCATCTCGTTGAAGTATGGCAGATAGTGGGGATAGGCGCGAAGCGTCCCGACCGCAAGCCAGACGAGGAGAACCGCTGTGGCCCAGCGGAGCGCTCCCCGTGGGGATGGGACGCTGATCGCCCCACCGGCCAGGACGAAGAGAAAGGGATAAATCGGGAGGATGTACCGGAACCCGATGTTGTAGCGGCGTAGCGTCGGCGCCAGAAAAAAGAGCAGAGCGGGTAGAGCGAGCGAGACCAGCACCAGCCTGGGATGTCGTCGAATCGCCAGGAGCGAGATGGCCAGGATCATCAGGGTCGCGATGGGAGTCTTCAAGGCGAAGGCGAGCAGATAATAGAGGTAGAAGCCCTCCCTCGAGTACTCTCCTGCCAGGTAGAACAGATACTCCGTGTTCAACTTCTCGAGGGCGTCACGAAACCCTTCCACGTAGGCGAACGGGGTCGTGGGTCCGAAACCGAAGACCACCACCGCCATGATGGGCAACGTCGTGGCGACACCGAACTTGCGCAGGAAGAGCCCGGCGTCTTTCCGCGAAGGACGATCGAGCCATAGCCAGCAGAGGACCACCCCGACCGTGGCGGGTAACAGGACGATGGCCGAGTACTTTGCAAGAAACGCGAGAGCCAGAGAGAGGCCATAAGGCCACCACAGCCGCCCCGGCGGGGCCTTCAGGTTCCTCCACAGGAAATAGGCCACGAGGAGTGAGAAGAGGGCAATGGGGACATCTGTCGTGACGAGACGGCCGTGGGCGATCAGGTTGGGCGACAGACAGAACAGGGCGAGAGAGACCAGGCCGCCGACCTCCCCGTGAATCTCCCTGGACCAGCGATAGACGAACAGCCCCAGGGCCGCCGCCAGGAGGACGAGAGGAATCCGGGCCCAGAAGGTGATCCGGTCCGCGGCGACGCGATTTTCGAACAGGAACGCCTTGCCGAATCGCCACTGGTCCCCCTGCGCATATCCCTCGAAGTCCTCGGGGTCCCCGAGGCCCAGGACCATGAGGGGAAGCCCGGCCAGGACCTTGGCGAGGGGCGGATGCTCCGAGTTCATTCGCGGCTCCCCTGTCCGGAGGAACGCGTACCCCGCGGGGATGTGGGAGACTTCATCGAATGTAGGGTTCTTTCGGGCGAGGCTCGTGATGGCGAGGATCAGGAAGATCCCGATCAGCGCAGCGGGCGCGAACGCGGCAAAGTACCGCGTCAAGTTCAACGGAGGATGGATCCGCTCATTCAAGGCTCCGATATCCTAGCGGAGAGATTGCGATTTGAAAAACACATTCAGCTCAGATAGGGTGTGAGCAAAAAGAAAAAGCGGCGGCCGAGAGGGCCGCCGCTTTCTACTATCAAGATCGGGTCGAACTATTCGATCGCTGCAGACGTGCAGTTCGCAGCGCCAGAAGAAGAGAACCGGACCACACCGTCCGTACAGACCATGAAGTTCCGGGCTCCCGTGTTGTTGCTCACAGGCGTCGCCGAGCAGTTCCACTCGTACGTACTGCCAGAGAGGACGAACACGTAACCACTCTTCGTGCCGCTGCCGAGAACGTTGTCGATGAGACCGACGCTGCTGAGCTCGGCAATACTCGTGGCGTAATCCAGAGCGGAGTCGCCTTCACGGTCACCTTCCCTGAACTGCGCCATGGTCGAAGAAATCGTACGGAGAGCGCCGATTGCGGCCGTCTCGTTACCGGTCTTTCTCGCTTCGATCAGGTTCGGAATCGCGATGGCGGCGATAATCGCAATAATCGCCACCACGATCATAAGCTCGATAAGAGTAAATCCGGACTGTCCCTTCATTGCTGGGCCTCCCGTAATGACCAAAAAAAACGTCTATTAAAAAACCGTATCTCTCTCATCCCCTCTCGCGAGCACTAACTCTTGGTCCGAATCTCCTTTCTCCCGTGAGGGGCAACCTCCATACCTAATGCAACCAACCATGGCCTGACAGTGCAACGACAGTGCCAACGCCAGTCAAAAAAACATAAACTCCATGAATACAACATCTTAAGGTCTATAGACCCGATGCGCGGACCACCCCCGCAGGCACTCCATGTGACACTTATCGTCAGTCCAGGCGACAACCTGTGGCAATATTGGGAAAAAGTGTGTATTTCGTTCACGTCCGTGACGTCACCTGATGTCGTCAACAGGTATGGAGAATCACTCTCATTCGAAGCACTCGCTCGACATCCGGATGGCGACGCCGGATGGGGCAGAGTATACGACCCCATCGGTGCGGATGATGAAATGTCGGTTTCCTGTGCGGTCGCTGATCGGGGTGGCGAAACAGCGCCAAACGAAGGTGCTGCCCGAGAGTGTGAAGACATAGCCGCTCATTACTCCGCCACCCAGAACGTTGTCAATCAGGCCCACCTGGCTCAATTCCTTGAGGGATGTGGCGTAATCGAGGAAGCCGTCGCCTTCCCGGTCGCCCTCGCGAAACTGGGTCTGGCAGGAGGCGATCGAACGAAGCGAGGTCATGACGGACCTCTCGTTTTCCGCCTTTCTGGCCTCCAGCAAGTGGGGAAAGACGTAGGGAAGGGCAACGGTCAACAGGATGGCAAGCATCGAAACGACGACCATCAGCTCCAGGAAGGTGTATCCATCCCTCCAGGAGAAGCGGTCTTTCTGGCAGGTGTCGACGATCATTCAACGCAGGGACTGCAAACGGCGCGGCCGGATGAGGAGAAGCAAACCACTCCATCGGTGCAGACGATGAAATTCCGGACGCCGGTGTTGCTACTGATGGGAGTGGCGGAGCAGTTCCACTCGTAGGTGCTCCCCGAGAGCGTGAAGACATAGCCGCTCATTACTCCGCCACCCAGAACGTTGTCAATCAGACCCACCTGGCTCAATTCCTGGAGAGACGTGGCGTAGTCCAGGTATCCGTCGCTGTCCCGATCGCTGCTCCGAAACGGAACTTGGCAGGCGGCGAGCACTCTCAGCGCGCGTATAGCGGAGATCTCGTTTTCCGCCTTCCTGGCCTCTAGCAGGTGGGGAAAGAGGGCAAGGGGTGCGATGAGGGCGATCATCGAAACGACGATCAACAATTTCCGAAGAGTATATCCATCCCTCCAGGTGAACAGGTCTTGCTGGCAGGACTTGACGATCACTGGATCGCCGCTGAAGAGCAATCGGCGCCCCCGGAGGTTGAGAAGCGGACCACCCCGTCCGTGCAGACAATGAAGTTTCGGGTCCCCGTGCGGTCGCTCATCGGGGTGGCGGTACAGTACCACTCGTGCGTGCCGCCCGAGAGGGCGAAGACATAGCCGCCTTTCGAACCGCTTCCCAGAATGTTGTCGATCAGGCCCACATGGCTCAATTCCTCGAAGGATGAGGCGTAGCCATGGAAGCGACTCTCGCCATCGCCCTCGTGAAGCTGCGCCTGGATGGAGGCGATCGCACGAAGGGAGCCGATGGCGGCAATTTCGTTGTGCGTGTGGGGGGGCTCGATCATGCCGAAAACGACAATCGCTACGATGATGACGATGATCGCCACCACGATAATCAACTCGATCAGGGTGATTGCCTTTGTCCGCTGCGAGCCGGGCTGCATGAGTCTTTACGTTGCAACGGCTATGCCGGCATGTTGAAAACTACTTAACTGGCGGAAGCGTAGGCGGTTGAGGATCGCGGGTTGCCGGCCAGTTGGCGTGCAGCGTCAGCAGGAGTGACAATGAACGTCACTCGCGGGCCCTCGAGCCCGGCTGGTGCTTCCCTGATTACTGGACCGCCGCGGAACTGCAATCGGCGGCCCCGGAGGGTGCGAAGCGGATCAGCCCGTCGGTGCAGATAATGAAATTCCGGTAGCCCGTGTTGGCACTGATGGGGGTGGCGGAGCACATCCATTCGTACGTGCTGCCAGAGAGGGTGAATACGTAACCGCTCTTCGTGCCGCTGCCGAGAACGTTGTCAATAAGACCCAGATCTCTCAATTCCGCGAGGGATGTGGCGTAATCGAGGATGTTGTCCCTTTCCCGATCGCCTTCGCGAAACTGCACCTGGGAGGAGCAGAGCGAGCGGAGAGATCCGATGGCAGACGTCTCGTTGCCCGCCTTGCGGCCTTCGATCAGATTGGGAATGGCAATCGCCGCAATGATGGCGATGATCGCCACAACGATCATCAGCTCGATCAGTGTGAACGCTCTTATCCGGTTCGAATTCATGGCTACGCGACCCCGCCTCCCTCCTCCTTCAGGCGCACCGGGCCGTACGATCAAGTATGAATCATGATCACCGTAACGACCACGAGGACATATCGTCGATCCCCTAAGTAGTGGCACCGTAGTCGGTTGTGGGGCGGGTGTTAACGTCCGGAGAGCGGGTCTTCTCAACCGGCGTGACAATGAACGTCACTCCGAGATCCTCGCTTTCCGGTCCAAGCCAGGCGCAGGACGAGGCGGATGAATCGAAGGGCATCGAGGCCGGGCCGGATATCGCTGGTGCTTCCCTCGTAGATCGTGCGCACGGGAATCTCGCTGATGCGGAAACCTCGCCGCGCCGCCTGGATGAGTATCTCCGACTCGAGATCATACCGCAGGGAGACGAGGTCCACGGCTCGCAACACGCGCGTCCGGATCAGCCTGTACCCCGACTGGCTGTCCATGATCCTGGCGTGAGCGAGCCGCGAGACGACGGCGGATGTGGCCTGATTCGTCCATTTCCGGATCAGAGGCATCGAGACCACGTCACCCATGCGGGAGCCGAGGACCATGTCGTCCCCCCCTCGCTCGGCATGGCTTATGAACTTGGGGATCTCGGCCGGGTCATGCTGGCCGTCCCCATCCAGCGTGATCACCGCATCCAGACCTCGATCCAGCGCGTGCTTGAAGCCCGTCATGAGAGCGACTCCCTTGCCCAGATTGCTAGAGTGTCGCAGGACCACCGCCCCCTCCCGGCGAGCCGCGTCTGCCGTCGTGTCCGCCGATCCGTCATCGATCACGACGGGCGTCACGCCGCGATCCTGGACTCCGCCGACGACGCCGGCGATCCTGGATGCCTCGTTGAACGCGGGGATGATGGCGCAGACCTTCACCGTCGCTCCTTGCGGACGAAGACGAGAGCATTCTCTCCCTGGAAGCGGGCCTCCCAATCCGGGTCCTGGGCGAGCACGAAACGAAGCCCCCATCCAGGGGATCGCCGGGAAATCATGGCGACTCTGATCTCCCATAGATCGAAAGTGTCCTTCCAGGTCGGTATACCCTCCATTGCCTCCATGTACAATCGGATGTGATCCGCCCCGTAGACATCGTTCCTACCGTCGATCGAGACGACATCCTTGTCGGGAAACCTGTAGAGAAGGTAGCCCCCCCACTCGTACTGATTGAAGAGCCCCTCCGTGAGCCCCTCGCGCTCGAGGAAACTAGAAGCCGCCACAGGCAGGGGGCTTCCCCCCCCCCACTTGCTCTTCTCGAGCCACCACGGGGGCGTTCTCGAGAACCATATGGCGGCGAAGGAGGCGAGCATCACGACGAGGACGAGACCTGCTCGCCGCGGGGGACTCATCCGGATGGCTGCGCCGAGCCGCGCAATGGGGCCGACGGGCGAATCGGGAAAGGCCTTCCACCATCGGCTCCAGGATGCGCCAAGCACCACGGCGAGGACCATCGCTCCGAGCGGCACGTGTCGTTGTGAGATGACGGAGAGGTGAAAGAAGGCAAAGGCGAGAGTCCCTTCCAGCAGGTCTGGTCCTGGCCGGGCGAGGAGGATCGAGATGGCGGTGATCACGATCAAGGCCTCATAGAGGGCGAACTGGTGGAGGACGAGGGGATTCCACTCGATGTTGCCCGCCGTGATCGGCTCACCGAGATAGTAAATGAACGGATAGACCAGGGAACGATAGGTGTACGGGTTGATGAGGCATGCCGCCGTGGAGGCGAGAAGCAGCAGGATCAGCGTCTTCCTCCATCCCGCCGCCCCCTGGCGCCCGAAGAGCCCCTGGACGAGATCGGCAAACAGAAAGATGGCAATGACGACGAGTCCCAGGACGTAACCTCCATGGAGGTTGACCCAGGGGATGAAGAGGATGGGGACGCCGTAGAGAACCCTTCGCTTGCCTGCCCTCCCGCGCAGAAGTGCGGCGAGCAGCAGGGGGAGTAAGAGCTGGGTGAAAATCTGGGGTCGCGCAGGCCAGAAGAGCTGCGAGAATCCGATGGAACTCGCAACGGCCGTGGCGGCGCAGCCGGTGAACGGGCCGGCCCCCGCTTCGGAGAGGGCCCAGAGCAGGAGCGCCGCGGCCAGGGTTGCGGCGGCGGCCCGAAGGAGCACGAGCCCGCGTTCGCCCCCGAAGGAGTGGACCTGGTGGAACAGGGCCTGGGCCCCCCACTCGTGCGCCACCCACTCTCTGTCCGGATAGATCCGGCACCCCCAGGCTGCCCTCGGCACCTCCATCCTCTCCACGATTCGTCGTCCGATCCCGAGGTGAAGCCAGACGTCGTAGCTCGTGAGGGGGAACAGGGACAGGGCGAAGACCGTGCCGAGAAGGAGGGCTCGGAGTCCAGCAAGGATCAGCTGATCATGGGAAAGCCGCATCGGGCCTCCCGGCTCAGGATCTTGTCTCGGGAAAGTCGAGGACCTCGAGATCGACCTCTCCGGAACCGGCCACGCTCGGCCGGAAGGCGACGGTCAATCGCTCGGGACCTCCTGGACCATCAGGAAGGTCCACTCCCTTGCCCACACGGGCGGAAAGAGCGACATCTCCCTGCCGAAGGAAGAACGAGAGTCCGCCGCGCCGTTTGCGGACCGCTCCCGCCACCCGGCATCGATGCGCGATGAGGAGAGGAGGCGGGTTCCCCTCCCCGAACGGGGCGAGGCGTTCCATCTCGCGGACGGAGGCCGGCTTCATCTCGCCGAGCTCGACCTCGGCGTCCACGTCGAGGGGCGCATCGCTCGTTCCGCTGCACTTCTGGCTCACTGCCTCGCAGAAACGGTCCCGGAAGGCTTCCACATTTTTGCGCTCGATGACGAGCCCCGCTGCCCGGGCGTGGCCCCCGTAGGAGATCAGGAGATCACGGCACGCATCGAAGAGCTCGGGCAGATGGGCGCCGGGGACGGACCGCGCGGAGGCGCGACCCCTCGATCCTTCGAGGGTGATCACAACCGTGGGAAGATTCGATTCGCGCGCGATATGACCCGCCACGATGCCGGTCACCCCCGGGTGCCAGTCTTCTTCCGCCAGGACGATGGCCTGCCGACCCCTGTCCAGCTCTTCCCTCATCCGCTTGAGCGCCGAGTCGAGAACGGTCTTCTGGATCACGCGTCTTTTCCGATTGATCCGGGATAGCTCGCGGGCGAGCTGCGTCGCCTCGTCGTCCGATTCGCTCAGGAGGAGGTCGAGGCTGCTCCGCGCATCTCCCAGTCGGCCGGGAGCGTTCAACATCGGGGCGAGGCGAAAGGCCACGTCGCGAGCTACGATCGGGCCCTGCACCCGCGCACTGCGCAGCAAGGCCCGGATCCCGGGGCTCCGGGAGGCACGAAGGGCCCGAAGCCCGAATGTGACGAGCACCCGATTCTCCCCCGTCAACGGCGCGACGTCCGCGATCGTCGCCAGCGCGACCACTCCGAGAGACTCGAGAAGAATCGTCTGCGCCTTCTCCCCCGAGATCGGACTCCTCTGGGTAAGCGCCCAGGCCAGCTTGAAAGCCACACCCGTCGCGCACAGCTCCCCGTAGGGGTACCTCGAGCCTGGCATCTTGGGATTGAGGATCGCTCGGGCGGGAGGGATCACGGACCCCGGCTCATGGTGATCAGCGATGATCAGTTCGATCCCCGCCGCCTCGAGGCTTTCGGCCGCCTTGTTGGCGCTGATCCCGTTATCGACCGTGATCGTGACTGCGGCGCCGCTGTCAATGATCCGGGCGACGGCGGCGTCGGTCAGTGAGTATCCATCCCGGAGTCGGTTCGGGATCATCACCTCGACGTCCGCCCCGAGGGCCTTCAGGATGCGGGCCATGATGGAGGAGCTACAGAGGCCGTCCGCGTCGAAATCTCCGAAGACCACGATCCGTTTCTTTCTCCGGATGGCATTGGTGATACAGTCCACGGCCTCCTCCATCGGGCCGAGAAGAAAGGGGTCGTGCAGATCGTTGAGGGCAGGTTGCAGGAAGGCGCGAGCCGGTTCCGGCTCGGAGAAGCCGCGTGAGGCGAGCACTTGCGCCAGCGGCCGCGAGATCCGGAGGGCGTCCGACATCTCCTTCACCGCTCCCGAGTCTTCTCTGCGAAGCCGCCAGCTTGTAGAGTTCCCCCTCTTCATCCTCGGCCCAGTCTATTCGATTGCCGTCTCGCTGCAAACCCCTACAATGCAGCTCGATGAAGGGGGGAGTCGGAAAGCACGTACCGCTGATCACCATCGTGGCCCTGGCGACGCTGGTATACGTGAACTCCCTGACAAACGAGTTCATCTGGGACGATATTCGCGGCATCTCCCGAAACCATCTGATCAAGCGCGTCCGGCACATACCCCAGATTTTCGGATCGGATCTTTATGCGGGGACCGGAGAGCGGGCGGGTAACTACCGCCCCGTTCTCCTCACGACGTTCGCTCTCGACTACGCGATCTTTCGAGGGCCGCGTCCGTGGGCCTTCCACCTGGTGAATCTCTTCCTGCATGCGGGGGTGAGCTGGCTGGTCTTCCTCGTTCTCTCGCGGCTCCTGAACAGGAGTGGCGAAGCTCCCTTTCTGGCCGCGTGCCTCTTTGCCGTACATCCGATCCACTCGGAGGCGGTGGCCGTGATCATGGGCCGGGCCGAGCTTCTGGCGGCAGGCCTCTTGCTCGGCGCCTGGCTCATCACCTTGTCGGGGAGAAAGGGCTCCACGCCGCTATCCCTCCTCCTCTTCCTCCTCGCCCTCCTGTCCAAGGAAACCGCCGCGATCTTCCCGGTCCTGTACCTGGTCGGCATCTGGATGCGGGGAGAGTCGTGGCGCGCCGGGGTCCGGTACTTCTTGTATGCGTGTGGGGTCTTCCTCCTCTATCTCCCGATGCGCATCGTCGCCCTGGGCGGGTTCTCCCCTCCGGCGGATCAAACGATCTTCCCCGGCATGGGCCTCCTGGAGCGTGTAGGAGCGATGCTTCCCGTCTTCAAGGAGTACGTCCTCCTTTGCCTCTTCCCGGTGAAGCAATCATTGGATTATCAGTTTCTCACGGAGCAGGGGGCCTTCGGCGCGGTGGATGGACTTGCGGGGGCCGGGCTCCTGATCGCTGCGATCGGCGGCATCGTTCTCTCCTGGAAGCGAAGATCCGCCCTCGGCCTCGGAATCCTGCTCTTCTTGATCCCCCTGATTCCCGTTTCCAACATCATCCCGGTCGGGGAGATCATGGGAGAGCGGCTTCTTTATCTCCCCAGCATCGGATTCTGCCTCCTCCTCGGCGTAGTCATGGCGCGCCTCCCCCGACGTCTCCGGTGGACGATCCTGACCCTGATCATCGCCTGCTACGGAACGCTCACCATCCACAGGAACGGCGTGCTCTCCGATCCGGGGACGTCGGCCCTCTACACCCTTCGTCACTATCCGGACTCGTACAAGGCGCACGCGGAGGCCGGGACACACTTTTCCAGGAGGGGAGAAGTCGACCTGGCCCGCCACCACTATACGCGGGCCCTGGAGCTGAAGCCGAGGTTCGAGATACCTCGGGTGGGCCTGGGCGTGTTGCTCCGGGATGCAGGGCTCCTGGACGCGGCTGCGGAGCACTTCACGTGGATGAAGAAGGACCGTCCCGGCTCGTATCATCCGACCTACCAGCTCGGGGAAGTCCTGTTGATGCAGGGAGATCGCGACGCGGCGGAGGCCCTCTTCCAGGAGGCCCTCGGGATACTGCCGAGCGAGCCAAACCCTCGTCTGAACCTCGGAACGTTGGCCTATTTCGATGGCGACCTCGAGAAGGCGTCGCGGATCTTTCTGGAGGTCCTCGGTTACCACCCGGACCACGCGGCTACCTTGCAAAATCTGGCGGGGCTACGGGCGAGGCAGGGGCGATACGCGGAGGCGCTCGTGGCGATGCGCAGCGCGATCCGATGGGGTGAGCCTTCGGCCACCGCCTGGTATCTCATCGGAGACTGCGAGTGGCAGGGGAACAGACAGTGGAAGGCGAGGAAGGCCTACGAGGAGGCCTTGCGACTGGAGCCCGATCCGACGGGCGCCACCGATCTCTTCCGTAAGGCGCGGGCCCTGGAGGCGCTGGGCCGTCCGTCGGAGGCAATCCAGATGTACCGGGAGTCGATCGAAGCGGGCGACGGGCTCACGGAGGCCGCCCGCCTGGAGGCGCTGGATCGTATCCGTGTGCTTGGGGGCGAGTGAGCACCTCTGAGGGGCCCGCTACTCTTCTTCCACCTTCTTGATCTTCGCTTCGGGCGGCTTCACGTGGATCCGGAAGGGGCCGAGGCGGCGCTCCCAGACGCCAAGATCTTCTCTCTCCGGATCCAGGATGACCCGGACGAAAGTAGGAAAGGATTCCGTCCTGGGGAGCACGACTTTTTTGGTGCCTCTCCAGTGAAGGCCCATACCGAGCGGTTTCCACCGGTTATCTCCCTTCACCTGGATCTCGATCCGGGCAGTGACCCCGTCGTATTCGAACGGAGGATTCCAGCGCAGCTCGACGGAAGCGCTGCCGTTGAAGACGTCCCCCTTCGAGATCCCCTCGAAATCTGTCTCCGGGGGAGGCGGCTCGTCGGCGAGCCAGAGGAGCCTCAACTCGGGCTTGCTGCCCGCGGTCGGCGGGTTGTCCCTGTTGCCGGCCGCATCCAGGGCGACCAGGACGATTCCGGTCTCCATCGCGCTGATCCGGATCGGGATCGATCCGTCCGAGGGTCGACCGGTTGCGATTTTTCTCCAGGTCTTGCCGGCGTCCTTCGTGGCCCAGATCTCCAGCTCCACGATCGAGGCCGGTCCGGGGTCCGTCGGAAGATTGAACCGGATCCGAGGGTCGGAGCGGTCGAGGTTGTAAAACGTCTCGCCCGGGACCTTGCAGTACGGGACCACGTCCGGGGCGGCGGTGTCGATGGCGAAATTCCCCGCCGACGTGGAGGAGATGATCTTTCCGTCGTCCCCGGCGACCTTGATTCGCAGCCGGAAGCCGACGCCATCCTCGTCCGGAAGGCTCCAGAGAAAGCGTCCCGTATTGTCGATCCCATCCGCGATCGATTCCCACTCCTCGCCCCCGTTCCGGGAAAACCCGATGGAAACCCGCGTCTTGTCCCCTCCGTCTCCCTTCATTGACCAGAATATGTAATGGCGGGAGCCGCCCTGAAAGACGCCGCGGTGGAAGTTCTTCAGGACGACCTGGTTGTCGGCGCCCGCGTCCTGGGCGGCCGCCCCGATCGGGAGACTGCCCAGGATCGCGACGACGCTAGCGAGCCCGACGAGTCGAAATCGTCCGAACATAGTCACGCCACTCCTTTTCGATGGATTCAAGCTGACCGATCTCCTTCTCGAAGACTGCTTTCCCCCTCTTTCCCTCGGAGATGGCCTTGATGTATCGATCCAGCCCCTCCCGATAGACTCCGCCGCCGTAGTGACGGAGGAAGTAGAAGAGTGCCCACGATTGCGGGTAGCTCCTCAGACCGAGTCGCGAGAAAGTGACGCGATCCATCACGACGAGATCGGAGAGGGGGAGGGCCTTCCCTTGCTTGATCAGCAGTTTCGTCACCGTCGCATGGCCCGACTGCTTCGTCTGGTACACCTTGCCGAGAGAGAGGCGTTGCTTCTTGTGCTCGACCGAGAGGGCCATGTAGTCGGCCCAGCCCTCCAGGAGCCAGGACACCCCGCCTCCCATCAGGCGACCGCAGAGCGCATGCGTGTTCTCGTGGACGAAGCCTTGGATGAGGAACGCCTCCGAAGAGCCTTCCTTGCAGATGTAGGCGATCTGATGGAACGGGTCGTACTGGGCGTAGAGAGTGGTCGCCATGCCGGGGGCCCGCTCCTTCAGATAGGAAGCGTACTGATCCTTCGTACGGAAGACGTAGACACGAAGGGGCTTGGGCTCGCCGGGCCCCATCACCTCGCCGAATTCTGCCTGGAATGTGCTGACGAGGGCTTCGCCGTAGACGGCGAGCTTCTTGGCGAGCTTCGACGAGGTCCCGTAATAGATCAGGAAGTGCTCGGACTTCTGCTTGCCCTTGAAATCCCATCCGATCTCCTGGCGTTCCTTCTCTCGGGCCTCGTCACCCGGAACCAGCGGCAGGAAGGGGACTACGAGACCAAGAAGTAGGATTGCCCGTGACATCGCTCGGGCAATTATACTCCCTTATTCGGCGCCTTCCACGGCCGTTGGGCGAAGATCCAGGCCGCCGTCAGGGCGGCGAGAAGGAGCAGGGTGAAAAGAGAGATCGCCATCCCCAGCCTGTGAGAGGGGGGCTCGAAGCGGAATTTCACGGTCGACCTCCCTTCGGGGACCGGGACCGCTCGCACGAGATAGTTGGCCCGGCGGATCTCCCGCTCCTCCCCGGCGACCCAGGCCTTCCAGTCCGGGTGGTACGTGTCATTGAGGACGAGATAGCCGGCTGCAGGCGCCACCACGACGACCTCCACCTCGTTGGGGCTGTACTTCACGGAGGCGGCTTCCACGAGGCCAGGGAGGGGATTGTTCGGGCCTATATTGATGTTCTCCATGGGCGTGGGTCGCCAGGCGGGATCGTAAGGCAGCATACGCTGCTCCTCGTGCAGCACGGATGAGGGACCCCCGCCCGGCGGCGTCACGAGGACCTGTTTCGTGAAATCCGCCCCCTCGAGGATGCGCCGTAACATCTCGTTTCCATCGGTGATCTCCACAGCCTCCGGCGCCCAGTAGGCGCGGGGAAAGGCGAGTCGGTTCCGTAAGACCGTGCGCGGCTCCGTTCCGGTCCCTACATTCAAGGGAAAGGTGCTCTCGAACGCGTAAGGGGGTCCATAAAAATTTCGCCCGAGCGCTCTCGGGATCGAAATGATGTACTCGACGTTAAACAGGCCGACCATCCGGGCCCGCTCCCTCGCGGGCGCCCTTTCGATGAAGTTCTGGAGCTTGCTGTGCCAGAAGAGGACGGCGGATTCGTACGAGTCGAACTGCTCGATCCCGAAGATCGTCCCGTAGTTCGGCGCGAGAAGCCACCTGCGGACCTCGTAAAAATCCACCTGTTTTTCGAGCTGTAGGTTCTCCAGGCCCGCCCATTCATCCGGCGGCGTTCTATACAGCCGGGCAGGTGCGCCACTGGTCCGCAGGTTGAGGCTCGTTACGAGGGGTGCGGGGATCGTGTAGAACTCGTCCAGCTTCGTCGGGGTCGCAAGCCAGGCGCAGAGCCCGAGATCCGCCGCCGCGAACAGGAGCAACGAAAACCAGCCGATCCGGCGGGTCGACGCCGTGCGGGCAGCCATGGCGACAAGAATCGTCCCGGCCGAAAGGACCGCGAGGGCTATCAGGGCGCGTCCGAGCATGGCGTCTTTGATGGTGCCCACGGCCTCCTGCGCAAGGGGCTCCGTAGCGGCGATGCGGCCGTAGAAGGCGAAGCTGATCCACACGATGATCCCCAGGCCGATGGCCCAGGCGATTCCCGAGACGAGGATTGCGCGCGCCGCCCGCGCGGCGTCCTCGCCTCGAAGAAGAGTTTCGAGCCCGTACCCCGCCAGGATGGCCACGGAGAACGTCGCGATCCCGAGGGCCTTGAACGGGGATCGAAACTGATCGAAGTAGGGGACGACCTCGTAGACCAGCCGGTAAAGGGGCAGGTGCTTGCCGAACGCCAGGAGCAAGGAGACGACCAGTGCGCCGAGCCAGAAGTACGGCTTTCGGTGCGTGCCGATGAAGGCAAGGGGCGCGATGAGCAGGGGGACGACCCCGAGATAGATCGTGATCAGGATGATGATCTGCGGGGCGACCTGGAACCGATAGGGCAAATCCACCGCATGGTTGCCGAAGAGAAAGGGGCTCAGATAGGTGGCGAGTCGCAAAGGATGTAACGATTCCCTCGCCGCGTCATCGTACGGGATCCCCTCGGCCCGGAGCGAGTAGCGGGCGAAGTCCTGCGCAGGAAGGAACTGCACCGCGCAGACCCCGAAGACGAGGACCGGGAAGACCAGGGCGAAGATCGCCCGCGCCCGCCACGGCTCCCCCCCTCTCCCGCGCCGGAACAAGCCAACTGCGATGAGGAGCATCACCGCTCCGACTCCGTAGGCAAACGTGACCGGCGCCCCCGCGAGGAAGGCGAAAGCGGTGACGATGACCAGGGACGCGAGGTCTACCCAGCGGCCGCGATCGATCAGATCGAGAGCGAACAGTATCTGTAATGGCAGCCACGTGAGGGTCATCACGATCGAGATGGAATTGGCCATCGAGACGAGGTAGCCGGAGAGGGCAAATACGAGGCCCGCGAAGGCCGCCGAGGGGGGGCCGAGCCCCATCCGTCGAGCCAGCCGGAACGTGAACCAGGCGGCTAGGAGATAATGAATCACGAAGAAGATCGGGAACCCCCGGTGAAAGGGGAGGACGATCATGACGAAGTTCAGCGGATAGAAGGCTCCCGACTGGAGCCCCCCGATGAGGGGCTTTCCTCCGGCGGAGAGGTGATTCCAGTGGGGCAGAGCCCCGGCTTCCAGGATGTCGATTACCGTCTTCTTCAGCGGATAGAAGAAGTTGAACGTGTCGGTGAGGAAGAAGCTCTTCCCGGCGAAGACGACGGGCGTGAAGGGGAGGAGGACGAGCAAGAGGAGGATCGGCAGCGCGACCCGACTTCGACTCCCGTAGTCTCTCTCCACCAGGTTCGCCCTCAGTGCAAGGCGATGAACAGGCTGACGAGGTCTCTCGCTGTGGACGGGACCCGCCCGAGCAGGCTGTAACGGCTCGGGCGCATCTCCCTCACTTCCACCGGCAGTTCCCTGACCCTCAGCCCCGCCTTGTAGCAGCGAAGGATCAGCTCCGTGTCGAAGATCTCGCCCCTCGTCTTGCAACGGGGGAGTATCTGCCTGAGAGCCTCGGCCCGAAAAATCTTCAGGCCGTGTGTGTCGGTGCCCCGGAAGCCGAACACGATCGAAAGTAGAGAGTTGAAGGCCCGGGTGATCCATCGGCGGTGGCGCGGCCTCCGGTCCAGGGACCGGTCGAGGGCCTTGGAGCCGACCACTACATCGCACTCTTCCAGGAGAGGCACCCCGGAGCGGAGGAACTGCAGGTCCCAGAAGTCGACGTTGAAGATAGCCACCGCCTGACCGCGGGCGTGTCTCATTCCCTGCCGTACCGCTTCGCCGTAGGACGGACGCCTCAGAGAGCTGGTCACCACCATCGAGTGCTTCTCCGCCATACGTCGGGCGATCTCGCCGGTCCTGTCGGTGCTGCCGTTCTCGGCGATCAGGACCTCGAACCTCCCATCGAGACAGTCGAGGAGACCCTCCACCGACTCCTCGAGGAGGTCCTCCTCGTTGTAGGCCGGCAGCACGATGCTGAGGAGCGGCTCCGGATCAGGAGAGGTTTCGGATTGCATTTCGGAAGATCCGGAGGCCATCGCCCTCTTTCTTCGGCAATCTCGTCCACCGCGGATGATGGTGAGGATAGATGTGACGCTCCGGATGGGGCATCAGGCCCATGACCCGGCCGGTCTCGTCGCAGATCCCCGCCACGTCACCCTGGGATCCGTTCGGGTTGACCGGATAGGGCCCCGGTTGCCCTTCCGCATCGACATAACGGAAGACGATCCGGTCCTGGTCCTTGAGACGCTGGAGCTCCTCCCGCGTCCGGACGATGAACTTCCCCTCGGCGTGCGCCACCGGAAGGGCGATCACCTCTCCCTTTCCGATGAACGGGGTGCGATCCGTCTCGGCCTTGATGTACACCCACCGGTCCTCGAATCGATTGGAGTCGTTGGTTGCGAGCGTCGCCGCCTGGCCGCCGCCGGGGAGGAAGCCCATCTTCACCAGGACCTGGAACCCGTTGCAGACCCCCAGCAGCAGCTTGCCGCTGTCGACGAAGCGTCGGAGATCCTCTCCGACGTGCGCCTGCAGCTCGTTGGCGAGGATCTTTCCACCTGCGATGTCATCTCCGTAGGTAAACCCTCCGGGGATCGCGACGATCTGGAAGTCGTCGAGCCGCACCTCTTTCCGGACGAGACGCCGGACGTGCACCCGATCCACTCTCGCCCCGGCTAGCTCGAAGGCATGCACCATCTCGAGGTCGCAGTTCGTCCCGGCTGTCCGGATCACGATCACACGGATCATGATTCCTCCTCACCGAACATCCGGAAGATAGGCTCCTTCCAGGATCGTCGCGCCTCGTGGAGCTGGAGATCGACCATTCGCTGCCCGTCGCGGCCCGAGATCCGGATGTAGGCCTCCTCCGTTACCCGCCCGATCACCCGATGAGGGACATCGGTCAGGGCGGACTGGAGCGCCTGGAGGTTCTCTTCCTCCACCTCGATGAGGAAGCGGGATGCCGTCTCGCTGAAAAGAATGATGAAGTCGCGATCGATTCCCTCCCGCAAGGGCGCGTCTCCGAGGGATATCTCCAGGCCGAAACCGCCGGCGATTGCCATCTCGCACGCCGCCACGGCCAGGCCTCCTTCGCTCAGGTCGTGGCACGAGCGGACCCAGCCGCCACGGATCGCCTGGTGGAGCCCGAGGTAGGCTTGCTTGGCCAGTGCGGGCCGGACCTCCGGAACGCGGTTGCCCTTGGCGCCGAGGAGGGCGTAGTAATGGGACCCTCCCATCTCTTTTCCCGTCTCCCCCACGAGGACCAGCAGGTTCCCCGGCGATTTCAAATCCATCGAGACGCAGCGGCGGATGTCGGGGACGTGTCCGAGCGCGGTGATCAGCAACGTCGGCGTCACGGGGTACGATTCGTCGCCCTGGCGATATTCATTGTTCAGGGAGTCCTTGCCCGAGATGAACGGCGTTCCCATCGCCGCCGCCACGTCATGGCACCCCTCGGACGCCCGGACCAGCGTACCGAGACGATCCGGACGATTCGTGTTTCCCCAGCAGAAGTTGTCGAGCAAAGCGATTCGTTCCGGGTCGGCTCCGACGGAGACCAGGTTTCGTATCGCCTCGTCGATCGCGCAGGCCGCCATCGCGTACGGATCGATTTCCCCGTAGAGGGGATTCATTCCGTGAGAGACGGCGATCCCATCCTCGCTGCCAAGGACGGGCGTGATCACGGTCGCGTCCCCTGGTCCGTCATCCCCCTGGAGGGGCTTCAGGACGCTGCCTCCCTGCACCTCGTGATCGTACTGGCGTATCACCCACTCCCGCGAGCAGACGTTCCAGGATGAAAGGATCGAGAGGACCTCCTCGTTGAAGACGTCCTTGTCCGTCATCTCCGGTTCCTGGAAAGAGGGCAGGCTCCAGGTGGCAGTACGGGCAGGGCGTGGAAGGCCGTGGTGCAGAAACTCGAGATCGATCTGGCCGACATCCTCTCCGAGGTAGCGGATCTGCAGGCGGGACGTATCGGTGAACCTGCCGATCGGCGTCGCCTCCACCTCCTCCGCCTCGAAGACGTCGAGGGCCTCCTGCAGCCGGTCCGGTGGGACCGCAAGGACCATTCTCTCCTGTGCCTCCGAGATCCAGATCTCCGCTGGCGTCAGTCCCTCGTACTTGAGCTTGACCTTGTCCAGATCGACCTCGGCTCCGATCTCGGCGCCCATCTCCCCGACGGCGCTGGAGAGCCCCCCCGCGCCGCAATCGGTGACGCCTCGGTAGAGGCCCAGGTCGCGTGCCTGGATCAAGGTGTCGAGCGTCTTCTTCTCCGTGATCGGATTGCCGATCTGCACGGCGCCCCGATCCACGTCCGAGTGCAGCTCCTCGGACGAAAACGTCGCCCCATGGATCCCATCCAGGCCGGTGCGACCACCGACGACGACGATGATGTCCCCGGGCAAGACCTCCTTGTCGACGTGTTCGACGGGCATGACGCCGATCGTTCCGCAGAAGACCAGCGGATTGCGAGCGTACGATGGATGGAAGAAGATCCCTCCGCTCGCCGTCGGAATACCCATCCGGTTGCCGTAGTCCCTCACCCCGGACACGACGCCCTTCATGATCTGTCGCGGGTGGATCACCTCTTTCGGGAGGGCCTCGGGGGCCGTGTCCGGCTCCCCGAAGCAGAAGACGTCCGTGTTCAGGATCGGCCAGGCGCCAAGGCCGCAGCCCATGATGTCGCGGATCACGCCGCCGATTCCCGTGCCGGCGCCCCCGTACGGCTCGATGGCGCTGGGGTGGTTGTGCGTCTCCACCTTGGCACAGATCGCGGTCTTGCCGTCAAAGGATACGGCCCCCGCATTGTCAGAGAAAACCGAGACGCACCACGGCCGGGCCAGGTCGGCGGTGACCTTCATGATCGTCCCGCCAAGGAGGTCATCGATCTCCCGGCCGTTGTAGAGAATTCGACCGCGCATCGTCTTGTGCTTGCAATGCTCCGACCAGGTCTGGGCTATCGTCTCCAGCTCCAGCTCGGTCGGCTCCCTCTCCAGTCCCTTGTAATGATCGCGGATCGTCTGCATCTCCAGCAGGGAGAGGGCCAGGCCCCCCGCATCGCTGACCCGGTCCAGTTCCTCGTCAGCGAGGGACAGGATCGGAACTTCCCGGCGGGATTGCGGGGCCCCTTCCCGGTCCGCCTCCGGCAGCGGGATCTTCGCCTCGCCGAAGTAGACCTCCTCGATGATGGGGTTGCAGAGCACCCTCGCGGCGAAATCCTCTAGGGTGTCGGTCGGGTGGGAAGCGGGAAAGTAGAACCGTCGGGCCGTCCTGGCGTGGCGGATCTCGAGGCCGAGATCGGCCACCGCCTTGAGGAGGCTGCCGGAGACGGGGTCCATCACCCTTGGCCGCCTCGTCACCGTGACCAGGGTGGGTAGATCGGGGTAAAGGGGACGATCCAGCGAGTAGCGATCCGAGACGGGATCGGCGAGGAGCCCGGTGGCGACCCTTTCCGCCTGATCACGCGTGAGGATCCCGTCGAGGAGGTAGATGCGGGAGGTCCGGACGCCCCGCGCCGGCGGAAGCCCCGCGGCGGTGACCTCCGCCTCGATCTCGCGGCCCACCGGGTCGGCGTGCTCGGGGAGCAGACCGACTTCGATGCGCCAGGGCTCTCGCCTTTGGGTGTCCCTCTCGCTCAAGAGAGGAACATTCTATGACTCCCCACGTCGTGGGTCAACGAACCCCGAGAATTCGAGGAATCGACGGTCGACCCGGACGTCAGTTGTATGTGAATCCGCCCTGGAGGATGCACGGGTCGCTGAACTCGGGCGCCACGACCACGTCCACCGTCCCTTGCCCGGGCGGTGTGACGACATACAGCTGGGTCGAGCTCACGAAGGTCACCTGCGTCGCGGGCCTTGTCCCGAAGAGGACACCCGAGTTCGCATCGAACCCCGAGCCGATGATGATCACCGTGTCGCCACCCATCGGCGAGCCGTTTGGCGGGCTGATGGAGGTGATGCTGCAGGCCGAGGCGCCGGGCAGGATATACTCGTATCCGGAAGGAAGCGTACAGCCGGTGCCTCCCACGTTGTTGAAGACCGTCACGTCCACGAATCCCCCCATCGGAGACGGAGGCACCGTGCAGGTGAGGCTCGTCCCCGACGGGTCCACGGAGATTGTGTTCGGATCTACGAAGATCGCCCCGAAGGAGATCTCGGTAACGGACCCAAACCCGGATCCGGTAAACGTCGCCGTGATCCCCCCGTTGGTCCCTCCCCACGGCGGCTGGATGATCCGGATCGTGCATCCGGTGGTGCTCGTGTAGGTGTAGCCGTTGGGAAGGAGACAGGTGCACGCCCCGGTCGCATCGAAGCCCGTCGCCTCGACGTCCACCGCGCCTACCGCAAATCCCCCCGGAACCGTCACTTCGATCGTCAGGGTGTCGATGAACGTCACGATCTGTGCGGGTACGCCACCGAACGTAACCGTTGTATTCGGCGACCAGGTGCACGAGCCGTTGCTGAGCACCGTAACGGTATTCCCGCCGGCGATGTCACCCGAATTCGGGATCAACGTCATGCAAGGTGTGCCGGTCGGTGAGACATAGGTGAAGCCGAACGGGAAGACGCAGGTCTCGGCCAACCCCGTGGTGACGACGGTCACATCGACTGCGTGCACGTTCGGGGGCGGGACGGGGTTCGGGTCCGGAGGCGTCTCGACGAGGACCGTCGTGGCGTCGAGGACGGTGATCGACGTCGCCGGGGCCGTGTCGAAGAAGACGTTTGGGACGTCGAACGTGAAGTCATCGAAGAAATTGGCCGTCGCCACGGTCACCAGCGTCCCGCCGGTGTCCGGACCCGTGGCAGGATTCAGCGTGAGACAGGCGGGGGGCGGCGAGACGAACTCGTAGATGTCCGCCAGCGTATCCTCGTCCCCGCCGGCATTTCGAATCGTGATTCCCACCAGCCCACGCCCATGGGGCGGGCTCAACGCATCGATGCGGTTGTTCGACTCGACGACGAAGGAGGTGGCCGGGACGCCATCGAAGAGGACCTCCGTGACGGGGCCCGCCTGGTAGAAGTTGAACCCGACGAGAAGGACGGAAGTCCCCCCCGCCGTGGACCCCTGGGTCGGGGCGATGGCGAAGAGGATCAGCCTGTGATCCAGGCCCTTCACGCCGTCGCCCCCCTTCCTGGAGACGACGTTCGTGCCGCCGGGAGGGCCCCCGCGGACCGGCGGCTTGCTCGAGCCGTCATCCTTGAGCTCGCAGGACAGCAAGACCACACCCAGGACGAGGCTCAGGACCAGTAGGCTCCGATACGGCATGGCTTCTCCTCCACGAGTTTTGGGCTGGTTCGGGGTGGGCCGGGTCCGTCGGATCCGATCACCCATGAAGGTCTCCTCGTTTCCTTAAGGACGGCCCCGGGGGGCCCGATGTTGCATGTCCCACAGAGGGCCCAAGGGTGGTTGCCATCGGGGCTTCGCTCGCTATGATTATCGAGCCAATAGCGCGAGATGCCGGTCAGCGTTGCCCATCCGAGTACCGTCCTTCCGAGGGGGGCCGGTACCCCGAGAAATAGCAGGAAATCGTCTCCCGAAATAAGGATTTTTCCGGAACGTCCCATCTCGATGTGGCCGATAGGATAGGGTAGGGGTCTGCCTCCTCCTCCGGCCCAGGGTCGAGCCGACCACGGACGGGACCGGTGGAAAGAAGAGTGAAGCAGCATGCTCAAGAAAATCGAGTGCTACGTACGCCAGTCTAAGCTGGAAGATATCAAGGATCGCCTGATCGAGCTGGAGGTCGACGGAATGAGCGTCGCCAACATCATGGGCTTCGGCCGCCTCCAGACCATGACTCCGGAGGAGAAACAGGACGGCAAGGTCCGGCTCGTCGAGCGTATGAGGGTCGACATCATCGTGGAAGAGGAGCGGGTCGACATGGTGATCTCCGAGATCAAGAAGCTAGCGTATACGGGTTCTGTGGGAGCGGGAAAGATCTTCGTGATCCCCGTAGAGGACGCGATCCGGATCAGCACGGACGAGGCCGGTCGCAGCGCAATACGGTAGGGAGGAAAGAACCATGGCTCCGGTGGGCACTGTGAAGCAAGACACGAAGGGTACGAAAATGACGAGTCCTGTCCAGGAGTTCAACCCCTGGAGAATGGCGCAGAGCCAGCTCGACGCGGTGGCCGAGAAGATCGGCCTCGACGAGAACATCCACAAGACTCTGCGCGAGCCCCAGAGGGCTCTGAGCGTCTCGATCCCCGTCAAGATGGAAAACGACAAAGTAGAGGTGTTTCACGGCTATCGGGTCCTTCATTCCAGCGTACGCGGGCCGGGCAAGGGGGGAATCAGGTATCACCCCGACGTCACGCTCGATGAGGTCAAGGCCCTGGCGATGTGGATGACCTGGAAGACGGCCCTCATGGGCATCCCTTACGGGGGAGCCAAGGGCGGCGTCTCCTGCAACCCGAAGGAGATGACCACGACCGAAGTCGAGAGGCTGACTCGCCGCTATACCTCCGAGATCCTCCCGGTGATCGGCCCCTACATGGACATCCCCGCCCCGGACGTCAACACGACCCCCCAGGTGATGGCCTGGATCATGGACACCTACAGCATGAAGCGCGGCTACACGGTCCACGGCGTTGTGACGGGAAAGCCCGTCTCGGTCGGCGGCTCTCTCGGCCGCAACGAGGCCACGGCTCGGGGTTGCATGTTCACCACGATGAGCGCCGCCAAGGCCCTGGATATCTCCCTCAGCGGCCAGACCGTGGTCGTGCAGGGCTTCGGAAACGCCGGGTCGATCGCCGCCTATCTCCTGTACGATCAGGGCTGCAACATCATCGCCGTGAGCGACAGCCGGGGAGGGATCTTCAGCACGAAGGGGTTCGACCCGCGGGCCGTCCTCGAGCACAAGAAGAAGACCGGCTCGGTCGTTGGTTTTCCCGATACGGACACCATCACGAACGAAGAGCTCCTGGAGCTGGAGTGCGGCATCCTGGTCCCGGCTGCCCTGGAGAACCAGATCAGCGGCAAGAACGCCGACAAGATCAAGGCGAAAATCGTCGCCGAGGCGGCCAACGGCCCCACCACCCCCGAAGCGGACAAGATCCTCACGGACAAGGGAATCTTCCTGATCCCGGACATCCTCGCCAATGGCGGCGGCGTGACGGTCTCGTACTTCGAGTGGCTGCAGGACATTCAGGCATTCTTCTGGAGCGAGCGGGAAGTCAACCTGCGGCTCCGTGAGGTGATGAACCGCGCGTTCGATGCGGTCTACAAGGTACACACGGATCGGAAGTTCGATATGCGGACCGCGTGCTACGCGGTCGCCGTGGAGCGGGTCGCCGAGGCCCAGAGCCTCCGCGGGCTCTATCCGTAGGTTCACACGGGGAGGGGGAATCCTATCGCCCGAGAGGCGATAGGCCGACTTGTTCGGCTTGGAGGATTCTCGATGATACTCCCTATCTTGCTCACGCTCCTTCTGCCCGGCCCCGACGAAGTTCATACGCGCGGCCGGGCTTTTCGCGTCCACACGGAAATCGACGCCCACGACGCCGTCTCGGCGGAGAAGGTGATCCTCCTCGCTCGTCAGCCGGGCGAGGCCTGGATCGAGGTCGGCGAGAGTGCCGTCGGCGGCACCATCCGCTTCGTCCCGCCCGGTGACGGGACCTTCCATCTCTCGGCGGTAGCCGTGGGAATCGATGGGTCCCGGGAGAAGCCCGGGTCGGAACCCGAGGTGGTCCTGGTCGTCGACACCGTTCCCCCGGAGCTCATTGTGTCCCGCAGCCTGGAGGGCATGGGGCCCTCCATCAGGATCCTCTGGGAGGCACGGGACGCCAACCTGTCCTCCGATGCGGTGACGGTCAGGCTGGAGCTGGCGGATACGGATGCGACCTGGAAAGGCGGGGCGGAGGGCAAAGTCGTCCTGAGCCCTCCGTCAAACGGAGAGAGCTGGACGGTAAGGCTACTGGCCACGGACCGCGCAGGAAACCAGACAGAGGCGGTGATCTCCTACCCGGAGATCGATCCGGGCACAGGACTGGCCGAGGCGGAGCGTCGGGCCCGCCGCGCCTACGGACGGGGTCGGTCGATGCTCTCGATGGGTCGCTGGACGGAGGCGGAAAGACACCTCCGGAAGGCGGTACAGCTCTCTCCCCGGGATGCTCGGGCCTGGAACGACCTGGGGGTCTCCCTGTACCATCGGGGGAAGAAGGAGGAGGCGAGCGAGGCCTTCGACCGCGCCGTGGACGTCTCACCAGACAATCCGATTCTCCGCTGGAACTTCGCCCTCTCCGGAGGCGACGTCCGCGACTCCCGACGGGGAACCTGGAAGAAAGAGCGGATCGAATTCCAGCTGGCGGCTCTCACCAGCGAACAGCCCTAGCTCCCCAAGCCACAACATGAAACCATTCCTCCGAATCACCGGCGGGAAAGCGAGAGGCAGACGCCTCTTCTCTCCCGCCGGTCGTTGGATCCGGCCGTCTTCGTCGAGGGTCCGTATCGCCATCTTCAACATCATCCGGCCAAGGGTGGAAGGGGCGCGGGTTCTCGACCTGTTCGCGGGGACGGGCAGCCTCGGGCTGGATGCCCTGAGCCGGGGAGCCGCCTTCTGTCTCTTCATCGAGAAGCGAGCTGAGGCGATGGAGGCGCTGCGGAGGAATGTGAAGAAGCTCGGCTTCGAGGCGGACTGCAGAAAAATCCCGGGCGACGCCTTCCGCGGGCAGATCTACGCGGGCCAGGTGGGGGCCCCGTTCGACCTGGTCTTCTTCGATCCGCCCCACGGGTACTGGGAGACCAAGAAAGACCGGCTCCTCCGCCTCCTCGAATCCTTCGCCTCCTCGGATGCGATACGACCTGATGCCATCTGGGTCATTGGCCATCCGCACGACGCCCCGGAGCCGGACGAACTCGCCTTCCTCGGCGAGCTCGATCACCGCTCCTACAGCGACGCCCACATCACGATCGCGAATAAGGGGCCCATCACGCTCGGATGATTTTTTCTCGGCCCTCGGTGACGGCTGAGGTGGCGTTTCGGGTGTCCACGACGAGGCGTGCGTGGCGGACGATCCAGGGATAGTCGAAGGCAGAATGGGCGGTGGCGATGAGAACCAGATCCGACTCCCGGATCGCCTCCTCGGTGAGGGGGACTGATTCGAGAGATACCTTGTAGTGGCGCATCGACGGGATCTTGGGGACGTGCGGATCGTGGTAGGAGACGGTCGCTCCTCGCTCCTCGAACAGTTCCATCAACTTGATGGCGGGCGACTCTCTCGGGTCATCGACGTCGGCCTTGTAGGCCGCCCCGAGGATCAGGACCTTCGCCCCGCGGACCGTGACTCCCCGATCATTCAGGGCATCGAGTGACTTCCTCAGGACGTAGTACGGCATCGACGTGTTCACCTCGCCTGCCAGCTCGATGAAACGGGTGGGGATCTGGTACTCCCTCGCCTTCCACGTGAGGTAGAAGGGATCGATCGGGATGCAGTGCCCCCCGAGCCCCGGACCCGGATAGAACGGATGGAATCCGAACGGTTTCGTCGAGGCCGCCTGGATCACCTCCCAGATATCGATGCCCATCTTGTCGAAGAGGATCTTCATCTCGTTGACGAGAGCGATGTTGACCGATCGGTAGATGTTCTCCAGTATCTTGGTCGCCTCGGCGGCGCCCGCGCTGCTTACCGGGAGGACCTTCTCGACGACCGGCGTGAGGAGTTTTACTGCCAGGTCGAGACTGCGCTTGTCGATGCCGCCGACGACCTTGGGGATACTGGCCGTCGTATAGGTCGGATTGCCCGGGTCCTCACGCTCCGGTGAGTAGGCCAGATAGAAATCCTTCCCGCACACGCGTCCTCCCCGGCTCAGGATGGGCAGGACGACCTCTTCGGTCGTCCCCGGGTAGGTCGTGCTCTGGAGGATCACGAGGTGCCCCGGCTGGAGGTGCTCGGCGACCGCCTCCGCGGTGGAGCGGATGTACTGTAGGTCCGGCTCCCGGTGCTTCGTCAGGGGAGTGGGGACGCAGATGGCGATCGCGTCGGTGGAGGCGAGGGAGCTGAAGTCGCTCGTGGCCGTGAAACGACCCTTCTCGACGAGCTCCGCTATGGACTTGGAGGAGACACTTCCGATCGGGCTCTTCCCCTCGGAGAGCATCCTCACCCTCTCGACATTGACGTCGAACCCGATGACCGGATACCCCGCCCGACAGAACTGCGCGGCGAACGGGAGCCCGGCGTACCCGAGTCCCATCACACCGACCGTCGCCTCTAGACTGGAGATCTTCTCGGCGAGTCCCATGATACGCTCCGTGGGAATTCTTGGCCCCGAACGATTCTAAGCCGGGCGACCGGCTGCGGCAAAGGAAAGTTGGCCACGAGGCTCCGCGGGGATTACGATCCCCCTCGCGTAGAGTCAAAAGATTTCGAGTTTCCTTCCTATTCCATTGGAACGGCGCATGACCACACGCCACGAGCCGAGCAGGTGGAACCTGATCCGGAGCGCCGCGCCGATCGTCGGGCTCTTTCTCGGCTTCCTGCTCATAGGGACGATCCCGATCGGTGGGGGATGGGATCGAGAACGAGTCCTGTACGCGATCCTGCTCGAATCCGCCCTCCTGGCGATTTTCGCCCCGCTGGCCATGAACTGGAGGGTGTTTGCCGCCCTGCTCACGACGGGGCTGGTCGTCACCATCGGTCTCGCCATCATCTGCGCCCCTGACCGGATCGGCGCGTCGATCCAGGCCCATCTACTGCTCGCGGCCTTTGCAGGGTTCTTGCGATTTCTTTCTCTCTCGCTCAGGAAGCGGATCGGATCTGTCGCCGCACTCCTCGTCAGCTCGCTTCTCGGATGGGCTCTTCTCGTCTCCCCCCTCGGCATCGATCCCTTGCTCGATGCCGCCGGTGATGGCAGGCTCCGATCCCATGTGCTCCGCGCCGCGTTGATCTTGAATCCCCCGGCGTCGATCTCGCAGTCTCTGTTCGATGTGGACTGGATCCGCGAGGGGTCCCTCTACACGAGGACTCGCTTCGCCTCCAGCCATCCCTTCGTCTATCCGAACTGGACCGCGTCGCTGCTCGCCTTCGCCCTGCTGTCGGCCCTGGCCGCCGCCGCGGGATGGACCGGGAGATCTGCGCCCCCCCGGGAGGTAGAAGGGAGAGAGCAGAAGCCGTCTGGCCGGTCCACTTGACCCGCCGAGACGCCTGGGCCTACACTGAGCGGCCTGAGGGGCCACCGAGGCTGCGAAGGCACATCCCCAGGCCTGCCGGAAGGAAGGAACGATGGCACAGGGCTTCTGCTACCGGGTTCAGAAGGACGTGGAGTGCAGCCTCAAGAAGGATTCCCTTGGCCACACCCGTATCACCTGTGACTCGACCAAGCTGTGCGGGCTCGTAGCGGACGGATGTCCCATTGCGCACGATGTCGCGAAGGTCCCCTTTCCCAGGAAAGACAAGTAGCCCGCCCGAAGAGGCGGCAGCGGGAGGGAGTCTCCGGGGACGAAACTCTACATCCTCGCTCCCATCTCCGTCGGTGAAAGGAACGTTGTCATGCAGTCGTCGATCGTATCCTTGAGCATTCTGATGGCCTTGATACTGACCCTCGGCTCCCCTGCGCTCGCGCAAGAGAAGGACCGGCCGGCGGGGCGTATAGCGGTGGTGGACATGGAGCTCATCTTCCGGAATTACGAGAAGAGCATCCGGTACGATGAGGAGCTCGCCAAGCTCCAACGGGAGCACAGGCAGGGGGTCTTGAATCGCGAGAAGGAAATCAAGGTCGTCGAGGACGAGATCAGCGAGCTCGAGCCAGGCACCGGGAGGCACATGGATAGGCAGATCGCGTGGTCGAAGCTGAAGGTGACACTGGAGTACTGGAAGAAAACGCAGGGCGAGGAGATCGCGAAAAAGCTCGTGAAGTTCACGGATGAGGTCGAGCAGGACCTCCGCAACGCCGCGGCCAAGGTGGCGAAGAGGAAGGGATTCGACATCGTGATCAATTTCGATCCCCCGACGCTGGACGAGGCGAAGAGTTTCAGAGGCAGGCGGATCCCGGTCGTCCTCTACGCCGACCGGGCAGTGGATCTCACGGATGCGGTTCTGGCGGAGCTGAATCCCCCAGCGGGGGGGGGGCAGCAGGCGGGATCTCCATCTCCGAAGTCATCGGGAAGGGAATCTCCGAAGGGTGAAGGAGAGTAGGAGGGGCGCCCGGGCCGCAGATCTTCCAGAGGTTCAATGCATTGATCAGGACGTGCGCCGCGATGGGCGCGTAAATGTTCCTGGTGGCCATGTAAATCCCACCCATCAGAAACCCCACGACGATAGCGAAGAGGGTCCACGGGAGGTAGACCCGGCGGGGGACGAAGTGGATGCCTCCGAAGATGAGGCTCGTGGGGACGAGACCCCAGGCCTCCTGCATCGCTCCACGAAAGAAGGCCTCCTCCGCCACGCCGCTGAAGAGGGCAAGGGCCAGGACCTCGGCTCCTCCGCGCTTCCCGAGGATGCTTCGAAACTCGTCCTCCAGCGCTCGCGCCCACTGGAACCGTTTGTGGCCAAAGCGGCTCGCCGCGACCACGAGGGCGGCCGCCGCGACGCCCACCGCCAGCCCCAGGGGCAGCCCATCCCTCAGGCCCGTCAGGAAGATGCCCTCGCTCTCCTCGATGCCCAGCCAGAACCAGGCAATGGCAAACATTAGGCAGTAGAAGATCGCCGTGGCGATGACCATGGAACCTGGATCTCCTGGGCGTGGTCTGGCGGCCTGAACGTGGAACCTGTCGGCCCCCAGAGTAGAGCGGAAGGCGCGAGAGGCAAGGCGAAAGTCCCGCCGTTCGCCCGCGATACGCTCTCCTTGTCACGTATTCGAGCCCATCCTATAATCAGATGCTTGGGGGGATCGAGCGGACGATGGCCCTGTAGATGAGAGTGGGGGAGGGTCCGTCTCGGAATCCATTAATACACGCCTCCGCTCCGATCTCCGAAACGATTCCCGACGAGGAGGTCCATTGCAAGCTGTACTTCGAGTCACGAGCGGCGGAGAAGAGGGACAGATCTTCTCCGTAGGAGCTGGCGAGAAGCTCGTGCTCGGCCGAGATCCCAATTGCGAAGTCCAGCTCGCCTCGGACACCGTCTCCCGGTTCCACCTGATGGTCGAGTGTCGGGACGGACGCTACTTCCTCTCCGATCTTCACAGCGGCAACGGCACCTACGTCAATGGCGTCAAGGTCATCCACAAGGAACTCTTCCCCGGGGATACGATTCGCGCTGGGGATGCAGAGTTTCAGTTCCAGGCGAGCGAGGAGGCCCCCAAGATCGACTCGGGGACGGAGACGACAATCCTCCTCACGAGCCGCCCCGAGGAGATGATCCGCAAGACGCTGGACGTCCGCGAGGACGAGTTCCTCGCCAAGGACCAGGGTGCCGATCCGACCAAGCATCTTCAGATCATCCAGTCGCTTTCGACGATTTATCGCATCGGCAATTCGATCCACGGTGAGCGAGATCTCGGTCGGCTCTTTCATACGATCATGGACACGATCCTTTCGGTGGTGAAAGCGGATCGCGGCTTCCTGATCATGATGGACAAGACCCCGGATGTCCTGAAGCCCGTCGTGGTCCGGACGAAGTCGAAGAACGATAAGGGGCTGGTTCTTACCCTCTCCAAGACGATCGTCCGGGAGACCCTGCAGAGAGGGCAGGCGATTCTCTGCTCCGATACGATGTCGGACGCGAGATTCCGCGTCAACGACAGCGTCCTCAACTTCGGTATCAAGTCCGTGATGTGCGTCCCTCTCGTCTCCCAGAAGACCATCCTGGGGGCTATCTACCTGGACAGCGTCAAGCGTGCCGGGGTGTTCACCGAGCAGGAGTTCGAGTTGATCGTGGCGATCGGAAAGCAGGCCGGGATCGCCATCGAGAGGACCCTTCTGGAGCGGGAAAACGAGACCACGAAACGGCACCTGGAGTGCGTATTCCAGTCCGTCCCGGTGGGCATTGTGACCCTCGACCCAGGGGGAACCGTGTCCGGATGGAGCACCCACAACGAGAAGCTCTTCGGTATCTCGAAGGAAGAGGCGGTGGGGAAGCTCGCGCTTGCGGATCTCCTCCGGGACCCGGCGGCCGGCCCTCACGTTCTCGAACAGGTGGCGTCGGGGGGCAGCTTCGAAGGGGAGTTGGTTCTCAAGGCGCGGGACGGGCACGAATTTCCGGCCAACGTGGGGATGGTTCCCCTGATGGGCTCCGATGCTGTTGAGATGGGATTCAGCTGCACGATCCAGGATATCTCACGGCAAAAGGAGCTGCAGAAGCAGATGGTGCGCCAGGAGAAAATGGCCGCCGTCGGTCTCCTTGCCGCCGGAATTTCTCATGAATTCAACAACCTCCTGGGCAGCATGTCCGGCTTCGCCCAGCTAGCGAAGCGGAACCCGAAGCACCTCGATCAGCTCGTCGACATCGTGATCGCCCAGACAAAGCGGGCGGAGACCATCACCCGCAACCTGCTGTCGTTCTCCCGCCCCAAGGCGGAGGCGCGAGAGACTGCGAACCTTGTCGACGTGGTCGAGAACATCTTGAAACTGATCGAGAAAGAGCTGAACCAGCTCAATATCACCGTCAAGAGAGAGTTCCAGGCGATACCGAATACATTGGTCAACGTCGGGGCGATCGAAGAGGTGTTCCTGAACCTCTTTATCAACGCCCGCCAGGCCATCGGCAGAAACGGGGCCATCGAGGCGGGGATGACCCTCGAAGGGGAGAATATCGTCATCCGGATCTCCGATACGGGCCGGGGCATCCCCAAGGAGAACATCGATAAGATCTTCGACCCATTCTTCACGACCAAGGGCTTCGGGCAGAATGGAGAGCCGCTTGGCACCGGGCTGGGGCTCAATCTCGTGGCGAACATCGTCAAGGATCACAAAGGGGAGATTTCCGTCAAGAGTGTGATCGGGAAGAGGACGACGTTCACCATCAGTCTGCCGATCGTCGAGGGGCCCAAGAAGAAGAGCCTGAAAAGGCAGAAGACGCGGCTCCCTATACCCAAGGTATCCCGCCGGATCCTGGTGGTGGACGACGAGAAGCCCATCCTGGATCTCTTCGACGGGATGCTGGCCGGCCACCGGGTGACGCTGGCCTCCTGCGGAGAGGATGCCCTGACACATATCCACAAGGACAATTTCGACTTCATCTTCATGGATGTACTGATGGCGGGAGAGCTGGACGGATTCGACCTGTTCGATGAGATCGAGGCTCTCGGCTCGCGGTCGAAGGTTTATTTCGTCACGGCTCGCAGGATGGACGATCGGCTCCTCGATTACAGCAACCGAGCCTGCGGAATCATCAAGAAGCCCTTTAACCTCGACGACATCCTCGAGGTCGTAAACGCCTAGATCGAGAACTGTCCTTCTTTAGCGAGAATGGAAGAGGGGGAGAGTGCCTTGATCGTCTATTCGTAGAACGACGAGCCACCCATCGTCCAGCTGCAGGATCTCCAGCAGCACGATCCCATCGTGGCCTCCTCCCCCGGGACGTAGGCCGACCGCCCTGAGCATCCGAGAGCCGGTGAGCTGGAAGAGCGCCTCGTCCGGCCCGAACACATCGAACAGCTTCAGGCCCCGATCCTCGAGGATCTGGCGGAGCTTCCGGAGCCGCTTCTCCTCCGCTTTCAAGATGGGCAAGGCCCGGGACGCCCTGCGGACGATCGCCTCGGGGATCTGGAGGGATTCCATGCTCCCCAGGTAGGGGAGGAACTCCGACTTCATCCGCGCCTGGTATCTGTCGACCCGCCCGTGATCGAGATCCTTTCGAAGCGATCTGACCAGTTCGCCCGCGCCGCCGAGATGGGTCTCGCACAGCTTGTAAAAGCCTGCCAGTCGGCGGGCGGCGGAAAAGATCCCATCCATCTCCGTTGCGATCTCTGATTCTCCGAGGAGAGAACGAAACACTTCCCGGTACCCCTGGTCGAAGATCTTCCGCCTCTCGATCCGGTGGGAGGCGGCCTCGAGCCTGCCGTCGTCGATTCGCTCACGGATCTCCTCCATGAGGCCGGCCATTTCATCCCGGTACGCCTTCTGCTTGGGGCGGGCCCAGGGTTCACTCGACGCGCGGATGGCCTCGAGTCTCGAAGTGCCCTCTTCCGCGCTCCTCAGGCCGCGATACCTCTTTCCCTCGGCCAGCCTCTTCAGCACGGGCAAGGCGCGCCACTCCTTACCCGCCTTGATCAGGATCTCCGATGCCATGAGGAGGGCATGGCCCTCCACGCTCTTCTCCTTGACCTGCGCCCTGCCGAGACGCAAGCAGATCTCCAGCGCTCTCTCCCCGCGACCTGCCTGTGCCGCCTTCTGGGCCTCTCCCCAACGAAGCGAGCCGAGAGTGACGGCGGGCAGGCCAAGCCCCGGGCAGATGTCATTCCGGATGAGCATGTTCAGGTGGGCTTGCTTGATGGGCAGCTCGAACGCACCCCCGCCCGTCTCGCGCCCCAGCACTGCCGCCATCCCCTTGTTCTTTTCCCCATAAATCGCCTGGATGAGCTGACTCAGGCTCCTCCCCTCCGATTCGTATTTCACCGCGATCGTTGCGCCGCGATAGGCTTCGTGCCGGTCCCTGAGGTCCCTGATCTCCGCGTCCATCTCGGCGCCCCAGACTTTCAGCGCTTTCACATCCAGACCGCCACCATCGAGGACAAACGCATCGCCCACAGACGCGTCCTCCAGGCGATCCCTCGTCCCCCAGAACCAGCCGGCTGCGGTCTGCAGTGCATAGCTGTAGTGATCGACGCGCCCCGCCTCCTCGACCGCCCGCGCCGCCTCGGTGCCGAGGACGAAGGTCCGCAGCGTCGTTCGGCCCTGACGGAGATCCGGGGCCTCCCGATCGATCCGCTCCCGGACGGAGTCGGGCTGCGAGCGGTAGTCCATCTGTGTCGTCAGGGAGTACGTTCCGGTCGGTATCGAACGTTCCAGGGAGCCCAGTCGAAGCCAGTATTGAGGACCTATCCCGCGGTGCGAAGCGATGATCGAGTTTTCCGGTCGATGAAACCGAAGCTCGACCGTGTACTGGCAAGCGTCCGGAAAGGGGGAGGAGCCGTCAATCCTCAGGACCGATGATCGCCCGCGCGTCTTGCGCGTGATGCGGGCGCCTTCGATCTCGACCGTCTCGGTCAGGTCCTCGGGGGAAGCCGATAGGTTCGTGAGGCGTAGCGCCCCCGAAAGGGCGTCGAGCCGTCGGAGGAGATCCGCCCCATCGATCGCCTCGGCCGCTCTTCGGGGAGGGAGGCCGTATCGCCGATGCACCTGTGCCGAATGGAAGAGGGACAGGCTACGGACGCGATCGAATATCTCGATCACCTGCACCGATGCGAAAGGGTAGGAGTCCGCCGCGAAGCTCGTCTCGTAGGCTTGCTGCGATGCCCGGATCTGCCGCAGGTCGGCGTTGAAGATCTCGTCGAGCCACCTCCGCCATGGCTCGGCCATGAATTTCCCCGTCGAATCGACGAACCGTTTCCCTTCGCGGGCCGAATCGGTGGCCTCCTGGAGCAAGGCAATCACCTCCCGAGTGGATTGGATAACGCCAAGGAAGTGCATTCGTCGAGCTCGATCCTCCGCTGCAGCAGCCGCCGCGTCACCCAGAACCGAACTGGCGACCTCCTGAACCCGGTGATCGCTGTGTCGGACGCGCAGCGTGTAGTCTCCGCTGGGCAGCGGGGCCGAATAGGGGCCAAACTCGGTGGAGATCCTTCCTCCGGCGACCCGGATCTTCTTCGAGTCAAAGGCTTCTCCGTTCGGGTCGGCGTAGGCGATTTCCAGTCTCACCGTCCGCCCTTCCTCCAGTTGCACGGAGCCCTCGACGCTCCACCCGGACGGGATGGGCTGGTCCAATGGGATGGGCAGAAGGTTCAACCGGAACAGCGATGAGGTCTCGAGGATGGACCCGGAATCGGCCCCGGTCCCCGTGCCCGACCCCGATCGGGAAAGGCTGACGTAGAGGGCAATCGCGGCGCCCGTCCCGATGAAGAGGACAAGGAGGAAGATTTTCGCGGCGAGTTTCGATAGGCTGGAAGACTGCATGGGGGCGGCCAATCGGCTGATGACTGATGATATGGGGCCCGGAACGGCAGGTCTACCTGCGGCCCAAAGTTCTTGACCCGTCTTCAGTTGCGGCGTACGATTACCCGGCTTCACGCCCACCTGTCGCCTGTCGCGAGGTACTCCGATCCTTGAAGGAAATCGACCTCCAGATCCGAGAGTCGTCCATCACCGGCTACACGGTCTCCCTCCTCTCCGGCGGGGAGAAGCTCGCGGAAGTGTTCCTGAGACACTCCGACGAGATCCGCAGCCTGCCGGCGATGCTGCGGGCCGCCGTGGGGGGTGGGACGCCTGCGAAGGGGGTCATCGGTCTGGCCAACCGCTTCTACGCGCAGGTCTTCCAGGAGCCGATCGAGATCGCCTTCAAGTCAGCGAGAGAATCGGGACCGGTTCGCCTTCGGATACGGGCGGAGCCCCCGGAGATGGCCCGTGTTCCGTGGGAGATCCTGGCGGCAGGTGAGAAACCGATCTCGCTGTCCCCGGACATCGCTTTCTCACGTCTCCCGATGGACGCGACGGGATTCAAACCGCCCCCTATGGCGGACGAGCTGTCGATCTTGGTCGCCTCGGCCGAATCCGGCAGATCGGCGGAGATCGAGGCGTTCGAGGAGGCCCTCTCGGGCCTGAGCGGTAAGGGGCTTGTCCAGGTCACGATCCTTCGGTCGGCATCCCTGGCGACGATCCGGAGCACCCTCGACGCCGGCCAGTTCCGTGCGATCGCTATCGTCGCCGGCGGTCCCCTCGGCACCGACCGAGCGACCGGTTATCTCCAGCTCATGGGGGATGGAGGCGGTGTGCGGGAACACAACGTCACCGAGCTGGCACCCCTCCTTTACGGCCACCGAGGTGTCCGCTTCCTCCTTCTCTCCGCCGGCTGCGCTCATGAGGACTGGATCGGAGATTCGTACGAGAGTCTGATCCGCCTCTGCTTCGGCATGAAGATCTCCGGCGCGCTGGCGTTGGTCAATCCGATGAACAGGATTGCTTACGTCGGTTTCCTGCGCACGTTTTTCGAGGGGGCGATAGCCGGTAAGCCGATCGACGTGGCCGCCGGAGAGGCTCGCCGCGCGATCCAGGAGAGAGATTCCCTGGAGTATGCCATCCCCATCCTGTACGCGGGCGACCCGTTCTGCCTCAAGGTGTCGGGTGCCCCGGAATCCGCCGAGCCGGGCCACCCGATGGAGGAGCAGACGACCGTGCCCGACAGCTTCCTGCCACAGTTTCCGACCACGCCGATTCCGGTCATGGATCTCGAGGCGGCGGACCTCGAGGAAGAGGCTCTCGAGGAGGAGGACGAGCTGCAGGAAATGGTTAAAGGGTTCATCGAGGAGGGGGACAAGATGAACGAGGCAGCCGCTCTGGATCGGCTGGGGCGATGCCAGGCGAAACGCGGCCGGGCCCGCAAGGCCATCGTCTCCTACCAGCGCGCCCTGGAGATTCTCCAGGCGGAGGAAAAGGCCGGGGATGCCCTCGCCGTGATGTTGCACCTGGGACAGGCCTTCGAGCGGGCACAGGAGCCGGAGCGGGCGCTCCAGACTTACGAGGAGCAGCTGTTTCTCGCGGAGCGACTCGGAGATGAAAAGAGGGCGGCCGCCGCCTTGATGCACATCGGGGAGATGCAGCGAGTCGATGGCTCCCATGAAGAGGCCATTCAGACATGGAGAACCGCGGTCGAACGATGGAAATCGGCCGGGAAGGATGGTCGCGCCGCCGATCTCCTCGCCCGGATCGGAGCCGTCCTGCAGGGGCAGGACGAGTACACCGAGGCAGAAGTGGCCTACGAGAGCAGCCTCGAGATCCATCGGGCGAGGGACGATCGGATCGGGATGGCGACAGCGCTGAACAACCTTGGAAACGTGACACTGAGAAAGAGGGGTCGCGACCAGGCGGTGTCACGCTACCTGGAATCGCTCGATCTTTTCCGGCAGACAGGAAACCAGGAGGGGATCGCGTCGGTTTGCCACAACCTGGCGAACATCTCCCTTCGACTCGGTGAGTTCGACAAGGCCCACGAGCTATCGAAAGAGGCGCTGACGATCTCCCAGAATCTCGGACTGAATTCGCTCGCCGCCTCTTCGGAAAAGCTGCGGGCGCGCCTTCAGTCCCAGATGGGAGAAGAGGCGTTCCGGAATCTGGACGGCTGAACACGCACCCCTGCCTCGCGAGGAACCCTACATGAGGTCCATGATCACGGCCGCGGCGATGATCGCCGCGGCTCTTGCCTTGCCTTGCGCAGCCGACACGGTTGTCCTCAAGGACGGTCGGCGGCTCGAGGGCAAGGTGGAGAGCGAGGACGGCGAGACGATACTTCTGATCCTTCACTACGGAAAGATGACGATCCAGAAGTCGGACATCGTCTCCATCGAGAAGGGGCCGACGGCCGAGGAGGTATACCAGGAGCGCGCATCGAAGCTGTCGGAGGACGATCTCCAGGGGCGGGTCGATCTGGCGAAGTGGTGCATCGAGAACGACCTACACCGAGAGGGCCGCTGGGAATACACCCGCGTCCTCGAGATCGATTCCGATCACGCGGACGCCAGGGCAGCGCTGGATTTCGTGCGCCACGAGGGGAAATGGATCACAAGAAACGAGCATCGGGAGATCACACGCTATCCCTGGGCGAGGGAGATGCGCCAGCGACTCCAGGAACGGAAGGTCACTATGAAATTCACGAGGGCTGACCTCGTGACCATCCTGAAGGAGCTAGCTCGCCAGACGGAGGAGACGTTTCGCCTCGTGCGAGCCCCGAAGCTCGAGAAGTTCCGCATGACCTACCTGGTCGAGGAACGAGCTGCGACTGACGTGCTGGAGGACTTCGTGAGGAACGTCCGGAACCTCGACTATGTCTTCACCGAGAGAGGGGTCCTCGTCACCAGCCGGAGCGAGGCACGAAAAATCCGTCGCAAGTACGGCATGCCGAATCCGGTGCGGCCGAAGACCCGGGAGGAGACCCTCGCTGCCCTGCAGGTCCGGCATCTGACCCTGCTATTCATGAAAAAGCCCCTCCCCTGGGTGATCCGATACCTGGAGACCCTCAGCGGTTTCACGATCGTCCTCGATGCGGCCCATTCGACCCGGCCTCTCAGCTACAACTGCACCTCCAAGCCGATGGCGCGGATCCTGGACGAGATCCTGACCCCCCGCGGTCTCCGCTACGAGATCGTCGGCTCCTCCATCGTCATCAAGCCTCAGCGGAGTCGGTAGAGGACGATCGTGCGGTCGCGGCCGGATTCCTCACCCAGCTTCTCCAGCCTATCTCCCAGATCCAGGAGGAGCCCCGGTCGTCGCGTCTCCAGGCGAGCCGGGTCGACCGCCAGGAACCGAGCTCCCCTTCGCTTCGCGAATTCGATGAGATCGTCGGCCGGCGCGACCGGCAAGAAGACATGGCCGGCGCCGGCGAAGATCGCCACCCTCCCATCCTCGCTCAGAACGGTCGCCTCGGCACCCACGAGGCGGGCGAGTCTCCTCTCGGGCGAGTCCCTCCACGAGTACCCCTGATCCCTCACCGGGCTCCCCGCATGTGGCAGGAGGATGAGAATCGTCGCGATCAACGAGATGCGGCGCCATCGAGCGGGGATGGAGAGCAACCCGCGAGCGGCCAGGGGGATCAGGATTGGCAGGAGCGGCACCCAGAATCTGCGCTCCGACGAGAAGATCGGAAGGACGATCAGGTACGCGACGAGCAGGATGGCTACGGCCCGGCCCGAACGAGTCCAGCGCGGCCGAGGGGAGACGAGCACCCCGAGCAGGGCAAGGAGGATCAGGGGGACGTCGAAGACCCGAGGAAAGTTCAGGAGCATACGACCGAGGGAGGAGGCATATCGGGAGACGACCTGACCGGGCTCCACGGGGAGGTCGGCGAAGGGTCGGGTCCCCTCCGGGGAGCGGATATACGTCTCGAAGAGCAGGTGTTCCCGATCCGGCGTCAGTCGAAAGTAGAACTCGTCCGGATTGTCCTGCAGGTTCCGGTAGAAGATATAGCCCGCCTTCGACGACAACTTCCATTGACCCGTCACCTGCTTTGTGATGAGGGCTCCGGGGATGGACAGGACGATGAACGGGAGGATCAGGGCAACGAGCTGCAACCCCCAGCGCCCCCCCCTGCGGGCTAGGATGGCCCCGCACCCCGCCAGGAATATCCCTGCCCCCTCGGGACGAGTTGCGGCAGCCAGACCGGCGGCCGTCCCGAGGAACGATGCGATGATGACGCTCGGCTCATCCAGCAGCCGAACGAAAGCGTAGAGTCCCCATGCGAGGAGCAGAGCGTAAAGGGCCTCCGTCTGCGGTCGGGCCGAGTACTGGCACGCGAGGGGGAGGGCGGCGAGAAGCCATGCGGCCGGCGCAGTGGCCCTCGGACCGACGAGCCTCCCGGCCAGCATGGCCCCGGGGATGATCGTGAGCGCCCCGGCCAGGACGGAAACGACCTGCCCGGCCAGCACAGAATCCACGACGATCAGCCTGAAAGCGGCCACCATGGCGGGATAGAGGGGAGGAAACGTTCCCCATCGCCAGTCCTGAAAGTCTCCGTCCAGAAACTCCTCCGCCAGGGGCAGGAGAAATGCGGCTCCGTCCACCGAGGGCCTTCCGGTGAATCCGGCGAGGATTCCCCGAAGCCCGAGGCCCACCAGCAGGGGAGTCACCCAGACGACCCTGAATCCACCTGAGACCTTGGGTTCGGCGCCTCGCATCAAGAATCCCCTTCCCATCGTCCGCTAATGCGATATAATCCCGCGCCCCCGGGCGAGCCAGGGAGAGAGACTTGTCACAGCATCATAGGGTCTTGATCATAGAGAAGGAGAGGGAGATTGCGGACAAAGTACGCGATTCCCTCGAGAACGCCGGACACCACGTGGAGATTGCCCTCAGCCCCGAGGTGGGGCTCTCGATCATCGGGCAGCGTCACATGGATGTGGCGGTCTTTGATTCCGAACTGACCCTCCCCGACACGATTGATACAATCGAAGGGATGCGGGAGGGCCAGCCGGAGTTGCCGATCATCGTGATCCTCCCCAAGGAGAAGCGGGCCAAGAAGCACAAGATCCTCAAGAGAATCACCTATGCAATCCTCGAAAAGCCTCTGGACTACTCGACTCTCCTCAAGAAGATCCAGAAGGCCTGGAGCTAACCTCCTCCGCGGCCGCACCTCCTGCGAGAGCAGCCGATGACATCCGCTGCCGATCTACAGGACATTCTCACTCCCGAAGACCAGGCCCGGGTCGACCGGCTCGAGCAGACGTATCTCACCGCCAAGCAGCAGCTCCGGCGTGTGATCGTCGGCCAGGAGGAGGCGGTCGATCAGATCCTGACCAGCATCTTCGCCGGGGGGCACTGCCTGATCGTCGGCGTCCCCGGTCTGGCCAAGACCCTGATGGTCAGCTCGCTCGCCCAGATCCTCTCCCTCACCTTCCGGCGGATCCAGTTCACTCCCGACCTGCTCCCCTCTGACATCACGGGGACCGAGATCATCGCTTCCGATCCGGTATCGGGCGAGCGCGGTCTCACCTACATCAAGGGGCCCATCTTCGCCAACATAGTTCTCGCGGACGAGATCAACCGGACGCCGCCGAAGACGCAAGCCGCCTTGATGGAGGCGATGGAGGAGCAGCAGGTCACGTCGGGTGGAAAGCGGTATCCGCTCGAGTCTCCCTTCTACGTCCTGGCGACCCAGAACCCGATCGAGCAGGAGGGAACGTATCCCCTTCCGGTCGCACAGCTCGACCGCTTCATGTTCCAGGTCTTCGTCGACTACCCTTCCGTGGAGGACGAGGAACGGATGCTCAACCTGACGACGACCTCCTATCACGCCGAGCTGGAGCCGCTGATCCCGAAAGAGGAACTGATCGCCCTCCAGCGTATCGTGCGCAGAGTCACCGTCTCCGAGGAGGTCCTCCAGTATGCGGTCGCGCTGGCCCGCGGCACGCGGGTGCGCCGCGAGGAAGTGTCCGCCGAGATCAAGGAATGGTTGTCCTGGGGTGTGGGTCCGAGGGGACCGCAGCATCTGATCGTCGGGGGCAAGGCTCTGGCGATGCTGCACGGCCGGACGCATGTGCTGCCCGAGGATATCCGAGCGGTCGTCCACCCGGCGTTCCGCCACCGGCTGATCCTCACCTTCCACGCCGAGGCCGAGGGGGTGACGCCGGACCAGGTGATCACGCGCCTCCTTCACGCCGTCCCTAGCCCGGACCGCTGGGAGGGCGACGTGGAGGCCCCGAAATCCAGATGGGCACGGCTTCTCGGCCGCTTCTGGCCCTCCCTGGCCAAAGCCTAATCGGCCTGGGCAAGGGCCTTCCGCCTCCTGGCCTTCCGGGAGAGCAGGATGTAGAGCGCGACGCCCAGGAGAAACCACGGGATCCCCACCCACTGAGAGGTCGAGAGTCCACCGTACCCGCCCCGCGCAATGTCGCCCCGGTAGTTTTCGATGATGAATCGCGTCACGGGGTAGAACATCATCCCGATCGCGATCAGCTCTCCGTCGAACCGCTTCCCCGTCCTCTGGCGTAGAGAGAGAATTCCGAAGAGAAAGAGGACATTCGCCGAGAGGTAGAGCTGCGTCGGATGGAGCCATTCACCGACGAAACTGTCATCGAGGAGGTTGTCCGGGTTTTTCGGCGTGGGAAAGCGGATCGCCCAGGGCAGCTTCGTTCCCGGCACGACGAAATCACCAGAAGCCACCTCGATAGGTTCACTTCCCTCTGGAGCATCCGGCGGCGTCTCGAAGCGGGCCTCGGGGATCGGCAGCGGTTCGCTGAAGCTGACGCCTCCGTCGGTCGAGTACTCGAACTCGCTCCCCTCCCCGATTCGCACCCGCATCGGGCACGGCTCCTTGCAGTAGCCTCTGAAATCGATGTCGGGGCCGGGTCCATCCCTCACGATCTCCGTTCTCTCGTCGTAAAGAAGCTGCGGATCCTCTGTCAGGTGGTCGATATCGGGCTTGGCCCGGCCGGGGTCCATCGGATCCCACGAATAAAGCGTGCCCGCCGCGTACTCTCCGGATGGGAACAGGATCGTGATCGCCGGCGCCACGCGGCCCCAGTCGTCGCCCACGCAGAGGCAGCCCACCCGGGCGATGGCGAGCCCGAGCATCCCGCCCACGAAGAAGATGTCCGTCGTCTTCCAGAACGGAAGGTGCAGGACCTTCAGCCGCCACATCCCGAGGCTGATCGAGCCGATCAGGCCCCCGTAGAGCACCAGTCCCCCTTTCCAGATCTTGAACACCTCTATCGGATCGTGAATGTAGTCGCGCCAGTTCACGATCACGAAGAGGAGGCGGCCGCCGCCGATGACTCCGACGAAGAGCCAGATCGCCACGTCTTGCATCTTCTCCGTGTTGAGCTTCTGCCGGCGACCCTCGATCGTGGCCACCCAGATCCCGAAGAGGAACCCGATCGCCGCCGTCACTCCGAACATGCGGATAGGGATCTTCCAGATCTTGAAGAGAATGGGCCACATGAACTTGTTCTCTCAACAGGGCAACGGCGAGGAGTAGGTTATAGTCCCCTCGCTCGGATGCGTCAATGACACCGGGATCGATGTTCGAGCGAAATCTCTTGCGCCGCCGATCACGGCCGACTACGATCGATCCGATGCCAGATCCTATTACCCGACATGGAAAGGAGGAGCCCCTTGGACGTCGAGATGCTCAAGGAATCTCTCAAATCCCGAGTCGATGACGCCGTGCAAAAAGGAGACTTTACCCTCGCCTCGGGAGCGAAGAGCACTTACTACATCGATGGAAAGCTGATCACCCTCGACCAGAAGGGCGCGCACCTCGTCTCGCAGATCCTGTACACCTTGATATCGGGCATGGACTGTAGCGCCATCGGGGGGCCTTCGATAGGGGCCGACCCGATGGTCAGCACAGTGGGCCACATCTGCTTCGAGAACGGAAAGCCGCTCAAGATGTTCTACATCCGGAAAGAGGAAAAGAAGCACGGAGCCCAGAAATGGATTGAAGGGCCTCCCCTCGACAAGGAGGATATAGCGGTCCTCTTCGAAGACGTCCTGACGAGTGGCAAGACGGTGATCGACGCGGTCAAGAGAGTCCGGGAAGTGGGGGCCAAGGTCTCCAACGTCTTTTGCATCGTCGATCGGCAGGCCGGTGGAGAGGATGCACTGAAGAAGGAGGGCATCGAGCTCATCTCCATCTTCACGGCTGAGCAGCTCGGGTTGGGGTAGCCGCCGATGGCCGAGCCAACGCGATTTCACGTCATGGACCCGAGCGGCGCGCGTTCGCTAGAAGTGAGCGTCGAGACGGGTGACTCGATCGATACGCTGACCCGACAGCTCGTCGATCGATTCGGCTATCCCGAAGATCGAATCGGCAGCCAGCCGGTTCGCTATCTCCTTCACCATAGACAATCCGGGGCAATCCTTCCATCTGACGCGACCTTCGCCGACGGCATGGTGAAGGACGGAGAGACCCTGGTCATCACTGTCGTCCACGGCGATCAGGGAGGCCCCCGGTGAAGGTGGGCACCCTCCAGACTCGCTCCCCGGAACCCGCTCGAATCATCTTCGAAGATCCTCGCCTCGAGACCGACCCGACGAATAACCCGGCGGTGGGAGAGATCCCTGTCTTCATCTCGCAAGAACTCCTCACCGAGACCTTGGGGACCGAGAACGCAGGGGGTTTGCTCCTCGGCCGCCACGGGATCAGCAACGGTGTCGAGTTCCTGGAGATTCAGGCGGTCTCCGCGGCCGCCGAGCCTGGGTCCACCGGCCTTCCCTTCGCCGAGGAGCAATGGGGCAAAATCTTGCGCCAAGGATACGCTGGGCATCCTGATTTGCTGGGCCTGGGCTGGTGGGTCGCCCGGAATGGAGCCCCGACTCTCGATCTTGGGGAGAAGGCGTTCCACCAGGCCCTATTTCCCCTCTCCTGGCAGATTGCCCTGCTTGCCGATCCAGGCAGCCAGACGGCTCGCTCCTACCACTGGAAGCAGGGACGGCTGGAGGAGTGCGGCTTCTTCATCGTCCATCCCCGCCGAAACTGACCATTCTCCCTCAATCTCGACGTCGAGATAGCCGATGAATAATGAGGAATCGGTACGGAGGGAACCCCGTGTCCACGACCCAGATCGCTACCATCGCTCCTCCCCCCAGGAAGCCCAAGGCATCCTTCCCCGAGAAGAAGATCTGCTACGGCACCTTCCGGGAGGACTTCTGGGAGGAGAAGAAGGAGGAATGCCACTCCTGCTGGATGTACATCGATTGCATCCAGCTCTCCTTCAAGAACCAGCGCAAGCACCGCCTCGAGATCCAGCGGCTCGTGGCCAGCCTCCGGCATCGCATCGATGCCCTTTCTCCCGCATCCAATACTTCGGCAGCCTGAGTTCCTTCTTCGGGCTGCACTCTCGATCTCCCGTTCCTTGACCCGTCCAAGTAGGACTCGTACGATGAGCCCCGGGAGGTGGCATCTCTCCGATGTTTTCCCGAATTCACGCAGATCCTCACACAGCGCGCCCGTAGCTCAGTCGGATAGAGCATCGGATTTCTAATCCGAATGTCGCAGGTTCGAGTCCTGCCGGGCGTGCCCCTTCTGCAACAAGGCCATCCGCTAAATACAGCCAGTATCTTCAGAATACAGGCCGATGTGGGGCCACTTAGCGGGGAGCGATGAGCGCGCAGAGTCGCGCCAGCTCGCGCCCAAGCGCGCATGGTTAAGGTATACAGTTAGGTATACAAACTCCTTGGATGCCAGACCGGGGGGACGTGGCAAGCCACCGCGTGAGCCAGCTCACCGTGCTCGAGGCACAGCTCTTTGTGATGGGCATCGTCCACCGTGGACGGGCAACCTCATTCATGCCCGTCGACGCCCGACCCCCCGGCGGCAGGGGCCGCCTCGCGGGCGTGTTTGTTACTAGCCCCCCTCGCTAATTTGCGCGGTATGTTTTCAACGATTGGCGTGAGTGGGTCAGTTTGACTTGAGGGCTTCTTGCTTCGAGTCCGCAGCCTCTTTCAAGAGCTTCCGATAGTCCTCCGCTTTCTCAGGCTTTCCCCAGGCGGTGTAGAGTTTGATCAGTCTTTCGATGGTCTGCCGGGTCGTCAAGTGCCCGGCGCCGCGGGCATCGTTCAGGCGGTCGTATGCCTCGAGGAGGTGCGCCTGGGCTTCCTCGTAACGTTTCAACTTGGTCAGGATGGCGCCATAGGCGCTCACGAAGGTGGCCCGCCGCCAGTCTCCCTCCGAGAGCACGTTCTCTGTGAACTGGAGCGCCTGTCTGCCCAGACGCTCGGCCTCGGTGAGCTCGCCCCGATCTCGCAGGAACAGCGCCAGGTTCCGCATGGAGGCGAGCGTGTCGGGGTGGTCCTCTCCGAGTACACGCCGCCGGTTCTGGCACACCTTTCGGAAGAGCTTTTCGGCTTCTTCGAATTCGGACTTGTCGTCCAGGATGAGCGCCAGGGTATTCATGGAGAGGAGCGTGTGGGGATGGGCCTCGCCGAGAACGCGCCGACGGCCCTCCACGGCCTTCCGGAAGAACCGCTCCGCCTCGGCTAGCTTTCCTTGTTCCCGGAGTGCGGCCCCGAGGTTATGGCAGGTAACCAAGATCTCCGGTAGGTCTGCATCTTGGTTGAGAGCGCTTACCTCCAGCGCGCCCCGGAGCAACCCCTCTGCCTCGTCGAAGTCCCCCTTGTCCATCGCTATCGTCGCAACTAAATTCCTGATGGTGAGGGTTTTCCGATGCCCCTCGCCGTGCCGGCTGAGAGCCCCTTCGAGAGCCTTTCTGACGAGTGGTTCGGCCTCGTCGAGCCGGCCCCGCCTCCGCAGATAGCCTGCCAGGTTGTTCATGGCGGAGAGCGTTCCCGTGTGCGTGTCGCCGAACGCTTTCTGGATCCCCGCCAGAGATTGCCGCAGGAGTCCCTCGGCTTCATCCAGCTTGTTCTGTTTCTCCAGGACCAGGGCCAGCACGGCCATGGAGACGAGCGAATGGGGATGATCGTCACCAAAAATGCGGCGGCGTCCATCACGGGCCCGTCGGATAACAGGCTCTGCCTTGGCATAATCTCCACGATCCATCAGCGCCCAGGCCAAGTCGTGCATGGAGAGGAAGACCTCTGGATGATCCTTCCGGTAGATTTCTCGCGCGCCCTTCAGGACGTGACGGAAGAGCCTCTCGGCCTCGTCCAGCTGACCCTGGCCACGGAGCAGCCTGGCGAGGCGGCGCTCAGCCTGGATACTCCTAGGATGACGATCGCCAAGCCCGCGTCGAGTGGCCTCGAGCGTCTGCCGGAAGATCGCTTCCGCTTCGGCGGTCTTCCCCTCGCGGCTCATCAGGATCTGGCCAAGTAGGGAGCGGGTCTCGAGAGTCGAATGGTGCTCCTCTCCCAGGATGCGGCGGCGTGCGGTGAGCGTCTTGCGGCACAGCCTCTCTGCTTCCTCGGAATCACCCATGTCCGAGAGCAGCACCGCCAGGCTATGCATAGATTTCAGGGTCTTGAGGTTCTCCTCGCCCAGCGTCGATCGGCGAAAGTCCAGGACCTCTCTCGCCAGCGGCTCGGCCTCCGCCAGCTTGGCACTCTCGTAGAGGCAACGGCTGATTTCGTAAAGGGAATCGATCGTCGTGGGGTGCCGTTCCCCCAGGGCCCCACGACTGGTTTCCAGGGCCTTCTGAGCGAGAGCCTCAGCGTCGGCCAGCCTGCCTTGCTCCCTGAGGTGCCCGGACAGCTTTAGTACCGTAAGCAGCGTGTCCGGGTGTTCCATTCCGAGCCTCCGGCGGTAGACCTCGACCGTCCTCTCGAGCAGCGGCAAGCCTTCCTCCGTTTTGCCGAGAAAGCACAGGGCGGATGCAAGATTGTGCATGATCCAGAGTGTCCGGGGATGCTCATTGCCCAGCGTCCGGCGGGAGACCTTGAGCGCCATTCGTAGGAGAGCCTCGCCCTCGTCGAACCTCCCCATATCGAGTAACCTGGTGGCCAGCTGGCTCACGCTGAGGAGGGTGGTCGGGCTCTCTTCGCCGAGGATCCGCTTCCTGGTCTCCATTACCTCTCGAGTGAGTCGCTCGGCCTCGGCCATGTTGCCCTGCCCGCCGAGGATCCCGGCCAGATTGCCTCTAGAGGCAAGCGTGGCGGAATGCTCCTCTCCGAAGACGCGGCGGCTCTCTGCCAATGTCTGGCGGGCCAGTGGCTCGGCCCTGCGCAGGTCCCCCAGGTACATGAGGGTCACGACAAGGTGGTTCTTGGTACGGAGTGTGGCCGGGTCATCTTCCCCCAGGACCGTCCGCTGGATCTCCAGGGCCTGTTCAAGCTGGAGCAGGGCCTTGGCATACAGTCCGACGCTCGAGTAGGTGTGGCCTATGGTCGTTCGCAGAGAGGCCTTGATTTCCGGCTGGTCGGCAAATTCCGTCGCGATGGTCTCGGCAGCCCCGTCCAGGATTTCCGCGACCCTCATGTCAGGTCCCGCCCGTTTGGGGTCCACCGAAGAGAGCATTCTCTCGAGAAATTTATTTATCGCCCTGGCCTTCTCCGCCTCTTTCTCCACCTGGCCCTGGGCGGCGAGGACCTTCTCGTGCTCTTCGGCCAGCGCCTGCCAAGCCCTTTCCGTTTCGGCGCGATCCGCTTCGGCGCGGAAGTACATGGTCAGGGTCGCCGCCAGTCCGAGGAGGAGGGTGGCCGACACGGCCACGGTCGCGGCGACCGCGGCCTTGTGCTTTCGCGCGAATTTCTTCAGGCGATATGCCGCGCTGGGGGCTCCGGCGAGTACCGGCTCGTCATCCAGGTGCCGAGCAATGTCCGCGGCCAACTCCGACGCCGTCCCGTATCGACGCTCCCGGTCCTTCTCCAGGGCCTTCATTGTGATCCAGTCCAGATCTCCTCTCAGGAGCCGGGGGTGAGTGACCGGATCGGCCTTGCGGCGAGCAGCCAACTCGGTCGTTGCGGTGCCAAGGTTCCCCGCACGCGTGCTCGGCTTCGGCGGTTCCTCCTCCCGGATCATGCGGCGGATCTCTTCGATCCCCGCCTCTCGCATATCCTTCAAATCGAAGGGTCGTACTCCGACGAGAAGCTCATACAGGATTGACCCAGCCCCCTGAAACCGGTCCAGGAGGGATGTTAGGATTCTGGACCCTGGAAGGAGGCGAAGATGGCCAAGAAGCGACATACCTCGGAGCAGGTTATCCGGAAGCTGCGTGAAGCCGAGATCGATCTGGCCAAG
>JAPUJT010000063.1 GCA_027296055.1 Planctomycetota bacterium | reverse complement strand
ACCTACCAGGTCCTCGCCCGAAAATACCGTCCTCTCCATTTCGATGAGGTGGTGGGCCAGGCCCCGATCGTCCAGACCCTCCGGAACGCCATCGCCCAGGACCGACTTGCACACGCCTACCTCTTCGCCGGCCCTCGCGGGGTGGGCAAGACGACCGTCGCCCGAATCCTCGCCAAGGCGATCAACTGTCCCAACCGAAAGGGGGCGGAACCCTGCAACGAGTGCGAGACCTGCTCCCAGATCTCCGTCGGGGAGGACATTGACGTCCTCGAGATCGACGGGGCCTCCAACAACGGAGTGGAAGAGGTCCGAGCGTTGAGGGAATCGGCTCGCTACGCATCCAGCCGAAGCCCCTACAAGGTGTACATCATTGATGAAGTCCACATGCTCTCCGTGGCTGCATTCAACGCCTTGCTCAAGACGCTCGAGGAGCCTCCCCCCCACGTGCTCTTCTTCTTCGCAACGACGGATCCGCAGAAGCTCCCCGCCACGATTCACTCCCGATGCCAGCGGTTCAATTTCCATCGCATCCGGACAGAAGAGCTCGTCGAGTCGATGAAGAGCGTGTGCTCGGACGAGGGAGTCGACGTCGGAGAGCCGGCTCTCTGGGCGATGGCCAAGCGCTCGGGCGGAAGCCTGCGAGATGCTCTCTCGCTCCTGGACCAGTCGATCTCGTTCGCGGGAGGGACGGTCACCGAGAGCACCGTCGCCGAGATGCTCGGCATCCTCGACTCGTCAGAAATCCTGTCGATCCTCGCTCGGATGCGAGATGGTGATGCGGCGGGCGCGCTCCGGGCCCTGGATCAGCTACTTCGGGAGGGAGCGGATCTCCACGACTATCTCTCCCAGACGGTGGAGGTCACCCGCGACCTCCTCCTTCTCCGCATCAGCCCGGACGCCGGGGGTCTCCTTTCGAGATCCTCGGAGGAAATGGAGAAGCTCCTCGAGGTGACATCATCGTTCACGGTCGATACGTTGCTCCACTACCTGGCGGTCCTGCAGGAGGCGCGCTCGCGCATCCGTCTCGATTCGCTCCCCCGGATCCGGGTGGAGGTCGCCCTGGTGGAGCTCTCACGTCTGCCTCGACTCGTCTCCCTGAACGAAGTCGTGAACCGCCTCTCCGCCGGAGCCGAGGCCGCTACCGTATCCGAAGAGGCGCCACTCCCACCTCCTGCTGGGCAATCCGGCGGGAGCGAGGTTGCTACGCTCTGGAAAAAGGCGGTGGAGATCGTCCGGGATGAAAAACCCACACTGGGAAGCATCCTGGATCTGATGCGACCCGTCTCCCTCTCCGACGGAGTCCTCGTGACCGTCTATCCCGAGAATACCCACGCGATGATCGACCAGGCCATGAAGAACCCCTCACGAAGGAAGTTCATCGAGGAAGTGCTCGAACGAGTCGGCAGCGGCCCGATAGAGATTCGGGCCACCCCGGGGAAGGATGATGCCCCGGACCCAGGGAAACATCCCTGGGTGGAGGCGGCGAAGGACATCCTGGGCGAAGGGGAGACCCCAAAGCAGGAGGAGCGAAGATGAAGGGTGGCTTCGGCATGGGCGATCTGATGAAACAAGCCCAGCAGATGCAAAAACGTATGGCCAAGATCCAGGCGGACCTCAAAGAGATGGTTGCCGAGGGGAACGCAGGCGGCGGGATGGTCCGCGCCCACGTCAACGGCCAACGGGAAGTCCTGTCAGTCAAGATCGATCCCGAGGTCCTCAAGTCGGAAGAACCCGAGATGGTCGAGGACATGATCGTCGCGGCCGTCAACCAGGGATTGAAGAAGGCGGGGGAGATGGCCCAGAAGGAGATGGGAAAGGCGACCGGTGGCCTGGACCTTTCTGGCCTCATGGGATTATGACGTGGACCGCGGGCGATCCCCTGGGGTCACCGCGATCGTCCGGCCTCCCCCGATCAAACAATGAGCTATTCACCTTCCATAGCCAGACTGATCGAGGAGTTCGCCAGGCTCCCCGGTATCGGTTCGAAGACCGCAGAGCGACTCGCCTTCTACATCGTGCGCTCTTCGGAGACGGAAGTGAGCGGACTCGTCGCCGCCATCGAAGCGGTGAAGCGAGGAATCCGTCCCTGCTCTATCTGCTACTCCCCCGGGGAAACGGATCCCTGCCCGATCTGCATCGACTCGAGGAGGGAACGAGATGTGGTTTGCGTCGTGGAGGAGCCGAAGGACCTCCTGTCGATCGAAAAGGTGGGCTCCTATCGCGGTCTCTTCCACGTATTGATGGGATCGCTCTCTCCCATCGAAGGAGTGGAGCCCGACGATCTCACGATCTCCAATCTCCTGAAGCGAGTGGAGAACGAGGGTATCAAAGAGGTGATCCTGGCCACGAACCCGACGACGGAAGGGGACTGCACTTCGCTCTACATCGTGGAGAGGCTCCGACACCTGGATGTGAAGGTGACCCGACTGGCGCGCGGAATCCCTGCGGGTAGCCACCTCGAGTTCGCGTCTCGCGCGATCCTCAGCGACGCGCTTTCGGGCCGCACGACATTCGATAATGATGGCCCCTCGGACGCCGGCGAGTAACCTTGACCCATTTTCAAGGACGACTTATAATAGCCGGTGTGTTGAATCGAGGACCTGCCCATCTCTGGCAGGAGACCATTCATGAGAATGGAGGTCTCTCTCCAACTTCGTCTTGAGCAGAAGCTCCGGCTGGCTCCTCAGATCATCCAGTCGATTGAGATTCTCCAGCTTCCCGCCCTAGAGCTTCAGGACCTCGTCAAAGAGGAACTCGAACAGAACCCCACCCTCGAGGAAGATCTCGTCACGCCGGACGCGGAGGAAGAACCGTCCTCCGAGGATGACCTGGAGCGCGAGCTCGAAGGGCTCGAGAGAGTCGATGCCGTTTGGAACGACTACTTTTCCTCGGCAGGGAGATCAGCGAACGGCGCGGGCACGGAGGACCGCAAGCGCGAGGCGATGGAGAATACAGCCGCGCCCTCCGTGACCCTCCAGGAATATCTCATTCAGCAGCTCCACTTGCTCAGCATCATCTCCGCCGCGGATCGAGATTTCATCTCCTGGATGAGAGAGAGGGGCGGAGACGATCGGGAAATCGTGTCCGAGATCCGAGCCCTCGCAGAGTACCTGATCTACAATCTCGACGACAACGGATACCTCCCCTACTCCCTGGAAGATCTCATCGAGTCGTTCGCCGCCGACACGAGTCCCCCGGTCCCCCCGACAGAGATTGGGCAGTCTGGTGACCCGGTCGAGATGGACACTCCCGCCTCGGGCAACGTGGAGCACCCCGCCTCCGGCGATATGAAGCCCCCCGCCTCGGGCGATATGAAGCCAATGGTCACGGCCGAGGGCGAGAACGGCGCCGAGGGTAAGGTCGATGCACTGACTCCAGCTGCGGATGCGCAGCCTCCCCCTGCCGTGGAGCCATCCGCCCTCTCGGAGACAGCCGCTGCTCCTGCGGAGCCGGTGTCACACGGAGGGAGCGAGGACGATCCTTCCACGCTACTCCTGGAGCCGCCGGAGTTCTCCGCCAACGGTACGAACGGCGCTCGCCTCTACATCGCTCAGCAGACGTTGCGGATCATCCAGAGATTCGACCCGCCCGGAGTGGGCGGCCGAAATCTCAAGGAAGTGCTGCTGCTGCAACTCGGTTCTGATCCGGAAAAGTTCAAGGAAGAGCGTCGGATCATCGAGAACCATCTCCCCGATATCCAGAACAATCGACTCCCGAAGATCGCCAAGGCCCTGGGAACAGACCTCGAGGAGATCAAGGAGAGGATCGCCTTCATCCGGATGCTCAACCCCAGGCCGGGTTCACTGTTCGCGGAGAAGGCGGCGCACTATATCATTCCCGACGTGGTCGTGACGGAGGTGGACGGCAACTACGAGATCCGCCTGGAAGACACTTACATCCCGCGGATCCACATATCGCCTCATTACCGTCGTATGCTCGCGGAGCAGGCGGACAACCCCAAGGTGCGGGAGTTCATCAAGAAGAAGCTCGAGGCGGCGAAGTGGCTGATCGAGTCGATCGAGCAGAGACAGAACACTCTGATGAGGATCAATCGGGAGATCATAAAGGTACAGAGAGATTTCCTCGACTACGGCCTGGAACGCCTGAAGCCGTTGAAGATGCAGCACATCGCCGATCGGGTCGGGGTTCACGTCTCCACCGTTTCCCGCGCCCTCTCCGAAAAGTACATCCAGACGCCGCGTGGCATCTACCCGATGAAGTTCTTCTTCACCGGGGGAATGATGGGCCATGACGGAACGATGGAGTCGACCCTCAGCATCAAGCAGAAGGTGCGCCAGATCATCGAAAAGGAAGACAAGAAGAGCCCGCTCTCCGATGAGGACATCGCCCGCATATTGCGTCGGGAGAAAGGTCTCGCCATCGCGCGCCGGACGGTGACGAAGTATCGCAAGCAGCTCTCCATCCCCTCCTCCCGCCAACGAAGGACGTATTGATCCCGGGGAATCTCCCAGGAGCCGGCATCCGGTGAACGATTCGATCCGCGATTTTCAGAGGGACTTTCAACGCCTCCAGGATGGGCTTGCTACCGTCATCGTCGGCCATAGCGAGGTCATCAGGCAGTCGATCATCTGCCTCGTCTCGTCGGGCCACGCGCTGATCGAGGGCGTCCCCGGTCTCGGGAAGACACTCCTGGCGCGCACCCTCGCCCGGCTCACGGACCTCGTCTACTCGAGAATACAGTTCACCCCCGACCTGATGCCTGCGGACATCACGGGCACGCTCGTCCTCGACGAGGACGCGGGAGGCCGACGATCCTTCCGGTTCCAGAAGGGGCCCATCTTCGGCGGAATCGTCCTCGCCGACGAGATCAACCGGGCCACACCCAAGACTCAGTCCGCTCTCCTCGAAGCGATGCAGGAGCGGTCCGTCACCATCGGGGGAACCGCGCACGCTCTTCCCGAGCCGTTCCTCGTGCTCGCCACCCAGAATCCGATCGAAATGGAAGGGACCTATCCGCTGCCCGAAGCTCAGCTCGATCGGTTCTTCTTCAAGGTGGCAATCGAATCAATCGGTGAGGAGGAGCTCGTGGAGGTACTGGAGAGGACGACGGGGGATGTCCTGACCTCCCCGGAGCCTGTGGTGACGGCGGACCGCCTCCTGGAGATGGGTCGCCTGGCGCGTCAGGTCCCGATCGCCCGACATATTCTCGAGTACGTCGCTCGTCTCGTTCTGGCAACCCACCCTTCATCCCCGAAGGCCCCCGAAGGGGTGCGGCGCTACGTTCGATTCGGCGCCAGTCCCCGGGGGGCCCAGGCGGTCACGATGGGAGCCAAGACCTCCGCTCTCGCCCGCGGAGAAGATCACACGAGCGCGGAGGCCATTCGCGAGGCCGCCTTCCCCGCCCTCCGCCATCGAATCCTGCTGAACTTCGAAGGGGAGGCCGAAGGGGTCCAGCCGGACGCTCTGATTCGTGAAGTCATCGAGCACACCCCCGATGTCCCTCAGGGCGTCGAGGATCTCCTACGCACGAATTAGATGATCGCGCCAATGTTGACGCAACTTCTCTCGTATGGATATGATAGGGGATATAGCCAGCGGAGGTGAATTTGGTGACGTTTCTCCGATCGGCAATCATCCTTGGGGCACTCACCCCTGTGTTCTCGGCCAACACGATCTACCCCCTGAACACCCTCTGCATCTTCGGCAACCATCTTGCGGCCCAGGAGATGAAGAAGGACCCTCCCCGGGGCCTCGGACCCCTGCTGAGGACTTTTCCAAGCGGATGGGTGGACAGATGGGACCAGCTCACGGAGGACTCATCTCTGCCAGCCCTTGTCATGCTGGGATGCGTGAGCGTGGTCGTGCTGATTCTTCTCCCGGCTCTCCTCCTCCTTGCCGGCAGCAGCGTGATCGGAGTGACGGACCCAACCTACAGCCGCGCTCTCCTCTGCATCGTGCTACTCGCCGCCTTCACTCTCGCCTTCATCTGGGGCGCCAATGCGGCAGGATGGTTGAATACCCTCATTCTGTATCAAGAGGAGCCCGCGCACCTCGGCGTCGTGCTGCCCATCTATCTGCTTGGCCAGCTCTACACCTACAAGTGGACTTATGTCTCCACCTGGGGAAAGGCGCTGGGCCTCCAGCTGATCGGACTCCTTGTTATGCTCATCACCTCGGCGGGATTCCTCGTGTTGCTGACGATCCTCGCCTCCTGATTCAGGGAGAGATCCATCGGTGCCGAGACAATATGGCAGAAAGAAACGCCCTCGGGTCGACGCGTCCCTACGAGAGGGATGGATCGAGATCAGCACCCTCTCCTGCCTGGCCTCTCTCTGGTTTCTCTATCGAGTGCTGGCCATCCGTAGCTGGATACCGCTGGCGCTGGGCTCCCTTACCCTCGCCCTGGGGCTCACGCTGCTTATCGGCGGTACCGTGATCTTCCTGCGGCAGCGGCAGGTGCGACCGGCCTTCGTAGCCGCCACGATCAACGTATTGGCCGGAACGCTACTGATTGTCATCTCGCTCCTCGCCGAGCGTCACGCACGGCCCGGATGGTCCTACGGCGATCTCCTTCCATTCGGCCTCTTTCTCGTCCTCTTCGGAATCATGATCCTGATCTTCGGCCGGATGCGGCGCCTCGAAAGGATGCCCCTGTAGAGATCGCGATGCCCCACCCACACCACCCAACATCTGCCTGGGCCGTCCGCATCCTCCTGACCCTCTGCATGTTCATCATCGCAGCGAGTCCGGACGATGAGATCGCCCGCCTCATCGAGCAGCTCGGTAACCGCAACTGGAAGTCGCGCGAAGAGGCCGCGGCGGAGCTGCTCGAGATGGGAAATCGCGTTCTCGAGCCCCTGCGGGAGGCGCTGGACCATCCGGACGCCGAGATCAGATTGAGCGCGGAGAAGCTGATCCGAAAGTTGAGCTGGAGATTCACCGGAGAGCTGGGCGAGAAGGTCAAGGACCTCTTCGAGAATTACGAGAGCCTCGACGTCGACGAGCGCGGATTCGTGGTGGGGCAGGTGACATCCCGGCTGGGGGCCGAGGGGATCGATATCCTCCTCCATATCGCCAGGGAAGATGAGGAAGCCCAGGTCCGCGCGATGGCGCTTCGCAGCGCCAGCCAACTGGGCGGTGAGGAGCTCCAGGAGACCATTCTCGAGGTCCTGGGGGGAGAGGAGGAATTCTGGGCCTTCCGGTGGATCGCCTTCCTTCGAAAGGAGCGGGGGGAGGCGGACCTCTCCCTCGAAGCGTCTCGAAAGGCCATCGACCGGAACGCCCACGATCAGGATCTGAACGCCCTCTACATCCAGCACCTGATGGACAAGGAACTCTGGGATGAGGCCACGGGATCCCTGGAGAAGATGACGGAGGCGGATCCGAAGAATCCCCTCTACCGGGTCCTCCTCGTCCAGACCTACGAGCGGACCGGACGCGAGGAGGCGGCGACCCGGGAGCTGGAAGAAGCCTTCGAGATGGATCCGGAAGACGTCGGCGCGTATCGACTGCTCATCCGAGAATGCATCCGTCTCGAGAAGTTCGAGATCGCCAACCGGTTCATCAAGAAGAGCAAGGCGCTCCACCCCGGCGATCTGCCCATCCAGGGCTTACGCGCCCAGATCCTCGAGGCCCAGAAAAAATGGGATCAGGCGTTCCGGGTGTATCGATTCCTCTATCAGACCGGGGACTCTGGCACTGCCGACGGCAAGACCTGGAAGGAAAAGATCATCGAGATCATGGAGAGGCGCGGGGAGGGAGATCTGGTGACGGACCGGCTCCTCGGCCAGATGAGGGAGGCCGCGATCCCCGTCGGCCTCTGGAGGGAGCTGGGAGAGATCTTTCGGGCCAAGGGGCTGCCGGACCTTGCCGCGATCGAGTATCGCCGCGTCCTCGTCTTCAAGCGAAAAGATCTGGATCTCCTCATCGAACTCGCCGAGGTCCACCACGAGCGGGGAGACCGAGATGGAGCCGCCGGAGCGGCCACCTCGGCGCTTCAGTTCGAAGACATCCTGCCTGCCCCTCGATCGCGTCTCGAGGCGATCCGCGATCGCAAGGCGCCAGGCGTGCCTCCCCCAGCCATGGCCCCTGTGATCTGGACATGGTCCGCCTTGGAGGATGAGGCCTGGCAGCGCACTCCGGACCGCGACGACTTCCCCTGGCAGATTCCACCCATCTCGGCGGGAGACACGGTGGTATCTGCCGTCTACGGCACCGACTCGGTCGTTGGATTGGACCGAAGTACGGGACGCCTGAAGTGGAGACTGGACCCCCCCGAACCTCCAGCCGTTCCGGGCTCCCGGGTCGCCCTGCTGGATCTCACCTGGATCGCAGAGGCCGAGGACAGGGTCTATCTCCTCTACAACATCTGGCACTCCCTGCCCGGAAAGTTCCGCGTATCGAAGAGGAAGGCGGGGCTGCTTGGCATCGCGGCCGACCCTGAGGCAGGCGAAATTGTCGCTCGCTTCGAGCTGGACGCCTCGATCGACAGCTCGCCAGGCAACACCGGACCCGGTGGCCGGCTCGCGTATCTGCACGGCCGCGGGCTCTCCGGAGGAGGCAACGTCGTCCTTCTGGACCTTCCGAAGGGCAGGGTGGCATGGAACCGCCGCTTCCGCCGTCTCGGTGAGCACTCCCCTCAGATCCTGGGAGACCGCACCTGGGTGACCCTGCGGCCCGGCCTCGTAGGGGGTCTCGACCTGGAGACGGGGAAGGAAGCCGAGACCCGCCACCTCTCCGCAGGGATGACGACCGCCCCAGCGTTCGGCGATGACGGGATATTTGTGGCCACGTCGAAGGGCCGACTGCTCGGATTTCGCGCGGCGCAGAGAGAGGCCACGTGGGAAGCCGAGCTCTCCGGGATCGTCTCCGGTCTGGCGCGCACGCCCGGCGGACGTCTGCTCGCTGCCCATCGCAACGGGGAGATCTCGTGCTGGGACTCGAGCAAGGGCGAGAGGCTCTGGAAGACCGCGCCGGGAAGGGCCGTCGAGAGGTCCTTCAGCGCGACCGCGGCGATGATCTTCTCCCTCAACGGCGGGACGAACTCCTACTGGGACGAGCAGGGCGAGCTGATCGCGATCGAACCGGGTCAGGGAGAGATCCGCTGGAGATATCCCTGCCAGCTCGGCGCGAACCTCATTCTCGCCGAAGACCGGGCCATTCTCGCGGAGGGGCAGATCAGGAAGAAATTCCGCCTGACGGCTTTCTCGACCAGCAGGGATCCCGCCGGGCCGGAGATCATTGCCCGGGCTCTGCGCCTGGAGGCGCGCTCCCTCGCCAGCGAGTCGAGACGAAGCGTCGCCATCGCCGTCCTCCAGAGAGCGATCGAGATCCACGATCAGGCAGATCACTACGCCGTGCTCACCCGGGTCTATATGGCTCAGGAGGACTACAAGACCGCCAGGAAAATGCTGATCCAGGGGGCCGAGATGGATGACTCGGACTGGGAGGTCTTCGGGGAGCTTCTGGAAGAACTCGACGAGCGGGAGGCGGAGAAGAAGGCGGCCCAAAAACGCCGTGAGGAGGAGGAAGAGCGTCGTCAGGAGGAGCAGAAAAGGCAGCAGGAGGGAGCCGAGGAGAGAGATGACCCCGAGGAGGGAGACAAAGGGGGGGAGCAGGAGGAGGAACAGGCCCCAGGGCCGGAGGCGCCGCCGACTGGCGTATTTGGGGTTTTGGGACGATAAATAGAGGGGAGCCCCCTGGGGGGAGGCTCCGCGCCTTGGGGGACAGGAACCCGCACCTATGGAGCTGAAAGACTACCTCCGAATGCTCCGTAAGGGGTGGTACTGGTTCCTCGTGACCTTTGTCGCCGTCTACGTGGTCGACTCCTACGTGATCCGCCAGCGCCACGTCGATCACGAGGCGACGGCGGAGGTCCTCGTGCGTTTCCAGCAGTTCACTCCCTGGGACCTCATTCCCCCGGGTGGCCAGATCCGGCGCCCCTACATCAACCTCGAGACCCGCGTGACGGGTCTGACAAGGTTTCCGGTCTTCGAGGCCGCCGTCGAGCTCCTGAGAGACGAGAGGCCGTACCGGAGCGGTGAAGTTCCCGAAGCGCTTCAGAAGCAGAGCCTCGAGGAGATCAAACGGCTGGAGCAGCAGGTTCTCGCGGACGCTCCGGAAACCGATTTCGGGAAGTACCTCATGGCCAGCATCGAGGAGGCCATCTCGAAGATCGAGCGGAAAGCGGGCGCCAAGGATCAGATCGTTCCGATCCGGGCGCGAGCAAGGAGTCCCGCCCTCGCCATGGCGTTCGCCAACGCGCAGGCTGAGGCGGCCTACCAGGTCGACGAGGAGGACGCTCGGGAGATCACCGTGCGAGCTCTCGAGAAGGTCCGTGCCGGCGTGAAGGAGGCATTGGCCGTCCAGGTGGCGCGGGAGAGGGAGAGACTCGCCTTTGCCGAGGACCAGGGGGTCTACAGCCTGCAGACGCTGGAGGAGAGCCTTCTCGATGCTAAGCAGAGGCTGGAGGAGGAGCAGGCCGAGCTACGGACGAAGCTCAGCCTCGACCGGGAGCGCATACGCGATTGGCTTCGCGGCGTCACCAGGGAGAGGCTGCTCGGTGTCAGCGTCTTCGCGGCGGGCGAGCTCGAGTCCCAATTGCTTCAAGCCCTCGGCCGGGACCTCGAGGAAGCCCGGAAGGAGCTTCATCAGCTCCTTAACTCCACGCCCGCCCACAAGGAGACATCCCCGGCTCGCCAGAAGGCCGAGGCCGCAGTCAAGTCGTTCGAAAATGGCATCCAGATCGAGCGGGCGCGACTCCTCGATAACAAGCGGAGCGTAAAGGACCGGGAGATGTCCAATCTGATGTCGGAGAGCCGCCTCCTCGATCGGAAGATCACGCTCGACCTGGAGGAACGGAAGCAGGAGAAGGAGAACGCTCTTCAGCACCTGTCCGTGATCCGGATCAAGTCGGACAGGCTCGATCGGGAACTCTCCGACTCCCGGAGGGAAGTGAAGGATCTCACGGCCACGCAGCGAGAGCTGGAGCGTGTGGAGAGGGAGCTGGAGGGACCGGTCGTCTTCTACAGCCACGCCCAGACCAGCCGGCCGGTGGCGTTCCCGGGCAAGGGACCCGTGGCCCGCCTCTTCCTGCTCGGCTGCGCCGCCCTGATCCTGGGCCTCGGTATCGTCTACTTCCTCGAATACGTCGACACGCGGGTGATGACCCTGCAGGACGTTCGACGGTACCTCGATCTGCCGATCCTGGGAGTGATCCACAGGGAAAAGGGGAGCCCAAGTCTTCTCGATCTTCCCCTGGACCATGTGCTCGCCGAGAAGTTCAACACGGCCGCCACACTGGTCCAATCAGCGGCCGACGATCGGGACATGAAGACGCTGATGGTGGTGAGCACGAACGAGGGAGAGGGCAAGACGACCTTCGCGGTGAATCTCGGCGTGGCTCTGGCCCGGAAGGGCCGAAAGGTCATCCTCCTCGACGGGGACCTCCGCCGTCCCGGGCTCCACCTCCTTCTCGGCGTAGAGAACGAGTTCGGCCTGACCAGGCTCGTGGCGGATCGGTCCGATCCCACCCGCCTTCTGGAGGATCTCGCCGCTGCGGAAGATCTTGCCGGGTACGAGATTGATCCATACATCCAGCCGACCGGCGTGGACAACCTCTCGATCGTCCCCTCAGGACCGCTACCGGACAACCCCCCGCTGACTCTCGAATCTCCCTACATGGGGGTGGCGATCAGGGCCCTGGCAGCGAAGGCCGACTTCGTGATCATCGATACGCCGCCGCTCAACGTGATCGGGGACGCGCTGTCCCTCGCCCGTCACGTCGGCGGGACCATCTTCGTCGTAGGCGCGGGCCGCCTCGAGAACCATGAGGCCTCCTGGGCCAAGAGCCTGCTGAAAAGTGTGAACGCCCAGATCCTGGGCGTCATGCTCAACTTCGCCACGGCCGAGCCGAGGGACTATTACTACTACATCCGCGGCCAGAAGAGCACGCGCCGGCACCGCGTTTAGCGACCGACAATCCCCGTTGACATGCCGACCCTGGGGTTTATAATCACGCCGCTTTCGGACGTATCAGGGGAAAGACGGCACGAGCAACTGTAGCTCGGGGCGATTAGCTCAGCTGGCTAGAGCGCCTGCCTTACAAGCAGGAGGTCGCAGGTTCGAGCCCTGCATCGCCCACCAAGCCTCCGCTCACTTCTCTCTCCAAGATCTCCGGTGTAGATGATCTACCGCGCCGGACCACACTTTCCCCTCGGGGTCTGAAGTCCATCATTATACGTCCGGTCCTGCCTCCCCGGGCCATCCGCGTAATTTTCCAGAGATTTGCTGCCTAAATGGCATGTTCATCGTTTCGATCACACAGTGGATAATTATTCAATATGTTTAGTTCTATATACTTATGGAAATTCCATCGAGGCGAATGGCATTGGCCCGTTAGTTGCTCCTACTTACTGTCATAAGTTGTATTCAGGAGGTCTCGGCCCGGACTCGGGGCAAACGCCGGGGCCCCTTCGACCGCCCCGGAGAGGAGTGCATATCATGCAGATTACACGCTATCGGCCATTGAGAGACCTGTCTCTTTTTGGAGATCAGATGAATGGTTTGTTCGGCGACTTCCTGAGGCCGGACGCCACCCTGGGTCTGTTCGATCAGAACTGGACCCCTCCCCTCGATGTCGCCGAGACCGAGACCGCCGTGGTGGTCAAGGTGGAGTTACCCGGTCTCGAGGCCTCCGACCTGGACATCTCGATCAAGGATGACGTCCTGACGATTCAGGGCGAGAAGAAGTCGGAGAAGGAGGAGAAGGGTAGGAACTTCCACCGGATGGAGAGATCCTATGGATCCTTCTCTCGGTCGGTGGCGCTTCCCAGTGAGGTGGATGGCGAGAAGGTCAAGGCCACCTACACGAACGGCGTCCTGGAAGTTCACCTGGAGAAGAAGGAAGAGACCAGGAAAAGGGAGATCAAGGTAGAGCTGGAGTAACCTGTCCCCTCTCTGAACGGGTCCGGCGGTCGGGGAGCGATCCCCGGCCGCCGCTTTTTATTGTTTCATGAGTTTACCGATAGATCGGGGATGCCGTCACGGCAGTGATCGGCGGGAGATACTCCAGGATAGGCTTCCAGGCGTCCCCCTCGTTTCGGCTGGCGTATAGCTGACCCGTATTGGTTCCGAAGTAGACGCCGACCGGATCTAACGTGTCCGTGCAGAGAGCGTCCCGCAAGACGTTCAACCAGGCGTCGCCCTGGGGGAGCCCCCGACTGAGCCGCTTCCACTTCTTGCCCCCGTCACGGCTGCGGTAGACGGCGAGTCGCGCTCGCGGCGCCCAGTGGAGCATTCCGCTGGCGATCGGAACGACGAAGATCGTCTCCCCTTCCCGAGGATGGACGGCGAGAGCCATCCCGAACTCGGACGAGAGACCGGAGCTGATCTTCCTCCACTTCCGATCCCACCCGGCCGTCCGGTAGACCCCCATATGATTTTGTTGGTACAGAGCGCCCGGCCGCGTCGAGTGGAGCGCCATCTTGTGAACGCAGCGATGAATCTGCGGAAAGCGTTGCTTCTTCATGCCCATCTCGACGGCGAGACTCGTCACCCCTTCGTTGATCGGCTTCCAGGTCTTGCCCCCGTTCCTTGTGACAAAGGCTCCCACGGCGGAGATCGCGACGTACAGGCGATCGAGGTCCAGGGGGTCCTGAAGGATCGTGTGAAGGCAAAGGCCTCCGGCGCCAGGCATCCACTCCTTTCGCGACGGCTGGCGGGTCAGGCTCCTTACCTCCTTCCAGGAGCCCCCCGAGTCGACGCTCTTGTAGAGGGCAGCCGGCATCCCTCCGGCGTAGACGGTGCCCGGCTCGGAAGAATGGCCGAAGGAAATACTCCAGATCTTCTTGGTCGGAATCGGCGAGACATCCCAGGTGCGACCCAGATTCGTGGTCTTCCAGACAGCCCCCTTCATCCAGCCATTGACTGCCGCGTAGAGCGTCTTCCCGTCCCGCGGATCGATGGCGGAGTGGAAGACCTCCTGACCCTCCAGGTAAGGGCCTCGCCGCTTCCAGGCGGACCTCCTCCGATCGCTTTCGTAGATGAAGAGCCCCTTCCGTGTGCTCACAAGGATGCGGACCCCCTTCACGACCTTCCTACCCGTCATGAATCCCTCCTCGCCATAGGCATGCCCCGTGGAAGACGCCTATCGTAGATACAGACCACGGAACGTCAAGTGGCCCGCCCCCCGTCTTGACAGGGGACAGGCCGACCGATACCATTTCCCGATTCGTAGCCCGAAACGCAAGGGGCCGTAGCTCAATTAGGTTAGAGCATCGGACTGTCGATCCGAAGGTTGCGGGTTCGATTCCCGTCGGCCTCGCCAGACATAAAGAACCGGCTGATCCTCCCGGGTCAGCCGGTCTTCTCATCCGCGACAGGTACCCAGCCCCACCGTTCGCTCGTGAATTCCGAAAAGGTTGCGAAAACCTGTTTCCGATTGCAAGATGACGGCTGCCACCCGGGCACCTTCGATGCCGGTTGGATCCTATCCGGTCACTGCGCCCCCATTGCCTGGAGGTACGTCGTCATGACGGCACTCATCCTTTGTCTCGCCCTGGGCCAGGGGCTGGACGTCCTCGCGCATACCCGGGACGGCGAGAAGATCGAAGGCATCTTCGTTCCACGGCAGAAGGACTTTTTGGATCCGTACATCGAGATCCGGACGGCTCCCGACCAAATATTCAACATGGCCTGGGCGGGAATGGAGTCGATTCGTTTTGGCGATCCCGATGTCGTGAAGCACCGATGGAGTGGAGAGGTCGAGGGAGAGGTCCTGATCGCCACGTTCAGGATACGAACGCCCTGGGGAAGACGGACCTTGAAGAAGGGGGATTTAACCGCACTCGAGATTCGAGACTCGAGCGTGGAAAGGGGACCGGCGAATTTCGAGGGCACCTGGCAAACCACCTTCGGACCCATGAAGCTCGAGCAGAAGGGGGAGAGCGTCAAGGGGAGGTACGGGTACTCCAATGACCGAACCCTGGAGGGACGCGTGGACGGCCGCGATCTGGACTACCGGTACTCCGCGCCATCGGGGAATGGCGAGGGGACCTTCGAGATGCAGGACGACAATCTGTCGTTTCTCGGGGAGTATCTGCACGAAGGTGCGGAAACCACCGGATTTTGGGGCGGCTACCAGGCGGGACATCGAGAGGCCGTGGTTCGCCCGGGAGACATCTCCACGGGCATCTCCGAAAGCCGCCTGCGCTACCACATTCGCGTGCCCGAGGGGTACGACGGCAAGAAGAAATACCCGGCCATTCTCATCCTCCATGGCTCGAACATGGACTCGTTCTCGTATATCGAGACGATCGAGAGCGAGTGGTCCGACCTGGCGCGGGACTACATTCTGATCGGCGTCGACGGCGAGCGGATCAGCCGGAACAGCACGCGGGAGTTTCCCCGTTCCAATTACACTTACGTCAGCTGGGTGGGCAAGAGGAGCACGTGGACGGGCACCCGGGAGCACGAGAGCCCTCCTTTCATCGCGGACACGGTGAAGGAGCTGCAGAAGACGTATCCCATCGGCAAGTTATTCGTAGGCGGCCACTCTCAGGGTGGGTACCTGACGTACACGCTTTTCATGCACTACCCCGAGCTCTTCGCGGGCGCCTTCCCGATCGCCTCGGGCCTGATCTTCCAGGCGGAGCCATCGGTGTTCGAAGACGTGGAGATCCGGCGAGCCCAGCGGGACGCCCCTCTCGCGATCATTCACGCTCGGGACGATCCGGTCGTGGGATTCGGCTCCAGCGAGTGGGCCCACCATGCTTTCGAGGAAGGCGGATTTCCGATGCTGCGCCTTTTCGATCCCCCCGAAGCGGGACATGGCTTCATGAACCTGCCGGTGCCGAAGGCGATCCGCTGGCTCGGGTCAATGGCGTCGGACGACGCCGAGCGACTCGCCGCGTTTTCCGAGGAGAGCTTCGAGGGGAAGCGGTACCGTGATGCCGTGGCCAGTCTGAGGAAGGCCTCGAGCCTGAATCCCGGCCGTGCAGTGAGGTCCCGGCTGAGCAAACTCCGCAAAGCCATAGAAAAACTGGCGGATCCCCCGGCGACAAAGCTCGAGAAGCGAATGGCTTCCTCGAAGGGTGGGGAATGGATGGATGACTTTCTCGCCTTCCGGGGAGACTTCGCTTTCGCCGACGCGTCGAGCAAGTGTATGCAGATTTACTCCCGCCTGAAGGAGAAGCACCGCAAGCCTGCCGACGAGCTGATCCGCAAGTCCCGACAGGAGAAGGACGAGGAGACTCGAAGGGCCCTCTGGAAAGAGGTCCTCGAAAAATACTTCGCCACGAAATGGTATCCCTTCGTAAAGAAGTGGCTCGAGTAGATAGCTGATGCCTTACGATGAGGAGGTTGCCGGAAGAGTCCGCGAGGCCCCATGCGAAGAAGATGGATTTTACGGGCAAGCCCCTGATCGGATTCGTCTACGTCAGACCTGACGGATTTCGCGCAAAGGCCGATGTGCAGACCTGGGTTGACCTGGGGCTGGAATTTGTGAGGTCCCTACCCGCCAGATAGGCTAGTTGCCCAATCTAGTTAGATTTCCTCAGAACGAAGTGAAGCGGCTTCTCTTCCGTCCCCTTGTCCAGGTAGTAGGCGGCCCCACTGCTCAGATCGATGAGCCCGCCGAGGATCAAGTTGGGAACGAGGAACATCGGATAGAAAACTCCGCTCAGTCGACGGTTGATCTCGTCCTCTGCCGGCTTGTAGCCGTCCTTCGTGCATCGAACCGTGTAGCTCTGGTTGCGTCGCAGCTTGATCTCGATCGGCGTGGTCCCGATGGCCTTCCACTCGACCTTGCTCTTGATGTAAGAGACCCCGCCCGAAATCTCTACCACCTCGCTCGGCGGCTTGGGCCCCAAGATCTCGACCGTCGCGCCGGAAGGCTTCGACGTGATCTTGATCTCCTGAGTTGTCCCCCTCACCACGGTCATGCAACCCTGCGTGAGAAAAGTGAGCCCCATCATCACCACGACCAGGACTAGCAAACGGCTGGACCTCATGGGTTCGTCCCCCTTTCAGGGTGAGTCTCACTTCATTCAGGAATGCCGGCACGAACGGCCGGCTTCGCCGATCCCCTGTTGATGCAAGGGGGGGAAAAGGTACCGTAGGGGTCGAAGGGTGTCAAGACCCCGCACCGAAGCGCCTTGACACTCCACCGGGCGGCGCCTATATTCGCCCGCTCCCAGGCTAGATCTGGCGAAAGGAGCCAGCCATCGAATCCGTTCTCGACGCCGGCAGCAATTTCCTCCAGTGGTTAGTCAACGCAGGGGATCATTACCTGGGTCTGGTCATCGTCCCCGTTCTGGTCCTGGTGGGTCTTTTCACCACCCTTCGCCTCGGCTTCATACAGGTCCGGAAATTTCGCCACGCGATCGCCGTCATCCGGGGCAAGTACGACAATCCCGAGGATGAGGGAGACATCAGTCATTTCCAGGCGCTGACAACCGCCCTCTCGGCGACAGTCGGGATCGGCAATATCGCCGGGGTGGCCACCGCGATTCACTACGGCGGGCCCGGAGCCCTCTTCTGGATGTGGATCATCGGCTTCTTGGGCATGGCCCTGAAGTACCACGAATGCACCCTATCGATGCAGTATCGCTCCTTCGATGCCAAGGGGAATGCCTCCGGGGGACCGATGTATTACATCGAGAAGGCTCTCGGACGCGGCTGGAAGCCCCTCGCCGTCTTCTTCGCCGTCTGTGCGATCGTCTCCTCGTTCGGCGGCGGCAACATGAACCAGGCCAACACCGTGGCCCTCTCCGCGTGGACCGCGTTCAGCATACCCAAAGCGATCACCGGCCTCGTCCTCGCCATCCTGGTGGGGGTCGTCATCGTGGGCGGTATCAAGCGGATCGGCGCCGTCACCAGCAAGTTGGCCCCCACGATGATGTTCCTGTACTGCGCCGGGGCGCTCGCCATCCTCGTTCTGAACTATCAGAAGCTCCCCGCCGCCTTCGCAGAAATCGTCACGGGCGCCTTCACCCCATCGGCTGGCTTCGGTGGGGCAGCGGCCGGAGTATGGATGACCACGTTGCTCTGGGGCGTCAAACGAGGTCTCTTCAGCAACGAGGCAGGCCAGGGGAGTGCCCCGATCGCCCACGCGGCCGCCAAGACCAAGGAACCGGTGCGCGAGGGCGTCGTCGCGATGGTGGGACCTTTCATCGACACCCTGAGTGTCTGCACGATGACGGGCCTCGTGATCCTCCTTGCCGGGGTCTGGGATCAGAAGAAGCCGGATACGGTGGAGGACCTGAACGAGATCACGATCTATTCCAGGCCGGTCGAGATCCCCGCTGATGTTCCTTTCTTGGACGTCATCCAGCAGGCAGAGGAGATCAAGGGAAGCACGCTCAAGCACACCGGCGAGGTCTTGGTGGCCGCGGGCCAGGTCGGGCCGGATGTGATCTTCGTCGTCCAGCACGCCCCGGTGGAGGACCTCCTCATCTATGGAGGGGACACGAAGTTCACCGGCAAGCTGATCGTCTCGAAGGGGTCCGTGACTGACACGGAGGGAGTCACCGATGGGGATATCACGGCCCACGGAACTATGGTGCGAAACTCCTCCGCCCTCACCTCCTGGGCCTTCGAGAAGGGGCTCTCTCCCCTGTTCCCGGGCGGTAGGTATATCGTCACGTTCTCGGTCTTCCTCTTCGCTCTCTCCACGATGATCTCGTGGTCGTACTACGGGGACCGCTGTGTCACCTACCTCGCCGGCGTCAAGTACGTGATCTATTACAGACTGGTCTACTGCGCCTTCATCTTCCTGGGGGCGATTCTCGCCCTCCAGCTGGTCTGGGCCTATGGCGACCTGGCCCTCTTCCTCATGACGATACCCAATCTCATCGCACTGGTATTCCTCATGCCGAAGGTCGTCAACCTCACCCACGAGTACTTCGGACGAGACCACATCCCCCTGCGATAGCAGGATTATCCTCCGCTCGGAATCAGTGTTATTGAAAAGAGGGACCCGCGCTCCGCGATATTCGTCGCGGAACGCGAGCAACCGGAAGTGATGGGGGACTGAAGCTCTATACGCTGCTCAGAGCAAGCTCCGGAGCATTGACCTCTGCCTCGGCCCACTCCCGATCGCTAGCGATTTCCGAATCGGTCGGAATCGCTACCAGGATCGGGGCAGCCGATGCGATCATCGGATTTCCTTGGAGGGCATTCGAGACGAGAATCGGGTCCTCCGAGAAGGTTCCCGCGAGCCTGTAGATCCCGTCGTCGAGCTGCTCCTCTTCTCGAGTCGATGGGAAGTACCTGTGGAGAGAGGCGCGCCTGGCTTCGTGGCTGGCCCCCTCCGTGAATTCGAGCACGAGCTCGTCGGTCAGAAGGATCCGGCCCTCCGAGTTGCCCTCGAAACAGTACACCCTGTACGTCCTGTATTCTCTTCTTAGCTGGCTCATCAGCAGGGCCCGCAAGGCGGGCCGCACCTTCAATATGAAGTAGTCGGATCCGACGACCTGGACGTCGATCACCGCCGCTCCGTAGCAGGTGCTGGCCAGAAACTGTGTGCCCGGACCTGCCCGAAAATCGATGAAGAGCTCGTCTCTGACGTCCTCGATCGGGTGTCTCTGTCCGCTGAGGATCAGGTGTTTATCCAGGAGAGCGGAGCCCATCAGACCGTCCTTCTCGACCCCCCGCGCGTTCGGTGTCCGGGGCCTGCTCCGACTCTTGTGTGAAAACGAGTGGGTGGAGCGGGGCCCTCTGGCACCCCACTCCCATGTCAGAATACAACAGTTTCAACGATAAACCACAACATTTTCAACGATAACGTCAAAATAAACAACAATATCGTTTGTCGTGTTTGAACTGATTATTTCGACCCTGAACGCCTTCAGGGATGAGGTATCAGCGCCAGGACGGGTGGACTCTCTCCGGCAATATTCCGGGCGTACTCACTCAGCGCCTCCGACAGGACCTGCTCCGCCCGGCCCGCCTCGACAAGACAGACTGCCGCCCCGCCGAAACCGGCGCCGGTGAGGCGCGCCCCGTGGCATCCCGGATGGCCTCGAAGGATGGAAGTGAGTAGATCCAGCTCATGGCAACTCGCTTGGAAGTCATCCCGGAGGGAGACGTGAGACTCGTTCATGAGACGGCCAAGTCTCACCGGGTCCCCCGTCTCGAGAGCCTGGACCGCATCGAGGACCCGGGCGTTCTCCGAGAAGACGTGCCTCGCCCGCTGTCGCTCTGGAGACGGGAGGGTGTTGATCAACCCCTCTGCTCCGGAGGCCGGTAGGTCACGGAGGTTCGGCAAGCCGAGATGCCGGGATGCCGACTCTACCTCTCGACGACGCTGGTTGTAGGGAGACGTGGCGAGATCGCGAGACACACCTGACGCGACGACGGCGACCCGACATGCACTCGGCAGTCCAAGAAAACGATGTTCGAGAGACCGGGTATCGATGAAGATCGCCATCGGGTGCCTGCCGACCGAAGAGCAGAACGGATCCATGATCCCGCACCTGACCCCCACGTACTCACTCTCGGCTCGTTGGCAGACCTGAGCGATATGGACCGGATCCATCTCCTTCCCGAGCAGACCCAATAGCCCCCGGGCGAAGGCGACCTGGAGCGCTGCCGATGACCCGAGGCCTTCCTCCATCGGCAAGTCGGATGCAATCAAGGCCTCGCACCCCGGCGGATCATATCCCTCTTGCAGGAGAGAGCTCGCGACCGCCTGCGGGTATCTCTCCCATCCGGAAGTCCCGACCGTCCGCCCCCATCGGCCCTCCCAGACACCGCCGCTGTCGAGGGACCGGAGGCGGGCCCGACTGGCCGCGAGGGGACGAAGAGCGATCCCGACGCCTAGTCCCAGCGCGACGGGAAGAACGAACCCCTCGCTCGTGTCCGTGTGATCCCCGATCAGGTTGACCCTGCCGGGGGCCCAGGTGGTCAGCTCGGGGGCCTGGCCGTAGATCTCGACGAACTTCTCCGCGGCGATAGCCTCGGCAAGAGGGCGGCCGGGGGAAGGCCTCGTCATCTAGAGGCCAGGATGGGGGGAGGCGATGGAATCCGCTCCCCCAGACGGAACCGATCTCCGTCGGGGACGACACGCAGGAGGGCGGATTCCCCGCCATCGTGGACGAAGGCGGTGGTCGGAGCCCGACCCGTCCAGGCGCCCGTGATATAGACCGTCTGGTTCTTCCGCGGAAGAATTCCGGTGATATGGAGATGACCTATCACGACGGTGCGAACCTCCTCGCCCGCCGCCCGCAGGAGCAAGGAGAGGTCCACGGAACCAGGGTCACCGATGTTCCACCGGGAAGCGATCTTCAACGGGACGATGTGCCCCGCGAGCCGATCGGCAAAGTTGGCGACGGTCCCGCCCAGATGATGGGTGGAGTGGCGGCGGAAATGCACGTCGTACACGGCCTCGAAGGCCTCCTGATACGTGCGCGTTCCTCGAGGGACGTCGAAGAGGGCGTGCCCATGCGTGAAGACGAGATCGCCCTCTCGATGAAAGATAGGACCCTCGACAGGCAGGTCGTGGTTGCCTCGCACCCAGATGACACGCGGGCACACCTCTCGAAGAGAATCGACGAGCTCGCGCTGCCATCGAAAGGCGTCCTCGGAGGGCATCCAGCCGAAATCGACGCCGTCTCCGTTGATGACGGCCAGGTCTGCGCCCTCGAAGAGGGGCTGGAGCGACCTCACCTTCCTTGCCCGGCTAGACTTGCGACCTAGATGGATGTCGGAAATTGCGACGATGCGCATGAACCGAGAGTATCTGAAGAAGAGGAGTGAGGGAAGGGGTCGGTGGAGCGGGGCAAGAATGCCAGGCTAGAACTTGATCCCCATGGCGACGCCGATGACCAAGAAGATGAGATCGTCGGATCTCCCCCCCCCGCTGTCGGCAAATACACCGTCATGGATCCCTTGGCCCTTCTGGCCGAGAAAAGGCTCATCTTTCTCGGGACGGAACAGAATCCAGTGCATGCGAATGGAGCCACCAATGAAGACGCTGTCCGTGAGGCTCAGGACCAGCCCGGCGCCAAAGTTGAACCCGAAGTCGCTGGTCTTGTCGACCTCGTGCCCCCCGTCCTTACCCCGGGGGAAGTCGACCTCGATGCGGGTCATGTATCCACCGAACCCCGCGTCGGTGAAGAGTTGAACGTAGGAGTGGGTCTCGTCGCCGCGGCCCTTGTCGAAATAGTGAGTCTTGGCCAGCCGGGGGCCCACGGTGATTCCGTAGACGGTCGTCTCTTGACGGAAGTTACCCGCTTGTCCTCCGAAGACGGCGCCCTGTTCTTCCTCGACTCCACTCGCTCCCGTGAACATCATGTTCAGGCCGAGCTCGGGAACCAGGCGAAAGGGATAGGGCCACTCGTCGAGATCCATGATGTGATAGCTTCCGATGATGGACCCGCCCAGGCCGGGGTCTGCGTCGAGGAGCAAGTCGCCCGCCGCCGGAATGGAAACCCCGAGCTCGTACATCAACGAGCTAGCCTCGGGATTGGCGGTTTCAGGTCCCCCGTACATCGCCTCTCTCGTCGGCGCGGAGCGCGAGTATACCTCCTCGTCCCCCGGGCGGGATCTGACCCCTACGGCACACCCGATCAGGAAGAGCAGGACCGAGCCGAGCAGGAGCGTGGAAAATCGTTGACTGATCATGCGGTTATTCTCTCCACTCCCTCCTGGTCACCGTTGGGGATACGAACCCACTCCCGTGCCTCCCGCTGGAGACGCCCACCCCGTCGCCTGGCCCGCTTATCTCACACAGGGTTCTGACAGGGACACGGCTCCGACGTTCTCACCGAACCGTGCCGGGAGAGGCCGGAACTAGGCGAAGGATCATAACGAGACTCTTCCCGACTGCCAAGGGTGTATCCCGTGGCGCTTTTGACGGCGATCCGGGTCCTGTGGGAGGGTCCGCCGGGCCTCTTGATCCGGATGCCGGAGAGCGATTAAACTCTCATCTTGCTGCGTAGGGGGCTCCAGCAATTACAACCAGATCTGCGCTCAATCTCTAGGGAGGAGACTATGCACCCGCGTCGGTCCTCGTCGGCCAGAATTCCGCTTCTCGGTACGATCGCCGCCCTGTTCCTGGCATTGAACCTGACAGGATGCGCCTACATTGGAGCGGCCATCGTCCTGGCCACTGCCGGGGGCGGGGGAGGAGGGGGGAAGCCCACCAACCAGGCCCCGTCGGTCACCTTCGTCGGCGTCACCCATCCCGTCACCACTCAGCTCTTCACCACGATCGACTACGACCTGATCGACCCGGATGGAGGCACGGCCAACTTGCTCGTCGAGTGGTCGACTAGCCCCGCCGGGCCGTTCAACCTGGCGACGGAGCTTGTGGGACCTCCCAGCGAGGGGGTGACCGGCCTCGAATCGTCCATGATCGGCACGGGTCACTTATACGTCTGGGACATCTTCAACGACGTCTTCAACAATAACTTGACTCTGTACCAGACGACCGACTACGACGTGACGCTCCAGTTCACTCCCACCGACAGCAAGGGCGCGGTAGGGACCCCCGCACAGACGCAGCTCGGAAACCAGGGCCCCTCCGTAGGAATAATCAGCGCCGTGGCAACGGCCACGGATTTTTTCGCGACGATCGACTACACGCTTTTTGATCCCAACGGCGACGACGTGGACATAGTGGCAGAGTTCTCCGTCGACGCGGGGACCACCTTCGCCCCAGCATCCGAGGGACCCGGGAGCGAGGGGACTTCGGGTCTCGGCGCCCCGGTGGGCGGCGCCAACCATGTTTACGTCTGGAACTTCTTCGCCGATGTCCCGGGCGTCCTCACGCAGAGCATCTCTGCGATCCTCCGCATCACGCCGACCGACGTGAAGGGCCTGATCAGCTCCGTCCCCGACTCCAGAATCTTCCTCGTCGGCAACTCGCCCCCGGAGGTGATTTCACTCCAGCTCTCCGCCCCTCCTGTTGGGCCGGCCGACACGACCACCTTCGTCGACTACTCGTTGATCGACGATCGTGGTGATTTCGTGGACATAGCCCCGCAGTTCTCCGCCGACGGGGGGCTCACGTTCGCGCCGGCCACTCCGGGGCCGGGCGGGGATGGGGTCCTGATGCTCACCGCGTCGCCGACGGGGATCGCACACACATTCGAGTGGGACTTCGCCGCCGACATCCCGACTCTGCAGACGAGCCGGATCATGATCCAGATCAGGCTCACACCCATCGAGAGCAATCCGCCGATGTTCGCCGGCGTGTCGGGGCTCACATCGTTCGAGGTGGGGAACACGCCTCCCAGCGTCGTCGTCTCGGCGATTCCACAGGATCAGCTCGGACCGAACGTGCCTGTCTGCTACACCCTGATCGATGAGGAGTCGGAGCCCCTCAACGTCACGGTCGAGTTCAGCCAGAACAACGCCGCTCCCCCCTGGTTTCCGGCCACCGGCGGCACCGGTGGCACGGGCTGCGGCGGGGCCGTGCCCTGCGACCTTCCGGTCGGGCGCGCATCGCTCCCCTCTCCCGGCGTCCAGCACTGCTTCCAGTGGGAATATGGCATCGACGGTCTCGTGGCGGCCAAGCCCGTATGGCTCCGATTCACCGCCACCGACACGGCCGGGGCGAACAGCGTGACCGTCGTGAGCAACGACTTCCGGATAGGCAACGAGCCGCCGATCGCGATCCTCGACAGCATCGACGCCACGTTCGGGGTCGAAATCGATTTTCGTCTCCTCGACGCGACGAGCGACAACGCCTCGATCACCGCCGACTTCTCGACGGATGACGGGACCACCTGGGGGGTGATCGTACCTGCCAACCTGATCGGGAGCACCGCGGGGCTCGTCACCTCCACCACCGGGGTCCCCCATAGCATCGGGTGGAACTCCCTGCCGGATGTGGGTCCGGTATCGACGTTCGTCAAGGTACGGATCATCCCGAGCGATTCCTTCAGCACGGGGATGCCCGCCACGAGCGCTCCCTTCCTCGTCCAGAACAACCAGCAGCCGTACGCCTTCATCGAGTTCCCCAAGGAAGAAGACGTCGTCTCCGGGCAAGTCCAGGTGGACTACAGGCTCGCAGATTTCAACGGCGATCCGGTCGACATCGTCGTCCAGGTCCGGGCCGGGGGTGCCCCGACTTTTTCCCCTGCCACTCTTCTCAGCGCCGACGAGGGGACAATCTCGGGCAACACGATCACGGGCATCTCTTCCAACCCCACGGGGATCTCTCACAACTTCGTCTGGGACACTCTGGCCGACTTCGGGGCGGCCGACTTCAACAACGCTGAGCTACTGATCACACCCTCGGACCCGAGCGGGACGGGAACGGTCGCCTTCCAGTCTCCATTCCGGATCGACAACAACAACGAGCCAACCATCGTCATCACGACTGCCCCCGCGAATCCTTCATCGAACGATGTCCTCCTCCGGTACAGCCTGTTCGACGATGAATCGGACCTTGTGGATATCGACGTGCTCTACTACTTCGACAGCGGGGCGACCTTCGGCGGGTTCGCCACGGAGGCGGCCACGGGGAGCGACGGCGTGGCGTCCCTGGCGGCCGATCCGGCCGGCGTGTCCCATGACTTCGTCTGGGACAGTCAGGCGGACATAGGTCCCATCACCGTGGCAAACATCCTCCTTCGCATCACACCCAGGGATAATCCCGATCTATCCCTCGGGCAGGGGCTGGCGGTAACCACCCCGACCTTCACCGTCGAGAACGATCCCGGGATCGCGCCCCCCAACATCGCGGCGATCACGCCCCCGACGGGCAACGTGTTGCAATCCACCTCGGTCATCATCACCGGCACCGGCTTCATCACGGGGAGCGTGGCGGAGGTCGGCGGCGTGCCTCTCAGCCCACAGAGCGTCGTGAACCCGAACACGATCGTGGGTACGGTCCTGCCAGAGCCCACAGGGACTCCGGGCTTCGCCGACCTGACGGTCACCAACATCAATGGCTCCAGCACACTCACCAACGGTTTCCGATACACGGAGGCCCCGACGGCGATCATCGATCCGGGGCTGACCGGGTCGAGCCAGGGCGGAAACGTGATCGTCAGCTACGATCTGGTGGATCCGGAATCCGACATCTCGTCTATCGCCGTGGGCTTCTCCACGGACAGCGGGGTCACCTTCGGCCCGGCGACCTCCGCCGCAGGAGGGGATGGGATCACGGGTCTCGCCACCTCACCGGGGGGGACGCCCCACATCTTCCTCTGGAACTCGGTGGCGGACGGCGTTGGCCTGACGGCCCCAGAGACGGCGGTGCAGTTCCGGATCGTCCCCTCGGATGTCGCTTCCGGTACAGCAGGAATCTCCGGCGACTTCGAGGTGGACAACTCCGTAGGCCGCTTCGCCCTCGTCTCGAACTGGTACGAAGGGACCGTCTCCGTCGTCGATACGGTGAACCTGGCCGAGATCGACACCGACAACGATCCTGGGACGACGTTTCCGCCCACCGCCCCGGCGGGGATCTCCCGGATCCCGGTCGGCCTGAACCCTTATGGAATCGAGGTCAACAAAAGGGGCGACAGGGCCGTCGTCGGCAACTACGGGGCTGACACGATCTCGATCATAGACCTGAACACGTACCTGGTGATCAACACGGTCAACGCCGGGAACGGCCCCACCGACGTCGCCTTCGATCACGACGGGTCCCGCATCTTCGTGCTGAACGACCTCGCCGACACGATCGCCGTCTTCGATGCCGCCACCGGTTCGGAGATCGACACCGACGGGAATCCGGCCACCACCGATGCGGGCCTGATGACAGGGATCACCCGCATCAAGTCGATCAGCAGTGCCGGCTTCCTCCAGATGGCGAACGGGGGCTCGATCCTCTATGCCGGGATGAACCATGTGATCGATACCACGACGTACGCCGACTTGGGCTCGGCAGGCCTCGTGAGCACCAATCACTTCGTCCCCCTGACAGACGGGAAGCACCTCTATAGCGGGCAGTTGACAGGCAGGCTTGCCGTCCTGCGGACCGACATCCGTGCGGAGATCGACCTCGACGACGACGCGAGCACCACCGGACCGGGTTTTCCTCCCACCGGGATCAACCGCATCGACGTCGGCCCAAGGTCCCGCTTCATCGGCGTTCACGGTACCCGGGCGTACGTGGTAGACAGCACCGACTACACCGTCTCGATCGTGGACACGACGACCCATCTCGAGATCGATGCGGATAACGACCCCGGCACTACGTTTCCGGCCTCCGCTCCGGCGGGGATCAACCGAATCCCCCTGGTGTCCTTCGGCGACCCGTACGAGATCATCATCAATTCGATCGGCTCCTCCGGTCTCGTCGCCAACTTCGCTATCGACACGGTGACGATCCTCGAGTTCGGCTCCAACACCCCCCTCGGGGACGTGGCCGTCGGCGACGGGCCCCGCCGCATCGCCTTGACCCGCCGCGGAACCACCGAGCCGATCCCGCCCGCGATCCATCGCGCGGTTCCCGACTTTGGTCGGGCCCTGGACACGATCACGATCGTGGGGACCGGTTTCGATCTCACTCCTGCAAACAACATCGTCGAGTTCGGAGGCGTCGGCGCCGTCGTGATGACGGCCTCGGCCACATCTCTCACCGTGGAGGTCCCGGCGGGGGTCACCCAGGGTGACGACATCACGGTGGAGGTGGCGCTCGATCGCTCCAACGCCGTCCGGTTCACGCCGGTCACGGGACCCTTCGTCTACGTGGCCTCCGAGGGGAGGGACGTCTTGGCCGTGCTCGACCAGGGCGCCGGTTTCAAGGTGGTCGGAGCGATACCCGTCGGGAATGGTCCTTGGGGGGTGGCGGTCTCGCCCTCGGGAGACCGAGCCTATGTCGCGAACCGGTTCTCGTCGGACATGAGCGTGGTAGATCTGGCGACTCACACGGTCGTCGCCACGGTCCCCGTAGGCCCCGGTCCCAGGTCACTCGACACGTCCGTAGATGGGAGCCTGATCTTCGTCCACAACGTCGGCGACTTCACCCTATCGGTAATCGATGCCGTCACGCTCACCGAGATCGACACGGACAACAACATCAACACGACGGATCCGGGGCTCGTGACGGGTCTCACTCGCATCAAGAGCCTCTTCTACAGCCCGAAGGTGACCGCGCTGCCCACAGGCGATCGGGTCATGATTGGAAACACCGACATCATTGACATTGCCACCTACACCAAGCTCCCCCAGATGCCAATTTTTAACAACCGAGGCTACGCGATCGGCGACGATTCCGAAGCCATGTACTACACCAGCTCGTCGTCGAACCTGACCCGCTTCCCCTTCTGGTTCCGCCGGGAGATCGACCTGGACGACAATCTATCCACGACCTCTACGGGGGCGCCTACGGGGATCACGCGGGCTTCGACAGGGACGACTCCCGTGGCGATCGCGGTCAGGGGGGATCGGATCTGGACGGTCAATAGCACCAATCGGGAAATAGGAGTCTACGACCGGCCGACCTTCACCGAGCTGGACACCGACGCCGATCCCCTGACGACCGACGCGGGAGCGCCGCCGGGCGTCACCCGGTTCCCGATTCCGTACGACAACGCGCAGGACTTCCTCGTCAACGCTGGAGGAACGGAGGGATACCTGAGCCATTACAACTGGGGGCGACTGCAGGTGGCCGATCTCGTCAACTACAACATCGTGACCGAGCCCGTGGTCGGGACCGCCGCCAGACACTTCGACTTCGGCCTGCCGACGACCAGCGAGCCATTGCCACCCGTGATCGAGAGCCTCTCGGGGCCCGTCATGCGAGAGGGAACCTCGTTCACGATCTCCGGTAGCGGATTTGACCCGGTCCTCGCCAACAACACCGTCTTCGTCGGGGGCCTCCTCGCCACGGTGACGGCGGCAACCACCACCACCCTCGACACATCGGTTCCGACAGGCGCACTGACCGGCGACGTGACCGTCACCGTGGGCTCGCTCACTTCTAACCCGGTGCATCTGCACGTGTCAGCCGGACCCTTCATTTATGTCACTTCATGGGATCCGGACGGGGTCGTGATTCTCGATCTCGCCATGCCTGACCTCGAACCGGTGGGCCTGATCCCCACGGGAGCCAATCCGGTCGATCTCACGATTCATCCCGATGGCTCCACCCTCTACTCGGCCAACTCCGGTAGCAGCAACGTCACGGTGATAGACCTGGTCACGCACACCGCCGTGACGTCGATCCCGGTGGGCAGCAACCCCCAGGGCGTGGCGATCAACGGCGATGGCTCGAAGCTCCTGGCAAACTGCGTCAACGTGATCACCATATATGTGATCGATACGGCGACCAATTCCGTGACCAATACGGTCAGCCACTCGGGATGGGGTAACCCTTTCCCGATCCAGTCGGGTGGAAGCGAGGCCTATATCGGCGGCCGTCAGATCTTCGATGTCGTGGCGGAGCAGACGCTCGGCCTGCTGGATGTGCCGAGCTTCGCCAGCGCGGATCGATTGAAAATCCTCCCCGGAGACCGGTACGGTTGGATGACCGATAACAGCTTCGACAATATCTCGATCATCGATCTCCGCCAGCGCAAAGAGATCGACATCGACAACGATGCATCCACCACCTCCGGCGGGGCCCCGGTGGGGTCGGGGATCACGCGGTTCGCTGCCGGAGACGGATGCCAGAACATGGCGTATGCAGCAGGCAAGATGTACATCACGAACACAGTGGACACAGACATCTCGGTCTTCGACGTGGCGACCCGGACCGAGATCGACACCGACAACGACTTCCTGACCACCGATACCGGCGCCCCGGCCGGCATGACTCGCGTCCGTCCAGGCGGGTTCACCCTCAACGAGATAGTTGCCTCGAGCACCGGGGCTACCCTCTACGTGTCGATGTCCGGTTCGGATGTGATCTCGATCATCCAGCACGATGTTCCGTCGGACACCTATTCCGCCACCGTTCAGATTTCCGTGGGAGACAACCCTCGGCAGATTCTCATCGGCAAGGCGAGCGCGGCGGAGCCGATCGGGCCTGTCGTCGCCAGCATATCGGGAGGGGTCGTTCGCATCGGTGACACCCTCTTCATCACCGGGAGCGGGTTCGACCCGATCATCGGGAACAACATCGTGCTCGTGAACGGGATCGTAGCCACCGTCGTCTCCGCCTCGGCCACCATGCTGGAGATCATCATCCCCGCGGGGGCGACGAGCGGCGACCTGACGGTGGAGGTGTTGGGAATCGTGAGCAACGGCTTCTTCGTGAACGTTTCTGCCGGTCCCTTCGCCTACGTCGCCTGTGCCCTCGGCGATCTCGTCTCCGTGATCGACCTCGCCACGATGCAGGTAGTGGACGGTATCCCCGTCGGCAACGATCCGAGGGGGATCAAGGTCCTCCCCGATGGATCGAAGGCCTACGTCACCAACTTCACCGGCGACAGCATCTCCGTGATCGACCTCGCCACGCACCAGGTCATCTCCACCTTCGCCACCGGGAATGGGCCCGACTCGATCGCCGTCCATCCGGATGGGACCCGCGTCTACGTCCTACTCCGCAACATCTCCCAGACGGCCGTCATCGACACTGCAACCGACACCGAGATCGACGTCGACGGCAATCCCTTGAACGGACTGACTCGCATCACCGGCACCAACTGGAGCCACGAACTGGTGATCAACCAGCAAGGGACGGAGATGATCGTGGGGGGATACCAGCGATACGACGTGGACCCCCTCTCCGGCACCCTCTATCAGTTCCTAGGGAACCTCGACCAGGGTCCCAGCACGCCCGATCGGGTCGCCTTCCTCGATGGCGGGGTGGAGATGTGGAGGACGGACGACTCGGCCGACAACGTGGCGGTCTATCTGATGTTCCTGCGGAAGCAGCTCGACATCGACCGCAACTCCAGCACGACGAGCACCGGCGCCCCCCTCACCGGGTTCACCCGCATCCCGGCCGGCAACTCACCCCGGGAGATCCTCGCCTTCGGCGGAACCGCCGTCGTCGCCAACTTCCTCGCGGACACCATCTCCGTCTACGACGTCGCGACCCGGACACAGCTCACCTCCTTCGCGGTCGGCGCGGACGGACCCTGGGTCCTGGACGGGGACCCGGGAACCTCACTCATCGTCGTCGGCGGCTTCAACAACGACGTGGCGTCGATCGTCGACGTCTCGATCCCGACGGCCCCTGTCCTCCTTGCGGACATCACCGTCGGCAACCAGCCCTACGACGTCGCGATGGGCAAGGCGACCGCGGCCGAACCACTGCCGCCGCGGATCGTCCGCCTCACCACGCGGATCGGGAATACCGGAGACGCCATCAGGATCACGGGGACCGGATTCGATCCGACACCGACCAGCAACACGGTCCTGTTCAACGGCACGGCCGCCACGGTGAGCGCCGCCTCCGCCACGTCGCTGGATGTCACCGTGCCCGTGGGAGCCACCACAGGGAACCTGACGGTCGAGGTCGGCGGTCTCGTTTCCAACGGGATCCTTGTCCACGTGGACGCGGGGCCGTTCGTCTATGTGAACTCGATCCTACCGGACGGGGTTGTGGTCATCGATCGAGCGCTCCAGGAGGCGATCGATCTGATCCCCACCGGATTGGACCCCCGGGAGATGGTCATCGTGGCCGATGGCAGCCGCCTCTACACGGCGAACGAGATCGACGATTCGGTGACGGCGATCGATCTGGCCACCCACACGGTGATCACGACGATCAACCTCGGCGCGCTGGGTCGGGACCGTGCCGTCACGATCACGGCGAACGCCGACGGGACCAAGGTCTTCGTTTTCAACTACAACTCGAGCAACGTCTCGGTGATCGACACGGATCCGCTGTCGGGGACCTACCACACGGAGATCGGGCTGGTCACGGGAATCGTCTCCCGTGGCGGCCTCGAGGCCGAGGCCGGGGGTGCGCGGGCGTACGCGGGGAGCTGGGAGATCATCGACCTCGTGAGCAACTCGGAGATCGGTCTCATCGACCCCGCCCCGAGCACGACGAACGACCGCCTCCTGATCCTCCCCGGCGACCGCTTCGCGTGGAGGGCTGACAACTCGGCGGACACCATCGGTGTCGTCAATCTCAAACTCCGGAAGGAGGTGGACATCGACGACGACGCATCCACCACCTCCGCAGGAGCCCCGCTGGGCTCGGGGGTCACCCGCATCACGGCGGGCGACGGCCCCCAGAACATGGCCGTGGCGGGGGGAAGGGTCTACGTCTCGAACACGGTGGATGAGGATCTCTCCGTCATCGACATCGCGACCATGACAGAGATCGACACCGACAATGACCCCGCCACGACGGACGCCGGGGCGCCGTTGGGGATGACCCGGATTCGCTCGGGGGGCATCAACCCGAACGGGATCGCGCCCGACGTGGCGAACAACAAGGCCTATGTGGCGATTTTCCAGACAAGCGGCCTGGTCACGGTGATCGATTACGACCCGATCGCGGATACTTACGCCGCCTCGGCCCACATCACCGTGGGGAACAGCCCCGAAAGCGTCCTCCTCGGCAAGGCCTCGACCTCAGAGCCCGTCGGGCCGATCGTCGCCGACCTCGGAGGCGGCGTGGTCCGCATCGGGAACACCCTGATCATCACGGGGAGCGGGTTCGACCCGGTCATCGGAAACAACATCGTGTTCGTCAACGGGATGGCGGCGACAGTGACCTTCGCCTCCACGACGGAGCTCCGGGTCACGATCCCCGTAGGGGCGACGACCGGCGATCTCACCGTGGAGGTGTCCGGGATCACGAGCAACCCGACATTCCTCCACATCTCCACGGGGCCGTTCGCCTACGTCCCCTGCCGGACCGCGGACCTCGTCTCGGTGATCGACCTCGCCACGATGCAGGTCGTCGCCGGGATCCCGGTGGGCAACGAACCGAGGGGGATCGCCATCCTTCCGGACGGATCGAAGGCCTACGTCTCGAACTTCCTCAGCGACAACATCTCCGTGATCGACCTCGAGACTCACCAGGTTGTGAACACATTCTCCATGGGGGACGGGCCGGAGGCGATCGCCGCCCATCCCGACGGGACACGGGTCTATGTGCAGCTGAGACAGCTCAACCGCACCGGCGTGATCGATACGGCGACCGACACCGAGGTCGATACCGACTTCAATTCGGGGACGACCGACCCCGGAGCGCCCGCCGGAGTCACCCGGATCGACGATCAGGGATACACCGAGCAGCTTGCCATCAACCAGCAGGGGACGGAGATGCTCGCCCGCTCCTACAGGCGGATCGACGTGGACCCCCTCTCCCCCACCCTCTATCAGATCCTCCCGAACTACTTTCAGGCTCCGAGCGCCCAGGACCGCGGCGTCTACCTCGACGGGGGGGTCGAGTACTGGCGGTCCGATGACAACGTGGACCAGGTGGGCGTCTACCTTACCTTCCTCCTGAAGCAGATCGACATCGACAACAACTACTCGACGACGTCGAACCAGGCTCCGCAAACCGGGATCAGCAGGATCATCGCCGGCGATGGACCCAAGGGGATCGCCCAGGCGGCCGGCAACGTCTTTGTCGCCAACTCGAACGTCGACTCCCTCTCCGTATTCGACGTGGCCACCCGGTCACTGCTCACCACGCTCCCCATAGGTGCAGACTTCCCCGACGTGGTGGCCGCCGACGCGGCGTCCTCTCTCGTGCTGGTCGTGGGACAGAACAACGACGTCGTCTCCATCGTCGACGTCACCATACCGTCGACGCCCGTCCTGCTCGTTGACCTTACCGTCGGTGATGTCCCCACGGATATCGCCATCGGGAAGCCGACGGCCGCCGAACCGCTGCCGCCGCGCATCGTCCGGCCCAGCACCCGGATAGGGAAGATCGGGGACATCATCACGATCACGGGGGAAGGATTCGATCCCGTCCCGGTCGGCAACACCGTCCTCTTCAACGGAACGGCGGCGACGGTGAACTCCGCCACCGCCACCCTCCTCGACGTGACGGTGCCGGCTGCCTCGACGACGGGGAACCTGACCGTCGAGGTCGGAGGCCTCGTCTCGAATGAGGTCCTCTTCCACGTCAATGCCGGGCCCTTCCTCTACGTGAACTCCTTCTTTCCCGACGGCGTCGTGGTGATCGATCCCGTTCTCCAGGAGGCGATCGATCTGCTCCCGACGGGGGCCAATCCGCTCGGGATGGTCATCGTGCCCGACGGAAGCCGTCTCTACACGGCAAACGAGATCGGCGATTCGGTGACGGCGATCGATCTGGACTCGCATACGGTGATCGCGACGATCGCGACGGCCGACCGCACCAACTACATCGTGACCAACGGGGACGGGACCAGGGTCTTCACCCAGAATCGCAACCCGGGCTCGATCTCCGTGATTGACACTGACCCGCTGTCTCCGAGCTATCACACGGAGATCAATGAGGTCTTCACCGTCTTCAACTGGTGGGGATTCGTCGCCGAGTCCGGAGGAGCGCGGGCATACACGGGGACGACCGAGACGATCGATCTCACGAACGAAGTCGAGATCGTCAACATTGACCTCGGAGGCGCCACCAACAGCTCCGCCGACCGTCTCGTCATCCTCCCCGGCGACGCCTTCGCCTGGCGGTCCGACAACAGCACGGACAACATTAGCCTGGTGAATCTGCGCCTCCGGAGGGAGGTCGACATCGACAACGACGGCGCCACCACCTCCGCCGGCGCAGGAGCGGGCGTCACACGGATGGCGGCCGGCGACGGGCCCCAGTACATGCAGATCGCCGGGGGGAGGATGTACGTCTCCAACCTTATCGGCGACAACATCTCGGTCTTCGACATAGCCGGGATGACGGAACTGGACACCGACAACAACCCCCTCACCACGGACACCGGCGCCCCGGCCGGGATCACCCGGATCGTCCCCGGGGGCCTGAACCCGAGCGAGATCGCTCCCGACGTGCCGAACGACCTGGCCTACGTCGCGATGGATTCGAGCGACCTCGTCACCGTCATCGACTTCGACCCCATCGGCGATACCTACGCGAAGATCGCCAACATCACTGTGGGCGACCGGCCCCAGGTCGTCCTCCTGGGCAAGGCGGGCGGGATCACGTCGGGGGGGCCGGTGATCGTCGATCTCTCTGCCGGCCTCGCCCGGGTGGGGGACACGATCTTCATCCAGGGAAGCGGTTTCGACCCGATCCCGGGGAACAATACCGTCCTCGTGGACGGCATGGTGGCCACCGTGGTCAGCGCCACGAGCACGATGCTCGAGATCACGATCCCGGGCGGCGTCATGAGCGGTCTCATCACCGTGGAGGTCAACTTCGTCGTGAGCAACCCGACGTTCATCTCCGTCGGCGTCGGACCCTTCGCCTACGTCGCCTGCACGTCGGCAAATCTCGTCGCCGTCGTGGATCTCTCCCTGCAGGAGGTCGTCACGGGGATCCCCGTGGGGCCCTCCCCGACGGGAATCGTCGTGCTTCCCGACGGATCGAAGGCGTACGTCACCCACAACAGCTCCACCAGCAGCGACATCTCGATCATCGATCTGAACACCCACCAGGTGACAAACCTCGCGCTCCCGAGGCTAACTGCGACGAGACCCGAGGCGATCGCAGTCCACCCGGACGGGACCGAGGTCTACGTGGCCTTGCGGAACTTCAGCCATGTAGCCGTCATCGATACGGCGACCGACACGGAGATTGACACCGACAACAACGCCCTGACCACGGACGCCGGCGCCCCGGCGGGGGTGACCCGGATCACGGGGGTCAACGAGTACTGGGAGTTCGACGTGAACCCGGAGGGGACGATCCTCCTCGCCGGGTCCTGGAGGCAGATCGACGTGGAACCAACGTCCGCGCAGCTCTACCAGCTCATGGGGACCTACGAGACCGGGGGGTCCACCGCCGACAGGATCGAGTTCATCGACGGCGGCGCAGAGGCATGGAGGACGGACAACAGCGCCGCCAACGTGGCCCTCGTCAAGACGTTCCTCCGCAGGGAGATCGATATCGATATCGACGTCAACACCACCTCGTCGGCTGCCCCGATCGGGGTGAGCCGGCCTCCCGCCGGGAGCGGGCCGAGAGGCATCGTCAGCTTCGGCGGCAAGGTATGGGTCGGTAACAACACGAGCGACACGGTATCGGTCTACGATGTCGCCACTCGGACCGAGACGACGCAGATCGCTCTCGGCACCCAGTACCCCTGGGAGCTCGCCATCGACGACAGGGGAATGTTCGTGATCGTCTCCGCGCGGGACACGGACTCCGTGACCCTCATCGACGCGGCGACCGACACCGTGCTCATCGACCTCACCGTAGGAAACTCGCCCCGGGAAGTCGCCGTCGGCAAGGCGACAACGGCGGAGCCGATCCCGCCCCGGATCACTTCCCTCGACACGAACATCGGAATTTCGGGGGATGTAGTGGACATCACCGGAGTCGGCTTCGACTCGACCCCAACCAACAATACCGTGCTGTTCGACGCGACGGCAGCGGTTGTGAACTCGGCTTCCGCGACGCTCCTCAACGTCACCGTCCCCGTTGCCGCCACGACGGGACTCGTCACTGTCGAGGTCGGCGGGCTGGTCTCCAACGGGGCACAGTTCTGGGTGACGGGAGGGCCGTTCGCCTACGTCACGGACAGGAACGGCGGCCGGAACGGGCTCCTCGTGGTCGGTCTCGACCCTGGGATCCTCGAGACGATCCGGTTCGTTCCGACGGGAATCAACCCCCAGCCCCGGCGCGTGGCCATCGTCCCGGCGGGCCCCAACGCCGGGGACATCTACGTGACGAACTACAATGAGGACACCCTTTCGATCATCGATGGGGTAACCCATATCGAGGTTGCGAACCTGGCCGCAGGCAACGGCCCGGAGGACGTTCGCATCACGCCGGATGGGACGTCCGCATACGTCATGTCCATCTTCACTGCCGAGGTGCTCAAGTTCGACACCGCGACTCGCACGGATACCGGAGTCTTCATCGCCATCGGCGGCAATACGGGCGACCTCGCGATGGACCCGACGGGCATGTGGCTGATCGCCGACGGGGATGACGTGATCGACCTCACGACCGATACGATCACCGGCACCACGGGACTCGCCGGGGAGACCGCCATCGAGCCGTTGGGAACCTTCGCGTACATCGTGCAAACGGCGTCCGAGAATGTCGCGGTGGTCGATCTCACCGTGGCGCCTGCCTTCCCGGAGATCGCTCCGCGGATCTTCATCGGACTCAACGTGGGGACCAACACCCCGACGGAGATCGTGATGGACCCCATCAACTCCAGGGCGTACGTCATCGCGAGGAGCCGGAACAACGTAGTGTTCATCGATACGACGACCCATCTGGAGATCGACACCGACGACAACCCCCTGACGACCGACCCGGACGCCCCCACGGGGTTCAGCCGGGCGTTCCCCGGCGGGATCACGTTCGAGTACATTGCGGTCGATTCCATCCCGAACGTCTTTGTGCTCGCTGCGGGCCGCGATGTCCTGTCGATCATGGACCCGATGGACCCCCTCTTGGGTCTCCTTCCTGTCCAGGTCTCACACATCACGGTGGGGAACAGCACTTACGGCGTCGCCGTCACGCCCTAGGCCGGCCGCCTCGACGGCTCCAAAGCTGCAACCCTTGATCTACAGGGGGGTTGCCGCTTATCATCCTGCCCTGCCCCCCGGGGGGAGGGGCATCTGAGCTACATCGCAGTACCGATACACTCGAGGAGGAGTCGATGAGCGCGCGCCACCCGCATGGGTATGTCTCGGCCCTCTTCTGTGCGATGTTGCTGTTCAACCTCTCCGGTTGCGCCTACATTGGCGGAGCGATAGCGCTTGCCGTGAGCGGGGGGAGCAGCAGCAGCCGGACGGTGGGCAACCAGGCGCCGTCGGTCACCTTCATGACCACCCCCGTCCCCCAGGCGACGGATCTGGTCGCGTCGGTCGACTACGACCTCATCGACCAGGAATCGGGCCTGATCGACCTGGTGGTCGATTACTCGACCGACGGGGGATTGACCTACACGCCCGCCGCCGAGGGACCCGGCAGTGACGGTGTCTCTGACCTCGACTCCTCCCCCACGGGCACACCCCACACCTACGCCTGGAACTTCTTCTCCGACCTCTTCGCCAAAGATTTCATACTGCTTCAAGCCTCCAGCTTCGACGTCACGTTGCGGTTCGTCTCCGACGACGGGGTCACTCGAACCCCCATGCCCACGGACACCGTCTCCTTCCGGGTCGGTAACCGACCCCCGACCGTGGTGCTCGACTCCGTCACCGCCACACCCGTAGACCCCTCCGTGGAGGTCCGATTCACACTGCTCGACGACTTCGGCGATCCTCTGGACCTGTCGATCGAGTACAGCCTGGATGGATTTACCTCACCGGGATTTCCTGCCACACCCCTCACCCCGCCATCGGCGGGGTGCTCCGACGCCATCACCGGTCTCGCCTCCAGCCAGGGGGGGATGCAGCACTGCTTCGAATGGGACTATCCATTGGACGGATTCTCCTCGGCGGACGGGGTGGAACTGCGCCTCGTCGTGACCGACCCGGCGCTGGCCTCGAGCGCGCCTGTGACCAGTGCCCCCTTCCGCATGGGGAACGACCCACCGGAGTCGATCCTGAGCCCGGTGGATACCCAGTTCGGTGTCAGCATCGATTTCCTCCTCGTAGACAGCACCTCCGACACGAGTGA
>JAPUJT010000062.1 GCA_027296055.1 Planctomycetota bacterium | reverse complement strand
GGGAGAGGACGAACCGCGAGTTGAGTTCATTGCCGTGCAGAACGTCATAGGCTACTGGGCGCCGCCGGGGCGCCAGAGGGGAGAGTCCTCGAGTCACGTGTTCCATCTCAAGTCCAACAGCAAGACGCCCATCTCAGAAACGGGACGGGAGCAGCGCCTTGTGCGCGAGCGCCAGGACGCGCACCAGCACTTCGAGGCTGCAAAGCTGCTTGTGAACCAACTGCGGAGCTACGCTACCGAGGCCGTGTGCGTGCCCGATACGCCGGCGAAGCTCGGACCCGAGGCTAGCCGCATTCGAGCCATCGAGGAGATTGGTCGACAGCTTTACGGCGAGCCGGACAGGAAGCGAATTTGGCAAGCGATCCAGACGAGCGACGGATCCGACCTTCACGGCACTGCGCTCGACCCAAAAGAGGCGAAGGCACTACTCACCCTGGCCGCTGAAAAGCGGCGAGAACTGAGGACGGGTTGTGTGTAGTTCAGGTGAAGCCGGTGCGGCCGGGGGGAAGGGGCCTGCCCGACGGGGCCGGAGCCGGGAGTAGAGGTCTCGGCGATGATCGGCGGCGAGTGAAGGCCAGCCATTTCGTCTGCCGTGATCTCCGTCGGGTGGGACAGTCTCTGCGAGCCCCACCGCGAGGGTGACAAGGAGTCCAGCCATCTTGACCGTCCCGGGAGTGGCGCATAGAGTGTGACCCTAGCGGACGGAGCCGAGTTCCGAATCCTTGCCGACACGCGTCCACGACTATCCGATGAACTCAGGGAGTATGAGGGTGCAGGTCCTACTCATCTCGACGTACGAACTGGGTAGGCAGCCGTTCGGGTTGGCCTCTCCTGCCGCCTGGCTGAAACGGACCGGCGCCTCTGTCACCTGCATCGATCTCGCCGTGCAGTCGCTGTCGTCAGAAATGATTGGATCCTCCGATCTGGTGGCGTTCTACCTTCCGATGCATACAGCGACTCGGATCGCTATCCCCATTGTCGAGCGAGTCAGGCGGATAAACCCGAAGGCTCATCTATGCTTCTACGGCTTGTACGCACCTCTCAACCAGTCCCTATTGCGGAAGCTTGGCGCCCAAACAATCCTGGGGGGCGAGTTTGAGGAGGGACTCTCGTCCTTGGTCAAATCGCTTTCGGAAGGTCGCAGGCCACCCGGAGCACCTCAGCCCGAGCCCGTCGTTTCACTATCGAAGCTCAGATTCCTGGTCCCCGACAGGGAGGGTCTACCCGATCTGAGCCAGTACGCCCATCTGGATACCGGGTCTACCGGCTTCCGCACCGTCGGATACACCGAAGCGACAAGAGGATGCAAACACTTATGTCGTCACTGCCCCATAGTTCCCGTCTACGGTGGACAGTTCAGGGTCGTACAGCGTGATGTGGTTCTGCGTGACATTGCAAACCAGGTCGAGTCAGGAGCCGAGCACATCACCTTTGGAGATCCAGACTTTTTCAACGGGCCGAGCCATGCGATCAAGGTGGTCAAGTCCCTTCATCGCGAATGGCCGGAACTTTCCTACGATGTGACGATCAAGATCGAGCACCTTCTGGATCACCGCAATCACCTGCTCGTCCTTCGCGATACCGGCTGTCTGTTCGTCACGACTGCTGTCGAATCTCTTGATGATGATGTGCTCAGGATCCTGGACAAGGGACATACGAGGGAGGACTTCCTTCGCGTGGTCTCGCTCTTCTCCGACCTCCCGATGACCCTGAATCCCACTTTCATTCCGTTCACTCCCTGGACGACGCTCGAAGGGTACCTGGAGCTCTTGGAGGTGATGGAAGAGCTGGACCTCGTCGAACACGTCTCGCCGATCCAGTACGCGATCCGACTCCTCATCCCCAGGGGCTCGAGGCTCCTGAAGTATCCCGGCGTCAGGGAGAGGGTCGGCGACTTCGACGAGCGCACTCTGGTCTATCCGTGGAGACATTCAGATCGGCGAGTCGACCGGCTACAGGAAGAGGTTTTCAAAGCTGTCAGAGAGCTGGACTCGAGAGAGCACAGTCGAACCGAGGTATTCTGCAGAGTGCTGGATAGCGCCGAACGCGCCACCGGTCGTGGCTCGGCGGTGAGAATTGACGAAAGAGGAGGCGGGAGAAAGGTGTCCCGCAGTCCCGTTCCGCATCTGACGGAACCCTGGTACTGCTGAGCGGAGCCCACCAAGGAGCAGTTTGCTCCTCAGTATGTTTAGCGGAGGGTAGTGTGGCATTCGGTGGGAAGGTCGTGGGAGATTCCGCGTCTCATTCTTGCTGATCCCGGCCTCCCTCGCAGCCACGCCTCCAGTCCGGGCGCAGAGAGTCGCTGCAGTCCAAAGGGCCCCGGGCCGAAAACGATGGCGAGCCGCGGAATCGGCGGGCTCGGCGGCTCGGGAGGGGGAGCTGTCGGGGATGCTCATTGGCGGCGGCGGGCGAGATCCCGGCGGATCATGATCCCAATAGTCGCCCCCCTGCCCGAGCTCACGGCCTCAGCCGGAAGGCCCGAAGCCCACGGAGCCGATTGCGAATCGGTAGCGGTGGAAGGGGCCGGGCCGGAGGGGGAGAGCTCAGCGATGTTTGGCGGGGGCCGCGAGGCGGTGGGCGGACAGGGAGCCAGGGGGCCATGGGGAACAGCGGTCCTCACGGAGGACTAGGTACGCCATGGCCCAGACTGCCGAGGTATTCCTCGGGTTCCATGATGACGATACCCGAGCGCGCCTTCAGTTCGGAGGCCAGGATCAAGGCGTTCGTAACTCATAGCGTGGCAAGGCGGACGGATTATTCGGATCCACAGGGGTTCATCGAGTGGACAGCCGGGGGAGATATCGTCGATGCCTATCGGATGAGCTGTTCGCCGCAATCGAAACAGAACTTGTACCGTTCCCGACGCCTCGTTGCATGTTCTGCTTCGCTGCATTTTCGGACGGGGATCTCCCGATTCACTACCTCGCCACACACCGAGCAGAAGCGGACGGTGACGCGTGTACGGGAGTGATTGAGGTTGGGGCAACGGATCTGTGGCTTCATCGCCTCACTCCTCCACATCCAGAACTACACATTCTCGAGTAGCTGCCCGATCTTCTCGCGCAGCTCCTTCTCAGCGATCGGGACAATGATGAACGTCGCGTTCCCCATCTCCTCGATCGCTCTTCCCTGAGCGATCTCGTGCCGGCCGATGACGAGAAGGATCGGAGCGGAGCTGTCCGAAGCGTCACGAACCTGCTGGCAGATTGTCTTTGTATACTCCCACTCCTTCCTCGCATAGACGATGATCAGCTTCGGTGTTGCCGGTACTAGACTGCCACCCGACTCTTGGCCGTTCTGGGGCGCGCTGACGCACTCCCAATCGGAAAGACACTGCTTGACGTGGTGGAATTCTTCCTCCGATCCACCGACAACGAGTGCCGTCGAAGTCTCTGCCATGGTTCCACATCTCCACAGGCGGCCGCGAGATCGAGGTCCGCGGCGTCAACACCTTGTCCCGGATCGGGCCAGGGAGAGTGGGGGGCCGGAACGTCGGCCGCCGCGCGCTCCCGCTCCTCCGATTGCCCCAATCGATGACATCGGCAGCCGCAGACCCGCCTGCACGCGCTGATTCGGAGGCTCTGGCCACCCGTGGCCCCCGGCAACGGTCCCGGGTCTGGTGTTGATGTCCCGGCCCGGCTGTTATATCATACTTGCTCCGAAGACTTTAGGAACAGATCTCCAGAGGAACGGCTCGGGCCGTGGTCTGCACTGGTCCGGAAGGGACTACCGCGCTCATATGGATCGCACCCCCCACGTCAGCACGTAGTCAATCGATCATCCCGTCCCGTAGAACAGAAGCAATCCTACCCCCGGAAGCTCATGCCACGGGGATAACGAGGAGGTAGAAAGAGTGAAAGAGATTCGTCTCGCCATCGCAGGGGTAGGCAACTGTGCCAGCTCGCTCCTCCAAGGTCTCGCCTACTATAGTGGGTCCGACCGCGAGGAGGCGCTCGGACTCATGCATGCGGAGTTGGGAGGCTACAGGGCCGTCGATATCCGCGTGGTGGCAGCCTTCGATATAGATAAGCGTAAGGTGGGCAGGCCCCTGGAGGAGGCCGTATTCGCCCCACCCAACTGCACCAAGATCTTCCACCGAGAGATCCCTCCCACCGGAGTCACGGTACAGATGGGGCCCGTCCTGGACGGCGTGGCGGACCATATGGCGGACTATCCGGATGATCGGGCCTTCCGTGTCGCCGACCAGGAACCCTGCGACGTCGTTCAGGTCCTTCGGGAGTCACGGGCCGAGGTGCTCCTCTGCTACCTTCCGGTCGGTTCCGAGGAGGGCGTTCTGCAGTATGTCCGGGCATGCCTGGAGGCGCGTCTGGGAATGGTCAACTGCGTCCCCGTCTTCATCGCCTCCAACCCCGAGTGGGCGGAGGAGTTCCGTCAGCGCGGTCTCCCCATCGTCGGCGACGACATCAAGAGCCAGGTCGGAGCCACGATCGTCCACCGGGTGCTGACCCGCCTCTTCTCGGACCGGGGGGTCCGGCTGGATCGGACCTACCAGCTCAACACCGGCGGGAACACCGACTTCCTTAACATGCTGGAGCAATCCCGCCTCAAGTCGAAGCGGATCTCGAAGACCGAGTCGGTCCAGTCCCAGGCCAGCCCCCGCCTCGAGGCAGACAACATCCACATAGGTCCATCCGACTACGTCCCCTGGCAGCTCGACAACAAGGTCTGCTTCCTCCGTATGGAGGGGAGGGGGTTCGGAGGGACGCCCTTGGAGCTGGAACTGAGGCTGTCGGTGGAGGACTCTCCGAACAGCGGAGGGGTGGTGATCGACGCCGTCCGGTACGCCAAGGTGGCGCTGGACCGGGAGATCGGGGGACCGCTCCTGGAGGCATCGGCTCTCTGCATGAAGCATCCCCCGAAGCAGATGAGAGATTCGGAGGCTCGAGATCTGTGCGCCCGCTTCGTCTCCGGGACTTGAGCCAACCGCCTGAGGGAGGGCCCCCCCCTATCCTCTCGGACCCGATGGCGAGCACCCTTTTGCGTCTTCACGCCGCTGTGCGGGAGGCGGTCGCTCGCGCCCCGGCCGACGATCGGCCGGCCGGTGGGCCGAATCCCAAGGGAGACATCCCACGCCGATTCGACCTCGTTGCCGAGGAGTTGGCTCGGGACTTCCTCGCGAGAGAGTTTGGCGACGGGATCATCCTCTCCGAGGAGTCGGGGGAGAGCCACTTCGGCAGCGGCGAGCCTCGGCACCTCTTTCTTCTCGACCCCGTGGATGGGTCGGACAACCACGCCCGGGGCTTGCCACTTTCCTCGGTGAGCGTTGCCATCCTTCCCGCCGGTGGGCCGCTCGCCCCGGGGGCCGTTCTGTGGGCGATCGTCGGGGGCCTCGAAGAGGATGTGCCCTTGCTCGCTGGCCGCGGTAGCGGGGCCTGGCGCGGCGAGGAGCGGCTCCGATCCTCCGACGTGCGGCAGGTCGAGAAGGCCTTTCTCTCCTGCGAGCTGAACCATTTCTCTCCGCCGCCTGCCCTGGGGAGCCTCCTCGGTCGCGCCCGCGCCGTCCGATCGTTCGGCTGCGCCTCCCGGGCCATCGCCCTCGTCGCCTCGGGGGCGCTGGATGCCCACATTGACGTCCGCGGGAGGCTCACGCCCGAAAGTTTTTACGCCGCCGCCCTGATCCTGGAGGAGGCCGGCGGTTGCCTGGTCGACCCTGCAGGAAAGCCGCTCGGCAAGGCGGAAGGCATCACCCACCGAAGTCGTCTCATCGCCGCGGCGACCCCCGCCCTCGCGCGCGAGATCGTGGAGGCCCTGGGCGATGGGTCATTCTGAAACGTCTGTGCAGCCCGTACGGACCGCGGTGGTCCTCGCCGCCGGCGAGGGGAGTCGTCTCGACCCTAGCGGTCGGCAGCCGAAACCGCTGGCGCCTCTCCTCGGGCTCTCCCTGGCCGAGCGGGCGCTCGTTACCAGTGCGGAGGCAGGCGTCAGGCGCTTCGTCGTCGTTCTCGGCCACCAAGCCCACGAGGTCAGGGCTCACTTCGAGGGAATCGCCCGGCGCCGCCGCCTGGAGGTCGAGTTCGAAGTGGCAAGCAAGTGGGGGCTGGGGAACGGGGAGAGCGCTCTGGCAGTGGCGAGCAGCATGGGGGAGTTGCCGTTCTTCCTCATCATGGTCGATCACCTGGTGGATGCCTCGATCTATCGGAGGCTCCTCGGTGAGCCGCCCGGGGAGGGGGAGATTTGTCTGGCCGTAGACCGCGACCGGGATGGCGTGTTCGACGTGGCCGACGTGACGAAGGTGAGCCTCTCCGACGGCCGGATCACCGAGATCCGTAAGGATCTCGACCACTGGGACGGAGCGGACACCGGCGTCTTCCTCTGCACCCGCGCCCTCTTCGATGGACTCGCCCGGGCCCGAGAGGGTGGCCGCCATACCCTCTCCGACGGGGTCGCCGAACTGGCCAAGGAGGGGGCGGCGCGTGCGGTGGACGTGACCGGTGAATCTTGGCTCGACCTGGATACGCCCGCCGCGATGAAAGAGGCCCGGCGCCGGCTCATCTCGGCCCTGGGGAAGGGGAGGGATGATGGGTATATCTCCACCCTCATCAACCGTCGGGCCTCGGTCCCACTCTCCGCGCTGCTGTCACGGACGGCCCTCACCCCGGACTTCCTCACGGTGCTCTCCTTCCTCGGTTGCCTCGCCGGGGCGGGGCTCCTCTCCACAGGCCAGTACGCCACGGGTTTGATGGGCGGCTTGCTTGTCCAGGCAGCCTCGGTCCTGGACGGGTGCGATGGTGAGATCGCCCGCCTCAAGCGCCTCGCCACCGCACGAGGCGGTTGGCTCGACACCGTGCTCGACCGGTACGCGGACGTCGGAATGGTCGTGGCGATCACCTTCGCCCACTCGCGGCTGCACCCCGGAAGCCTCACCTGGGTCGGCGGACTCGTGGCCGCGACGGGCTTCATCCTGGCGAGCTA
>JAPUJT010000061.1 GCA_027296055.1 Planctomycetota bacterium | reverse complement strand
CGTGCTGTCCCAGACCTTCTCGCACTTGGGGCAGGTCAGCTTCAACGCCTCGGCATCGTAGGGACAGAAATTCCAATCGTCTTGCATGACCCGCTGGCACTTGGTGCACTCGATGCCTTCGTCAAGGTTGGCGGGCAAGCCCAGGATGAGGGTGAGAGTACCGAGTATGGCAATCGACATCGGAATGCTCCAAAATGGCCCCGCCCGCCGCGCAGGGACGCTGACCGGGGGGCATGCGGGGTGGTGATTCGCCCCTATTCTACGTCGACCCGTTGAAGGGGCAAGGGAATCCGCAGGCCCCTTTCCGTGCAGAGGATCTGGACATGAAGGCAAAGGCCTCAGGATGGCTCCTCTTCGGCATCCTGTTCGGAATCGGGTGCCCGCAGCATCAGAACGAGTCCCCTGACGCGGCCCCGGCCCTCGAGCCGAGCAAGACGCCCGAGCGTCGCGAGACCATCGCCGTGGCTCTCATCCTCAAGGAAGCGAGGAGACTCGCCAAGAAGGACGAGACCCTGGAGGCCCTCGAGCAGTTCAGGGAAGTGGTGCAGCGGAGGCCCGACTGGGTCGAGGCGCGAATGGACCTGGGTCGGCTCGCCTTCAGGGAGGGCAAGCGCCACTTCATGAGTCACCAGGAGCACAAGCGTCTTGCCGAGGAAGCGGCCGCGCGGCAGGACGAAGAGCAGGCCGCCAAGCTGCGCGGAGCATCGTCCGATGAACGAGACGCGGCGGGCCCCCTTCTCAAGGAGGCGGCAAGCCACCTCGAAGTGATCATCGATTCGACGATCACCGGAGAGAACAAGCGCAACGCCTACGTCTCGCTGGCATCGATCCATGCCTTTTACGAACGCTGGGATCAGGCCCGCATTCACTTCAAGAACGCGCTGCAGAGGGCCAGCAAGCCGAAAGACCGGGAGCGGATCCGCAAGGCGATCCGACTGTTCGAAGAGGAGAGCCAGGAGAAGGGTGAGAGGATCGGGAAGTGACATCCCGCGTCGCGTCCGGCGCTTTCGCAGGTGGTTCGGAGGCGTTGACTTGGCTAACCCTCCTCGATAGACTCAGGCGCTCCCGAACGTAGCTTGCTTGCGCGGCAGTCGCACTTGATGATCGACGGGAAAGGCAGGGAACGACCGGATGAGCTTGAGCACGGTTTCAGAAGTCATCGACGACATCCGTCAGGGACGGATGATCATTCTGGTCGATGATGAGAGCCGCGAGAACGAGGGGGACCTCACCATCGCGGCCGAGAAGGTTACCCCCGAGGCCATCAACTTCATGCTGCGATTCGGCCGCGGTCTGGTCTGCCTCGCCTTGACCCCCGAGCATGTCGATCAGCTCGAGCTGAATCCCCAGACCGACTTCAACACTTCAGCCCTGGGGACGGCGTTCACGGTGAGCATAGACGCCCGTACGGGCATCACGACGGGCGTGTCTGCGGCGGACAGATCGCGAACGATCCTCGCCGCTATCCGCAAGGACGCCAGAGCGCAGGACCTCGCTCGACCCGGTCACGTCTTCCCGCTTCGGGCCCGGACCGGAGGCGTTCTGGTACGGGCCGGGCAGACGGAGGGCTCCGTGGATCTGGCGCGCCTCGCGGGCATGAAGCCGGCGGCCGTCATCTGCGAGGTGATGAAGGACGATGGAACGATGGCCCGCCTGCCGGACCTGGTCTCCTTCGCCGAGCAGCACCAGCTGAAGATTTGCAGCGTGGCCGACATCATTCGATTCCGGCGCCACCATGAGAAGATCGTGGAACGGATCACCTCCGCTCGCCTTCCCACCCGATACGGCGAATTTGAGCTCGTCGTGTATCGATCCAAGTACGATCGGCATTCTCACCTCGCCCTGTGCAAGGGCGGAGTAGGAAAGATCGGACCCACGGGAGCCGCCGTCCTCCAGACGGAACCGGTCCTCGTCCGCGTTCATTCGGAGTGCCTCACCGGTGACGCGTTCGGCTCCATCCGCTGCGACTGCGAGAAACAGCTCCATCAATCGATGGAGATCATCGAGCGGGAAGGTAAGGGGGTCGTCCTCTACATGCGACAGGAAGGGAGGGGGATCGGTCTCGTCAACAAGATCCGTGCCTACGCCCTCCAGGAGCAGGGGTTGGATACGGTGGAGGCCAACACGGAACTGGGCCTGCCCGCGGACAAACGAGACTACGGGGTGGGAACCCAGATCCTCCTGGATCTGGGGATTTCCAGGATTCGGCTCCTGACGAACAATCCCAAGAAGCTCGTTGCGCTCCACGGCTATGGAATCTCCGTGGAGGAGCGCGTTCCGATCGAGGTGGTTCCGAACGGCGAGAACGAGAATTACCTCAGGACGAAGCGGGACAAGATGGGTCACCTGTTCCGAGCCCTCTGATCGACCCGGCGCTCCGGCCGACCGCACGCCTCCCACGGCTTGAGAAGAACAATGGAAATCCGCGTATCACGAAGAGTCCGTGAGCTGAGCGGCTATGCCTTTGCCGAAGTGGATCAGCGGGTCGAAAAGTTGCGCCAGGCAGGGATCGACCCGATCGACTTTGGAGTGGGTGACCCCACCCAGCCGACGCCCGAGTTTGTCCGGAAGGCCTGTAGCGAGGCCCTCGACGCGCGGGCTTCCTACGGGTACCCGTCGTACGTCGGGGATCCTGGGTTTCGCGACGCGGCCGCGGAATGGATCTCGAGGAGGTTCGGCGTTGAACTGGACCCCCAGACGGAGATCACCTCCACCGTCGGATCGAAGGAGGCGGTCTTTCACTTCGCGGAGGGATTCGTCGATCCGGGGGACGTTGTCATCTGCCCGACGCCGGGATACCCTCCCTATTCCAGAGGCGCTCGTTTCGCGGAGGGGGAGCCATTTTTCCTGCCCCTGCGCGAGAGCAACGGGTTCCTCCCCGATCTCTCCGAGATCCCCCCGTCGGTGAGAGATCGGACCCGGATCTTCTGGATTAGCTACCCCAACAGTCCCACCGGCGCCCTCGCCCCGGAGGCTTTCCTGGCCGAGGTCCTGGCCTACTGCGGACGATATGGTATAATTGTTGCGTCCGACGAGGCTTACACCGACATCTACTTCTCGGGAGAGAAGCCTCGAGGTGTTTTGGAAGTGAGCCGGGACGGGGTGGTAGCTTTCTTTTCGCTCTCCAAGCGAAGCGCCATGACCGGCTACCGGGTCGGGTTCCTGGCTGGAGACAAGAAGGTCGTGGAAGTGTTCAGGAAGGTCAAGACCAACCTCGATTCCGGAACACCCACGTTCGTACAGGATGCGGCCGTCGCGGCGCTGTCCGACGAGAGCCATGTCGTCGAGATGCGCGATCAGTATCGCCGAAAGCGAGACATCTTGGTGGACGCTCTGGTTGGAGCGGGTCTCCCCGAGTGCCGGCCAGAGGCGACCCTGTACGTCTGGCAGAAGGCTCCGTCGGGAATGGAGGACGTGGAGTTTGCGAAAGCGTTTCTCGACCCCGAGGTGGCCATCGTGACGACACCCGGGACCTGGATCGCCGAGCCCACGGCATCGGGCGAGAACCCTGGCAAGGGGCGCGTCCGATTCGCCCTCGTTCCTTCCGTGGAGGCCACGGAGCTGGCCGCGGAGCGGATCCGGAGGATGAAATTCTAGCTCGATGAACGAAATTCAGGATCTTGAAATCTACAAGTGCCTCTGCGAGTTCAGCACGGACGCCCTCTACGTTCTGGATCCGGAGGCAGATCGAATCATCCTGGCCAACTCGGCGTTCGAGCGGATCTCCGGATACACCCGCACCGAATTGAGCGCTCCCGACTTCGACGCGAAGAGCTTGATTCCTCCCGAGGAGCGAGATCGGCTCCCCTGGGAAGCCGACGGGTCTGGCCAGGGGTCGAGTGAGCGGATCGAGGGAAGGCTCGTCACCAAGACGGGCGAGATGATCGACGTCGAGTTCGCTGCGTTGAACACGCCCTTCAATCGCAAGACCTATCGACTCGGTTCGATCCGGGATGTCTCGGATCGAAAGAATCTCGAGACGAAGCTGAAGGACGAGGTGAGCCTCCATCGTCGGAATACGATCGAGGCGGCCAAGTCGTCCGTACGAATCTACCAGCTCACCGAGCGGATTCGAAACGTTCCAAATCTGGTCACAGGGCTTCTGAACTCCACGACCGCCGATGAGCTCTTCCGGGAGGCGGCGCGAACCCTCTGCGAGAAGGACGGGCTGGCGTACGCGGGAGTCTCCTTCTTCATCCGGGAGGGGAACGAGTTGACATTGGCCTACTCGACGACGAAGAAGGCCGGACGTCGCTACAACCTCCAGAAGAACACGCGGCACGCCAAGGCCATCAATGAAGGGATGGAAATCACCCAGGGAGGTACGACGATCCTGCCGCTGAAGAGCCGTGAGGAAGCGATCGGGTTGATGGAGATTCTCTTCGACGAGAACGAGCGAATTCTTTTCGACGAGAGCGAGTCGGTGAAGCAGGGCCAGAGGGACATCATCCGGACGGTCGCCCACATCATCGGGCTCATGATCGAAAACTTGCGGCTCTACGACAAGGTGAAGCAGCAGTCGATCCTGGATGGTCTGACCTCGACTTACAATCGCCGCTACTTCGATCAGAACCTGACTGACGAGTTCCAGCGAGCGATGCGATATCGACGCGACCTGTCGGTGGTCATCATCGACCTGGACAATTTCAAGATCATCAACGACTCGCACGGCCATCTGCAGGGCGATGTGGTATTGAAGGAAGTGGCCGAGATCTTCAGGAAGAGCTCGCGTGACGTCGACACGATCTGTCGGTACGGTGGAGACGAATTCGTTCTGCTCCTCCCCGAAACGAACAAGAGCCGGGCTCAGGCGAAGGCGGAGAATCTCCGGCGCCTCATCGAGTCGCATCCCTTCACACGGCTATCCGGCGGAGATGAACATCTCTTCATATCGATCAGCATCGGCGTCTCGAGCCTCACCCCCGGGACCCCGGATCAGATAGAGCTGTTCCGCGCGGCGGACGAGGCCCTCTACGATGCCAAACGCCTCGGGCGAAACCTCGTGTGCACCGCCGGCGGGTAATTCCCTCTCCGTATCGACCCATCGTGATAAAGACAGCCTAGGCGTCCGTATCTGACGGAGTTTCTTC
>JAPUJT010000060.1 GCA_027296055.1 Planctomycetota bacterium | reverse complement strand
GAGGCCAGGACTGAGGCCCCATCGAACAGCCAGGACCGGGCATCGCAGAAGCAGGTGAACTACCTCATGTTCCTCGCCCGTAGGGCGAAGGGCTGGGGTCTCCCTGAGCTGCAGAAGTACGTGAAGACGAGAGTCGGAGACGTCGGTCTCTACGAGATGTCCAAGCAGGACGCCTCCATGCTGATCGAGGAGTTCCGTGCCATGCAGCCGGCGGATAGCGCAGGCCGAGGCGCCAGACGGTGACAGCACCGAAAGCTTGGAGCTACTCCGCGCTGTCTACGTACGTCTCCGTCTGTACCTTGAAGTACTTCTTTCGATACGTAGCGAACCTGGAACCCGAGCGGTCCTTCTCACGCATGTACTTCGGGCTGGCAATTCATGCCGGACTGGAGGCGGCTTACAGGGCCTGGAAGCCGGATGCGCCCGCGCCGGTGGGTGTGGCCAAGAAGGTCTTCATGGATGACCTAACAATTCGCCTCGAGGATCCCATGATCGAGTTCAAAAAGGGGGAGACGCCTGAAGGTCTCTTGACCGAGGGAATGGCCGTACTCGATGTGTGGGCGAAGGAGGCCCGTTACGAGGAGATCATCAGCACGGAGTCGGAGTTCACCGTCCCCCTGGTCCACCCCGGGACCGGGGAGATCTTCGAGAGGGGCCTGAAGGGTTGGTTTGACCTCGTGGTGAAGGACCCCGACACAGGCGAGCCCGTCGTCGTCGACTTCAAGACGACGGCCCGACGGTTCTCCGGCGACAAGCTCGAAGCCGACCTCCAAATTCGTGTCTATAGTTATGCGATTCGTCAGTTGTACGGCTTGGACCGGGCGAACCTTCGGCTCGACGTCCTCGTCCGGAACAAGAAACCCGTCTTCCAGAGGCTCGAGGTCAGCCAGGACTCCGAGGGCGACGCCCGTCTCTTCGAATTGGTGAGAGCCGCGGGACGAGGTGTCGAGGCCGGGGTGTTCTGGCCGAACGATGGCTCCATCTGGTGTGGCGGGTGTCCGTTTACTCAGGCGTGCGCACGCTGGCACGACAACCCCGACGCTCTTCGCTCACACTCCGAGAAGTAACAACGAATGGGAGAAACCCATGAAGTACGACGACCTCTTTCTCTACGGATCCCTCGTGGACCTGGACATCGGCTACTGGAAGGCGCAGAGGAAGCTCCTGCCAGAGGACCTCTGCCTATCGCTCGGACCCGCGGGTGAGAAGGTATTCAGCCTGGGCCGCAAGCGTCTCATCCCGAAGGAGAAGACGATCGGGTTCCAGAGGATCGAGCACACCGCACGCAAGGCCCTCGAGGACGCCTCCCTCCCCTTCCCCCTCTCGGGCGCGCGATTCGTTCCGGCCGAGAGGGTCCAGGAGATCGACGCGGGCCTCCAGGCACTCCGGTCCGAGTTTGAGGACCTCACCCGGCAGTTCGCCTTCGAGTACCCCGAGATCCGGAGCAGTGTCCGTCCCACCCTGATCGAGGCAGCCGATGAGGTGTGGCAGTCCATAGCGCGGAACGGCTCCAACGGCGCGAGTCGGGAGGACTTCGAGAGGGCGTTCCTGGCCCGCATCGAGTCCGCCTATCCCGACCCCAGGGAGCTGGGCCGCAAGTTTCGCTTTAGCTGGCGCTTCTTCGCCATCACCGCACCCAAGAACGGGACGCTGGTACCGGAGAGCGCCATCGAGGCCACCGAGCGAGCCCGAGTCCGGGACGGTGTGCGTCAGAAGGTGGCCGCCCAGGAGGAGGCCGAGGTCCGGGAGGTGATCGCCTCCATGGCCAGAGACCTCCGGGCGCAGCTCATGGGCCCGATCTCCTTCGTCCTCGAGAAGGTGAAGAGGGGCGAGTCCGTCAACGAGCGCTCACTGAACAACATCCGAAGAATCTGCGACCGAGTACAAGGCTTGAACTTCCTCGGGGACGCCAAGCTCGACGAGGCCCTCCGGGAGCTACAGGGCTCTCTCGTCGGGGTGACCGCCCAGGAAGTCCGAACTGTGGACGGAGTCAGGGCGCAGGTGGCGACGGCGTTCTCCGGGATCGCGTCGGAGATCAAGACGCTTGCCGATGCCGACGTCGAGACCATGGCGGAGTCGCTGAAGCTTGGCCGCAGGAGATTCCGGATCTGAGCCCCACCGACTTCGTTCCGCTGTGAATCCGAAGGAATCAAACGGTCCCCGCTGCGTACACAGCGGGGAAGGAGGAGTCCATCACACCACCTCCACTGAACAGGAATTCGCCAGAAGGGATGGAGGGCCTCTCCGACACCGAGGCCCTCGCCCTCCTCATTCGATGTACTCCGCAGGCGAGGGAAGCCAGGGGTATCGCCGAGACGCTGATCGAGAAGTTTGGTGGCCTGGCCGGCCTCCGCGGCGCCTTGGCACGCGAGCTCACCTCCGTCCCGGGCGTGGGGCCCGTCACTGCCACTCGCATCCAGGCCTCCTTCGTCCTGGGCAGGCGTTCCGTCGAGCTCGTCCGCGAGAGACTCGGACCTTACCGGGGCGCCAGCGACGTGTTCGAGTACCTCGGACCTCGACTCGCCCACCAGGAGAAGGAGGTCTTCTACGTTCTACTTCTCGACAGCAAGAACCGCTTGATCCGGGACGAGGTCGTCTCCATCGGGACGTTGACCGCATCCCTCGTCCACCCGCGGGAGGTGTTCCGGCCGGCGATCCGAGAATGCTCGGCCGCGATCATCGTAGCTCACTCCCACCCCAGCGGGGATCCGACTCCCAGCAAGGAAGACATCGAGGTGACGGCCCGCCTTCGTTCTGCGGGAGAATTGATCGGCATCCCCATGCTCGACCACGTGATCATCGGGGCGGGCCGGTATGTGAGCCTGGCGGAGCGCGGCAAGCTTCGCGGGGGACGGTAGGCCGTGGCAAAGGAGTACTACACCGTCGCGACCTTCCGGAGTTCATCCCGTGGAAATATGTGGCACAGGGTCTGTAGAGACGAAAGCGGGAACCTGTCGTGTACCTGCCCCGGTTGGTGTCGGCGTGTGGCGAAGGATGGCTCCCGTAGCTGCAAGCATGTCCGTAAAGTTCGTGAAAGTGGCGTTGAAAACCTCTCGGGTGTCCCTGCTCGCTCGACCCGGACCAAGTCGGCGTCGGCAAAGCTGGGTGTCCGACGGTTCCGACTCTGAATCCTGGAGATCGGGGATCGGAGGGATTGAGAGCCCGCGACCCATAGCCCTGATCGGAACCAGGCATGGAGGATAGGACCAGGGCCGCGGGCATTCTATTCCTTGGGGAGACTCGATCCTATCCGTCCATCGTCCCTCAGGTCAACCAGTGTTCCAACACCCATTTTCCGACCCGCCGCGTGGGCGGGGAGAGCGAAAGGAGATGCGTTTGTCTCAGACATTCATCGAACAGGTCCGCAACTACATCCGCGCCGGTTACCCGGCCCTCTACCTCGTAACTCATGAGGAGACACGGGGACTCCGAGACCTGCAAGAAGTCGCCAAGCAGACCAAGCTCTCGATCCGCATCTGGTCCTGCACCGAGGGGCTCGCCGATCCCGACAGCGGCACCACAGAGGACATCCGAGATCCCTATGCCCTTCTGCAGGCCCTCGGTGGGCTGTCCGAAACCCTGATCGTCCTCCGGGACTTGCACCTCTTTCCGATCGAGACCGACCCCCTTCTCAATAGGGGCGTCCGTGAGGCAATCCTCGCCGGGAAGAGGCGGGGCAACGTGATCTGTTTCCTCTCTCCCCGGCAGGTCCTGCCTCCCGAGTGGGAGAAGCTCGTCGTCGTCGTCCCCTACCCCCTCCCCGACCGCGAGACGCTCGGTGTCGTGCTCGACGGTGTGATCGAGAGCGCCAAGGAGTCGGGTGTTTCGGCCAAGGCCCTGAAGCTCAAGCCCGAGGAGCGGGACCAGGTGATCGAAGCGGCGAAAGGCCTCACGTGCGATGAAGCCGAGTCAGCCTTCGCCCTGTCCCTGGCAGAGGTCGGGAAGCTCGACGCTGCGGTGATTGCGCGAGAGAAGGCGACCGGAATCGCCAAGGGCGGCTTGCTCGAGTTCTTCCAGTCCGAGGTGGGCCTGGAGTCCGTGGGCGGGCTCGGGAACTTGAAGAAGTGGCTGGAGAGACGGAAGGCGTCCTTCAGTCGCAAGGCGAGGGAATTCGGGCTCCCGGCGCCCCGAGGTTTGCTCCTCGTCGGCCTGCCCGGATGCGGGAAGTCGCTCAGCGCGAAGGCTGTGGCCAAGGCTTGGCAGCTACCTTTGATGAAGTGCGATTTCGGTCGGCTGATGGGAAGTCTCGTCGGCCAGTCGGAGGAGCAGCTTCGTCGGGCGATTGCCACGGCCGAGGCATGCGCTCCGGTGATTCTCTGGTGTGACGAGATCGAGAAAGGTCTGTCCGGCGGCGCGTCGTCAGGCGTTTCCGACGGCGGGACGACCGCCAGGGTCCTGGGGACGTTTTTGAGTTGGATGCAGGAGAAAACCGCGCCGGTGATGATCCTGGCCACGGCGAACGACGTGAGTCGCCTGCCGCCCGAGCTGCTCCGCAAGGGCCGGTTTGATGAGATCTTCACGCTCGACCTGCCCAATCAGGAAGAGCGAGTCGAGATCTTGAAGATCCACATCGCCAAGCGGGGCCGCGACCCCAAGAAGTTCCCGCTCACCGTCCTCGCCGACCTCACCGATGGCTTCAACGGCTCGGAGCTGGAGGAGGCGGTGATCTCCGGCCTCTACGAGGCGTTCCATGCCGGGCGGGACCTCTCGGAGAAGGACCTGGTCTCGGCCATTCAGGAGACCGTGCCCCTCTCGGTCACCATGCGGGAGAAGGTCGAGGCGATTCGGGAGTGGGGCCGCGCGCGGGCAAGGCCGGCGGCGGGGCCTGTGAGGCAAAAGGGTGGTCTCCGGAAGGCTCAGTTGAACTGACACAAGGGAGGAAAGACCATGCCCTGCTACACCACCGTCCGCACCCAGATCCGCGATCTCGCCCTCGCCACCGAATCCGCCCGCAAGCTCGGCTGGACCGTCGAGAAGAACCCGCAGCGACTTGGCCAGGGCATCTCCGCCGCCTTCCGCACTCCCACCGGAACCCTGCAGCTCCGCCAGTCCCGAGACGGGACCTACCAGGCCCAGGGCGTGCCCCGGGGCACCGTCTACGAGCTCACCCGCACCTACGCCGAGGAAGGAGTCATGAAGTGGGCCCGAGCCCAGGGTTACTTCGCCCAGACGGAGGCCGTTGGCACCAAGAAGGTCATCACCCTGCGGAGCTATGGAGGCTGATATGAAGAACGAGATTCGAATTGAGATCAGCGAGACTGGAGAAGTGGAGATCGATCTCACTTCTGCGAAGGGGTCGGTGGAGGATCTGAAGAGGCTCCTTGAGGATCTTACTAGCAGGCTAGGGCCGATCACCGCCGAGCGGCACGTGCCGGGGCATCACCATGGGCATGAGGGGATGCAGGAGAAGGTGACGGGGCGGTAAGGGGGACGCGGTCCGCCAGGCATCCCTGCGCAGGTGCTCTAACTACGTTGGGCCCCTCAACTCCGGGCCCTCCATCAATGAAGTATCCTCACCGTAGCTTTGCTGTC
>JAPUJT010000006.1 GCA_027296055.1 Planctomycetota bacterium | reverse complement strand
TTCTCGCCTGGCCATCACCTCTTCGGGGCTCCCCTGGGCGACGAGGAAACCGCCATCGTCTCCGCCCTCGGGCCCCAGGTCGATGATGTGATCCGCCACTTTGATCACGTCGAGGTTGTGCTCGATGATCACGACCGTGTTGCCCGCATCGACGAGCCGGGATAGCGCTTCGAGGAGACGCTTGATATCAGCGAAGTGGAGCCCGGTCGTCGGCTCGTCGAGGAGGTAGATGGTCTGGCCCGTGGCAGGCCGTCTCAGCTCGGAAGCGAGCTTGACTCGCTGGGCCTCTCCGCCCGATAGGGTCGTCGAAGGTTGCCCGACGGAGATGTACCCCAGCCCGATCTCGGACAGGGTCCGAAAGGTTCGAGCGATCCGGGGAATCGGCTCGAAGAACTCGAGGGCCTCGTCCACCGAGAGGGCCAGGACCTCGGAGATGTTCTTTCCCTTGTAGACCACTTCCAGCGTCTCCCGGTTGAACCTCTTGCCGGCGCAAGCGTCGCACGGGACCTGTACGTTGGCGAGGAACTGCATCTCGATCTCGATCACGCCCGCCCCGAGACATTCCTCGCAGCGGCCCCCCTTCACATTGAAGGAGAAACGTCCCATCAGGTATCCGCGCACCCGGGATTCGGGGAGGGCGGCGAACAGGTTGCGGATCTCGGAGAAAACCTTGGTATAGGTCGCAGGGTTGCTCCTGGGGGTGCGACCGATCGGGCTCTGGTCGATCTCGATCACCTTGTCGAGGTGCTCCACTCCTTCGATTCGATCGTGAGCGCCAGGCTCCGCCTCGGCCCCGTGGAGCTTGCGGGCGAGAGCCCGGCGGAGGATCAGGTTCATCAGGGTGCTCTTCCCGGACCCCGAGACGCCGGTGATGGCGACGAACTGGCCGAGAGGGATCTCGACGTCGATCTGCTTCAGATTGTGGTGCCGGGCGCCGACGATCCGAAGTCTTCGATCTCCGGCGGGACGTCGGCGCGCGGGGACGGGGATCTTCTCGTCGCCCCGCAGGAACTTTCCTGTTCGACTGCGCCGGGAGCGTCGAATCTGTTCGATCCGACCCTCGGCGACGATCTCGCCCCCCTCGACGCCGGCCCCCGGCCCGATGTCGACGATGTGATCCGCCGACTGAATCGTCTCCAGATCGTGCTCGACGACCACGACGGTGTTTCCCAGGTCTCTGAGGTCACGCAACGTTCGGAGGAGCCGCTTGTTGTCCCTCGAGTGGAGACCGATGGATGGCTCATCCAGGACATAGAGGACGCCTTGCAGACGGGAGCCGACCTGTCGAGCGAGGCGTATTCGCTGGGCCTCCCCTCCGGCGAGGGTCGCCGCGGATCGATCGATGGTGAGGTATCCGAGGCCGACCCGATCGAGAAATGTGAGCCTTTGTCGGACCTCCTTGAGGATCTCGCCAGCGATCTTCGATTCCTGGCTCGAGAGAGGCAGATCCTCGAAGAACTCGAGGAGGTGCGCCACGGACCGAGAGGCGATGTCGGCGATGCTCTGACCGCGGAAGCGGACGGCGAGACTCTCCTTCCTCAGGCGAGATCCCCCGCAGGCGCGGCATCTGCGGATCGTCATGTACCGTTCGAGATGACGCGGTCGCGTGAACGAGTAACCGTATTCCAGGTGACCGATCACGCCGAGGAACTTTCGGCCCCGGCCCGGATACGCTGCCCGCCCCTCCGCCACTCGACGCGTGCGCGGCTCGTGCTTGGGCCCGTACAGGAGGAACTTGCGCACGTCCTTCGGCAGGGCCTTCCATGGAGTGGAGAGGGAGAACCCATATCTCTCACCCATCTGACGGAGCTGCGGGATTCCGACCTTGCTGTAAAGGATGCGGCCGTGCTTGCGCTGTGGGGCGATCGCTCCATCCTCGATCGAAAGGTCCGGGTCAGGGACGATCCGGCCGGGGTCGAATTCCTGCGTCTCGCCTAACCCGTTGCACCGGGGGCAGCCGCCCTGGGGTGTGTTGAAGGAGAAGAGGCGGGGCTCCATCTCCGGAAGGCTGCTCGAGCAATCGGGACAGGCCCTCAGGGTCGAGAAGGTTTGCCCTTTGCCGTCGATCAGGATCGTGGCGACCCCTTTACCCTTCTGGAGGGCCTTCTCGATTCCCTCCGCCAGTCGACTGCGGTCCGCCTTCCGCAGTCGGAGGCGATCCATCACCGCCTCGATCGTATGGGTCTCGTATCTCGCCAGAGAGATCGGATCGGCGAGCCTCACGATTTCTCCGTCCACCCTGGCGCGAACGAACCCGTCGTGTCGAAGGGCCTCCAGCTCCTTGCGGTATTCCCCCTTTCGATCCTGGACGATAGGGGCGAGGATCATCACCTCGCGGCCGACGCCATCCGTAAAGACATGGTGGGTGATCTGATCCGCTGTTTGAGATGCGATCTCCTTACCGCACTGGACGCAGTGGGGCGTGCCCAGGCGGGCGAAGAGGAGGCGCAGGTGGTCATAGATCTCGGTGATGGTCCCGACAGTGGACCGGGGGTTCCGACCGGCCGACTTCTGGTCGATCGAGATCGTGGGGGAGAGCCCTTCGGCATGCTCGAGGCGCGGCTTCTCGATCTGCCCCAGGAACTGCCGAGCGTAGGCGGAGAGAGACTCCAGGAAGCGCCTCTGCCCCTCCTGGAACAGCGTGTCGAAGGCGAGGCTGGACTTACCCGACCCGCTGATTCCGGTGAAGACCGTCAGGGCGTCCCGGGGGATCGACAGATTGACCCGCTTGAGGTTGTGCTCCTCCACGCCGCGGAGGACGATGCGATCCTGACCCATCGATTCCCGTGATAAGGAATGGAGGGAACGGTGAGCCGCGCTCCCTTTCCGGTGCAGATGCAGGACCTATTCTACCAAGAGGGGTGACGGGGATCAGGATCCGGAGGTTCGGGAGGCGAGCTGAGGGAGCGTCTTCTTGGCCAGGGAGACCTCCATGTTCAGATCGATGCCGAACGGGACGACTCCACGGATCCTCACCGGGATGCGAGACTTCTCATCTATCCAGATCTGGATGTCCCCGTGGATCCCGAAGAGGCCCCGGAACTCCTTGCGGACCTTCGTCCCCTTCTCGGCGGGCTTCGGGGAGATCTCGATCCGCAGGCAGCGAAACTTGCCGGCCGGAACCTCGATCTTCTCGCGGGCGATGGCCCGTATCGTCACGTCCCACTGGTCGTGACCGTCGACGATCCGGAGCTCCTGGCCCTTTCCTTTGATGGGGAGGTCCAGCGTTCGGCAGATGTATATGACCGAGAGCATATCGTAGGTGGGGCCATCCACCTGGTGGCGGTCGCGGATCCGCCAGATGTAGTGCTTCCGGGCCTCGCACCTCCTCAGGCGGCAGTGACGACGGACCCGGTCATATCCTCGCAGGAAGCCCCGGCTGATCTTCTCCGTGACGAAGTGCTCCTGCGTGACGCAGGTCTTGCTCAGCTTGCAGTGCTTCTTTTTCACATAGAGGGCCTCGTCATTGGCGAAGACGAGCTTCTTGTCCTGGACCTCGCTGCCCCTCTGCGTGACGGTGGCGTGCACGGGGAGGAGCGTATCCCGATCCACGTAGGACTGGACGGTGACGCGGGCCTTGTAACCGAAGGCCCCGCCCTTGGCCCTTGCGATGATCCGATAGGCTCCTGGCCACGCGGCGCGATCGCTGTTCTTGACCTGGAGGGTCGCCTCGCCCACGGTGAGGCCGAGAAAGGAAAGGCCCTTCCAGACGCGGGCGTTGTAGACGAGCTTCTCCCCTACGGAGAAGGGGGGACGCTCGCTCTTGTTGCTTTCCGAATCCGGTGCCGGTCTCGCCCCCATGAGAAACGAGGCGGCCAGCAGGATGGTGAACGAAGCGAGACTTCTCATGGCAACTCCTCTCGCGATCGGCGAAGAACGGGGAAGTCTATCCCCCTCGAGGTGGAGATCAAGGTTTGGATCCCCTCCCAGGAGTCTTATCGGCTTCGGGGGCTTCCTTCTTCACGTCGCCCCCTCCCGAGCTGGCCTGGCGGATTTCCGTCAGCCTGACCTCGGCGTCCATGATCAGACCGAGGGGGACCCTGCCGCGCACCTTGATGGGTCTCAGCTTCTCCTTATCGAGCCAGACCCGGATGTCGCCCTGCAGCCCGAAGGGCCCTTCGAACTTCTCGTCCTTCTTCCACGGCTTTGGATTCAAGATCTTCGGGTCCAGATGCAGCAACAGACAGTCAAATATCCCCGCCGGCACCTCGACCTCTCCTCCGTCCTGGACGCGGATGGTGATCTCCCAGAGGCGATCATCGACCAGCGTCACGACCCGGAGAGACCGTTTCTGGAGGCTCAGCTCGCTGCGCCGCCCGAAGAGGACGGCGGAGAGGGGATCGTAAGTGGGACCGGTGACGGGGATCGTGTCGCGCAGGGACCAGTGGCGATGCTCCATGCGACCGCAGTGCCGATCTTCGCAGTGGCCGTTCGTCGGATCCCCGTAGGCGGCGTGGTCATCCTTGCATGGGCCGCCGTAATCCTTGCAATGCTTCATCTTCCAGTACTCGGCTGCCGTGGGGGAGAAGTCGATCCGCTTCAACGAGATCGCCGTGCCCTTTTGCTCGGAAGTATGAACGATCGGGCGGCCCGTTTCCGGGTCCAGGATGGACTCCATCTCGTGTACCACCTTGTAACCGAAGGCCGACCCGGACGCCGTGGCAGAGAACCGGATACGAGACTTCGAGGCGAGTGTCGTCTCCTCGCAGGTCAGCTTGACCTCACCGATCTTTCCCCCGAGGATCTCGTCCCCTTTCCAGAGTCGAGCCTCGTAGAGGAGGGTCTCCCCGATGGGATAGGGGGTATCGGGCTTCGGATCGGTCGACGATTGGATGGGGATGAGAGCGAGAGCAATTGATAGAGCAGCGAGAACGGCAGGGTTCACGTTCAGCACCTCCGCGGCGCATCTTCAGCGCGCCTGACCGGGCGTCCCGATCCTGCCGCCTTTCCCGGCGGTATCCAAGCCGCGAGCCCCCGGTACTGGGAGTATACCGGCGGTCGGACGGGCAAGCCACCGGGACGGGCCGTGGGCGACCCGCGAGGCCCGCCCGGGCTTGACTTGCGCCCCGAGAGGCTATACAATCCCCGCTTCCAGTCTGGCTCGATCCCTTCACCAGGGGATCACCTGCACCACGGTCACACTTTAAGGAGGGGTGGGGATGCTCCGGAGGCTATTCTCGAGAGTCTTCCGTTTCCGGTGGCGTAGAATCCGTCAAGATCAGATGGTGATCGAGGCGGATTACTACAAGAAGCTCCTTCAGGATTCCCTCTGCTACCACAAGCTGTATCGAAAGGTCGAGCAGCTGAACCGCGAGCACTTCCTTTCCATAAACTTGAATAACTTCAGACCGATCGACACGGTCGAGATACCGGACTACCTTCCCGAGGACCTGTAAGACCTCAGGGGCGGGCCCGACCGGTCACCGCCTTTCTCTCTCACGGAGCCGAGCCGATGGCGTCGATTTCCGGAGCGTTCTTGCTTCTCTGCCTTTCTCTGCCTGCCCAGACGGGGGATGAGGCCCCCACGATTGCCCTTCGCGGGGGGACGGTCCTGACCGTCTCGAACGGGACGATCGAGGGGGGGACCGTGGTGATGAGCGGCGGAAAGATCACGGCGGTTGGAAAGGATGTGGCCATCCCGGAGGGGGCCACCGTCGTGGACGTCTCCGGAAAATTCGTGATGCCGGGGATCGTCGACACGCACTCCCACATGGGAGTCTACTCGTGGCCGGGCGGGAGGGCGAACGCCGACGGAAACGAGGCAACCGATCCGATCACGCCCCATGTGCGCGCGGAGGATTCGGTCAACGTGGAGGACCCGGCCTTCGAGCGGGCCCTCGCCGGCGGTGTCACCACGATCCAGATCATTCCAGGAAGCGCCAACCTGATCGGCGGGCAGGGCGTCGTCGTGAAGCTTCGTCTGGGGGAGACCCTCGATGGGATGAAGTTCGAGGGGGCGCCGCGAGGGATCAAGATGGCGTTCGGGGAGAACCCGAAGCGCGTCTACGGGGGTCGGTCGAAGATGCCGTCCACGCGGATGGGAAACGCGTACACGATGCGAAAAGCGTTCGTCGAGGCCCAGGACTACGGGCGCAAATGGAAGGACTACGAGGAGCGGAAAGCGGAGGGCGAGGATGAGGGCCCGCCCCCGGCACGCGACCTGAAGCTGGAGGTCCTACGGGACGTACTGGATGGTAAGATCCGCGTCCACATCCACTGCTACCGGCAGGATGGGATCCTGAAGCTGATCGAGATATCGAAGGAATTCGGCTTCCACATAGCCTCGTTTCAGCACTGCCTGGAGGGATACAAGGTGGCGGAGCAGATCGCCGCCAACAAGAGCGGCGTGGCCACCTTCGCCGACTGGTGGGGCTACAAGGTCGAGGCGTGGGATGCGGTGCCGCACAACGCGGCGATCCTGGCCAGCAAGGGGGTCCGGGTGGCCATCCATTCGGACAGCTCGGACCTGATCCAGAGGCTCTATCATGAAGCGGCGAAGGCGGTGAAATACGGCCTCTCGGAGGAAGAGGGCCTGAAATCGATCACGCTGCACCCTGCCTGGATGCTGGGAATCGACGATCGGGTGGGCAGCATCGAGGTGGGGAAAGACGCCGACATAGCCGTCCTCTCGAAGCATCCGTATGACATCTACACTCGAGTGGAGAAGACCTACTTGGACGGGAGGCTGGCGTATGAGCTACAGGAGTAGGATGCGCTCTGCTTTGACCGCGTTGCTCTTGCTGGCCTGTGCGGGGCCTTCGGCATCCGCGGGGGAAGGAGAGTCGGCTGATGTGATCGTCATCCGCGGTGGGACGATCTGGACGCTCGAGGGCGAGCCGATCGACGGTGGAATCGTTGTCGTCCGCGACGGCAAGATCGAGGCTGTAGGACGGGACGTCGCTATTCCGGATGGAGCGGACGTCATCGACGCCACGGGGAAGATCGTTCTCCCGGGCCTGATCGACTCCTACACTCGCCTCGGCCTCGTCGAGATCGGCGCCGTCGAGGTGACCCGAGATTACGACGAGGCGACGATGCCGATCACGCCTCAGATGCGGGTCATCGATGGCCTCAACCCGGCGAGCGAGCTGATCCCGGTTGCCCGGCTGAACGGGGTGACGAGCGTCCTCAGTGTGCCGGGGGAGGGCAACGTCCTCTCCGGACAGAGTGCCGTGATTCGACTGGACGGCGATACGGTCGAGGCGCTGGTGATCCTCGCGCCCGCCGCCGTCCACATGAACCTCGGGCAGCCGCCGAAGGGGCGATACGGGCCGAAGAATCAGTCTCCCTCGACCCGCATGGGGATCGCCGCTGTGGTTCGAGAGGCCTTCACCAAGGCACTCGACTACCGTCGAAAGCTGAAGGACTACGAGGAGCGACTCGCCGCCTACGAGGAGTCGAAGGCTATGGGAGAGGAGGAGGGAAAGGAGTCCCGTCGGGAGAAGAAGAAGCCGAAGCCCCCGACCCGGGACCTCGTGCATGAGAGCCTGTTGCCCGTCCTGGATGGAGATGTGCCCGTGATCGCGCGCGCCCAGAGGGTGGACGACATCCTCACGGCTATCCGACTGGCCGAAGAGTTCGGTCTCAGGCTCATCCTGGCCAAGGCCACGGAGGCGTACAAGATTGCCGACACCCTCGCCGAGAAGGGTATCCCCGTGATCGTCGGTCCTGTGACGACCCAGCCGTCCTCGATGGAAACTCTGGGTGCAATCTACGAGAACGCGGCGAAGCTTCACGCCGCGGGCGTGAAGATCTCGATCCAGACCGGCGACGCACACAACGTCCGGAACCTTCCCTATCAGGCAGGGCTCGCCGTCACGTACGGACTGCCTCACGAGGCGGCCCTCCGTGCGGTGACGATCGATGCCGCCGAGATACTCGGCATCTCGGACAGGACGGGGAGCCTGAAGGCAGGGAAGGACGCCGACATCATCGTCGTCTCCGGCGATCCATTCCAGCCGCTCACTCGAGTGGAGCACGTCCTGATCCGTGGCAGGCGGATTCCCCTCAGCAGCCGCCAGACCGAACTCGCCAAAAAATACCAATAGCTTCAGATAAATTGATGACGCTCACCAAATACGCGAAATTCGTGCGCGTCATGAAATTGGGAGGTTATTGGCGGAGGATGAGGACGGCGGGGTTGCCGGCCTCCATGGCCACCGCGGGGTAAAGGCGGGAGTAGCCCTCCGAGGAACCGCGGGGTTCGCCGGTGATCTTGAGACCGATGTACTGCCCCGGGGCGTAGTCCTCGCGACGGAGGAAGGCTTGAACGAGGGGGGCGATGTTTGACGTCCGGTAGACCTCCCCGGGCCTCCAGGGGCCGGTCGTCCACCGGACACCCGTGCCGCTCGAGGGAAGGCGGTCGAGAGACTCGTAGGTGGGGTAAGTTCGCTCGGCGAACGGGCCCTGATCGGAGGAATCGATCAGGTTGATCCGGTTTCGAGAGTAAGCGCCGCCCCAGCCGGCTATCGCTTCCGAGCAGTGAAACTCGATCGTGGCGAAGGGCACCCTCGCGTCCTTCGCCAGGTCGATGCGAAAGCGGAGAAGGGAGACATCGTGCAGGGTTCCCTCGTAGACCCCGAAGCTGATCCACTCCCGGGCGTGCAGATTCTTCCCCCCCCTCTCCGAAGCGGTCGTGTCGCTGAAGCCGGCGTCGATCGGGATGCGTATCTCGCGGACGGGCGGCGCCTCGGAGACGATCTCATCCCCGGGCGGTGCCCTCTCGGTCCCCTCGAAGAGACCACGCAAGAGGAAGGCGGAGGTGATGCACCCTCCTACGATGATCACGCCTGCGCATCCGAGCAGGAGGAGGTCTGTGCGAATCGACTTGTTCTCATCCGTCGCCATCAACGAGTCCTGTACACGACTTTCCCGCCCACGATGGTGGCCCAGACACGCGTCCGGAGGAGCTCGGCGGGCTCGACCTTCAGGATATTCTTGTCGAGAACGACGATGTCGGCCCACATGCCCGGAGCCAGGGTACCCTTGGATCCCTCCTCGAACGCCGCATAGGCCCCGTCAACCGTGAAGGTACGGATCGCCTCCTCGCGGGTCATCCTCTCCGACAGGTTCCAACCTCCCTCCGGTTTGCCATCATGATCCTTGCGCGAGACGGCGGCGTAGAAGCCCCAGAGGGGATTCTCGGACTCGACGGGGAAGTCGGAACCGGACGCGACCCTGGCGCCACTCTGGAGCAGAGAGCGCCAGGCGTAGGCGCCGGAGAGGCGCGCCGCGCCGAGACGCTGGCCGGCCCAGGGCATGTCGGAAGTGCAATGCGTCGGCTGCATCGAGGCGATCACACCGAGCCGGTCGAACCTGGAGATGTCTTCGGGGGCGAGAACCTGAGCGTGCTCCACCCGGAGGCGCGGCGAATCGCCGCGACGACCCCTCGTCGCCTCCTCGTAGACATCGAGAGTCATCCGGTTAGCCGCATCCCCGATCGCGTGGGTGCCTACCTGGAGGCCCTTCTGGACCGCCCACTGGACGATCTCGAGTAGCTCCTCTTTTCCGATGGTCATCAGCCCCCGGTTGCCGGGGTCATCCGCGTAGTCGGCAAGGAGCGCCGCGCCCCGAGACCCGAGGGCGCCATCCGCGACCGCCTTGATCGAGCGCAGGGTGAACCGGCCGTTCGGGTCCGGCAGGATCGGCCCATCGGCGAACACGCGCCGGAGAGTCGCGAGATTCCCCGAGGCCATACCGTAGATCCGGATATCGAGAAGGCCGGCCCGATCCAGCTCCCGGTAGATCTCGATCTCGGTCGAACCGATTCCGGCATCGTGAATCTCGGTCAGGCCTACCGCGATGCAGGCGGACTGCGCCGCCAGGATGTCCTTCCGGATCTGTGCCTTGTCCATGGACGGTATGTGCCGCGTGACGAGAGACATCGCGGCGTCGATGAGAACGCCAGTCGCAGCCCCGCTCCCGGGATCGCGCACGATGCGACCTCCCTCGGGGTCGGGGGTCTCCTTCGCGATCCCCGCGATCTCGAGGGCTCTGGCGTTTGCGATCCCGGCATGGCCGTCGATCCTGACGAGCCAGGCCGGATGATCGGGGGAGGCCTTGGAGAGCGCTTCATGGTGTGGAAAGGACTTCTCCTTCCAGTCGTTCTGGTCCCACCCGCGCCCGAGGACCCACTCTCCCTTCGCAAGAGTGGGGATACGTTCACCGGCCCGTTTCACGACTTCGCCGAACGATCCGGTTCCCACGAGATCGAGCGATCTCATCGTGCGTCCGAGGGAGGCGACGTGTCCGTGGGCATCGACAAACCCCGGGCAGGCGAACCGACCGCCCAGATCGATGCTCACCGCCTCGGACGACCAGGCAAGATTTCTCACCGTTTTCGAATCCCCGACCGCCTGGATCACGCCGTTGCGTATGGCGATCGCCTCGACCCACGGTCTCCCGGGATCGCCCGTGTAGACCTTTCCGTTGAGGAGGATCAGATCGGAAGACGGAGCTATCAAGTCGCCAACCTCTCTCTTCTGGCCCCCGGCCCCGGGAGCGGCGTCGGGCATCCACGAGGCGGCAAGGATAGTCAGCAGTATCGATGGCAGTAAGAATTTCATCTGGTGATCAGCGAATCGAGGTGTAAGTCCCGTCGTTTTCCTCGGCGAGATTCTGCATCATCTTCCGAAACTCCTCGAGGATCTCCGGCCCCATCCTGGGAGAGTCGGGCATGCCCGGAGGCCGGATTCCCATCCCGTCGAAACCGAAGGTGTAGATCCTCGCCTTCCGGAATCGATTTCGCCTCCTCACCATGTCGATGATCTCGTCGGAGGTGGGGTTATCCCCGTTGGCCTTCGCCGGGACTCCGTCCGAGAGGAGGACGATCGTGTTGGCCTCCTTGAACTGGAATCCCTCCCGAAGGGCGTCGTCGGTCGCCGTCGCCCCCCGGGTTTTGAGGGCCTGGACGAAGCGAATCGCCTCCGTCAAGTTTCTCTGGTTAGCCGGAGGCAGTGCTCGCGGCGCGAAAGTCTCGAGGCTGCCTGCAAAGGCAACGATATTGAACCGCACGCTGGGCCGGAGCTTCCTCAGGGTCGAGATCAGCTCGTTCTTGGCTCGGCTGAGGCGCTCTCGTGCCTTCCTCCACACCTGGCTACCGGGGCGTTCCTTCGTCTCGTCCCCCTTCGGTTGCTCCCCCCCGACCGCCGGGTCGGCGAGCCGCATGCTCCCCGAGACATCGATGAGAAAGACGATTCGCTTGCTGATCAGCTTGACGCCGAAGAAGGTGGGGCTCTGAGTCTTTTCCTGCTTGTCCGACCGACGCTTTCGACCGGCCGGGGGTGGAGGGGCGTCATCTTGATGGGCGCCCCACCAGTTCCTCCAATCCACCGCCTCCACGATCTCCGTGTCCGTGAGGGTCTGCAGGCCCTGCAGTGTCTCCTCCCACAGGATGCCCGGGTCGTTCTCCTCCGCCTGGAGCAGGTCGATCAGCGCCGGAATCGCCATCCGGTCCCCCCTCTTCGCGAGGGCACGTATAGCGGCGCGCCGTACGGGGAAGTTGTCATCGGAAAGCGCTGCCACGATAGAGGCGAACGTCGACTCATCCTGCCGGGCGGCAAAGGCTTCGGCCAGGAGCACCCGTAGCTGCCAGCGTTCGAACTTCCGGGCGACCTTGCGGGGCCGGGAGATCACCTTGTTGAGGAAATCGAGCCCCTTTCCGGCCTCCACCCCGCCGATTGCCTTCCGAAGCGAGGCATATGTCTCCTGGTCCGGTATGGCGAGGGCTGCCAGAAGCAGGGCCTCCATGGCGTCCGAGGACTTCATGGCAGCGATCTCGCGAATAGCGGCGGCAGCCGCGGTCGCGTCGCCCTTTCGAACGGCTGACTGCAGTTCCTTCTGTCGCTTGCGCAGAGATGGAGACCCGCCCCCTGCAGGGGAGGCCCAGCCGATGCCCAGCGCGAGGGCGAGGACCAAGATCGGCAGCCTTCGTGGGTGAAGTGAGCTCACGGCGATTCCTCCTGCGAACACACCGATCTTAGCGATCAGTACCCGTGGATGGGAGGGGGGGATGAGCGACGCGTCAATAGCTTCCAACGCCGCTCAGTGTGGCAAACCCGTCAGGCCCGGCGGCCTGCCACTTCTCCACGTACCGGTCGATGCCCAGCTCCTCCGTGCATCGGGCCCAGATCTTGTCCGCGTGGGCAAACAGATCCTCCTTGCCCGGGGCTCCCCGCTTACATTCACCGCCGCGGGTGGCGATCCGATCGACTTTCCCGTCCATGCCGTAGTCGATGTACTTCGCTTTCTCTGCGTAGTCGTTCCAGACGGTCAGGCGACCCTCCGCTCGGTTTCTCCTGAAGATGTACCGGAAGGTTCGTCGCGACCCGTCCAGCAGGAAGCCGTCTCTATTCCACTGGACCTCGGTCACGGCCGCCTCGATCCAGAGATCGGGGGAGCGGCACCCCAGGGGCAGGGCGGCCGCAATGAGGGCTAGAGCGCCCCATCCCAGCCCTCGAGTCCTACGGACATTGGATAGGGGGGGGTGGGCGCATGTCGTGTCGCTATGGATCATCGTTATTGTGGGTAGCGGTGGTAGGATTCGAACCTACGACCTGCGGCTTATGAGTCCGCTGCTCTAACCAGCTGAGCTACACCGCCTCACCTCCACTGGAGGGGGAGGCCATGATAGCGCGCCGGGCGAGGCGCTTCAAGAAGGATCGCAAACAAAGGGGTCGGAGGCCCTAGAAGGTGAACATGGCCTGGACATTTCCGCCCCCGAACTTGAATCTGTCGAGACGAAACGTCGCGTTCAGGAGCAAGCGGGCACGGTCGCTCACGACATAATCGATGGCGGTGCCCAGCTTGGTCCGGATTCCTACCTGTTCGTCGGTTCTTCCGCGGTCGTTCGGGAACTGATCGTCATCGTCGAATCGGCTGACGTAGAGTGACGGAAGGAACGACGACCGGTCGGTGAAGGGAAGCGGGATCCGCAGCCCTCCGAACACGGTGGCCTCCCGGAAGAGGATCCGCTCGGTCTCGGCGGGATCGTTGACGAAGAGGGTGGCTTCATAGAGATAGAAGTAGTCGAATCCGATCGTGGCGGTGAGCCTCTTGCGCAGCTCGTGAGTGAACTCCCAGCGAAACCGGAAATGGTCCCTCTCCTGCTCCATCTCATCGGGATTTCCCGCCAGATCGTAATCCCGTTCCCTCGTGCCGTTCTCCCCCTCCAGGCGCATCACCATGGTCCACCGGTCCGATAGCTTGCCGGAGAGCCTGGACCGATAGAAGTACTTCTGGTGACGGAAATCGAAACCGTCGTCCCCGAACTCGAGCCGCAGTGGAAAATCCCGTCCGACGCGAAACGAGAAGACCCAGTTGTCGACGGGGCGGAGGCTCCCCTGCAGTTTCAGCGTGTACGGGGACCCGGTCAGGCGATCGCCCGATTCGTTCTTCTCGTTGAAGAGGGCATCGACCTGGAGGAGGGACAGGGACAGGTAGTTCGTCCGGTCCACTGTGTAACCGAGGAAATAGCCGATGTCCATCTGCTCCTTGTTCGGAAGGAGCGTGGTGAAGGCGCCGACGGTCACGCGATCCGTGAGATCGATGTCTCCCCCGCTCAGGATCCGTGTGAAGCGGGAGTCGAAGTCCTCCATCTGAAAGACCTGGAATCGGAAGTGCAGCCACTTGCCGTAGTCGGCCTCCATCTTGAGCCGGTGGTCGAGATAGAATTCGTTCGTGCGAACGCTTCCGACGGAAAGTCGCGCCCCGTTGCGTGTGGCCGTCCATGCGTCCTCCCAATCCTCCGGGGGAAGATAGGTGAGGACGTCGAGGAAGTGGACGTCGGAGTAGGTCCATGGCCTGTCATCGACTGTCTCGGTGCGGAATCCCTCCTGCGCGGCGAGAGGTCCCCCGATGAGAATCGAGAAGAGCAAGGTCAGGGCGCTCGGAACTCTCATTCCTCTAGCTCGCAATAGGCTTCCGTTGACAGGCTCGGGCTCACCTCTATACTCGATCTGGACTCCCCGAAAAAGGCCGCGCTCCGCGTGGAAGGATTCGTGGAGCTGGAATCCCGCCCGATCACGACCCTGGCGTCCCGAATAGGCCGATCTTTTGTCGACCTGATCTACCCTCCGTCCTGCGCGGTGTGCGGAATCGCGACGAGGCGTGAGGGAGATTTCTGTGCTGCCTGCGTCCAGACTCTTCCCGGACGAAGCGGGCCGGCCTGCCCTCGCTGCGCCCGGCGACTGGGACCTCACCTGGACGGCCGGTCGGCCTGCTCGCGGTGTCCTCCCGCCCTCAGGCGCCTCGAAGGAGTCCTCGCCGCGGCCAGCTACGAGGGAAGCGTTCGAGACCTCATTCATCGCCTGAAGTTCCGGGGCGAGCGATCCCTGGCGTTCCCTCTGGGGCGCCTGATCGGGGCGACCGTCCGCGCCGCGTCTGTCCGTCCCTCCATCGTCGTCCCGGTCCCACTCCACTGGAGGCGGCGAATGGCGCGGGGCTACAACCAGGCCGAGCTCCTCGCCGATGTCGTCGCTCGAGATCTCGGTGTCTCCTGCAGACGTCGAGCAATTCGCAGGACCCGCCCGACATTACCTCAGAGTCGTCTCGGCGGAGTGGGGCCGCGAGCTCGAAATGTCAGGGATGCCTTCGCCCCCCGATCACGTGGCCTCTCCGGGGCTACAATCCTCATCGTGGACGACGTCCTCTCGACCGGGGCGACGCTGTCTCAATGCGCCCTGGCCCTCCGACAAGGGGGGGCGGGAACTGTCACAGGGGCCGTCGTGGCAAGGTAGGTCGGCGAGCGTAGACTATAACCCATTGCAATAACAGCGGTTATATAGAGGCCGTAGACTTTTGTGGATAACCTTGATATATTTGCATCGTCCCGCCGGAGATCGGTGTCACACACCCCAGGTCTCCGGGGAATGCATGCCGTGGGCCCGGGCGAGAGCCGGGTCCGTCGGACTCTAAACAACTTGGAGCTATAGAGATGCGGAGGACCCGCCGGATCCTCTTCGGGGATGATACCGCGAAGTATGAGCGCCTGCTGACCCCGATTTGCGATCTCGGACTCTCCATTCGCGGCAGCCGGCTGGAATATTGCATCAGCAGGCTCCGCAAAGAGATACGAAGGGAGAAGATTTCCCTTCGTCCCCACTTCTACCTCAGCGACTTCTACGGATGCGTCACCAGGCAAGCGAATGTCGGCCTCGCCTTCTATGATGCGGACCCGCTCCTCCAGGACATCCGCCGGGAGGTAACGGGAGAGGTCCATTCGGAGGCCGAAATCATGGACATGCTCCGACACGAGTTCGGTCACGCCTTCTGCTATACGCATCGTCTCTATCAGGAGCCTGAGTTCCGGCGAATCTTCGGTGTGCGAGGCGACTTCTTCCGCACCTATCCCGCGGGGGATCGGTTCAAGTCGAACCCGTGGAGCCGGAACTACGTGAACCTCAACGGGGATCACTACGCCCAGAAGCACCCGGACGAGGACTTTGCGGAGACGGTGGCCACCTTCGTGGATCGACGCTCGCGCTGGAAGGTGCGATACCGCAACAAGAAGGGGGCTCTCGAGAAGCTGGAATATGTCGGACGCACCTTGCAGCGGTACGGGCGGCGCAAGCCCAGGGAAAAGAGCGATCCGGCTCGCCTTCACCTGCCGTTGGAGCAGCTGAAGAAGACCGTGGGCGAGTTCTTCGGGGCGAGCCCGGCGCCTTTCCGGAAGCGGGCCAAGGGCTATATCGACCCCAAGCTCCGCCGCCTCTTCCGCCATCGGCTGAACGGAGCGCAGAACGGGAAGCTCCCCGTGTCGGAGCTCATCCGGGTCAACCGAAGGACGTTGCTGGAGAAGATCGGGGGCTGGACCGAGGCGAACCGCTCCGTCGTGCGGGACCTGCTGGACAAGATCGTGAGTCGCTCCGATGTCCTGGGCCTCGCCGTCAGGAGGGAGCAGAGCCAGAAGAAGCTCCTCGACCTCGCAACCTTTACCACCACCCTGGTCACGAACTACACTCTGACCAACTCGTACCTCCCCTGACCCGCTTCTAGCGCGGGCGTAGGTCCGGAGGAAGCGTGCACCTCGGCTTCATCCTCAAGGATCTCATCGACGTCCTCCTCCTGGGGTACATCCTGTACCGGGGGATACTCCTCTTTGCCGAGACGCGGGCGATCCGACTCGCTTACGGGATCGGCATCCTGATCGTCATCTACTTCCTCGCCCGGGAGTTCAATCTATCCGGGCTCGTGGGCCTCTTCACCCGCGTGGATATCTTCGGTATCGGCGCCGTGGTGCTGGCGATCCTCTTCGCTCCGGAGATCCGGGAGGCCCTGGCGAGGATCGGGACGGGAGCGCGCGCCCGATTCCGGCAGCAGCGCGAGGAGGAGCGAAAGGTCATCGAAGAGGTCGTCCGCGCCTGCTATGCCCTGTCGGAGAAAAAGGTCGGAGCCTTGATCGTCCTCCAGAGGGACGACGCCCTGGAAGATTACATACGGAGCGGGGTCCCTCTCGACAGCCAGGTCTCGGCGCCCCTTCTGGAAAGCATCTTTCCCACGTCCAGCCCTCTTCATGATGGCGCGGTAGTGATCAAGGGCGGCCGCTTGATCGCGGCCAAGTGCATCCTCCCCCTATCGCAATCCATAGAGCTGAAGCGGGAAGGCGTGGGCACGCGGCACCGGGCCGGCCTCGGGATCACGGAGGAGAGGGACGCTGCGGTTCTGATCGTTTCCGAGGAGAGAGGGAGCGTCTCCCTGGCCGACAGCGGGAAGATGCTGAAGTTCCCGGACGAGAAGCAGTTGCAGTCCGAACTGATGGCTCTCTTCGTTGCCCGGATGAAGAGGGTTCAGCGCCGGGAGCGGTTCCGGTTGTCGAAGGCGATCTACTCCAACTTCCACTGGAAGGTCTCCGCCCTCGTCCTCGCCCTGGGGATCTGGGCCTTCCAGGTGCAGGATCTCGACGTCACGGCCGCGATCTCTTTCCATGAGAGCGACTACCCGTCCGCGCTGAAGGATTTGAAGGACGGCAGTACCGTCGTTCTGGATCCGCAGGAGATGAGGAACCGTGCGCTCACGATCAGGGGGAAGAACTTCCGCCTCTATCAGATCCTCTTCGGGATCCTCTCGGAGTCCACCTACCTGGATGGGTACGTGCGCGTGGATAGTCCCCCGAGAAAGAACGATCACGATCCCCACCGCGAGCTCGGCTTGCGTCACCACGGCGACACGAGCATGCCCCAATGGGTCATCCTGGACGAGGGCGTTCATCGAAAGGACTGTCCCATATGCGAGAATCGCTCCAAGGCCAACCCGGGCGCAAAGCCGATCACGCTACACGTCGGAACCGTCGCCGTGATCCCCAAGACCAGCGTGGGCGTGTGGGTGAACGTCGGATCGGGTCTCCCCGCAGGTTACAAGTCGCAGAGACCGGTCATAGAATTCAAGAAGCCGGACGATCCCCTGGTTTGCCTGGAGAAGGACCGGGAGATCCTCCAGACCCAGATCGCCACCTGCAGGACGAATCCCGAGATCGTGATCGAGAAACTCAAGGAAGATTACCAGATATCGTATGCCAGGGAGGGAGTGACTCTCGTTCTTCCGGAGCCGATGCGGAGGATCGCGTTGAACCAGGGCGGCAACCTGATCAAGTCGATCCTGATTCCGATAGGGTTCGGCGGACCACCGCCGATCGTGGCAGAGGCGGAACGCATCCGGGGGGAGGTAGAAGGCCTGGCGAACGTCCGTGTGTCCCACGTCAAGGATGAGGTGAAAGAGATCGAGCAGCAGGAGACCGTGGACACGGCTCAGTTCCTGAAGACCCTCGACCTCCCGCGCCTCGACCGGGCCAGGAAGAATCTCGAGACGTGCAGGAAGGACATCGAGGACGCCAGGACAAGATTGGCCAAGATCCAGGGGGAGATAGCGGATGAGGCGGGAGAGCATGCCGAGCTGCTTCGAGGAATCAGGGACCAATCGGCGAGGCACCTCCAGAGGTACATCGACAGCACCACCGAATGGCAAGACAAGACGGTCCAGTGGATCGGAAAGCTCGAGGGGCATCTAGCCCCTGTGATCGATGCCCGCAACACCCTGGTCCGGCGGGAGGAGTCCGTCCAGGAGGAGCGGGAGAAGCTCGGGCGTCTGACGCAGGCAGCGAATGCGCCTCGGCTGGATGAGAGGTACCTGGATCTGAGTGCGGCGCTGAAGACGCGGAGGGAGGCCATCCTGGGCCTCGAACAAGATCCTCTCCTGAGGTTAGAGGGGATCGCTGCCCTGTTTCCCAGCGAGGATCACGCGGTCCCGTGGAGAGAGCTGGAAAGAGGGCTGGGCGACAAGGCGGCGAAGGCGAGGCAGATCCAGGTGGCGATACAGAGGGTCGAGGAGAGAGAGAAGGAGAATGACGGGGCGCCCTTCCCCGCGCTGGCGGATTACAACCTGCAGCTCGCGAAGAAGCAGAGAGAGCTTCGCGAGACGGAGCTGGCCTCGATCGAGAAGGAAATCGTACTGGCGGAGGTGATGTACGAGAGAGTGGTCCTGTCGTTGCCGGACGAGCACTCGCTCCTCGACCAGAGGTTGAAAGGCCTAAGTTCCAGCCTCGAGGAGGAGCCGCCTGCGAGTAAAGACGCCCGAAAGAGGCTGGCGAACCTAATCGAAGAGCGCCTCGTGCCCGCGGTCGACCAGGCCAAGGAAGCACGGGACCAAACCCGGGAGAAAATCGTTGACCTGCGCGCGGATCTCAGTGAATCGGACCCCCCCCTGCGGGTCGGAGACCCTCCGGACGAGCCGCCAGGGGAGCTGGAGCTGGCCCTCGAGAAGTTCCGTGAAAGCGAGAAGAGCGCCAAGGTGATCTTGAAGGACTTCCTCAGAGAGCGAGTAGATCACCTGGCGAAGAGGATCGAGCTCCTCGAGCAGGCGAAGGCGCTCGCCGAAGGCCAGCAGAAGAAAATCCCCTCCGCGCCTGCCTCGAGCGGCGAGTCGTCCCCTCCTCGGGACGCAGGGAGGGCGTCGCCTGGATGACGGAGACGGTCCTCCCTGCAGAGATCCTGGACGCGGCGCGAGGAGCGCAGAGCGTCGCAGTTCTCACGGGCGCACGGGTCTCCGCCGAGAGCGGTATCCCCACCTTCCGGGGTGCGGGGGGTCTCTGGAAGGATCATCGACCCGAGGAGCTCGCCACGCCCGAGGCGTTTGCCCAGGACCCCAGGCTCGTCTGGGAGTGGTACGACTGGCGGCGGTCCATCATCGCCGCGGCCAATCCCAACCCGGGGCATCGCGCCCTCGCGGAATGGGAGCGAAGCATTCCCGGGTTCACCCTGATCACCCAGAACATTGACGGGCTCCACCGCCTGGCCGGGAGTCGTTGCCTGGTAGAGCTCCACGGCAACATCTGGAGGACTCGTTGCGAGGTCTGTGGGGGAATCGATGAGGACAGGCGGGTGCCTCTCCCGGAGCATCCTCCCCATTGCTCCACCTGCCGGGGGCCCCTGCGGCCGGACGTCGTCTGGTTCGGGGAGTCCCTGGACCCGGACGTCCTGACGACCGCCACAGAGGCCTCGAATCGCTGCGATCTGTTCCTCGTGGCCGGGACCTCCGGCGTCGTGGAACCCGCCGCCTCTCTTTGCCGGCTCGCACTGCAATCCGGCGCCACCGTCATCGAGGTAAACCCCGAGCGGACACCGCTCTCGGCGATCGCCCACCACTCCCTGGCGGGGAGGTCGGGGGACATCCTACCGAGGCTCATTGGCTAGCCACTTTGATGGGAGCATGGCCGCGCTATAATTGGCCACCGGGCAAGAATTAGCGTCGAAAGGGGTGCTTATGAGGTCATCGAGAAAGCGCTCGGCGTTCACGCTGATCGAGCTGCTTGTCGTCATCACGATTATCGTCTTCCTGATCGCCGTCCTGTCGAGGGTCTTCTTGAACGCCAGGACCCGAGCGAACGAAACCGCCGCCAAGAGCGATATCCAGAACTTTACAACGGTGCTCGAGGTCTACCACGCCGACCAGGGCTTCTACCCCGGGTTTGACGACCCCCCCGGTACCGACTCGGCCGCCAAGATGTACGAGGCCCTCTTCGGGAAGCATCGGGTGGATGGGGGCGGCGGCGGAATCAACTCTCCTTATCACGAGTTCCAGGACGAGCGGATCGCCGTGGAGGGGGGACCTACCGGATTCCGGATGGCAAGCCGCGAGGAGAAGGACGACCCCGAGGTCAAGAAGTACATCTTCGATCCATGGGACCGGCCCTACCACTACGTCGAGAACGACGAGAAACCGGAAAAGACGGACGATATGCATCGCCCTCACAAGTTCGACATCTGGTCGGATGGTCCGAACCGCGTGAACGATAACGGGGAAAAGGATGATGTGGCGCCCTGGAACAAATAGCTCGCAGGCGGGTCCGGCGCCAGCGTTCACTCTTCTCGAGCTTCTCGTAGTCACGTCGATCATCATGATCCTGATCGCCACGCTGGTCACCGCGACGATGGGTGTGCGCAAGAGCGTCAAGCGGAAGGCGACGCAAAGGCTGATCCGGCAGGTCTCCCAGGCAGTCTCGATGTACTACGATCGGTACAAGGCGTATCCTCCAGACGGTTACGATTTCGAGGTGAAGGTGTACGACAGGGTCATCCAGGGCTCGCAGTGCCTGGTCTACTATCTCTGCGTCCCGCAGCCGAAGTCGGTCAAGGGGCCCGATGGGAAGGCGATCCTCAGACCTCAGGACCCGTTGCTCACCGACCTGCTGGCGCAAGATCTGGTTTTTCCGCTGAATGAGATAGAGACCCAGGGGAGGATCCCGGAGCTGAGAGACAGCTTTGGGGGCCCGATCCTCTACGATCGGGTGGGGAAGATCGCGGAGTACTCGTACCCGCTACAGCACCTTTCCCACCCAGATCCCCGACCGGAGGACGGTCCGACGGTTATGATGGGGAAATACCAGATCTGGTCGGTGGGCCTGGACTACAAGGAGAAGGAAGGGGACTCGTCGGACGATGTCCTGGGCTGGAACCTGGACAACAAGTAGCCATGAGCCAGAAACTGACATCCCGAGGATTTACCATGATCGAGCTGCTCGTGGTGATCGGCATCATGTCGATTCTCATGATGATCTCGGTCCCACTCTTTCAGCAGTTCGCGAGGGGGCAGGACCTCGCCGACGCCGGCCGGATATTCCAGCAGACGATCCGGAAGGCTCGATGGGAGGCGATCAGTCGGCGCGAGAGGGTTCGGATCATCTTCACGGCGACGGCCCTCGGGCTCTACTACGACAGTAGCGGCTACGGAGAGGACTTCGAGCCGATCCGTCTGCCCCGGGGGCTGACCTACACATACAACTTCGGGGACCCCCCCGGTCTGTCTCCTCCGGACGAGTTTCCCCGGCCCGATGAGATCACCAACTCAAAGACAGGGCGAGAGTTCGAGGGGGTGGTGGAGATCCTGAGAGATGGCTCGATCAGCTTCCGTGGCGGGTTCGAGGACATTCCCCAGCCCTACGTGGACGAGATCCGCCTCTTCGACCCGAACCGGCAGATCGCCCGCCGGATACCCCGTGACGTGAAGACCGATATCGTGTTCAAACGGCGGGGGGAATCCAAGCAATGCTACGTCGACATCATGCCCAACACGGGGCGTGCCGTCTTCGTGGTTCTGGAGGCGGAGAGAGAGGTGGCGGCGGAATGATGGCGAGCCGATACGAGCGTGGCTTCACGCTGATGGAGATTCTCGTGGCGATCTTCGTGATGTCCGTCGGCCTTACGGGGATCATCGCGGTGTTCCCGGCGGGGATCAAGATGGGGAGCAAGGCGGTCGAGGACACCTATTCCGGCATCCTGGCCCAGTCGGTCATCGATGGCCTGAAGGTGGCCATGAGGGAGAACCGATTCGAGGACCCCAAGCGGGGGGGGACCTACGTTGTCTTCGATCATGACGGCATAACGGACGATCCTTCCCAGCACAGGATCAAGAACCCCGACTACGAGAAGGACTTCGTCCTTCTCCTCCCTCAGTACTTCAGCGACTCGAAGACGAAAGTGTTCATCTATCCGGAGACAAGCAACCCGGCCAATGGCCGTGGGAGCAGCGCCGACGCAAAGGACGATGACGAGGACAGGGTGGAGGACCGGCACGGCGAGAGCGTATTCGAGATCACCAAGACGTTCGAGGTGGGCCAGTTCATCAAGCAGAGAATGAGCGATCCGGAGGTCTCCGATTACGAGAAGCGGGAGATCCTCTCTCGTGATCCGATCACGCAATATTCGTTCGCGATCATCATCAAGCGCGCCAAGGTCGACACGAACAAGGACGGTGAGATCACGAAGGATGATCTCTACTCGAACTTCCTGTTCGATGTGGAAGTCCGGATCTATCGGAATTTTCGGCCGGATCCGAAGTCCAAAGGGAATGAAGCGATCCACTCGATCTCGACTCTGATGGAGCTGTGAATCTGATGAAGCGAACCGACGCGCGCCCTTCGAGCGGATTCACGATCGTCGAGTTGATGGTGGCGATGGCCCTCATGATCATCCTGACGGGCGTGATCATCTTCATCTTTGCCAAGGTGCGTGATGTGACGCTCTACACCGAGGCACAAGCCCAGGTCTTCGCGAACGCCCGGTACGCGATGGATCAGATAGCCCAGGACTTCTCCGGCATGATCAAGACGATCGACATGGAGCCGTTCCAGGACCTGGAGGATCAGAACACACGGATGCGGAACAGCCACGCGGATCCCTACGAGGATAAGTTCGATCCCCTCGGCGGGCCGCACGAGGAGCGTTACGACTACTCTCCCACAATTAGGGAGGGGTATTACACGAAGACGGTCCGCGGGCATAAGATCATTCACTCGGCGGATAAGATCTACTTCAAGACCATAGCCACAGAGAAGGGGAGGCCCGTCGAGGGGTTCGTCAACTACTACCTCGACGAGGTGGACCAGGAAAGGCCGATCTTACGCAGGCGATTCCAGTGGTTCGATCGAGAACGTAAGGTCTTCCTTCCCGATCCGGCGAGACTGGACGATGTCTGCTATTTCGTGACCGATTTCAAGATAGAGTTCTACTACGTGCCTTACCGGGGCAAATCGAATGAGCGGCAAGGCGCGGGCATGTGGCTATCGCCCATCAAGGCGCACGAGAGGGGAATCCGCGACCCCGATCCGAGAGCGGAGACGTTCGTATTCAACTATCACTTCGATGACAGGCTGAGGGCCGGACTGGATCTCGAGGCCAGCGGACGGGGGAAACTGAACGTCAATCCCAGGGACGGATACAGGGCGACTTTCACCACAACCAGCAAATTTCCCTTCCCTCAGCTCGTCCCGGGGGATCGGATCTTCATCTACGAGCAGGTTCCCAAGAAGCCTCCCGGCCAGATCCCATGGATCGTCGACCAGGAGCTCACGATCGCCGAGATCGGCCCCTCGGGGGTGATTTATTTCGTCGAGCGTGTGATCGTCAAGCCGGAAGGCAACGACACTCCGCCCCCCGTTCTGTCGTGCAACTACCGCGCGGGCTTCCTGCCTTCGGCGCTTCGCGTCACGATCCAGATCAAGGACCACCGGGCGGAGGCCATCCGCACCATCTCCAGAGTCTTCCGAGTCATGAGCGGCTAATTAAGGGGACACTCACTTAATTGCGCTCCGCAACACGTGACGGCGACACCACTTACGAATTACGGGGACACTCACTTAATTCACCTGAATTAAGGGGACACTCGTTTTCGCCGCGGAACGTCCTGCCTCTATTGCAAAGCACATCTTGACCGGATCGGGGAGACACAGCCCAGGGCATCCTCAGGGTATGCGAATGGCTCCGTGGCTTCCGTCCTCGAGTCGTAGGCGGGAACGGCGGTCTGGGTGTATGTCCCCGAAACCAACCCAGGGGGGAAGCGATAGCTCGTGTAGCTTGCTGGCTGGCCGAGTCAGGAGGGGGTATCGAACTCCCCGCCGACGCAGTCCCCGAAACCAATCCAAGTCGGGAGCGATTGCACGTGTAGCTTGATGGCTCACCGAATCAGGGTGGGGTGCGGTCCTACATCGGTTGGTTTATATTGAGCTGCAGCAGGAATTCGGCGTTGGTCTTGGTCCTCTTCACCTTGTCGATCAGGTGATCCATCGCCTCGATCGGGTTCATGCTGGTGAGGATCTTTCGAAGGATCCAGACACGCTTCAACTCCTCCGGGTCCAGGAGAAGCTCTTCCTTCCGCGTGCCGGACTTCGTGATGTCGAGGGCGGGCCAGGTGCGCTTGTCGGCCAGCCGGCGATCGAGGTGCAGTTCCATATTGCCAGTTCCCTTGAACTCCTCGAAGATCACCTCGTCCATCCGACTCCCCGTCTCGACCAGGGCCGTGGCGAGGATCGTGAGGCTGCCGCCCTCCTCGATGTTCCGAGCGGCCCCGAAAAACTTCTTTGGGCCCTTCAGGGCATTGGCGTCGACACCACCGGAGAGGATCTTGCCGCTGTGCGGACCCTCGGTGTTGTAAGCTCGGCCCAGGCGGGTGATCGAGTCGAGGAGAACCACGACGTCCTTGCCGTACTCGACCATCCTCCGCGCCTTCTCGATGACCATTTCCGCCACCTGGATGTGACGTGAGGCCGGTTCGTCAAACGTCGAGGAGATCACCTCTCCCTTGACGCTGCGTTCCATGTCCGTGACCTCTTCCGGACGCTCGTCGATCAACAGCACCATCAACTTGACATCCGGGTGGTTCACGGCGACCGCGTTGGCGATCTTCTGGAGGAGCATCGTCTTTCCGGTCCGGGGCGACGCCACGATCAGCCCGCGCTGCCCCATCCCGATCGGCGTGACCAGATCGACGATCCGCATGTTGTACTCTTCCGGTGTCGTCTCCAGGATGAGCCGTTTCTCGGGATAAAGCGGAGTGAGGTCCTCGAAGACGACCCGGTCCGCTAGCACATCAGGGTTCTCGAAGTTGATCGCTTCCACGCGGAGGAGCGCGAAGTATCGTTCGTTGTCCTTGGGGGGACGGATCTGTCCCGAAACCGTGGCCCCCGTCCGGATCCCGAACCTTCGGATCTGGGAGGGCGAGATGTAGATGTCGTCGGGGGAGGGGAGATAGTTGTAGTCCGGGGATCGGAGGAACCCGAATCCATCCGGGAGGATCTCGAGGACCCCCTCGCCGTACATCAGGCCGTCCTGATTCACCCTCTCCTTCAGGATCTTGAAGATCAGGTCCTGCTTCTTCAGGCCGGTGAATTCCTTGATTCCCTCGCGCTGGGCGGTCTTGTGGAGCTCCTTGATCGTCATCTTCTGAAGCTCCGTGATGTGCAACTCGCGCCGCTTCGCCTCTTCGTAACGCTCGTTGATCTCGGCGTCACCTTTATCGGCGGTCTTCGGCGGGGGCGCCTTCGGGGCGCTCGGTTTCGATCCGGCTTTCGGCGCCGGCTTGGAGCCCGTTGATCTGGAGCCGGGGGATTTCGTGCTGGCCATTCTAGCCCTCCTTTGATTCGTTCGTCTGTTCGTTCATGCCATGCTCGCTCGCCCCGTCGCCCGTAGGGCCTTCGAAGCGATCGAATCTGTGTGCCCATTCCTGTCTTAGCTTCTCGATTCCGAGGTCCCCCTCGTCAATGCGAACCCGGAATACGAACTTATCTTCTATCCGCCGCCAGGTGCCGGCGACCTCGTCCCGCAGTTCCTCGATGGACCCGTTGTTCTTGATGATCAGATCGGCTCTCTCCCGCTTCTCATCCAGCAGAGCCTGTCGCTTCTCCCGGCGCGCGACCTCACCCGCCGACCAACCCCGATTCCTCTGCGCCCGATCTGTCCGACGCTCTTCGGTCGCCTCGACGAACACGAAAAGGTGAGGCCGGTCCGCATAGGGCGACTCGAGCAGGAGAGGGATATCGAGCACGGCGATATCTGATCCCTTCAGGTCCTGGATCCGGGCGTCGATGATCCTCCCCACAGGGGGGTGGATGATCCCGTTGAGGGCCTCGAGCCTGGACGGATCATCGAAGACGATGCGAGAGACGGCGCCCCGGTCCACCAGGCCGTCGGGGCCGAGGACCTCCGCTCCCAGCTCATCCCGGACTCTCTTTCGCACGGCCTCCTCCTGGAGGACCGATCCGGCGATCTCGTCGGCGTCGATCACGACCCCACGCAGGTCACCGAAGATGTGCGCCACGGTGCTCTTACCGCTCGCGATCCCTCCAAGCATGCCGACAATCATGGGGGTCAATTCGGGTGTCTCCTCGCGGAGGATCGGGAGGTCGGAAGGCGAAAGCCGGCGGATACGGCTCTTGGGTCGGTTCGAGTCCAGGAGATTGGGGGACATCGGAATACTCGGGTGGTGCCCACGTGCGGAGCTTTGGATCGTGTGCCCAATGGAAAGCTACGGGCGACAGATGCTCGAGGAACTAGCCTTGGGGATCAGGTAACGAAACCGAGATGGGTAATGGCTCTTTTCCGAAGAATGCTTGGGATTTCCCTGATTGACTTTGCGGGTTTCCGTGGGAGTCCGAGGCACTCCTCGTACCAATCGGAAGGATATCATGGGCCCAGATCCGTGTCAAGCCGCAATCGAGGATAAATTGGGGCATCTTGACTTCGGGGGACCGCCGGCTAGAATCCTCCCCCGTTTCTCCCCGAGTGAGGCTAGATCGTCGTCCGGGTTGGGCGACGCGGTCGGAAACGAACGGGGTCGTCGGAGGAATACTCATGGCCGCCAAGAAGAGCTTCAATCTGATCTACCCCCTGGTCGTCTCCATCATGCTCAACCTGGGTCTCATCGGTCTGGTCTTCAGTGTCGATTCCAAACTGAAGGAGCAGACCGACATCGCAAGGGCCGAGACCAGCGAGGCGAAAGATTCCAAAGAGGCGACGCGGAAAGCTCAGAGGGAGGCGCGCATCCTGAAGGAGCTGATCACCGGGAGCCGGGAAGGTAGCGTCAGTCCGGAGATCATCAAGGGGACCCATTTCCGGGACTGGACGGAGCAGGCCCGCCGGATCGCCGAGCTCAGAGGGACCGACCCGGGGGAGATCCGGGAAATCACCAACCTCCAGGAAGTCTACGATGTGATGAAGGAGGACCTCCTCTGGCAGGCGGAGGAGATCGCTCGCCTCAAGACGGACCGTTCAGGGGCCCGGAACGAAGTGGATGCCGAGCGCACCTCCAAGGAGGAACTGCGGACAGAGAAGGACAGCCAGTTGAAGGACCTATCGGAGCAGCTCACCCGGGAGCAGAACAGCCACCAGGAGGACAATCGCTCGAATAGCTCCGAGATCCAGAGGTTGACGGACGACAAGGGAGACCTCGCGGCGAGCCGAGAAGAGCTGCGGCGTTCCTATGAGATCAAGGTGGCGGAGCTGGAAACCCTGCTCAGCGAGAAGGAGCAGCGGATCGCCACGCTGGTCAAAAAGCAGGAGCAGACCCTGGCCACCGCATCGCCCGACGGAGAGGTTCTCTTCGCCGACAACGAGATGAGGCTCGCTTGGATCGATCTCGGGCGCACACACGGGATCACGAGGGGCCTTCCGTTCGACGTCTACCAGGTCCAGAAGGGGGGCCGCAGAAAGCACAAGGGCCGGATCGAGATCCTCGACGTCGAGGATCACCTCTCCACCGTTTCCATCATCCAGACCGTCGACGGTCGCGACCCGATCGTGAAGGGCGACTTCGTCATCTCGCCGCTCTTCGACAAGACGGAGCAAAAGATCTTCGTCATGCTCGGCGAGATGGTAAATCCTCAATACAGCGAGCAGGAGATCATCCGCAAGATCGAGGATGCGGGGGGGAAGGTCGATAGCCAAGTGACCGTGGAGACCGACTATATCGTGGCGGGCAAGCACGCCGAGGACCTGCCCGCATTCGAGAAAGCCCTCCAGCTCGGAATCCGGGTGATGCGTGAGCCCGAGCTTCTGAGATTCCTAGCCCCATAGAGATTCTCACCGGGAACGCCGTGAGAGGTGCGGGCTTGCTCCCGTTCAGTCCCGGGCTCCCCGCGGCGGACGAAAGAAGCCGTGAGGAAACCACTCCAGAAGATCCTCCATCCCGCCGAGAAAAGGCTCACTTTCGGCGACCACCTCGAAGACCTTCGTCGGTCCCTGATTCGATCCCTGTTCGCCGTCGCGATCCTGTGCGTCCTCTGCCTGATCTACCAGGACAGATTGATGGCGATCGTGCGGGAGCCGTATGACCGCATGGCCCGCAACGCCGAGAAGGCCCGCGCGGAGAGCGAGGATGGATTCGAGACTCTGGAAGTACTCCACGAGCAGATAAAGGCGGCTGATGAGAAGTGGGAGGATCTCGCCGCCCTGATGGATGGGGCGGATGAATCGGTTTCCCCCTTGCTCGTGGATGCAATCCGGCATCTGAAGGGGTCCATCGATCGAGTCCGCGAGCCGGTCCTCAAGCTGCGGGGTGACGCCCGCAAGATCCAGTCGATCAAGCCGACCGCTGTCTTCGTGGCGTACATCAAGGTCAGCCTGATCGCGGCCATCTTCATCGCATCGCCGATCATCCTCTACGAGCTCTGGATGTTCATCGGTGCAGGGCTTTATCCCAGCGAGCGACGGTACGTGATCCGGTTCCTGCCCGTTTCGATTCTCCTGTTCTTCCTGGGCATCCTGTTCGGCTACAAGGTTCTCGTTCCGGTGGGCCTATCCTATCTCGCCACCTATGCCGGCCCGGACGTCATCAACGCCTTCACACTGGACAACTATCTGTCCCTCAGCCTCACGTTGACCCTCCTGCTCGGGGTGGTCTTCGAGCTTCCGCTCCTGATGGTGTTCTTCAGCCGGATCGGCATCCTGGGACCGGCGGACTACGCGCGCTATCGACGCTACTCGCTCCTCGGTTCGGTGGTCATCGCGGCGCTCTTGACCCCACCCGACCCCGCGACGCAGATCTTGCTGGCAGGCCCCTTGATCATCCTGTACGAGCTGGGGATCCTCTTCAGCCGTGTGCTGGGACGACCCTCCGAGGAGTGAGAAGATGCCGCTCAGTATCGGCCTCGTCGGGAAACCGGGCTCGGGGAAGACGACGGTCTTCGACACTCTTCAGGCGGCCCCCGGGGGAAAGAGCTGGGCTTCGGGCCCGGGAGGCGTGCGAGTCCGCACGGTGGAGGTGGAGGATGATCGCCTGGCCCGGCTCGTCGAGGTTCATCGTCCGAAGAGGCATACGGCCGTCTCCCTGCGCTTCGTCGACTTTCCGGGCAGGGGTGGAATCGGCCCCGAGCGGCTCGCCGCGATGCGCGAAGCGGACTGCCTCTTGATCGTGGTTGGCCTCTTCCCGGTAGGCGATGAATCGCCGCCGCCCCCGGAGTCCGCGATCCGGTCGCTTCGCGACGAGTGGATCTTGAGCGATCTCGAGGTGGTCGAGAATCGTCTCAAACGATTGAGGAGGACGATTCGAGTCCGACCCGGAGGCGAGGAGAAGAAGGAGATGGTGCTCCTGGAGAAGCTGAGGGGGTCCCTGGAGGGGGGGGGGAGTGTGCGCGACATCTCCTTGACCGACGACGAGACGAAGATGATCAGAGGCTTCACCTTCCTGAGCGCGAAAGCAACGCGAGTCGTGGCCAACATCGGGGATAAGGATCCGCTGCCCGAACTGGAGGCGGTCACGATCCGGGGACAGGTCGAGAAGGAGATCGCCGAGCTCCCGGAAGAAGAGCGGGGGCCCTTCCTGGAAGAGCTGGGCGTCCAGGACCCCGCCTGGCGCAAGCTCCCCCGTGAGTGTCTTCGGGTCCTGGATGTGGTGACCTTCTACACGGTCGTCGGGCAGGAGATTCGAGCCTGGACCCTGGCGCAAGGAGGCACCGCGCTGGACGCGGCGGGCAGGATTCATGCCGATATGGCGCGCGGCTTCGTTCGGGCCGAGGTCCTCACCTTCGAGGACTTTGTGGCGGCGGAGGGGCCGCCTCCAGAGAAGCGCAAGGGGAGGCTGGAGAGCCGCCGATACGTGGTGCAGGACGGAGATATCCTCACCATCCGGTTCGCGCCCTGACGCATTCCGTCTGTGTGATTGACCCCACGCTGGGAGAGCGGTTAGAATAGATCCAAAGGACTTTTGGAGCGAACACCCGCCCGATGTCGAACAAGGTCATCCTGGCCTACTCGGGAAGCCTGGAAACTTCCGTAGCGATCCACTGGCTCAAGCACCGGCTCGGCTACGAGGTGATCACCTACTCCGCGGATATCGGAGGGGGAGAGGAACTCTCTCGCCTGGGTGACCAGGCGGTGGAGATTGGCGCCGTCGCCGCCCACATCAGCGATCTGAAGAAGCGGTTCATCCAGGAGTACGCGATCCCCGCGCTCAAGGCGCGGGCGCGGTACCAGTCGGGCTACCTGCTTGCCGCCGCCCTCAGCCGACCCCTCATCGTGAGCGAGCTCGTGAAGCTCGCCGTGGAGGAGGGCGTGGCGCTGGTCGCACATGCATCGTCCCCCCGGGGGAACGATCAGGTCCGATTTCAGACGAGCGTCGCCGCCCTCTCTCCGGATCTGCAAGTGATCCATCCCCCGAAGCTCTGGTCCTACAAGACGAAGGCGGCGTTGGTCTCCTACGCCAAGAAGCACGGGATCCCGGTGCCGGATCAGCGCGAGACGGTCTACCATGTGGATCAGAACATCTGGGGAAACTCGCTGCAGTGCTCCGAGGCAACCGAGCCCTGGGAAGAGCTAGGGGAAGGAGCCTTCACCTCCACCCGGAGACCTGAGGACGCCCCGGATGAAGCGGTCGAGCTGGAAGTGGGATTCAAGCGGGGGATGCCGGTCTCCCTCGACGGCAAGTCGCGCGACGCCCTGGGAATCATCTATCTGCTGAATCAGTTGGGGGGGAAGCACGGTGTCGGAAGGATCGACACGGTGGAGGATCGGCTCATCGGAATCAAGTGCAGGATGCTATACGAAGCTCCGGCCGCAACGATCCTGTATGCCGGCCACGACGCGCTCCAGAAGGTCACCCTGAGTCGCGACATCCTGCAGTTTCAGGAGGTCCTCTCCAGGCGCTATTCCGAATTGATTTACAATGGGCTGTGGTTCAGCGAGCTGAGGAGATGCCTCGACCAGTTCTTCCAGAGCATCCATAGCTACGTGTCCGGGACGGTTCACCTGAAGCTCTACAAGGGCAACTGCACGCCAACGGGAGTCAGCTCCGACTACTCTCTCTACTCGAAGAAGCTCGCCTCGGTCGGCGCCGGGGATCTCTTCGATCAGGGAGTCCCGGCGGGGCTCGCCGAGATTCTGAGCCTCATCCAGAAGACGGAGGCGGCCCACGGCAAGGGGTAGCGGGCCTTCACCTCCCGTCCCGAGCCTTTCTCGCCAGACCTTCACCTGCCGCCCTCAGGAGGGCTCCGGAATCTTGAAAGCAGCGATCATCTCGGTCGGGGACGAACTCCTGAGAGGGGATGTCGTGGACACCAACGCCTCCACCCTTGCCCGCCTCCTCGGATCGAGAGGAATTGATGTGACGACGATCTCGGTCACGGGCGACACCGTCACGAGTCTGGGCCGTCAGCTGAAGGCGTGTATAGACACGGCCGACCTGGTGGTCGTCACCGGCGGATTGGGACCGACGAGGGACGACATCACGCGCCTCGCCGTCGCCCGGGTGGTCGGGGAGGAGTTGCGCCTCGACCGCTCGAGCCAGGAACGAATACGCCTGCGGTTCGAGAGGAGCGGCAAGCCCCTGTCGGAGGCGAACGAGAGACAGGCCCTGTTCCCCGCGCGCGCCGAGATCATCGATAACACACACGGCACCGCGCCGGGCTTCATCTGCCGGTCCGGAGGATCCACGATACTCTGCCTGCCCGGGGTCCCGTTCGAGATGGAGGCGATGGCTGCCAGTGCGATCGACCGGGCCCTCCTTGCGGCAGATGAGAGAGAGCAGCGAGCGACGATGGCCCTTCGCCTCGTCGGACGATCGGAGGCGGACCTGGACACGAGCCTGGGCTCGCTGATGGATCGCGACGCCAATCCGCTGCTCGGGCTCACGGTGCAGGAGGGCGAGGTGCGCCTGCATATGACCGCGAGGCCGGAGTCCGGACAGAGCGCCGAGTCGGTCCTGGCGGAGGGTGAGATAAAGATCCGGGCGGCCCTCGGGAAGAGTGTCAGGGCGGACGGAGGGATGGTCGATCTGCTCGCCGCTCTACGAGCCAAGGGATGGAGGATCGCCACCGCGGAGTCGTGTACGGGAGGTCTGCTGGCGGATCGGATCACGGATGTCCCCGGGGCATCGGATGTCTTTGCGGGGGGCACCGTCGCCTACACTCCTCAGATGAAGGTCGAGGCGCTTGGAGTTCGGAGCGAAACGGTTCAGCGGGGAGGCATGGTGAGCGAGGCTGTCGCCCGGGAGATGGCGGAGGGCATCTGCACCCGCACCGGCGCCGAGGTAGGAGTAGGGCTCACGGGCATTGCCGGTCCCGGAGGGGGCACGCCGGAGGTACCGGAGGGGCAGGTCTGTATCGCCATCCGGACCCCGGAAGGTCTGATGGCCGAGACGCTCCTCTTCGAGGGGGGCCGGCGGCGGGTCAAGGAAAGGGCCGCTTCCACGGCCGTCCGCCTTCTCCTCGATCTCCTCGAGGAGGTGCCGGGAGGGGGTCGGGGCGGGTCCGCGCGTTGACGGGGCGCCTGTCCTTGGCGTAGTATGCATCCGCGATGATAAAGTCAGGAACATTAGTACGAAAGGGAGGTGCGGAGTTGAAACGGACTGCCTTGCTACTTTGCGTGATTGTTGGCGTTGGCGCGGCCGGAACGGTCGCGGCGGACACGATTTACCTGAAAACCGGTGGGGTGATCGAGGGGAAGATCTTCTACAACAAGGATGGAAAGATCAAGGTGAGGACGGCGGGCCACGCGGTCCTGGTCTATGACCTCAAGACCCAGGTCGAGAGGTTCGTAAAAGACGATAAGGATGGCAGCGACTACCTGAAGCGAACGGGAGGCGTGAAGGGGACGGAGGCGCACAACCCGTTCAAGAAGAAAGGCGGCGCAAAAGGGACGGCAGACGACGGGGAAAACCCCTACCTGGACACGACGGAGTTGACGGTCGAGGAGGAGGCGGCGATCAAGGTCCAGATCGCGAAACTCCAGAGGACGGACAACAAGAATCAGAACCGGGCGAAGACCAAGCTCATCGCCCTCGGGTACAAGGCTGGCCGGTTGGTCCAGGACGTTCTCACGGATGCCAAGCCCCGCTCCCGCCAGCGAGCGACAGAAATCCTTCAGGCGATCGGCTACAAGCCAGTGGTTCCCACCCTGATCTCCAAGGCGTTGCACGACTCTGACGTGTTCGCCCGGACGGCCGCGATCGACGCCCTCTCCGCCTTGACGGGAAACACCTTCTCCTTCCGGTCGAATGACCCGCTGAATCTCCGGGTGCAGGCGATCGGGAAGTGGGAGAAATGGTGGGCGGAAGAGGAGGCCAAGTACGCCCCGGAGGAGGAGGAAGAGGATCTTCCGCCGGAAGAGGATAAGTCTTCCAAGGACGAAGAGTAGACCGAGTCCGGATCGGTGTCGGAGGAAGAGTAGCCCGCCGGGTCACTTCTTGAAGAACTGGATCGCCTCGCCTGCGAGGTACAGAGATCCCGCGACACAAACCAGGTCATCCTCCGACGCCAGCGAGAGGGCCCTCTTGAAGGCCTCTGCTGGATCGTCGAAGGCATGTACGATCGCCCAGGGGAAGCGCTTGCGCACGATCCTGGCGAGAAGCTCCGGGGGGGTCGATCGGGGCGACGGCGCTCGAGTCAGCATCACTTCCTGGCATAGCGGGACGATGGGATCGAGAATGTCGTCGATGTTCTTGTCCCCGAGGATGGCCAGCACGCAGAAGATCCGTCGATAGGACATCCGCTCCTCGAGGACCTCGCGAAGCATTCGGGCCGAGCTGGCCGTATGCGCCCCGTCGATCAGGACGACGGGCTTTTCACCCATGATCTGCAGCCGCCCGGGCAAGCGGGCAGACGAAAGACCCGCGCGAATCGCCTCCTCGGGGACCTCCACGGAATCGGTCTCCGACCAGGCCTCCAGAATGCCCACCGCCACGGCGGCGTTGTCCACCTGACCCCTTCCGAGCATCCGGATGCGCAGGTCGGCGTAGACCCCGCGGCCCGTCCGGAGCACGAACTCGCTCCCATCGGCCGTCGGCTGGATGCTACCCACATCCATCTCGCGCCCCACCTGACGCACCGAGCAGCCCAGGGAACCAGCGCGCTCACGAATCACCTTGTTCGCCTCCGCTGGGACAGGGCCCAGCACCAATGGCTTCCCCTCCTTCAGGATTCCCGCCTTCTCGGTAGCTATCTTCGCCAGGGTATCTCCCAGCTTGTCCGAATGATCCATCTCCACCGAGGTGATGGCCGTGACATCGGGGACAAGGCAGTTCGTCGAATCAAGACGTCCTCCCAGCCCCGTCTCCACGACAGCCATCTCGACCGATTGGTGCCGGAACGCGGCAAAGGCGGCGGCGGTCAGAATGTCGAAAAAGGTCGGTTGATTGCCCTCCTGAGCGAGCTTCTCGACGGCCTCGCGCACGGGATCGAAGACCTCGACGAGCGTCTCCTCGGGTATCGACCGTCCCTTGATACGAATCCGCTGTCGGAAATGACTCAGGTGTGGGGAGGTGTAGAGGCCGACACGGTATCCGGCGCGGGTCATGGCGGCTGCGACCATCTCCGCGGTGGATCCCTTTCCCTTCGAGCCGGCGATGTGACAGGCTCGGAAAGCGCGATGCGGATTGCCAATGAGCTCCAGGAGGCGGGCCACGCCACGAAGGTCCAGCCGCTCGTAATCGAAGTGGACTTCCCTCTCGTAGTTGGTCTTTTCGGAAAGGTAGTCGAGAATCGCCTGGCTGGTTCCGAGCTTCACGTATGACCCTCATGCCCTCGCGGCAACAGTAGCATACTGGTCGGCACGCATCCGAATCAAGGAGAGTCCGCCAAATTGAACTTGGACCGAGGCGTCCCTATACTAGACAGCATGGCAGCGCGACCTCGCATCGGAATCAACGCCGACTACCGAAGGGAAGAGAGGGAAAGGTCACTTCTCGCATCCGCCTACTACGATGCAGTGAGCGCGGGCGGAGGCATCCCCCTGATCCTCCCTCCCCTCGCCGATGGGGATGCGATCTCGGGCTTGCTCGATTCCGTGGACGGCGTCGTCCTCACGGGCGGGGGGGACTATGACCCGGCCTGGTTCGGCGCCGAGCCGGACGGGGCCACGCGCCGGATGCATCCTCGCCGCGAAAGATTCGACCTGCGGCTAGTGCGACAGGTTGTCGCCCGGAAGATACCGACCCTCGGGATCTGCGCGGGGGCCCAGCTTCTGGCGATCGCCAGCGGCGGTGACCTGGACCTCGACATCCCTGATCACGAGGAGAGGGCAGGCCGGCCGGTCTACCATGAGGTGGAGATCGAGAAGGGCAGCCGGATGGAGCGGGCGGTCGGTGCGAGGCGAATTCGAGTCAATTCCCAGCACCATCAAGCGATCCGGCGGCCGGGCGAGGGGTTCCGAGTCGTGGCGCGTAGCGCCGACGGCGTGGCGGAGGGGATAGAGGCCAGCGGGCATTTCCTCCTCGGTGTCCAGTGGCATCCAGAGCTACTGGCCGGTTCCGATGTGCACGAGCGCCTGTTCGAGGCTCTCGTGAGGGCCAGCGGAAAGGAGTAACTCCGATGCGGCTCGACAAGAGTCCGAACCGTCTCCCGGATAACCCCCACGTTTCTCGCGGGGAGATGCGGCGACTCGTCGCGATGGGGATCGTGGCGGCGATCGTGATCTTCTTCATTGTTCAGTGGGTTCTCAGTTTCAACGCGAGCGTCCCCGATCCGGTAGAAGGCATCGAGGTAGGAACCGTGGCCCAGGGGGGAGATTCCCGCCCGGCGTCGGATGGCTTTCCCCCCGGGGCCGGGATCGTGATCCCATCGGATGGAGATCCCCAGGCCCTGGCCGGTGTCCGGGACGAGACAGATCTCGAAGTCACCGATCCCGCGCTCCTCTACTTGATCAAGACCCTGATGTCTCTGTCGCCGGAAGAGATCCGCAGCCGTGTGGATCCCGAGGTGAAGATCGAAGATTATTTCTACCACCCGGCCGAGCACCGAGGGCGCTTCGTGCGATTCGCCGGCCGTCTGGAGAAAGTCGAGAGAATGTGGCTTCCGATCGGGAATCCGTCGGGGGTCGAAAAGGCCTTCTGGGGGATCGTGACGGATCGCAACATGAACCCCGTCCAGTTCATAGCCGTGGAGCAGGAGAGGCCGTTCCGGGAGGGGCAGGAGACGATTCTCCTGGAGGGTCGCTTCTACAAGATTCGTTCCTTCATCAATAAAGAGGGAAACCGCGTGAAGTTCCCTCTCCTCGTGGCCAGACAGATGCAGTCCGTCCGGGATGTGACATTCGAGGAGGCCTTCCCGGCCGGGCTCGGGTATCTGGTCGCGGGGATGGCTTCGATCGCCCTCCTCGCGCTCCTGATCGCATCCTGGAGGTCCGCTCGCCGGGACCGCCATATCGACGAGCTTCGACGATCTCGGAGGAGATCCCCGGTGAAAGTGACATCCCCCCCCAGAGTGGTGCCCCCCGCCGACGCGAACGGCGGCCCCTGATCTCTCCCCGGAGGACACCGGCGAAGATGGCATCCCCCGAAGAACACGAGACCAAGGCGCGAACCATCCTCGAGTCCCTCAGGCAGCGGGGACACCGGGCCTATTACGCCGGGGGGTGCGTGAGAGACAGGGTGATGGGAAAGACCCCTCAGGATTACGACATCGCGACCAGTGCGTCTCCCGAAACCGTGCAGGAGATCTTCGAGGAAACGGTTGCGGTGGGCGCCCGGTTCGGCGTGATCGTCGTGATCCTGGAGGGAGTCCAGTTCGAGGTCGCGACGTTTCGGGCGGAGGGGCGGTACCTCGACGGAAGGAGGCCGGAGTGGGTTCGGTTCGCCGACGAAGAGGCGGATGTCCTCCGGAGGGACTTCACCGTGAACGGGATGCTCTACGATCCGATCGAAGATCGCCTCTTCGACCGGGTCGGGGGACAGGAGGACATCGAGCGAAGGATGATCCGGACGATCGGGGATCCGGAAGAACGGTTCGATGAGGATCGCCTGCGCCTTCTGAGGGCCGTGCGATTCGCCGCGCGCCTCGACTTCCGGATCGATGGGCCCACGGCGGATGCGATCCGGAAGATGGCGGATCGGATCGAGAGCGTCTCCTGGGAACGCATCCGGGACGAGCTGGTGAAGATTCTCACCGGGCCCGCCGCGCGGCGCGGGTTCGAGCTGATGGCGGACCTGGGGCTCCTCTCCCGGATTCTTCCCGAGGTCGCCGATCTAGCGGGTGTCCAGCAGCCTCCGCAGTTCCACCCGGAGGGGGACGTCTTTGTCCACACGATGATGCTCCTCGAGTTGCTGGAGACCAGGACCAAGGTCGTCTCCCTGGCGGGGCTGCTCCACGACATCGGCAAGCCCCCGACCTTTTCCGTGACCGATCGGATCCGATTCAATCAGCACGACTCGGTAGGTGCGAAGATGGCGGACGCCGTCTGCCGGCGTTTGCGGCTGTCACGGCAGGAGAGGGAGCAGATCGTGGATCTGGTCGGATCGCACATGAAGTTTGCAGCCGTGAAGGAGATGCGCGAGAGCACCTTGAAGAGATTTCTCAGGAAGGAGAACTTCGCCGACCATGTCGCCCTCCACAAGGCCGATTGCCTGGCCAGCCACGGCATTCTGGACAACGCCGTTTTTTGCGAGAACAAGATCAAGGAATTCGAGGAGAAGGACCGCGAGGAGGCCTTGCGTCCCAAGGCGCTCTTCGACGGGCATGATCTGAAGGGCCTCGGGTACAAGCCGGGACCGCTTTTCCGAGAGATCCTGAGCGCGCTCGAGGACGCGCAGCTCGAGGGTAAGCTCCGGACCAGGGAAGAAGCTCTCCGCTGGCTCGCCGAGAGCTACCGGGTTTCGTGACGTGACGCGGACCCTTCCCGGTTGCCTGCGAAGCGTCCACGGCCAGGGGAGGGGCACGGCGTAGAAATGAAAAGGCCACTGCCCGAGAGGGGGGGAAAGGCAGTGGCCCGTTTCATGGGAAGTCCAGACCCGCAAGGGCCCAAACCTCACCTGGTCGCATTTTTCGGCGCCCCATTTGGGCACCCAACAACGGTCTCTATATCGGATTTCCTACCAGAAACCTTTAGTCAGGCCACCCCGTCGTGTCGGATGATCGGCGTATTCTTCTCTTGGATGGGAAGTTGCCTCCTGCGGCCACTTCCGGGTTGCAGAGGTCATGCTCCGTCCACTGGAGGATGCAGATGGCGGTTTCGATATTACCTCTCGTGCGCCTGAGTCTCACGGGCAGGGTGGGGTGGCGCTTGGCTGAGCGACTTCGAGCCCGGTTCGGTGGACTCGATGCCGTCTTCCGGGCGTCGGAAGCGGCTCTGCGCGAGATTCGCGGCGTCGGTCCCGTCCTCGCCCGGAAGATCCTCGACGCGAGTCTCGAGGACAGGGCGAAAAGAGAGATCGATCTGGCGCGCAAATCAGGGTGGGAGATCGATACTCCCGGGATCGCGCCATACCCCGCCTTGCTCGAGGAGACGTATGACCCTCCCCTGATCCTCTGCCGGAAGGGAGAGCTCCACGCGGATGATGCCCGGGCTCTCGCGATCGTGGGCGCGCGACGCGCGACTCCTTACGGGAAGCGTCAGGCGGAGAGGTTTGCGGCGGAGCTCGCCGATGCAGGCTGGACGATCGTGAGCGGTCTCGCCCGCGGCATTGACACGGCGGCCCACGCTGGATGCCTGAAGGGGGGGGGGCGCACGATAGCGGTCCTGGGAACCGGCCTGGATGTGCCCTACCCCGCGGAGAACGCCGGCCTTCTCCAGGAGATTGCCTCGAGGGGGGCGGTGCTGACCGAATTCCCGCGCGGCACGCCTCCCCTGCGAGAGAACTTCCCCAGACGAAACCGTGTGATCAGCGGGCTCGCCCGCGGGGTCATTGTCGTCGAGGCTTCCGAGAGGAGCGGAGCGCTCATCACGGCGCGGTGGGCGATAGAGGAGAACCGAGAAGTTTTCGCGCTCCCCGGTCCCGTCGAGACGGGCCGGTCGATCGGATGCCATCGGCTGATCCGTGAGGGGGCGCATCTCGTGGAGCGGCCTGCCGACGTGCTCGAGGCTTTCGGAGATCCTTCAGGGACGAACCTCGACCGACCGGATCCGGCCCGGCAGGAGTCAGGCGTGGATCACGCGATCCTGGAACTGCTTCGGGATGGCGAGATGACTATCGACGATCTCGGAGAAGCCGCCGACCTCCGTCCATCGGAGCTGGCGATACGACTCCTGCGGTTGGAGATTGCGGGGGTGGTTCGAACTTATCCGGGAGAGCGGATTGCGATATCTGCAGGTGGAGCCGTGACGTAGGGCGCCAGGTAGATTCTCTCCATGGCCCCATGGCGGGGCAAGATGTGGTTAACTTATGTTCTGGCAAAGGGTTAAAGCCAAATACGGGACCTCTGACTATCGAGCGCGTCGATTCCTCCTTGACAGGATTTTCATTGATGGCCTATATTTAGGTTGATGAGCTCCCCCTAGCTAGCCGTCAGTCCTCTGCCGGGCCTTCGGGCTCAGGCTAAAGGAGTGTTCTGGCGCGCGCTGGGGGCGAGTAAAGGGAGAGGGCAAAGAAGCGAGTAAGGGCGAATTACCTACCGGCCGCCAGCTTTCCCGGCTTTCATCTGTGCGGTCGTTCGGAGTCTCGAGGGTGGGGAGAATCCCCAGCGAATCGCCCAATTCTTTATTGGTCATGGCAGGGCGCCATGGCGGCAGTCATCGGTTCGAGCTTGTTCCAGAAGCGATCACCCAGGTGATCGCGCACTGGGTTGAAGGTCGAACGAGGCTGACCGGAAAGGCCAGATGAGTCTCTCGAAGATATCGGAGAAACTCAAGGTCGATCGGCTGTTCAAGGCTCGGAGCAACGGCCAGAAGGCCGCGCCCAAGAAGCCCAAGGCGAGGTTCCTCCTTGTCGGTGTGGAGGACAAGCTCCAGAAGTACATGGAGGCCATCGCCGGGAAGGACGCGAGCGAGTTCACGAAGGCCGCGGACACGGAGCGGGCCTTGAAGCTATTGAAGACCCACACCTATCACGGGCTGGTCGTCTCTTCGCCTCACGTGGACCCGACAAAGGCGATGGGAAAGGAACTGATCGACTACATCCGGGATAACAGGTTGGCCAGCCGGATAACCTTCCTCTCTTCGGATGAGGCCAACCCGCTGATGCCCAAGATGGGGAACGTTCAGCGGGGCAAGGTGAAGCCGGGGGCCAGCAAGGAGGATGTGAAGCGGTTCTCTCGATTCCGCACCGTCCCGCTGACCACGCAGCACATCTATCAAGTCGTCAACGAGGTGGCCAGAAACCCGTTCGATCTGCCTCAGGTGACCTTGCTGACTCTGATGGGTTTCAACGACCGTCTCCGTCTCGCGATAGCAGGAGCTTTCTCCGTCGTCCTCGCATTCATCGTTCTCTCCTCGGGCGGGGAGAGCACGCCGGCGCCCATTCAGGGGAGGCTGGTCAGGGAGCACGTCGTGATCAACCCCCACCGGGCCCCGGATGGGACCTACCCGGCGAGGGAGAGGATGGCGAGAAAGAACCCGGTCATGAAGAAGCTACTCGAGATTGACAGGCAGGTGCGGGAGGCGCTGAAGGAAAGCGATCAGCGACCGAAGGGCCACGTTCGTCCCGGGACGAGGTGGGAAGGGAAAAAGAAGTAGTCCCGCCTGATATCCTCTGAGAGGGGGAGGAGTTGGGGTATTTCTAGTATCTCCAGCGGGGGGCCAGTGGATGCAGCCGATGGTTGGGAAGGTTGAGAAACACCGCCTGACGAAGGGATTCTCCCTGGTGGAGGCGATGGTCGCTGCGGGCATTTTCGCCGCGGTCATTCTCTCGGTAGGCCAGCTCGTCGTGTCGTTCCTCGACGCGATGCGTGACGCTGATGAGATGGCCCAGGTCATGTCGAGGGCGGAGGACTATCTCGTTCGAACTTTCGTGATTCCCTTCGGGGGGGTTGCCGACGAAGCAGCGACGAACGACGAGGCCGCGGATATCTTCGATAACGACCTGGATGGACTCTACGCCAACGCGAGCCTGCACAGCCTGATCAACCGAGGCGGGGGGGTCTACGACTTCGACACGGTAGAGGACCCAAGCGGGACCCATCCCTTTGCATACGTCGTCGGCGGTCCCTGGCAGATCGAAGTGACCCACGACATCGACGGAGACGGAGAAGTGGGTAGCAACAGCCTCGAACAGAGCAACACGATCCTCCGCGTCAGGGTCTTCTTCGTAGACTTCAGCGCTAGCGAGTCGCTCGTCTCCGGAGTGAGGTACGGGGGCTGAGTCCCCGTGGAGCTTCCATGCGAGCCAGACGATGGAGTAGCGATCTGCAGTCCTTTCCGAGAGGGGCCGCAGCTTCCGATTGTCAATGGTCACCAGAAGAGGAGTATGCGAGATGACTGGGGATAAGGAGAGAGGGGCCGCCCTCATGATGCTGCTCCTGCTGAGCTTCGGGCTGGTCCTGACCACCGCCTACCTGGTGAGCCAGGCCGTGGCGGAGCTTCGGGATCAGACTTCGAAGCGGCTTCTGATCCAGGCCCGTTACGAGGGTCTGGGGGAGCTCGCGGCGGCCAGGCATGAGGTGGAGGGCGACTCGTCCCTGCTGGACCTCTATGCGGACACCGGCGACCCGATCCCCGACACCAACGTCATGGTGCACGAGATCGTGGACAAGAAGGTGTACGAGCTGGAGGTGACCGTCGAATACGAGATCGACGGGGGCGCCGTGCCGATCACCGACACCTTGGTCGAGGTGGCGATCGTCAAGGCCAGCGGCGGAGCGGGGCTCAGCAAGTTCGCGATCCTGAGCGGAGAGGGCACCGTCGAGTACTGGAAGGACCTCTACGCCCCCAACCAGGGAGTGGGCGGCACGCTCTACGGCTACCTCACCTACTTCGGCCGGATGGATTCTGATCACAACCACGATCCGGATTTCGGTCTCGATGGCTGGTTCATCTGGGACGACATCTACGACTGGGATCAGGACTGGCACGGCTGGCACAACCTGCCGCCCCAGTGGAAGCCGAACCGGGCGGACTGGTTTCAGGGCGAGGATTGGAACATCAAGCCGCACGACTGGTCCGGCCTCGACCAGGTGGTCTTCGACGACATTGCGTCCATAGCCGATCTTGCCGCAGACGCCGACTACTCGTACACGAGCGACGTGGCGATCACCTTCGGCGGGACCACGATCACGATCACGCCCGCGGGCGGCCCTTCGGAGACCTACAACATCTCCGACGTCTCGATCATCTACACCAGCGGATCGATCACCTCGATCGGCGGGGATGTGAACGGTCAGATCACCGTCGCCGCTGACGGTGGGGTCACGATCACCGACAGCATCGTCTATGTGGACGACCAGGGAGACCACGCGATGCTGGGTGGGGATGGCAGTGCGGACTTCGAGCCCAATACCGCGTATGACGGGGACAGTAACCTCGGTGTCTTCTCCGAGGGGAACATCATACTGGACTACGATGTTCCCACGGCCACCGAGCTGAACGGCCTCTATTTCAGTCGGGATGGCAGCATCACGATCGAGGGGTACGAATTCGACTATATCGACGATCCGGATTACAAGGCCGCCTGGCCGGATCCGAACCTACCGGCCCGCTACACGGGAACGTTCGGTATCAAGGATTCGCTACGCATCTTCGGCAGCGTGCAGTACAAGAACTTCTTCTGGCCGTATTCGTTCGACATCAACGACCTGTTCACCGGCGCGATGCCCTACCCTCCGGTGGATGCGGATGACCGGTTCCTGGACAGGAAGATGATCTACGATACGAAGCTCAAGGACAGCCCGCCCCCTGGCTATCCCGGCTACGGCGGCGGGGATGCCGCCTTCCTCGGTATATTCACCACCAAGGAAGAGTAGGCCGATGGTCGTCTCCCGACCCTCATCCCGCGGTTACAACACTGGAGCGTTCACGCTTATCGAGGTGACCGTCACTCTCGTGCTGATCACGATCATGGCTGGTGTGATCGTGAGCGTCCTGCTCGCCTTGGGGGACACGATCGTCGCCGGGCGGGCGAAGGCGAAGGCCGTCCATCACAACGCTCAGATTGTCCACAAAATTCGCAGCGAGATCCTCTTCTCGAGGATCAAGGATGACGGCGGGACGAAGCGATCTGATCTCACTGGATCCTCCTGCCCGGATCGGAACAAGGGAGGTCCTCCCGGGCATGAAAAGCTCTGGTTCCAGAAAGTGACTGGCTACGAGGAAGATCCTCCCGCGTCGGGGACCTACGTACCGGTCTGGTCGAATAAGATCGAGTACAAATTCGTCGATGCTCCCGGCGGGAAGGATTACCCGGGCTACATCGTGCGCGAATGGGACAAGAACGGTGACGGCTCCATCGATCCGGTGCTCGCGGAGGGGGAGACCCAATACCTGGGTGGTTACCCGGAGGGGAAGGAGGGGAACACCGTCCTCGACTGCTGCTTCGACATCGATGTCCTCAACGACCAGTTCATAATCTCCCTGAAGACGCGGGCCGGTGACGACCGGCGGAAACCACCCACCGACTTCACGATCGAAAACGAAATCCGGGTCAAACCGATCAACTGAGCCTCAATCACGCCGTGACTACCCCATCCCATTCACCGGCTCGATGGCTTCTCCTGGGTATCCTCGCGTGGCCCGGCTGCGCCGGTCCCTGGGTCGACATCCGGGAGAGGGGAGATTTCGATCGTCGAGCCTACCCGATTGCCCTGGTGGCACCCCTGAAGGCGGAGGGGGAGATCGATCCGGACCTGGCCGAGAAGCTGCGGGGGTGGATCGAGATCGAGCTTCTGGAACGCGACTTTCGCCTGAAGTCCTGGGCGGAGGTGGATGAGATCATCCGTGGCGCGGGAGGGGACGAGACCCAGGCGGGCATTTTCCAGGCATGCGGTCAGCTAGGGACGAGCGGATTCTGGGGAGGTCGGGGGCGCCTCGAGGTGGGGGAGGAGGGCGTGAAAGACCTGACCCTCGTGATCCGCTTTCACGACCGGATAACGAGAGAGTGGGTCGTCGAGCTGAGGGGAAACCACCACGCCCAGAAAGGCGCTAGCGTTGCAGAGGAGAGAGAGGCCTGGATCGCCCTGATCGAGGAGATGGTCGACCAGTTACCCGAAGAGGACTAGCAGGTAGAGGAGAGGAAAGCGATCCCACCGGCCAGGAGGGACAGCCCCACGGTTGTGTAGGCGAAAAACCGAACCGAGCGGCGGGCGATCTCTTGAGGGGATTCGCTCTGGGTCGCGCTGTAGACCACCGCCGTCACCAGGGAGATCGCCGTAAATTCGAGGATCAATTCCAGCATCACCTGTTTCCCGTCCGGCTTTCGGCCCCCTGCGCAGCGTCCGCTGCGACGAGTAGATTCAGAAGCCCTGCGATCATCGTGTAGAGCACGCCTATGTCCATCCGGGGCTCAGCGCGGCGTGACGACTCCCAGTAGGCGGCCTCCAGGAAGCTGTCCGGGACGCCGGTCTTCCGCCGAAGATGATCCCAGGCGTCCGACCTCGAGACCCCTCTCGGGATACGATCTGCCTCCTCCGGGCTGATCGCCCTCATCTCGAGCAAGGCGTCGATCCACTTCTCCTGCGGCCGGGATCGGGAGAGGTAGAGGGCCAGGGCCGTGGGGCCCGCGGCGCCTCCCTGTGCGGTGAGGACGAGAGGATGCCTGCGAAACGAGACGGCCTCTCCGCCGGTCACCCCCCACCCGAAAGCGAAGGATCCGAGAATCGCTCCGAGGAAGAGGGCCCCCTTGCCCCATCGTCCCGAGGCGAAGTGCCCCAGGCCGGGCACAGCCAGGGCGAGCCCGAAGCGCGCGACGGCACTGGCCCGCCTACTCCCCGCCATCGTGCGATGCCTCTGCCTGCGGAGGGGCGTCCCGCTCTTCCAGGTCCATCCGGAACTTCTCGCCGAGATAGAATTTTCTCGCCTTCGGATCCCGGATGATCTCCTCCGGCGTCCCGCGAGACAGGATGCGGCCCTCATCGATGATGTAGGCCCGGTCCGTCGTGCTCAAGGTCTCGCGCACGTTGTGGTCCGTGATCAAGATGCCGATGCCACGCCGGCTAAGTTGCTGGATGATCTCCTGAAGATTCGAAACCGCGATCGGGTCCACGCCGGAGAAGGGCTCGTCGAGGAGAATGAGGCGGGGGTCCGTGGAGAGGGCCCTGGCGATCTCCAGCCTCCGCCGCTCCCCGCCAGAGAGGGTCTCGGCAATGCTCTCGCGCACCTTGCCAAGGTCCATCTCGTCGATGAGCGAGTCCACCCTCTGCTTTCGCTCGGCGGAACGCATCTTCATCGTCTCCAGCACCGCCTGGATATTCTGCTGCACAGTGAGCTGGCGGAAGATCGAGGGCTCCTGTGAGAGGTAACCCATGCCGAGACGCGCCCGACGATACATCGGCTCACGCGTCACTTCCTGGCCTCGGAACATGACCGATCCGGAGTCCGGAGTGATCATCCCGACAGCCATGCGAAACGACGTCGTCTT
>JAPUJT010000059.1 GCA_027296055.1 Planctomycetota bacterium | reverse complement strand
GTCCAGGATCTGCTTCAGGTTCTCCCGCCAAGCCAGATGGCTGTGGATCGAGTCCACCGAGATCCCGATGAGCTTGGTGTTGCGGCTCTTGAACTCTTCGAAGCGCTTGGCGAACTCGGTCAGTTCCGTGGAGCAGACCGGGGTGAAGTCCGCCGGGTGGCTGAACAGGATCACCCAGCTCTCCTGCTGCCATTCGCTGAACTCGATCTCGCCCTGTGTGGTAACAGCCTTGAAGTCGGGGGCCGTATCCCCAATCCGTGGGATACCGACCGTCGCGGTCTCGGTCGTCATACCTTCCTCCCTCTTTCTGCCGCGCGGTACTGCTCGCGGCGTATGTTCTACTGATCTAAGGTTTGGCGTTGAGATGGGAGCTACTGTTTCCCCCCTCACGGGAACTTGTACAGGCCTCCCAGAGGCCTGTCAAGCACTCCGCTGCACGGGCGCGGCACTGCGGGACCGGAAGATGAAGTGGTGTAGCTGCAGGGCCGGCTGGTAGCTGGTGGGCGCTGAGATTACCCGCCGCCGCCGAAAATGATCGCCGAGCCCCCCTCCGACTCCGGGCCTGCCAGGCTCGCGCCTTTCGTCGCTAGCGTTTCGCCATCGGCCCGGAGCCCTTCGGGCCGGCGGGGGGAGGTCGGAGGTCGGGCAGGGGGGCGATCATCACCTAATGATGCTCTTGTGCGAGCTCCCCCCCCGCCGCCGAGGATCACCGAGACGACCCCCGGCTCCGGACCAGCCAGGACCGCCTGTTCCATTCATCATCGCTGGAGTCACCGGCCGGTGGCCCTCCGGGCCGGAGCGGGAGGCCGGGAACTCCGGTGGACCTTCCGGCGCGGGACGCATCGCTGATGTGCTGGCCTTTAGACAGGTTCGGCAGCGGTGCCACCGGTTCGGCAATCCAGGGGGGGCCGATCAAGCCAAGACATGGGGCTTCGCCAGCAGTGGCTTGTCACCAGGCGTGCTACGGACGAGGACGTCGGCTGCGATCTCGACAGATTCAACGGGTATCACGAGATCCCGCGCCATCCAGGGCGATCGGAATATCTTCACCCCATGGGCTTTCGGGTGAGCAGATTCCCGCACCCCGGGCCTCGCGGGCTACTGGTATACGCCCGTCCACCCTGCCGGAGGGCACATACCGGCTCCGCCGTTGACTACGACGACGATCACTAACCCGGGGCCCAGCGGGGCGGGAGGAACAATGACATCTATCGTGGTCGAGTCCTGGAACAGGATAGTGCCTAAGACTATGACCGGGTTCGGGTCGAACTGCCAGAACTCGACCGTCGCCTGCGAGCAGAACTCGGTCCCGATGATCGTCCTCGGGGTCACTTCCCCCGCGACGTTGAGTGGAGACGACGCGAGATCGGGGGTCATCGAAGTGGCGGTGCAGGGGTTGCAGGCGGCGGCCTGATACTGGTAGCAGCCGCTGCAGGTGCCCGTTCCACCGTTGTTGTTGATGACCGATACGTTCACCGGGCCGAAGGCGGGCGCCCCGGGGGGCGTGATGCAGTCGATCGTCGTGGCGTCCTGAACCACGACGTTCGTGGCCGCCCGCTGCCCGATCAGGACCCCGGCGCCCGACAGGTCGAAGTTGGTCCCCGTGATCGTCACCATCTCGCCGCCGGGGAGCCCCCCCTGCGCCGGCATCACCGAGGTGACCGTGCAGTTGATCGGGGCGACCGGTGTGTTGTAAGTGAACTGCATCGGCGAGTCGCAACGGCGACCGTTGAAGCCGATGACCGTGACACCCACGGGTCCGTCGGTGATCGACGGGGGAGCCTCACAGGTGAGCATGGTCGGGGAACTCACGTTCACCATGCCGGCGAAGTTGGTGCCGAACTCGACGTCGGCTCCGGCGGTGTCGAAGCCGTCCCCGGTGATCGTCACCGTGATCCCGCCGAGCATGTCACCGTTCCCGGGCTGGATATCGGTGATCTCACACTGAGTGTACTCGAACCCGCCGACCAGCGTACAGTTCGTACCCAGCCCCGGGTTCACGACATCCACGTCCACGAACCCGGGACTGGCTCCCGGAGGCGTGTCGCAGGTGATCTGCGTCGTGGAGGTCCTGTCGATGTACTGGGAAGCCTCCACGCCGTCGAAGAAGACCTGGACATTGTTCGGCTCGAATCCGACCCCGTCGATCAGGACGGTGGTTCCGCCACTGAAGAGGCCGGAGTCCGGTGTCACCGTGAAGCCACAACCGGTATAGATATAGCCATTTACGCTCGTGCAGTCGGCTCCCGACTGAGGGACGACCTGGACGTCGACCGGACCGGTCGTCATCCCGGCAGGGGCGTTGCAGGTGATCTGGAGGCCCGACGGGAAGACGAAGATGTTCGTCGCGGAGTTCCCGTCGAAGAAGACGCTGCTCCCGGCCGGGTCGAAATCCATCCCGTCGATGGTGACAAACGTCCCGGGGGAAACATCCCCCATGTCCGGGGTGATCAGGGTAATCGTGCAACCCGACGGCGGGGGGTCGTACGTGAATTGGTTCGCCGAGGCGCTCTCCCCGCCCTGCGAGTCGACGCGGACGGCGACGAGTCCCTGCGCTCCGCCCGGAGGAGTGACGGCGGTGACCGTCGTGGCGTTTACCGGGGCCACGCCGGAAGCGGGGACGCCGTCGACGAAGACGTTGGGGGTCGCGGCGCCGAAGTCGTCCTTGAAGTTGGCCGTGACGATGGTGATCATCGTCCCGCCGGCGAGCGCCCCGTTTGGCGGGCTCACGCTGACGACCTTCGCGCTCTTCTTCTTAGGGCTTCCGCTGCCGCCTCCGCCGCAGGCCGTGAACCCGCCGGCAAAGGCTATGGCGACGGCCAGGACGATCAGCATGCGTACTCGTTTCGCCATCACACGTCTCCTTGCATTGACGCGGGCGCAGGGCAAGCGCCTGCAGGACGTCGCAATCGACCCACCTGTGCGAGGGAGCGGTCGTGGCCGACACACCACACGCACTCGGGGCCGTACTCGTAATCCGTGATCCCCGAAATAACCTGGAAGCCCTCCCCCCCTCAGGAGACGGTCGGGGAGACGGCATTCTTGCCGGGATTGTAAGCATTCACGGATTTCCAGTTGAATCCCAAGTCGACACCCTGTGGCCTCGCTCGTACCCTCGCCGTCCAGCGATTTCCCGACCTCGTTGCACTTCCCCAATCCTATCTGCGAACCCATGGCATGATCTCTGCGAGCAAATCCACTCAGGATTCTCGCAGAGGCCTAGATGCGTCGAAAACTCTCCCTCCCGGGAGGCCGGAATCGCCACGTGAAGTCGTCGGTCCTGCAGGCCTGTGGGACATCGGGGCGAGGCCGGAGCTCGGGCACGGGGGCGATCGTACTGATGATCCGGAGCGGACCCCACCGCCGCCGATCATCGCCAAGATCACCGGCTCTGGAGCCGTCGGGCCCGCCCGTTCCGCCCTTGGCCGCCGCCGTCCGACGGGAGCCGTTCGGGAGGAGGCCGGAGCTTGGGCACGGGGGCGATCATCTAATGATGATCCGCCGCAAACTCCCTTGCCGCCGCGGATGATCGCAGAGACCCCTAGCTCCGGACCTGCGGGCTCCGCCTCTTCTGGCCGTGGCAATCATTATCTGCCTTGGAGAGGGAGGCCGGAGCTTGGGCACGGGGTCGCTCATCAAATGATGATCCTGTGCGAACTCCCCCGCCGCGGATCATCGCCGAGGCCTCCGGCCCCGGGGCTGCCGGGCCGCTCGGTCGCTGTCGGGAGTCAGCCGTGGTTCGGGCGGAGGTCGGAGCGGTGGCACGGGGGCGATCATCTAGTGATGATCCCTTGAGAACTCCGCCGCCGCCGAGGATGATCGCCGAGACCTCCCCCTCCGGACCTGCCGGGCACGCCCCTTCCGAAAATCGCCGCGGTCATTGGCGCGGGGGGAGGCGGGAGCTCGGGGGATGATGATCCTGCGCGAACTCCCCCGCCGCTGGGCCGATGGTGCTATGAGATCAAGGAAGCCGTAATCCGTTGCCTGACAAGCGCGCCAGACTCTCCTGGATGGACAGGGGGCTCGGTCAGCCCGGATGCCCCAACTGTCCTCTATTGGCCCCGGTCCACCCAGATTTGTGGCGGATTCTGATTGTCTCGCCAAACCGCGTAGACATCGTTTCTCAGCACGTCGCCCGCGATGGCCTGCGATGTTCCAGCTCCTAGGCCGCCCAGTGTGTCGTTGACCGTAGCTGGAGCGGACCACGGGGTCGTATTGCCATCGTTACAGGAGATATTGAGGTCCCGGGGGCCTAATGGATTGTTCCTATCATCCTCCCAGCTTGCGTACAGTTTCGGGGACACGAAGGGGAATGCGTCGCAAGCCCAAGGTGAATTGACGTCAGGATACGTCATTGTGATGTCTGGCGCGCTTTGGTTGATCCCTGCCGCCCAGGTTGGATCGAGTTGGATCTCTGGTCCCCATACGGCCCCCAAGGTAGTACTGTATTGATACGTGATCGCGATCTCTGACGGAGACCAGCTTCCGTCGGCGTAGACAATTGCGACAATGGAACGGAACGATTCAAGACTCGGTAACTGTCGAGTAACGGAGAGGCCGTTCGTGGGCACCACGATCTCCGCGGGAGGAGGATCGATGCAGTAAGCGTCGCTGGAAGAAAAGAGGGTGTTGTCGGGACTATCCCCGAGCGACTGCCACGCCACATGTATGTCGGGGCTGGCGAGATTGTTCACGGGCACCGGCACATCCAGGTCCAGGGCTTGGAGGAATCGCTCTCCTGGCCTGTCGTTCAAGAGTACGGGAAGGGAGAAGTTGGGTGAAAGGGGGGGGATCGGGGGGGCGATCGCGCAGGACAGGAAAATGTCAAATGTGCTCGGTCCGACGATTTGATTCCGATCATCTTGCCACGATATCCAGGCGCTTGCGCCCGACACAGTAATCACAGCTTCAACCTGCTGCACGGGGAAAGGGGCCGTGGGATCGACCGTGGCTTCTGTACTCGACCAATTCATACCCCCATCGAAGCTGAGCGAAGCCTTGATCCTACTTTCTGGGGACGATATGGAAGGTTTGTTGTGCCAGACTACCCAAATCCGTCCGTCGGCCGTGCAGTTCTGGTCGACAGCGATCTTGGGCCTTACGTTTTCAATTCCTAGGGTATTGATCTTCGTGGCAGTGGACCATGTTTGCCCGCCAGTCGTGGATGACGAGAACATAACATCGCTGGAAGTCGGTCCGACCAGCTCCCACCACACTACATAAACGGATCCCTGGCCCCCGGGAGGATTGAAAGGATCTACGACAATGTCGGGATGGAGCTTGTCGTTAGGGCCCTGTGAAATCTGGACATCTTGAAACGATGGGGGAATCTGGTTGAAGCGCGGACTGGGACAGGGAGCTTGTGCCCATGCCGTCGAAAAAGAGATCACCAAACTCACCCCAAAGACAAGGACCCTTAGCTGATTCTCGACAATCATTGTCCCTCTCCTCCTCTCAGGGTCCCACGAACGGGGAGCGCTGCTGCCCGCCCCAACGGCAATCTCCAACTGCGCCCGCGGACTCAAAGGCGATGACTTCAGCGGAAGAACTCGCACGCAAACCGCGGGCACAACTAGGCCCGTCATGCCGATTGGTACGCCCCGGCTCCCCTAGATCATGAAACCAAACTTCAATATCGTTTTCAGACCTCGATGATCGCGCCACCACCTCCCTCGCTTCTTGTGGCCATGAACCAAGCGGATTACCGTACGTTGGTTAACTGTAGAGCTGTCTCATCGCCATCTGGTCGCGCTAACACATCTCTGAGGGTATCTCGATCCGAGTCGGTTACGGTGGAGTGCAGCCCCCTATATTTAGAGACACAAATTTCGAGGGTTGCTGGACAACTTTGTTGAAACAGCCGGGGGGGGGGGATGCTATCGGGGGAGGTCCGGGAGGGGAGACGCCGGGTCATCTGGGAGATGCGCTGCACTCAAGTCCAATCTTCCAACCATTCTCCCAACTGACGCCGCAGTCGCCTCATGGCCCATCGATGACGCTCCTGGGCCCTCTCTGAGGTGAGTCCCAAGCGCTTTGCAATCTGGACGATGGTCATCCCATCGAACAAACGCATTCGAATGATCCTGGCGGCGGTCTGATCGGGCAGACGCTCCAGAGCAGACTTGACCTGCTCGACCATTTCGGCCGCACGGGCGTTCGCGGTGGGCGTCGGGTTGGGCGCCGGCAGGTCATGGGCGCCACCGAGGCCGGTAGAGGTCCCGGCGCGTGACCGGAGACGCTGAAGCTTGTTCGGGGGAATCTTACTCTTCGCCAGGCGATCCCGTTTTGCGTTCAGACCCAATCGGCGCAGAATCTGGCCCATCCAGGCGCGAAACATCGCGAAGGTTTCATCATCATTCTCACCGCCCTGGAAGCTATCGAGCTTCCGCCATGCTCGCAGGCAACACTCCTGGAGCAGGTCGGAGGTGCTTTCTGCCGGACGGGTGGGGTCGGCGAAGCTTCGCGCGAGGGGCTCCAGATATGCTCGAAGCATTTCGAGTACCCCGTCCATCGCTTCTCGGCTGCCTCCTTGGGCCCGCCGAACGAGTTCCTGGAAGCCCTCCGCTTTCTTGGGGTGGGTCATTCTCGCTTACCAGCCTTGCATTTCCTCATGGCGGTTCGACTCTTTGAGGGCGCGCCACTCGACTACTGCGATCTACTGGCGTTCTCGTTGGGCCGAAGATGCTTGCGATACTCTTTAGCTTTTTCCGGCTTCCCCCAGGCTGCATAGAGGTCGATCAGATCTTGGAGGAATTCGCGCGTCCCAGGGTGATCATCTCCCATCAGCGCAAGAAAATCGCGATATCCATTCAAGAGTTGCTCCTCCGCCTCATAATATCGTTTGAGGTCGGTCAAGCACCGACCATAAGTGATCTGAAGGACAGCTGTACGCATAACCCCCTCGGGCAAGGCCTTCCGGGCGATCTCCACGGACCGTCTCCCGAGCTTCTCTGCTTCGGCCAGCCTCCCCTGGTCAATCAGCGCAGTAACAAGATTGCCCATAGTAGTGAGGGTGTGAGAGTGCTCCTCTCCCAAGAGAGTAAGCTGGGCCTCTAAAATCCGCCGCAATAGAGATTCCGCCCTTTCGAGATTCCCCTGGGTCCCCAGAATCTTCGCGAGCACTAGCTCGGCGCGGAGGACCAAGAGGTGTTCATCACCCAGAAGGCCTCGATTCTGATCCAGCGCCCGCCGGATCAGCGTTTCGGATTCGTCAACGTTGCCCATTTCATGGAGCAGGGAAGCATAGTAAGTCGTCGAGGCGAGGGTCTCAGGATGTTCCTCTCCCAGCAGGCGGCGATAGCCCGCCAGGGCTCCTCGTAGGAGTGGTTCGGCCTCCGAAATCTTCCCCTGAACTTTCAGGAGCGCACCGAGGCCGCACATCGAAATCAAAGTTCCCTGGTGTCCTTTTCCCAGGACGCGGTGGCAAGCATCCAAGGAACTGCGATAAAGCCGCTCCGCATCTTCAAGCTTATCCTGAGCATGCAACACTCGAGCGAGCTGAAACGTCACCCCGATCGTACTCGGGTGCTCCTTCCCCAGGACTCGGCTGCTCTCCTCGAGGATTTCCCGGAATGACCGCTCCGCCTCCTTGTTCTTCCCCTGAGCCGCGAGCACCGCCGCGAGATTACTCCTGGAACGTAGCGTCATTGGATGCCCCGCGCCCAGGAGGTTGCGCTGAATCTTCAAGACCCTTCGCAGCAGCGGCTCCGCCTCTGAAAACCTCCCCTGAGCTGACATCGTCTCAGCAAGGTTGTTCATTAATATGGGGATGTCGTCGGGCTTATCATCCGGGCTGTTGAGCGAAACCTCCAAGACTGCCCGCTGCAACCGTTCCGCCTCGGGGTATTCACCCCGAGCGCGGAGTAGGCTTCCGAGGTTGTTCATCGAATAGAGCGTATCTCGATGCCCCTCGCCCAGGAGACGCCGCTGGCTCTCGAGGACGTATCGAAAGTGGCCCTCTGCCTCAGAGTGCCTGCCCTGAGTGAGCAATAGAGCGGCAAGATTGTTCTTGGAGGCCAGCGTATCTGGGTGATCCTTTCTGAGGACACGACTTTGCGTATCTAGAGCTCGCCGATACAGTGGCTCCGCCTCCGAATATTTGCCACGGTCAGCGAGGACCCTGGCAAGGCTGTTCATGGATCGGAGCGACTGCAGGTTCTCACCCCCAGAAACTCGGAGACAGATCTCGAGCTGAGCACGAAGCTGTCTTTCTGCCTTAGCGTACTTGCCGAGGCTTCGGTAAGCTTCACCCATCGTGCCTCTGAGCGCGGCTTCGACCTCGGGGTCGTGACCCATCTTCGTGCCGACCTTCTTTGCTGCCCTGTCCAGAATCTCGACGACCTTGACATCCTTTCCGTCCTTGGCAGGGTCAGGAGAGGAGAGCATGTCGTGAAGGAATTCTCCGATGGCATTGGCCCTGTCCGCCGATTTCTCAGTCTTGATCCTTGCCAATTGGGCCTCTGCCTCAGCAGCCTGGGCAGCCCTTCGCTGCCTCGACTCAGAATGCGACGCCTCTTCCGCCCGCTTCCACTCTGCATCGGCGCGAACGTATAGGGCCGTACTCACGAAAAGTCCGACAAGAAGGGCGAGTCCAACCGATAGGACGCCCATCACGGCGACCCTGTGTCTCCGTATGTACTTCCTCAACCGGTAGCCTGCGCTGGGCGGGCGGGCCTGGACGGGCTCGTTGCGCAGATACCTCTGAAGATCGGCCGAAAGCTCCGCCGCCGTGGAATACCTCCTGGACCGATCCTTCTCCATCGCCCGAAGGACAACCCAATCCAAGTCGCTATTGAGGAGACGGGCAAGCGCTCTCGGATCCGACCGGCGGAGTCTGGCCACTGCCATCGCCTCATCTCCGTGCGTGCTCAGCCGCCTGCTTGGTTTCAGAGGTTCGTCCTCGCGAATCCTCCGGCGGATCTCCTCGTAGTGCAGTTGGCGGAGTTCCCGGGGATCGAACGGCAGCGCCCCTACGAGGAGCTCGTACAGGATGACGCCGAGAGAGTAGATATCCGTGCGGGTATCGGCATCCAGGGAATCCGTCCCCGCCTGCTCGGGACTCATGTACTCCGGAGTTCCGATCATGCGACCCTCTTCCGTGGAAAAGGTGCGCTCCGCCAATCTCTGGTGCGTTGCCTTTGCGATCCCGAAGTCGATGATCTTGGGGACGGGCAACCCGTCTTGGAGCATGATGAGGATGTTCGACGGCTTCAGGTCCCGATGGATTACTCCCTTGTAATGGGCATGCTGGACGGCGTCGCATACCTTTAGAAAAAGTCGAAGCCTCTCGGCCGTCGTGAGGCGCGCCTTGTCGCAATGCTGGGTCAGGGGTACGCCGGGGACATACTCCATGACGAAGTAGGGCCGGCCTCCTTCCGCCGCGCCCGCCTCGTACACCCTGGCAATATTGGGGTGGTTCATGAGCGCAAGGGCCCTTCGCTCCGCATTGAATCGGGCAACAACCTCTTTGGTGTCCATGCCCAGCTTGATAATCTTGAGGGCCACTTGGCGCTGCACAGGCTCGACCTGCTCGGCCAGATAGACTTCCCCCATGCCACCCGATCCGAGGGCCTTGAGGATGGAATAGGAACCCACTTGATCAGGCAGGTCTCCCGGCTCTCGAACGAACAAGGCCTCGGGACCGGACTCCGGAGCCCCGGTATCCTCCCGGCTCGCGTAAGACCTAGTCCAGTGAAGCATCCGGACCAGGGCCAGCTGCCGCTCCAGTAGATCGGTAATCTCGGGATTGGCCGATAGGAGGGCCTCCTCCTGGGGAGTTTCGCCCGCCTGAAGATGGTCGAAGAACTCCTCCGCAATCGCGTACACTCGTAGCTCGATCTCTGAATCATGCGGAACCGATCCGGGTTTGCCGTCCATGACGCCGCCCTCCAAGTGCCTCGTGGGTTGGACGATGGCTCCTCCAACCAGACTCTTGCACGTCTCCACCGTGCCGGTCAAGAGATGGCACCGATCGGCTACGACGCCGGTGAGAGTGCGCTCGAGCGCCTCCCCCCAGCCGCGCAGGTCTCCATCCATCTAGACACAGATTCAGAGGGGTATTGGTAGCTGTCTAGAGGAAACTCATTCGTGCCTCTGTCTGAGTGAGGCCTACGGTTAGTTCCCTCCGAGTCCCTCCCTGGTAGCCAGTCCCGACTTTTTCAACAAAGTTGTCAGGCAACCCTCGAAATTTGTGTCTCTAAGAATAGGGGGGCACGCTCCCCATTGAGCCACATGGATTGAGATCAATCAACGACCGTACGGCCCATCGGCCGCAAGTAGTCCTGGGGCGTTACACCCCCCGGGGGAGGGACCCAGGAAGACCTGGTGAGCACGTAGGCGTCCAGGCTTTGATGGCTTCGGTCGAAATGGTGCCGGTGGCGATTCGCCTAACTGCCCAAGCTCGAGGCTATTCCGCCCCGCCGAGTGCCGCTGCTTATCTGCCGGCGGGAGGAGGACGGCAGTCTGTGGAGGTCGGCAAATGTAATCCCCATACCATGGGGAATCCAAAAGGAGGAGGTGAGTGGTGAGGTCTCGAAACCTGTTCAGATTCTTCGTATTTGGAACGGCTCTCGTGCTTCTAAGGCCCGCAGCTTGGTCTCAATGTCCCACGCCAGTCTTTGGCCAGGACAAGAAGATTACCAGTTTCACAGGTAACCCCCAGGGCGATCCGGATTTGATTGTTGATCCCTACTACAGGCCCATGGGGTTGGGAACAGTGTATGCGGTTTGGCACGAGTTTTTCGATCACGTAAAGATGTGGGACATCCAGTTCTCATCCTCGACCAGTGGCGGAGCGACCTGGTCGCCTGCCCGCACTCTCAACAGCAATCCCTCTGGCAGTCAGCTCCATCCTGCAATAGGGGTAGATCAGTTCTGCAGCGCCAATGGGACTATCTGGGTGGTTTGGGTTGATTTCGATGCTCCCGTCACGGGTGATAGGAGGATCATGGTTACAACAAGCTCTGACAGGGGGGTTACCTGGTCCCCTGAGGTCCCGGTCCATCCGCAGGCTCTTCCGCCCTCAGATCAGGACCACCCCCGTGTTTCCGTAAAGGATAACACGGCCTTCATAGCGTGGCAGGAGCAGACCCCGGCCGCCTCTAACAACCTGGACATCCTGTTTACTTGCCTCTCCCTGCCGATCACGCCTGCTCCCATCGTGATCACGGTCAACAATACCCCTCCCCAACGCCTCTTGTTCGCCGTCGACGTCGATGCGGCCTGGTCATCATCTGTCAGTACCGTAGACCGAGTCCACGTGGCCTGGGACGAGAGGGCGCTCAATCCCAACAACATACTGTTCAATTCCAGCAGCGCACCTTGTGCCGCTTGGGGATCGGAGACACCCGTTCCGCAGAATGGCGGGTCCCTTCCGCGCTTATGGCCTGCGCTGGAATCGTTTGGCACCAGAGTCTGGATGACCTATGAAGACCGCAACTGGTTTCAAGGGCAAGCTTTTGCAATTATCCATCAACAATTGCCTACTATTGGGCTGCCCTGGACTCCGGAAATCAAGGTCGATCCTACCCACACCAGCGGAAGCTTTGATCAGATTGGCTCTGACATCACGATGACCTTTCCATTCCTAGGTGATCCCGCTCTGTGTGGAACGGTACTAGGCGATGAGACTCCGAAGCTCTACGCCGGATGGCTCGAGGACAGGGCCCAGCCTTTTTCCGGCACCCGGAATTTCGCAGTGACGTGCAGTAGCAACAACGGGACTTCGTGGTCCAACCCGCCAAACACGCAGATTAACGACGTCGTGAATAAGGTTATGCCTTTACGTGCTAGCTTGGCAGGCGACATATTCTCGGACGTCGTGTATGCAGCTTGGGGAGACACACGAGACCCATCGGGTGTGCCCCAGATCTGGGTGGACGTCGGGCAGTAGGGGATCTTGTTCCTACGATTCCTGATCCCTTGGGGATAGGCTCAGCACCACGGCACGAATCCAATTACGGGGCGTGTCGTGGTTTTCTAGTGAGGAGGTGAGTTGTGAGGTATCAATGCTTGATCAGATTCTTTGTTTTTGGAACGGCTCTCGTGCTTTTAGTGCCCGTAGCTTGGTCTCAATGTCCCACACCAGTGGATCGGAAAGGATCTGAGCTATGACTGGTCGAGGTGTCCTTTTCGCTTGTCTCGAGGCGGAATGGCTCAGCGTTAGGGGGTGCAAATTGTATGCGTCGAAAACGATTCCTATCTCTGCCCTGGCCATGAGTTTCCTGCTCTGGGGACCAACGGTGTGGGCCCAGAGTCCTCCGGTCTTCACGTCCAACGACATGCGAATAAATCCAAGCACGATTCTCCAACACGCACCGACCATTGTCGTTGATCCCTACTATCGCCCGAACGGTGTGGGTGCGGTGTACGTCATTTACGTGCGTAATGATTCCACGAATACCGACGTCCAGTTTACTCGCAGCCTGGATGGCGGGTTGAGCTGGTCGCCTCCCCGTACTCTTGATAGCGCGGCCGGGCTACAGGGCAATCCTCACATGGCCGTCGATCAGGATTGCACTGCCGATGGGACCCTGTGGGCTGTATGGACCGACAACAGTTCGAGTTTTGGCGGCAGGAGGATCATGGTCTCGGTGAGCGGTGACCGAGGTATGACTTGGTCCAGCCCCGAGGGCATGGTCGACCCAGGTAGCCCGGGTCCGATTCTTCAGCGCCACCCACATATTGTCGCGAAGGACAATAAAGCCTCGGTCGTGTGGTCGGACACCAGGAATCAATCTGACCCGACACATCGGGACATCATGATGGCCTGTTCATCGAGCCAACCTCCTCCGCCGTCGGTGCCTCAATTCGATCCGCCGTTCGCCTTGAACGACCCTCCCCTTGGCGCGAGACCACTCGCTGTGTCCTCAATTGATGAATCATTGGACAGGGTGCATGTAGCGTGGACTGAGAGTGCTACGAGTGGGGACAATATCCTATTCAGTTCAAGCAACACATTCTGCCAATTTTTCCCGCCACCACCCGAAGTGGTGGTTCCGACGAATGGCATTCCAACCCGTCGCTTGAATCCTAATCTGGAGGCAAATGGAACGGATGTCTGGGTGGCGTACGAGGACACTCACTGGTTCGGTACGCCTCCCACTCTCTCGGGCATTACCTTCCAGCGGAGTGCCGATAGCGGAGCCACGTGGGGCCAGGAAGTCTTGATCGATCCCAGCTATGACGGCACTTTCAGGCAGTTCGGCCCAACCGTCACTCTCACCTTCCCCACAATTGACGATATTACGGTCAACTGCGTGTCTGATCTTCCTGCCCCCTTGCTGCCTAAGCTCTACGCAGGCTGGGTCGAGAATAGGAACAGTGTAGTTTTAAGTGAGTTGGATTTTGTGGCGGCGAGCAGTAATGACGGAGGCAATAATTGGTCCTCTCTATCCGCTCTGATTAATGATGTACCAAAGTCAGTGAGAGGTGACAGTGGCCTTGTTGGCGACATCGTCTCGAATCAAGTTTGGGCGGCGTGGACCGATTTCCGAGACGGCGTTCACCAAATATACGTAGATGTTGGGCAATAGAGGCGCCGCCCGGCTGGCTCCTTTCTCCCGGAACGTGCCGGGTTCGGTTCAGCAAGACTTCAAGGATACACCGCCTCCTACCACACACCCTCAGGAGGAATCTCCTTGGACAATTGCGAGATTCTTAGCCTCGTATTCATTCAACGCCGTAGACAGTCACCGCCCTCAACGCCTCCGGCGAGAGCGTCGAATCGATGGAGGTCTCGGCTACGCCAGCGATCCCGTCGGCGTGCCCCACCCCGGTCCTTCCGGCGCCCCAAGGGGTTCTCTACCCCATCACCGGAATGCTGCGCGACCTCGTCTACGACACGGCGCGCGACCGCGTCTATATCACCAACGAGACGGCGAATGCGGTGATGGGTCTCCGGGTCCGCCCATTCCGTTCGGCCATCGGCACCGAGGTATCACCGGGCGAGACCGGAACTCGGGCATGGGGGCGATCATCTAATGATGATCCTGTGGGACTCCCCCACCGCGCATCGCCGAGCCCCCCCCCTCCGGTGCCGGAGCTGCCGGGCCCATTAGCCCATCGCCCGAGTCATCGCCCCAGGGGGATTCGGGAGGAGGCCGGGGCTCGGGCACGGGGGCGATCATCATCTAATGATGATCCTGTGCGAACTCCCCCGCCGCCGAGAAGCATCGCCGAGACGTCGACCTCTGGAGCTGCCGGGGCCGCTCCTTGTCTCTGGCCATCGCCGTCCGGCCTGCCGGCGGAGGCCGGAGCTCGGGCGCGGGGGCGATCATGTTGATGATCCGCGACGAACTCCCCCGCCGCCAAGTATCGGCGAGACCTCCCCTCCGGCTCCGGAGTTCCCAGGGCCTAACGGTCGGGCTTGCAGCCCTCGACCTCACCGGGGTGCCCAGCTACGCACAATCGCGACGCCGATGTGCCATTGCAGCGTGATGGTGCGGTTCCTATGATGCCGCCTCGGTCCATTAGCTGGCGGTGAAAGGCCCGGAACGACAGACACGAAGGGACTACGATGAGACAAATATTCGCCGGAGCGCTCGTTGGGTTTGTCGTTCTCAACACGGGCTGTGCAACTCCGGCCGGCGCCCCTGCCCAATCTACAATCACCACCCGGATCGACTCCGTTCTAGCCAAGGTGGCGCAACAAGAGG
>JAPUJT010000058.1 GCA_027296055.1 Planctomycetota bacterium | reverse complement strand
CTAGCCTGGGTCGCAGTACCCGTTTCAGGGCCCTGGACCGTCGGGCCCGCGAGTCTACTGACCCTTCTGGCGGCCTTTGTTTTCTACTTCTTCCGAGACCCCGAGCGTGAGCTTCCCCCAGGAGAGGGCGCGGTCATTTCTCCAGGCGACGGAAAGATCATCGATATTCGGGAGGTGAAAGAGCCCTCCTTCATCAAGGGAGCCTGCCGGCGTATCACGATCTTCTTGAGTGTTTTTAATGTCCACGTGCAGCGCGCGCCTGTTTCAGGGGAGGTAGTGCACCGCGAATATCGCCCCGGCGAATACGCCGTTGCCTGGCATCCGAAGGCCAGCGAAAAAAACGAACGGTCATCCCTTGGTTTGATGGTGCAAGGCGACCGGGTGCTGGTCCGCCAGATCGCCGGGCTCATCGCCCGCCGGATCGTCACCTACCCCGAGCAGGGCGAGCACGTCGAGCGCGGAGAGCGGATAGGCATCATTCGGTTCGGTTCGAGGGTGGACCTGTTTATTCCACTCGACTGGAGTCTTCGGTGCGCCGTCGGAGACAAGGTGGCCGGCGGATCCACGGTTCTGGCACGGATCGACAACCCCGAGGAGGCCTCGTGATCGATCGAATGCGGCCCGTCAGACGGCTTCAGAGGGGGATCATCATCCTGCCTTCGGCGTTCACGATGTCGAACCTGTTCTTTGGCTTCTATGCGATCGTGGCCGCCACCCGTGGGGACTTCGAGTGGGCCGGCTGGTTCATCGTGTGGGCTGCCGTCACGGATCTTCTGGACGGTCGCGTCGCCCGATTCACGCGGACAGGATCAGCATTCGGTGAAGAGTTGGACTCGCTGGTGGACGCGATCTCCTTCGGGGTCGCGCCCGCCTTCATCATGTACACGTTGTATTTCTCGGACGGGACCTGGAGCTGGATGCTCCCGTTGGTCTATGTGATGGCCGTGGTGGTCAGGCTGGCCCGCTTCAACATGGAGCAAGGGGGAGAAGCCAAGCGGCACTTCCACGGGCTTCCCTCGCCGACGCCCGGGATAATTCTGGCCACGTTCTACCCGTTCAGCCAAACCGTTTTTTTCGAAACCTACCTCGCGGCCATGCCGTGGCCCCGTATCATGGGCATCCTGCTGGTCCTGCTAGGTGCGTTGATGCTCAGCAACGTCCCCTATGCGCTGGTCCCAAAGCTGAGTTTCAAATCCGTCAGGGGCATCCTGTTCTCGGTTTGGCTCTTCGGAAACGTGCTCGTGGCCATCGCGGTCCCCGCTTACTACTTCTTTCCCATGTTCCTCGCCTATACTGCCTGGGGGCTGGCCCGCTCGGTAATTCATGGCCTGCTGGAACGGCTGCCGGAACGCGATCCACTGGAGCACGGCTTCGACGACGAGGTCCCGGAGGTGCGGCCCGTCGACTACGGAGATTTGACGCCCGAGGGAGTCCGCCGCCCCCTGAACCCCATTCATGCTGACGATGTGGAGAGCGAAACGTGAAGCGTTTTCGCCTTGAGATCCGAGTGACACCGCGCCCTGGCTTGCTGGATCCGGAAGGGAAGGCCATCCAAAACGCCCTGCTCTCTTTGGACTACGAACGAGTGCTTGAAGTGCGTGTGGGCAAGCTCCTCTACCTGGACGTGGAGGCCGCCTCCAAGGGGGAGGCCCTGGAGGGCGCTGAGGCGATGTGCCGTCGATTGCTGGCCAACCCCGTCATGGAGGACTTCGAGATCGACGTTCAAGAGGCCACGGAGGAGACGGTGCCGGCATGAGAGTCGCCATCGTCACTTTTCCCGGATCCAACTGCGACTACGACCTTTACAAATGCATTCAGCTCATCGGGGGAGCACCGGAATTCCGCTGGCACCGGGAGGTCGAGCTGGGTGAGGTCGACGTCGTCATGCTCCCAGGGGGCTTCTCCTACGGGGACTACCTGAGGGCGGGTGCGATCGCAACCATGAGCCCGATCATGGACGCCGTAAAGGATTTTGCGAAGGCCGGTGGCCCAATCGTGGGCGTGTGCAACGGCTTTCAGATACTCTGTGAATCCGGTTTGCTGCCGGGGGCCCTCCTCCGAAATCGTTCTCTTTTGTTCGCTAGCCAGGACGTCCTGCTTCGGGTCGAAAACACATCGTCAATCTTCACCCAGGAATACGAGGCCGGGCAGATCCTCCGGATGCCGATCGCCCATGCCGAAGGGAATTATCACGCCGATGAAGAAACCCTCCACCGCCTGGAGGGCGAGGGCCGGGTCCTCTTCCGGTATACCGACGCTGAAGGGAAGGCCGTGGACAGTGCAAACCCGAACGGTTCGGCCCGATCCATCGCCGGGATCCTCAACGAGGCGGGCAACGTCATGGGCATGATGCCGCACCCTGAACGAGCGGTAGAGCCGATCCTCGGGTCCGAGGATGGACTGGGCCTCTTCACAGCACTCCTGTCGCATTTTTCTCTCCTCGAAACGGCGTAACCCCCGGCGTTTCCGCACGCCCCGACACGGATTCGACAAAACGTGACCGATAGACCGGACAGTACCGGAGTCCTGACCGTCCCAAGCGTGATGCCACGAGAGGGGGATCCCCCCATCACGCCGGAGCTGGTGGAGGAGCACGGCCTCTCACCGTCGGAGTACGACCGCGTGCTCGAAATCCTTGGGCGGGAGCCCACCTTCACGGAACTCGGCGTGTTCAGCGCGATGTGGTCGGAGCATTGCGGTTACAAGAACTCCAAGCGGCTCCTCAGCCTGCTGCCTACAACGGCACCTTGGGTAATCCAGGGACCCGGGGAGAATGCAGGCGTGATCGATATCGGAGATGGTCTCGCCTTGGCTTTCAAGATCGAATCACACAACCACCCCTCGGCCGTTGAACCGTACCAGGGTGCGGCAACCGGGGTGGGCGGCATCCTCCGCGACGTGTTCACGATGGGCGCGCGGCCCATCGCTATTCTCGATTCCCTTCGCTTTGGCGATCTCGACAGTGGACGTGTTCGGTACCTCTTCTCCGGCGTCGTGAAAGGGGTCGGTGACTACGGAAACTGTGTAGGCGTCCCGAACATCGGCGGGGAGGTGTTCTTCGACCGGGGTTATGAGG
>JAPUJT010000057.1 GCA_027296055.1 Planctomycetota bacterium | reverse complement strand
CCGCGGCAGGAGAGGACCACTACCTGTAACCTTTTTCCATCGGTGCGAGTCTCCGTCTGGAACTGCAGGAACGGGCCCAGCTCGACGAGCAGGAGCGAACCCCCTCTGTAGGGCATCCGACTCCGCCCCCCCTGGCGGATGATCCGCTCGCGGTCCAGGTGGAGAGTCTCCACGACGAAATCGAGGGGGATCACGCTCACCTGGTTCCCCGCGTCGACGAGGAGGGCTTGCAGGATCGCGTAGTTCACCGGCAAGGACAGCGTGAACCGGGTGAACTCCCCGAGCTTGGATTGGATGGACACGTCTCCCTTCAACGTCTCCACGTTCGTCCTGACGACGTCCATCCCCACCCCTCGTCCGGATGTCCCGGTGACTCTCTCCAGAGTGCTGAGACCCGATCGAAAGATGAGGTTATACGCCGCCTCATCGCTCAGATCTTTCGCCTCCTTCTCCGTCAGTATCGCTCTCGAAACCGCGGCCGTTCGTAGAGCGTTCGGATCCAACCCACGACCGTCGTCGTACACCTCGATCGACGCGTGATCCCCTTCGGCGATCGCGCGGACTCGGATCAACCCCGCTTCGCTCTTGCCCAGCTTGATACGATCCTCCGGCACCTCGATCCCATGATCGACCGCGTTGGTGACCATGTGTATCAGGGGCGCCACGATCTCCTCCAAGACCTTCTTGTCCAGCTTCGTATCCGCCACCTCGATTTCCAGGTTGACGACCTTCCCTGCCTTCAGAGCCTGCTCCCGGACGAGCCGGTAGAAATCGTCCATGATCAGCGAGAGGGGGAGCATTCGAATCTGAAGCGTCTCGTCCAGGATCTCACGAAGGAGGTGGGACATATCGTCGAGATCCTCAACGGCTGCTTTGGAGAATTCATCGATGCGGGTCGCAAGATTCTGCGCAGAGTTCTTCAAGATCATGTCCGCCTTGCGCACGCGCGGCACCGCCTGGACCAGGGCGCTCGCGTCGTGGGCGACCTGGCGGGCCTGGAAGATCTTGTTGCGCAGCTTGTCTCGATTGATGGATAGCTCTCCCACCAGATCGGTGAGACGATCGAGAACGGGCACATCGACGCGGATCGTGTTCAGGTGCCGGTCCAGATTGATCACGACCGTGGTCCTGCCCGACTTCCCTGCTCGGGCGGGGGGCTTCTCTGCGGGCTCGAGGATCGCCTCAAGCGACTGCCCCAGATCGCTCGAAAGACCCTTCTTCCTCGCCGGCGTCTCCCGGCCCGGCCGCTCGATGGTCGAGCGGAGATTCGCCACGAGATCCGCCGGGACCGGGGGAGATTTCTTCTTCGCCCCCACGGCCGCAAGGACCTCCGCTATGTAGTCCACGGCAGAGAGGAGGACGCTCAGGGTTTCCTCCGTCAGTACGGCCGGATTGGACTCCACCTCCGTCAGGACGTCTTCCATCTTGTGCGCCACCTCGCCCATCCCGTGAAAACCCATCATGCGCGAGGTCCCCTTCAACGTGTGCGCGTTCCGCATCACGCGGAGCAGTAGCCCGCTGTCGCCGGGCGAACCCTCGAGCATCATCAGACCGTCCCGAAGGGAGGTCAGGTGCTCCTCCGCCTCCCCTCGGAATATGGTCAAGTACTTGGTACGCTCGCTCATGTGTGCCCCGTCCGGATCCGTGACGCCTCCTCGACGAGGAGCTTCTCGGTATCGAGTAGAAGGGTGACGCGGTCCGTCGTCTCCAGCTGACCCGCGAGGTACGGATCCTCCTGTGCCCGCTCTCTCTGGGGTCGTAGACGTATGTCGGCAGGCTCCACCGCCAGGATCCCGTGGACCTGCTGGACGATCAGCCCCAGCTCATGTCCCTGTCCCGCCACGATCAGGACCCTGCAGCCCTTGAGTATCTCCCGACCCTGAAGCTTGAGGAGAGGCCGGAGGTCCATGACGGCAACGATCCGGCCTCGCAGGTTGATCACCCCGGAGAGGTGCTCCGGGCTCCGGGGGAGTTGAGAGACCGCAGGCAGAAGCGTGACCTCCTTCACCTGCCCGATCGGGATCGCGTACGTCTGCCCCGAAATGGAGAAGGAGATGTACTGCAGGACGTCCCGCGCCTTGCCTTCACGGTCCTCTTCGAGAGACTCCCAGTACTCCTTTCGAAGGGCCTGAACGATATCGTCCATCGGGGCATCCGACGACGGAGTCTGCTGTTCTTCCATGCTCACGAATTCGCCTCCTCCATCTCCAGGATGGCGTCCTCGAGGATCTCCTTGGCCCGGTGAGTCGGGAAGACTCCCTCGAGAGTGACCAGGTACTCGGTCCCGCTGGTCGGGATGCAGTCAATGGCATTCCGGAAGCACCGGATCGCCACCTCGCTCCAACCCATCCCCGCATTCAGCTCGCCCAGCTGAACGTGAGCGGGATAGAACTTCCGATCGAGAAAGATGGCTCGTTCGTAATCCGCCTTGGCCATCGGGCGCTTGCCCTTTGATTGGTTGATCAACCCCGATATGTAATACGCTTCCGGACTCACATCGCTTCGAGCGAGAATCTGCTCGAGGAATCCCCCGGCCGCCTCCAGCTTCCTGGCCATCACACACGCGTACGCCCGGCCGATGAGAGATTCCCAGCTCGGATTTTCGCCGTCCTCGAATAGAGCCTCCGCTCCCGAATTGTCGCCGGCTGCCATCAAGACGTAAGGATCCGGCGCGTCCGCGCCCATCGCGATCCGCTCCGGGATGGACGGCGCCGGAGACGTGGGCTCGCTGGGCTGATCGATCTCGATCGGCGGTTTCGTGTCGGTGTCTGGAGCCTTCTCCTCCCGCGCCGGGTCGAGGGTGGGCGAGGCGGCCGATCGTACATCTGGCGGCGTCGGCTCCTCACCGGCAGGACGCTTCTGATAGAAAAATGTCTCCCGCCAGAAGAGGGTCTGGAAGCGGTGCCGGAACTTGTAGAGGGTCTCGGAGTACCCGAGGAACAAGTATCCCTTTTCCGCCAGGACGGAATAGAAGCTCTCCACGAGTCTCTGGATCGTCACCTTGCGGAAGTAGATCACGACGTTTCGACAGAAGACCGCGTCGACAGGAAGCGGGAACAGCTCACGGAAGGATGAGGCGGGATTCTGGAGGTTGAAGTTCTGGAAGACTACGGATCGCCGGATGGAGGCCTCCGGGTAGTACAGATCGCCCACTCTGGCGAAGTATTTCTTCAGCAGGGGAGCGGGGATCTTCCGGACGGCCCTTTTCGTGTAGCCTGTCTCCCGGGCCTTCTCCAGGAGTCGCTCGTTGATGTCGGTGGCGATCACCTGGATCGGATGAGTCTTGGTATCGAACCCACACTCGCGGAGCGCCATCGCCACGGAATACGCCTCCTCTCCGCTCGAACAACCCGCGCACCAGACCCGGATCGGCTCTCCCCGCACCTTCCGTTGCAGGAGCGACGGGATCGCCAGTTCCCGCAGCGCCCAGAAGTGATCCGTCGTCCGGAAGAACGAGGTCTCCTCCACGGTGAGGGCCGGGATGAGTCTCTTCCACTCCCCGTTCTCGACCTCCCCATGACGGAGGCGGGAGATGTACTCCTCGAACGAATCGAGATTGAGAGCCGACATCCGCCTTCGTACCGCTTCCTCCACGCGTTTGACTCTCTCCCGCTTCAGCGTGAGGCCGATCTTCACGTGGATCACGTCCTCGAGCGCCTTGTAGTCTTCCATCTTCAGCATCGGAGCTGACGATCCCTTGCGACGCCCGTGGATGCGGCCGATCACTTCCTCGACCGTCTCCATGCACCGGGCGATCGCCTTGTAGTCGTGGAAATACTCGTAGACTCCCCGAAGCCTGAACTCGAGTCTCAGATCTTTCGTGAAGACCAGCACCGGAATCGCCCGGGTCTTTCGGTTTCGCTCTATTCGTTCGAGAAGTGAGATCTGTCCCAGGTCTCCCTCGGGGATCTCCATGATGAGGATGGGGGGACCGAGTTGCTCGATGATCTTCCAGCCGGCAAGACCGCCTGGCACGGGATAGGACCGGTGGCCCGCCTCCCTCAGGGCGCGACGAACCATCCCATCAAGGCGCGGATCGATGATGGAGAGGAATATCTCGATGGGCGGTTCAGCTTTCCCCCCCTCTCCCCGTTTCGCATCCAACCCGATCAACCTCCGTCCCGTGTCCTGAGAACACCCGACTCGATGAGGAGAGCCACGGCCCGGTAGATCTTGATGTCATCCAGAGGAGAGGCGTCTACCACATCGCAGAGGATTCCGTACTGCCGGATCAGATCGAAGAGAGCGCGGATCGCGGGGGGATACTTCTCGTCGGCCCCCTCGTCATCCACGCCGACGAGGGTGAGGACCGCGTCCCCTCCCGGCAATCTCTCCTGGAGGAGCCGCATCTCGTCCTGCTGCTTCAACCCATCCAGTATCAGTCGGATCGTCGACTCCTCGAACACCTCCTCGATCTCCGGCTCCTGCTCCCGGAACTCGAAAATCCCCTCTTCCCACACGATAAGCCGAAAGAAGGCCTTCCTTCCCCTGAGCTTCTCCAGGCTGGAATTGATCACATCGCCTTGCCGGATGTGGAAGCGTCCCGTCTTGGAACCCCGCCTTACCTCCAGGATCCCCGTCCCCCCGGCGCGGTTGATATTCTGAAGAACGTCCGGCAAGGGAAACTGCTGCACCTTTCCCATCAGGGAGGCCTCCGCTTCCTTTGGCGTTGTCTTGTGCTCCTCCCTGTCCCTCTTGAAGACATCGTGCATCCGGTGAATCAGGTCGCGCGCGTCGAACGGCTTCGTGATGTAATCTTCGGCCCCGACCGAGAGCCCCCGCATTCGATCCGAGACGCCGTATCGATCCGTCAGGAAGATGAACGGGACGTGTCGCAGCTCATCGTGCTTTCGAAGGTTCCAGCAGAACTCCCATCCGTTGACCTTCGGCATATTGATGTCGGCGATGATCAGGTCGGGTCGCTCTCTCAGGGCGACGTGCATGCCGTCCTCCCCGTCCTCCGCCTCCACCACCCGATAGCCATCCTTTTCCAGGGCGTCCTTCAGCAGGGCGCGGATCGTGACACTGTCGTCCACGACGAGAATGGAAGTAGGTTGAGAGCTTTCTGTCTCTTCGCCAGGGAGATGATCCTGGTCTTTCTCAGCGCTCATGACTTGATCAAGCCCTTGAGATGAGCGGCGAGATTGTTCAATTCGGCGATCGTTTCCGCGGTCTCTTCTGTCCCCTGAACGAAGTGCTCCGCCACCTGGCTCACCTCGGTGATCGTGATGGCCATCTGCTCACACGCGGAGGTCTGCTGCTGCGTGGAAAAGGTTATCTCCTTGGCCGCGCGCGTGGTTTGCTCGACCTGTTCGTCGATATTCTTCAGCGCCTGTCCCACCACTTGAACAAGCTTGTATCCGGAATCGACCGACTTGAGACCTTGCTCCGTCACCATGATCGTGTTGTTCGTGGCCTGCTGGATCTTGTCGATGATGTCCTTGATCTGCTTCGTGGCGTCCACGGTCTTCTCGGCCAGGCGTCGGACCTCTCCCGCCACGACCGCGAACCGCTTTCCGGCGTCCCCCGCGCCCGCCGCTTCGATGGCGGCGTTGAGGGCGAGTAGGTTGGTCTGTTCGGAGATCTCCTCGATGATGTTGACGACACCACCGATCTTCTGGGAATTCTCGCCCAGCTCCACCATCCTCTCCGCCAGTGTTTCCACGTTCCTCTTCAGGGCCTTCATCCCGCTCATCGCCGCGCTGAGACTTTGCGCTCCGTTACCGCTCGCGAGAGTGGCCCGCTCGGCGACATTCTGGACCGCCACAGCGTTGTTCGTGATCTCTTTCGCCGTGACGGCGATCTCCTTGCTCGTCGTGGAGGCCTCCTGAACTGCCGAGGCCTGCTCGTTCGCGTTCGCCGCCTGCTCGTTCGAGATCTTCAGGATCCCGGCCGAGGCGGAGGAGAGCTTCCGCACGGAATCCCTGATCTGCTGCACGAGGGCCTCCCGGCCCTCCTGGTCCTTCACGATCCGGCGAGCCATCTCGTTAAACTGCTCGGCCAGGACGCCGATCTCATCCGATCCCCCCACTGTCGCCTTGGCGTGAAGGTCTCCTTCCGACACCGACTGCATGGCGTGGGAAATGTCTCTGATACGGTGGGTGACGAAGCGCGAGACGATGAGGCTGAAGAATATCGAGAGTGCGGCGCCCCCCAGGCTGACGGTGAGGATCAGCCAGGGCCAGCCGAGCTGCTCGGAGGCTTTCGTCAACCAGCCGAAGATCGAGAGAACAACGACCGTGATGAAGAGTGAATAAAGGAAGACCTTGACGACCAGGCGCATACCCTGGTGCTGGATGGCAGTCATCACTCCTCCCCCTTGTTGCGCCCGCCTAGGGGCCCCCCGAGCCCGCCCTGCGGGTCCGTCAGGAAGACTCCCTGGCATGCGTGAACGGCGTCCCGTTCCGGGAGGAGATCCCGACGAACGGGGGGCCGAGAACTGCCCCCCCTCTGGTCATCCCCCTCCAATGTGGATCCTAGCCGGTTGGCTCGCCGTAAGCATACCACAGGGCTAGAGAAAAGCAAGAATGGGAGGCCGCGTGAATCACTCCAGATTCACCCAGATACAGGCCATCGTTCGCTGGAGCAACTTGTCCCGAATCGGGACCTGGGGGGGGTCAATCCGGCGGAATCTGAGGTTCACGAGGGCGAGGTATCGACGGCTCCTATCGCGGTTCAGATCGACGAACAGGTCGTAGATCCCGGCGTGATCGATCACCTCGTGGAAGCAGACGATGTAGATGGTGGTCGGCCCCAGGAGGCCGCCCAGTCCCCCCTTCGCTTTCGACATCGATTCCTGGATCTCCGCCAGGCTGGCGTTGGTGATTTCCGGGAGCACCCGAAGGGCCAGGCGGTACTTCTTGAGGAACTGAGCACCCTGATAACTCCGATCCCAACCGGGGAGCTCGATCGGCTGCCAGTTCAGCTCGTCAACACGACTCAGGATCAACGATTCGATGTTCGACATCACCTGCTCGCGCTTCTTTTGCTCCCTCTCCTGGATCTCCTCGGGCTTTTGCCACTCCATCGTCCCGAGCCAATCCGCCTCTCGCTTCGATGCGGGAGGCGTCGGCATCGAGCGGGGAGTCTTCGTGACGGCCCGTGTCCGCGCGCCCATCCAGACGTCATAGTCCTTCTTCTTCTCTGGATCGATCAACGTGCGGTACGCCTCGTTGATCAGCGACATCATCCTGTGGGCCTCTTCTTGATCGCCTTCGTTGTTGCCACGCATCTTGTCCGGGTGAAACTGGATCGCCAGCTTCTTGAAGGCGATCCGTATCTCGCCCACATCTGCCGTGGGCCGGACATTCAGGATCTCGTAGTAGTTTTCCATTATCGGGTAAGCATCTTGATTCGTTTCACCAGCTCGCTCATGTCGAATGGCTTGACGATATAGGCCGCCGCTCCCTGTCCATAGCCCCTTTCCCAGGAAGGGGTATCCGTACGGATCGTGATGATGCAGACGGGGATCCCCTCGGTCTCCATATTTCCCTTCAGATCGGAGAGCCCCAGGAAGCCGCTCCTCTTGGGCAAGTTCAGGTCCAGCAGGATGAGATCCGGTCGGAATCGAACGCTCTTCTCCGGCAGACCCTCCCCGTTGGGGCTGATCTGAACGTCGTATCCCTCCTTCTTCAACCGTTCCTGCAGGGCATCTCCGAGCTCCCGGTCATCCTCGACGATCAGGATCTTCTTCTTGGTGCGAATCCCTCTTGCCAACCGGATCTCTCCCAGATGAAGACAGACGAACGCCGATCACGAACGGCGACGTCGGGAACGACGGATCGCCTTGGGGGAACTCGCCTGGGGAAGGGCGAACCCGACGATCTTGCCGCCGCCCCGTCTGGCCGCCACAAAGACCTCCCCGCCGCTCCCCTCCACGATTCCCCGCACGATCCGCAGGCCGATCCCCTGCTCGGGGGAATCCTCCCCGCCCCACGGGTGGTCGATCTCCTTCCCTCGGTCCTTCACTTCGACTCGGAGGAGGCCTTTCTCACGACGAGCCTCCACGCGTATCCTTTTCCCCTTCGGGGACACCCTGGCGGCATTTTCCACCAGATTTCGGACCGCCGACTGGAACAAGACTCGCGGGACAGACAGTGAAGGGAGTTCCCGAGGAACTCGAATCTCGATCTTTACTGCTGGTGACCGGGCCCCGGAAGGGATCGAGTTGACGACCTCTCGGATCGCCGCCTCGGGGTCGGGACATCTCGGCTGACCGTCGGGTCCCGTGATGGAGAGGATCTCCTCCGCGATGGCCGAGCCCTCGCGGGCTATCCTCCGGATCTGCCGTATTCTCTTTTTCGGTTCGCCCCTGACCTCTCCGTAGATGCCGTCCAGCAGATTGTCCAGGTGAGCCATGATGGCAGCGAGGGGGGACCTCAGTTCGTGGCTGGCAATAGCCAGGAGGCGGGGAACATCCCGTTCCGCCCCCTTCTTTGGAAGTCGCCTTTGGACGCTCCCCTTCCCCCTTGTAACGCCTCGCAGGCCTGGCAATGCCCCCCTCTCCTCATGATAAGGGGGCTGAGCCCCCCTTTCAATACCCTTTTCGGCCCAGGAATCGCCCTAAGCCCAAGTCCGGCGCATCTTAACGGGGGGAGAGGGAAAGATCGCCCCTCTCTACCGGTCCGGATCGATGGTGAAACGTGGAATACGTCGGCCCACACCGGTCTCAGGCCTCGACGAAATCTCGGTACAGACTATGAGAAATCGACGAGGAAGAAGACCTCTTGGGACAGTCGGGGCTCCTCACCCATCCCCTCGGGGAGGATGACGATCCTTCTCCTGGAGGCGGCGCCTCGATTAGCCGCTCGACTCCTGGACTGTTTGCTCGATCTCGAAGCGCTCTTCTTCTTCGCCATCACCTACCTCCTGCAGAACTCGTAGCCGCTTCCGCCCCCGCCAGGCTCCTTCCTGCCACCTCACCGAGGTGCGGGAGGTCATCGGGGCGTATCGCGTAGAAGACGACCTCGCACGCGCGGACAGCCTGCTCCAGGGCAGGGGTGTGGTTGCGCGTCGTCACGATGATTGGAAGATCCGGTCTGACCACTCGGATCAGCGGGATGAACTTCTCGCCCTCCATGTCCGGCAGTGCGGTGTCCATGATGAGGAGATCGATCGGCTGCTGCCGCGCGAGTCTCATGACGTCGCGAGCCGACTCGGCCACGATGACCTGACAATCCAGGTCGTCGAGCCAGCCTTGGATCTCCAGGCCCTCCGAGAGGGAGGGCCCTGCTACCAGAACCACGGATCTCACGATCACCTCGCTGCCCCGCCCCGCCCCGAACCCAGGCGCAAAGCCCATACCAAGAGGCGCGGCAAGCGACAGGAGTCGTCAAGGTACGGTGGGGGAATGATTTGCACCGGAAGGCTCGCTCGCGCGGGAGAACGAAGGGTCGCGTTCATTCCCGATCCGGGACACCTCTATGCCTATTGCGGCACAAGTTGCGGCACAGGGGCGGCAATGATGCGCCGAGCAGAAGTCGAGGCGAGGAGACCGGAGAGACGACCGAGGATGGTTGGAACCCTTCCGATCCGGATGGCGTCGGAAGGGATGAAAGGAGCTGTCATGCGCACTTGGACTCTTATCGCAATATTGCTTCTGTTCGCCAGTACCGGCTCGGTCCCTCGGCCTCCCGGCCCGGCTGATGATCCGGACGTTCTCATCCCCTCGGATCCGCAGGGCTGTGCCGCAGGATGCGCCGCCATCCCCATCTCGGACCCGGACCTCACGCGTGATGAATTCGAAGACCTTCTGGTTCGCCTCGCGAGGGAACCGCTCAACGAGATGAGCCCGGCCCTCGAGACTCTTCTGTTCTATGGCCCGAGGGCGGCGCGGCTGCTCGCGATACACGGAGCGGCCGCCCTGGACAGCGCGGGGGCCCGCTTCCTCGAGAAGGAGCTCGCTCGTCAGGAGATCTGGGTCGCCATGCGTTTGGTCGATGAGAAGGGGACCGTCCGCGCTCGGATGGCTCCCACCCGGATTCCCCTGGGGGAGAGACGGCATCTCCGAGTGGAGGAGGCTACGGACCTCCAACCTCCCGAGTTCTCCGGTACCGTCCGAAGGGTCGGCCTGAACCACATCTGGACCCGATGGTGACTCGAAGGACGCCACTTCGTGGCGGGGCCGTGGTTCGCGGTCCTGAAGGCAGGAGATTCGTGGAAGCCGCTGGGAGAGACCTGGATCAGCAACGGCGTTTCGAACGAGAGGGCTCAGGTCGAGATTCGTGTTTCATGGAAGGAGACTCAAGATGATGCTTAGGAAGGTTGTTTCGTTCATGGCGGCCCTGTTGTTCTCCGGAGCCATCCCATCGACGCTCTGGGCAGATCCGTGCGGAATGGTGCCCCCGATCTACACAGGGACCGGTTTTCCGATCCAGCGGATCGGAGCCCAGAGGACCTATGTCTTCTACAAGGACGGAGTGGAGACCTTCGTCATCCGACCGGGCTTTCAGGGAAAGGTCGACAATTTCGGGATGCTCATCCCCTTCCCGACCCCACCCGCCGTCCGGAAGGTCCCGGACAACATCTTCGACCACGTCGCCGCAGCGATCGATCCCCCCGAAGTCGTGGTCGATCTCCGGATGTACAGGGAGATGCTTCGGAAATCCAGTAACGGGGATCGGGTCCTCATGTTCGCCTTGGAGGCGAGTCCGGACGCGGCCGGAGTGCGAGTGATCCGTCGGGAAGCCGTGGGAATGTACGAGGTCGTTGTTCTCGAGGCGGGCAGCGCCGCCGCGTTGAGCCGGTGGATGGAGGAGCACGGGTTTCAGTATCCCGAGGGCATGGACGACGTCTGCAACGACTACGTGAAAATGGGTTGGTGCTTCGTCGCCGTCAAGACCCTTGTCGGCCAGAAGGCCGGAGTGGATCCTCGCCCCGGAATGAGGGACGTCGATTCGAAGCTTCCGAAGGGAGCGTCGTTTGATGGGTTCGTTCAGGGAATGGGCTTTCGATTTCGATCGGATGAGCTCGTCGTCCCGATGCGTCTGTCGGCGTTCAATGAAGGGGAGCTCCACAACACGGTTTACATCCTGGCGGATGGGCCGATGAAGATCCGGTCAATTCCGGAGGAGCACGTCAAGCGACAGGTTTCCGGAACGCAGCTCGTCAAGAACCTGACCAGCCTCCTCCCCCTTCGCATCATCGGAGGCAAGTTCAAGGACATCCCGGAGTGGCGCAAGGAGAATCTGAAGCTCACGCGCAATCCGGAGCCGCTCAGCGGCCTGGCCCGTGATCTGTTCGCCTCCGATCTCCTCTCGGCAAGCCTGGGCGAACTCATCCATCCGTTCGAGGAGCAAGAGAAGGAGCTGCTTCGCATCGGGGAGCGGCTGGGGCTGCGCGGCCCCGCAATCGACGCGGTCCACCGACAGGCCCTTGCGGAGCTGCGCAGGGAGATCCTCAAAGGCGCACTGGAGGATCTGGCCGGGATGACGCTCTCGGTCGTGGATGGCGATTTCCCGCGTGAGGTCCTCGCCAAGGAGAACCTGACCTTCGCTCGGTACGAGATGCCTGGCAACAACAACATCCCCGGCGTTTACGACGCCAAGCTCCGGGGTCCCGCACCCAAGGCGGAGGGGACGCTTCGCCTCGGATATCGTACGCAGCCAACGAATCTCCCGCTGCGCACCCTGGGATGGTGGGTCGGCATCGCCATGCTCGGTCTGGTCTTCGTGACGGCGGGCAGACGCCGACGCGGTTCGCGCGCCGGCGTCCCCCTGTTCTGTCTGGCCCTAATTTCTTCGCTGGCGGGCCCGCCGCAGCACGCGATGGCCGACGAGCCGACTCTTACGGACCTCGTCTCGATGCTCGATGATGGCCGAATGGCGGAAGGCGCCCTCGAGACCCTCGTCGAGAGAGGCGAGGAGGCGATCCCCAGCCTCCTCGATGAAGCCGAGCGCGGTGGAAGGCTCACCCGGCGAGGATGGGCGATCGCCGCCCTTGCCGAGATCGGCGGGAAACGAGCTCGAGAGAAGCTCTTCGCCTTGCAGGCGGATCCGCAGCAAGCGCTCCTGGTGCGCCACTGGGCGGCGGCGGCGCTCGCCCGGATGGCGCAGAGCGTGGCAGAGCTATCGAGGGTTGCCCAGCTATCCTGGACCTTTCCTGCCCTCATCCGGCCCTTGTCGCAGCGTCTCGATTCCCTTCTGGCGGACGATTCGAAGGGATCAAGAGTGGAGGACTACCTGTCCCTGGCAAACCAGGTTCCGGTCTTGCGAACGTCCCTCCTGTCACAGATCCGATCCTTTGGTGCTCCTGCTCTCGCCGAGGTGATGCGGAGCGGCTCGGATCAGCAGCTACGCTGGCAGGCGACCGCCTACCTCGGATCGATGAATGCTCTGGGCGACGAGGGCGTGGCGGCGGCCGTGATCGATGCCTACCGATTCGACCCGGAGGCGCGAGAGGTCCCCTGGAACGGCGGACCCCTCTACGTCCCCGGCATCCAGTGGGGGGAGGATGACGCGGTGGCTCTGGTCGGAAACCTGATCCGGTGGCACCTGTTCTGCGACCGCCACGATTTGGGCCAGGAGCAAAACCAGATCCGGAACAACATCGTGAGCCTCCAGCTCCGCCAGGTGGCCGGTTACCAGCCCCCGAATGGCGCGGGCTCCGCGACGGTGAACTGGCTCGAGGTCTGGAAGGAAGTGGTCGGCCGCTCCGGAATCCGGAAGATCCTCAAGGAGCAGGGTGTGCTCGACGATCCGAAATACGCTGGAGTTTCGTGAGTGGGCTCTCCCGCTTTGCGTTTTTGGTATAATCGGCGCCGTGATGAAGGCGCAGAAGATCGAGACCAAGGTGTCTCAAGTCATTCTCGTTCACTACGGTGAGATTGCTCTCAAGGGAAAGAACCGTCCCCTTTTCGAGCGCGCTCTCCGGGACAACCTGGAGCGAGCGGGAAAGCACCTCGGCGCCGGGACCCCGCGCCGCGGAGCCGGGCACTTCGTGGTGCCGGTCGAGGCGGGCGCGGACCCGAGAGCTCTGGCGGCCCGTCTCGTGCACGTCCCGGGAGTCGCCTGGCTCGCCGCGGCGAGGACCTGCTCCCATGATCCGGATGCCATCGGCGCCCAGGTGTTGGAGATGGCGACGCGCGACGGAGACGGCTCCTTCCGGATCGAGGCTCGACGATCCAACAAGGACTACCCCCTCACCTCGATGGACCTGAACCGCCAGGTGGGCGCCCAGGTCGTCTCGGCGACCGGCCGGCCCGTCGACCTCACCACCCCGAAGGACACGTACGGGATCGAGGTGGGATATCGCCACACCTACATATTCTCTGAGCGGCTCACCGGGCTCGGCGGCCTTCCGGTCGGAGTGTCCGGGACACTGATCTCTCTTCTCTCCGGTGGAATCGACTCTCCGGTCGCCGCATGGAAGATGATGAAAAGGGGATGCCGGATCGCGTTCGTTCATTTCTTCAATGACACGGAGGGGCGAGGAGGGGTGAGAGAGAAGATCGAGGACCTGGTGAGAATTCTCTCTCTAACCCAGGGGCCGAGCCGCCTACACGTCGTGCCGTTCGGCGAGGTCCAACGACGGATCATCCAGTTCGTGCCCGCCAGATACCGCATGCTCGTCTACCGCCGATTGATGTTCCGCCTGGCAGAACCGATCCGTGAGGACGAGGGGGCGCGAGGCTTCGTGACGGGGGACAGCGTGGGCCAGGTCGCCTCACAGACCCTGGCGAACATGCAGGTGATCTACGACGCCAGCCCGGTGACGGTTCTCAGCCCTCTCGCCGGCGAAAACAAGGAGGAGATCATCCTGACGGCTCGCAAGATCGGGACCTACGACACATCGATCCTGCCGTACCCCGACTGCTGTTCGTACCTGATCTCTCCCCACCCCGCCACCCGGGCCTCCCTGGAGGATGTGGTAGCCATGGAGGGTTTCGAGGTGGAGGACGTGATGCGGGCCGCGCTGAAGGAGACCGAGACGCTGATCCTCGGTGAGACGCCCGCCTTTGACACGGCCGATCTCCCGTCGGCTTCAAGACGGTAGATCCACCACCCGAGACTCCTTCGTTGATACCAAAGACGCGCATCGATCAAATCTTGCTCCTGGCGATCGGGCAATTGATGTTGGCGATGATCCCGGCCTCCGCCGATGACGTCGTCTTCGAGACGCGAAACATCGATGTCCCCGCGTGGGGAAATGCGGAGCCACCCACGAGGCTCCTTCGGATCCCCTTCTACCTGCCCGAGTTCAACCTCCCCCCTCCCTCGCCCCGATTCGATCCGGCGCTCCCGGTGGTTCAAGAAGCCCCCCCGCTCCCCGGTTCGGTTTCGGGAAAGTGGGTCAACCGGTTCGGAATCCGTCGAGTGAAATACACGAGGAAAGGCCAGACGGATCGGGGCGAACGCAGAGATCAGGACGTCTGGTCCTATCTCTCCGTCAAGGCACGTGACCTCCAGGTCGACGGCCTCTCCGCCTCCTTCTCGGGCCGTTACACACAGGACCTCGACGGCAATCAGGGCGGATCCGTCTTCACCGATACTCTGAATAGCAACGCCAGCAACGAGATATTCCGGATCTACCGCCTTTCAGTCACTCACGCGACGGAAAAGATTACAGTTCGAGCAGGTCGGCAGTCGATCCACGTGGTGGACTGGGCTCGCTTCGATGGCGGTCGGATAGATATCCGACCTGTTCGCTGGGTCCAGGCGACAGGTTTCGTGGGAAGACGCGTCTTCTTTCACCACGAGGCATCCGAGAAGGTCGTCACCGGCGGCGAGCTGGGCTTCTATCTCGGTAGGACTCGAATCAAGCTGCGGGATCTCTACCACATCCGAAACTCCTTCGAGGTGGAATTCTCTCAGGATATCTTCGATACTCTCACGGCCACAGCGTCGTTCGGTCTGATCAACGACCACGGGAACGAGGTGCGGGCGGATCTGGACTGGTACCTCCCACCGACGGGAACGCGAGTGCGGGTGGGCTACTTGCAGAACCTGGGACGTCCCGAGAACGAGTTCGTCCTCGGCTATACGGTGGTGGGGAATACGGAAAAGGACGATGTCCGTTGGCTGAAGATCGGAGGGCGAGAGCGGTACCAGGACTACCGTGCGGAAGTGCGCCAGGAGATCTCGAGCCACGTGGGCTCGAGCTTCCGTTACATGATCCGGGACTCCCGATCCGGCGCTCAGGGAGACGACCTTTACACCGTAGACTTCCACCTCGCCGCCGCGAGCCTGGATCTGAGAAACCTTTTGTTCGATGGACTCCTTCTGTCGGGGACGTACCGGTACTGGGCCGCCTTGAATCGCCCGGAAGCTGGCGAGACGATCTCTCATGAATTTCTCGGCGAGGCGGCGTATCGGATCGGACCCGCTTCCGTCGGCGGCGGTGTGATCTTCCGAACGTTCGACGCCCGGACGCCGTTCGTCCGGGTGGAGAATCGGGACAGCGTGGGCTTCCGCGTGTTCCTGGGGTGGGATTTCAGCCGAAGCGTCAACGCTCGACTCGAATACATGCAGGATCGGGATTACGACGACGTCTTTCCCGGTATCGATTTCATCCAGGGATGGCTCCTGCGGATAGAGGTCAGGTACTGATGCCGGCACACCCGAGAGTGAGACGAGGCGATCTCCGAGAGGCCCGCAGGCGCCTCGTGGTGGCGCTCTCGATCGCCTCCATCCTCGTGGTGGGACTGGGAGGTTGCGTCGCCATCTGGAAGGCGCTGTTCGGTCAGAAGTCCCGGTCTTTCTCCCATCGTCAGCACATGGATGCGAGGATGGGGTTCCTTCTCGAATGCTCGGACTGTCATGAGCCGATCCTCGACGGCGCCAAGTACTCGATAAGAGGACATCCGGCATGTCAGGAGTGCCACGAAGACGATGTCGGCGACGAACCGCAGGAGCGGTGTCTCCTCTGTCACCAGACGGAGTCGCCGCCCCCCGCCCAGATCCGGGACTTCCTCGGCGGTGAGAGGATCTTCTCGCACGGCGAACACGAGCAACTCGAATGCGACTCGTGCCACCGGGAGCAGGGGTTCGGGGGAAAGTCGATGACGATCACATCTATGGTGGAGTGCATCCAATGTCACGAGTCGTCTGACGCGACGATCGAGTGCGAATCATGTCACCGTCAGATCCGGAAGAACCTCGAACCGCCGTCCCATGATGAGTTCTTCGTCTACAACCACGGGCGAGTGGCGAACCTGACGCGGGGATACTGCGATTTCTGTCACGTCGAGGATGACTGCTCCTCCTGTCACGCGACGATGAAGCCGAAGTCTCACACCTACCGCTGGAAGGACATGGGTCACGGTATCTACGCCGTCCGGGAGAAGCAATCTTGCACCGTCTGCCACACAGGGGATGACTGCGAGGAGTGCCATTCGATCCGCCCGCAGACTCACATGCGCCCAAGCTGGGATCTGGGCCCCGGCCATCGCGATCAAGCCAGGTTGAACATCCGGGCCTGCTTTGCCTGTCATGACTTCACGGATACGTGCGAAGCCTGCCACCCCGGTCGCGACGATATCGACCTCATCAGGAAACGGTGATCGCGTCGCGCCGTGCTAGCTTCCACTCTTCTACGAGGCAGTAGAGAGTGGGCACCACGAAAATAGTGATCAGCACCACGGTCATCCCTCCGAAGGAAGGGATCGCCATCGGCACCATCACGTCGGAGCCCTTCCCGGTGGAGCTCAGCACCGGGAGGAGAGCGAGGATCGTCGTCGCCGATGTCATCAGGCAGGGTCGTATCCGCTTCTTCCCCGCGCGCACCACCGAATCCCGGATCTCCGCCGGCGTGCGGGGCTTGTCCCGGGCGAAGGTCTGGTCGAGATAGGTCGAGAGGATCACCCCGTCGTCGGTGGCGATCCCGAAGAGCGCCAGGAAGCCGACCCACACGGCGACGCTCAGGTTGATCGGCGCCACCTGGAACACTTCCCGGAGATTGCTCCCGAAGAACGAGACATCGAGAAACCAGGGTTGAGAGTAGAGCCACAACATCTGGAAGCCGCCGGCCCAGGCCACGAAGATTCCCGAGAAGATGAAGAGCGTCGTGATCATCGATCGGAACTGTAGATAGAGGATCAGGACGATCAGACTGAGGGCGAGGGGGAGGATCACCATCAATCGCCTCTCCGCCCGGACCTGGTTCTCGTAGGTCCCTGCGAAGGTGTAGGAGACCCCGTCCGGAATGACCAGATCACCGCTCTCTATCTTGTCCGCCAGGTAGGCCCGGCACTCCTCCACGACATCCACCTCGGCGAAGCCGGGCCGCTTGTCGAAAGTGACGTAACCGACGAGAAGCGTGTCCTCGCTCTTGATCGACTGGGGCCCGCGCACATACCGGGTCTCCGTCACCTGCTCCAGCGGTATCTGGGCGCCGTCCGACGCGGCGACAAGGATCCGGCCCAGCTCCTCGATGGAATCCCGAAGCTCCCTCTGGTAGCGAACTCGCACCGGGTAGCGCTCGCGACCCTCCACCGTGGTCGTGATCCGCTTCCCCCCGAGGGCCACCTCGATCACCTGCTGGACCTGCTGGATCTGGATGCCATAGCGGGCGATCGCCTTCCGGTCGATGTCGATCTCGATATACGGCTTCCCGACGATCCTGTCGGCGATGACATACGATGGCTCGACCGAGGGAACCTCCTTCAACAGGCGCTCGATCTCGAAACCGACCTTTTCGATGGTCTGCAGATCCGGTCCCTTCACCTTCACTCCCATCGGGGCTCGCATCCCGCTCTGGAGCATCAGGAGCCTCGTCTGGATCGGCTGGAGGGGCGGGGCGGACGTGCTTCCCGGCACTTGAGCCCTTCGCTCGATCTCCTCCCAGATGTCCCTAGGGGATCGGATCTCGGGCCGCCACTGACGAACCCGGCGCCCCGAATCGTCCTTCCCATACTCCGGCAGGTACGTGATGATGGTCTCCATCATCGATATCGGCGCCGGATCGAGGGGACTCTCGGCGCGTCCGATCTTCCCCACGACGCTCTTGATCTCGGGGATGCTCCGGATGGCCATGTCCTGCTTCGCCAGGACATCCATCGCCTCGCCGATGGATGCGTGGGGCATCGTCGACGGCATATAGAGGAAGGCTCCTTCGTCCAGGGGCGGCATGAATTCTTTCCCGAGACCGGGAAAGGCCCGACTGGCGGACGACCAGAATCCCGTGACACGAATGTCGGCCCCGGTCGGGGTGAGGAGGGCCGGGACGATGCCGAAGACCCTGTCGAAACCGAGCCAGATCGTGCCCCCCCACAGGACCAGGGCGGCGGGGAGGCAAAGAAACGCCCCCTTGTGATCCAGGCACCACCGCAAGATCGGCTCGTAGCCGTACCGCAGGAGCCAGAAGAGCCCGAGAACCCCTCCGATCAATCCGCCGACGAAGACGACGTTTGCGAGCGCGCTGCTCTCCGGCCCCAGGGGCTCCCACGCCCGAGCGAGGATGATCCAGGCGGCGAAGATCGCGGCCCCGTTTCCTATGCGGGAGAGCCGACGGGAGCGTTTCCTCGGCCGCTTCCGGCTCCTCCCTCCGAAGAGGATATGGGCGAACGCGGGGATCAAGGCGAGGGCGATGATCACGGATGCGATCAGCGCGAGGGTCTTGGTGGCCGCCAGGGGCTGGAAAAGCTTCCCCTCCGCCGCGGTCATCGTGAAGACAGGAAGGAACGAGACGACCGTCGTCGCGATGGCCGTCACTATGGCCCCGCCCACTTCCTGACTGGCCCGCTGGATCACGTCGCGCCGCGGCTCCGTCGGGTCCGCCTCGCTCAGGTGACGGAGAATGTTCTCACAGATCACGACTCCCATGTCGACGATCGTGCCGATCGCGATCGCGATCCCGGAGAGGGCGACGACATTGGCGTCGACCCCGAGGGTCTTCATCCCGCCGAAGGTGAGCAGCACAGCGAGCGGCAGCATACCCGAGATCAGGATCGACGCGCGGAAGTGAGCCACCATCACGAGGACGACCAAGATAGTGACCAGGGCCTCCAGCCCCAGCGCGGTGCTCAACGTATCGAGCGTCTCGTGGATCAGTTCGGTCCGGTCGTAGAAGGGGACGATCGTGACGGCCGATACGGTCCCATCCGGCAGGACTCTCCTGGGCAGGCCGGGGGCGATCTCGTCTATCTTCCGCTGGACAGCCTTGATCGCTTCCAGAGGGTTGGCCCCGAACCGGACGACGATCACCCCACCGACCGCCTCCGCTCCCTCCTTGTCCAGAGCCCCGCGGCGTAGGGCCGGGCCGAGATTGACCACGGCGACGTCGCGTATCCGGATCGGGACGTTGTCCCGCACACGGATGGCGATCTCCTCGATGTCGCCGAGATTCTCGATGAAGCCGAGGCTGCGTATCACGTACTCGACGCGGTTGATCTCGATCGTCCTCGCACCTACATCCAGATTCGATCGCCGGACCGCGCTGAAGATCTCCTCGAGGGTGACCCCTGCCGCTCGCATCGCGTCCGGGTCCACGTCGATCTGGTACTCCTGGACGAACCCGCCCACGGACGCCACCTCCGCCACCCCCTTCGCGGCGAGCAGGGCGTACCGGACATTCCAGTCCTGGATGGTCCTCAGTTCGTGAAGGTCCCAACCGCCCGTCGGCGTCACCCCGTCCGGAGCCCGCCCCTCCAGCGTGTACCAGAAGACCTGGCCGAGCGCCGTCGCGTCAGGGCCGAGGACCGGAGTCACCCCCTCCGGGAGGGTGCGCGGGGGAAGGCTGGAGAGGCGCTCCAGCACGCGAGTGCGAGACCAGTAGAACTCGACCCCGTCGTCGAAGATCGCGTAGATCGTCGAGAAGCCGAAGTGGGAGAAGGAGCGGATCGTCTTGATCCCGGGAATGCCCAGGAGAGAGACGGTGAGCGGGTACGTGATCTGGTCTTCCACGTCCTGCGGAGAACGCCCGGACCACTCGGTAAAGACGATTTGCTGATTTTCTCCAAGATCGGGGATCGCGTCCACGGGGACCGGGTCGCGTGGCAGCCACTCGATCTCCCAGTCGAATGGGGCCACGACGATCCCCCAGCCGATGATCAGCGCGGCGGCGATCACCGCCACCGGTTTGTTCTCCAGGAAGAATCCGATCAAGCGGGCCATGGCCGTCTACTCCTCCCCCCCTGCCTGATATTTCTCCTCGATCGCGCCGCAGTGGGGCATCGTCGAATCTTTTCCCCAGTACGGATTCAGAACCTTCTTATCCTTCTGGATCCAGTCCGCTCCCTCTCCGAGGCCGAAGGCCATCGGGCAGTGCATCCGGTGCACCGTCGGCCGACCCGCCCAGTCGAAGCCTTCCAGGAGAGACTCGATCGCCCGGGAAAGGGCGGGCAGCGCGGCCCGCTGGCCCTTCAGCTCGTCGGCGAGCGCCATGGGGGCGATAGCGATCCGCAGTCGATCGCGGATCGCCACCCACGGTTCGTCACTCTCCCCCATCGCCTCGTTCGCCCTTTCGAGGGCGCGGCGGAGTGCCTTGGCCGCCTGGAGGCACGCGGTGGCCGAGCTCGCGTAGAGGGCCTCGTGCATCTCGAGGTAGGCGTCGAGGACTCCTCCCATCTCTTCGGAGCCCTTCGGCTTCGCGCCATCCGAACCGGGTGCGTCCACCGGGGGGGCCATCATCGATCGCTTCGCCTGGATCTGCAGGGCGCTGTCGATCTTGAATGCGCCCTGGACCACGACCTCCTCCCCCTCCTCGAGCCCGCTCTCGACGAGGTAGTGATCTCCCGCTCGAGGACCGAGCACGACCTCCCGGCCCTCGAAGGTGGGTTGGTCGGCGCCGGGCAGCTTGACATAGACGACGGCCCGCTTCCCCGTGATGAGCGGGGCGGACGTGGGGATGACCAGTGGAGGCTCCTGCTCCTCGATGGCCTTGTAGCCGAGGCTCTCCGCGGAGGCGAGGTCCATCCCGCAGATGTCACAGGCGGCCGGTCCGTCCCCGACGACTTCCGGGTGCATCGGGCAGATCCACTTGCCTTCCAGGTCCGGGTCGATCACGAGGCCCGCCCCGGCGACCTGAGCCCGGACGATGGCGCGGACGAACATCCCCGGCTTCAGCCGGCGATCGAGGCTCTCGACATTGACCCGGACTTTCAAGGTGCGGGTCCTCTCGTCGAGGACGGGGTCGATGAAAGAAATCGGCCCGTGGAACACCTGACCGGGGTAGGCCTCCGTCCGGAACTCGACGTCCTGGCCGTAGCGGATCCACATCAGATCCGATTCGTAGGCATCCAGCTTGACCCAGAGGTGCGTCAGGTCCGCGATCGTATAGATCCTGTCGCCCGTCTCGACGTGCATTCCCGGCAGGGCGTGCATCTCGACCACGATCCCGCCGATCGGCGCGTGGATCGTGATGTGATCCGTTGTCTGGCCCTTCTGCTCGATCTCGAGGATCTGTTCCTTGCCGAGACCCCAGAGACGGAGCTTCTCACGGGCTGCCTGGACGTTGGCCTCCGCCGACTCCCGGGCGATCACGCTCCCCTGGAGGTCCTTGGCGGATCGAAGGGCCAGGAGAAGCTCCTCCTGGGCGGTCCGCAACTCGGGGCTGTAGATGTCGACGAGGTGGTCTCCCTTTCGAACGGGGACGCCTTTGTAGTTCACGTAGAGACGATCCAGCCTTCCGGGAACCCAGGCGGTGATGGAGGCGAGACGGGTCTCGTCGTAGACCACCTTTCCCACCAGCCGGATCTCGGCCGTCACCGTCTTGCGCCGCACGGGAGTCGTCCGCACCTCGGCGAGCCGCTCTGCCGCCTTCGACAGGGTGAGGAGGGGCCCATCGCCTTCGGCGCCGGTCGGAGCCCGTATCAAGTCCATCTCGCAGATGGGGCACTTCCCCGGAACCGGGAATCGCTTGTCCGGATGCATCGCGCAGTACCAGAGCTCCTCCGTGTGCGAGGTCGCGATCGTCTCCGGCTCGGGCGAAGGACCTCCCCCGAAAAAGGACCCCACCCAGATGGCCAGGACCATAGAGACCAACCAGAAGATCGCTGCCCTCTTCTCGAGGATCCGTGCCGCGAGCCCGGCCGTCTTGTCTCCCTTCGGTTCGGATACGCCACTCATGGATCGACCTCCAAATAGCGAACTTGCACGTTACAGATCCTCTCCCACGACCCTCTCCAGGGCGGCGAGGCGCACCTGCGCCTCCACCTTCGCCCACTCGTACGCGAGCTGAAACTGGAGCAGAGTCCTCTGGCTGTCCAGGTAATCGAGAAAATCGACCTTCGCCGCGAGGTAGCCCGCCTCCGCCGCTCGATACGCCTGCTGGGCCTGTGGGATGAGGGTGTTCTGATAGAGTTGGACGAAACGTCTTGCCTTCATCCACCGGGCATGGTTGTCCCTCACTTCGAATTGCGTTCGATTCTCCACCTCGCGGCGATCGGCGCGGCTCGATTCCAATCTCTTCTCCCCTTCCTTCACCGAGGCGCGGATCTGTGTGAACCAGATCGGTAGCGTAACGCCGAAGGAAAGCCCGTAGGCATCGGGGCCACCCCCGATGGCCGTATACTGAAAGCCCAGGGTCAGGTCGGGAATGTAACCCTCCTTCCGGAGGCTGAGGGAGGATTCCTCCCGCTCGATCGCCGCGATGGCCCCAGCGATCTCCGGCCTCCGTCTCCCGGCGGTCTCACAAAGGGCCTCCAGGGAGGGGATCGACTCCCTCACCTCGATGGGGGCGGGCCGGCCGATCGAGATGCCCCCGGATCGATCGAGCAGCGCGATCAGGCGAGCCTCCGATCGGGTCTTGTCGTCGCCCAGAGAGAGGAGGTCGTTCTCGATCCGGGAGCGTTCCATCTGGGCCTTCAGCACCTCGTGTAGACTGCCCTTCCCCACCCGGTTTCTCTCCTGCGCCGCCTCTTCCATTCGTCGGACCAGCGACCGCGTCTCCTCGGTGATCCGGATCGCCTCGTAGACCCAGGCGAGCTCGTACACGGCGGCCTTGGTCTCCTCCACCACCCGGCCCCTCGCCTCGAGGAACTCCTGGTGGACGACCTCCGCCTCCCTCTTCGCGATCCTTCCCCTCAGGATCAGCTTACCGGGGAACGGGATCGCCTGCCGGATGCCGAAGGAGCTGCGCGCAGGACCCTCCCTCGTCTCGATCGGCTCCAGCGCCGGACTGTACGTTGCCATGGGAGGCGCCGGCCAGATCGCCTGATGAGGGACGTGCCCTGCCGCAGCCCAGTCCGCGCGCGCCGACTTGAGCCCGGGGTTGCGTCGCAGCACTTCCGCGACGACGTCCCCGACGAGGAAGCCGTCGCGCAGGGCCTCGTATTCAGGGCCGTGAAGGACGGGGGCGGGTCGCGACGGCGCTTCCTGATGCGGGGCGGGAGCGAACTTGCATCCCAGAAGACCCAGCACGAGCGCCTCCACCAGGAGGATCTGCTGCAACCCCATCGCACATCGCCTTTCTGCCCCGTAGGGGCGCGAGCCTGCCCTCGATGCCTCTTCGATCGGAGGGGTATCGGCATCGAGATGAATCGGAAAGGGCGCGCGTTCTCCGCAGCGCCCGAAGGAACTAGTATTGATGAAGGATCAGAGCAGGAAGGATGACTTCAGAATGATCAGTGCAACGCCGGAGGCCGGCGATCCTCGGACTCGCTGGGAGGGCCGGGCGGCCTCTGAAACGATGGACAGGAGCGCGACCGGGCGGGCGACGACGGAGCAGTGCGTGATATCTGTGTGAGACGAGGCTCCGCGGGCCCCGAGGCCCAAAGAGTCGCGCCCGTGGCAGGAGCGAATCAGAGGGTCCTCACACCCCTCCCCCTCGCGGGGACAGCAACCGCCTGCCTGACGTTCCGGATCGATCCGGACCGTGGCCGCTGTCTCCACCGGCTCGGCGCTGCAGCACGAATGCGGGGCGGCCTCGGCCTCGAGTTCCGTATTTTCATTTTCGGGGGCGGCAGCGCAGCAGCAGGGACGAGGCGCCTGAACGAGCAGACCGAGGGCGATGGCCCCGATCAGAACGAATTTGTAAGGGCTGGACATGACTACGAGGATGGTATCACCCGGCGCGCGACGCGTCAACTCGGGGACGTGGGCGCCGTTACCTCTTCGGTGGGCGCACCAGGCCCCGCCTCGGTCGCGGCGGGAGGAGGTTTTTCCTCCGGGGCCGACTCGCGTGTGTAGGCCTCTCCCGGAGGGGCATCGGCGCCCAGCGGGACGCTCTTGCCCCCGGCGTAGACCGGGTGGCGTCCCTTGTCACGGAACCACTCCTGGACCACGGCCGTCTTGTGCATGTTCTCGATGACCTGGCGCCAGCCGACTCCGGTGTTGTAGGCGCAGAACGAGATCTCTCCCTCCTGCGTCCCGTAGGGGATGATGCACATCTCGGTGCGGCGAAAATCGTAATTGAACAGGTCTTGAAACCACATCCCCTCGAGGCAAAGGATGCCCCACTCGTCATCCTTCTCCTCGCGGCCCTTCCCGATCATCAAGCCTTCCTCTTGCTTCGCGGCGGTGCGCTGCGGAGCGAAGAGCGCCTTGAGCTGTCCGATGGGGAATCCCTCGGGGGCCTTGCTCGCATCGAAGTGGCGAAGGATCGAGAGCATCAGCTGGGCCTTGGTCAGGAAGGGACCACGGGCCGAATCGGTGATCAGGGCGATATCCTTGATGAACTCCTCGTAGTTGAAGAATCGATAGAGAGGTGCCCAGGCCTTCGTGCGACGATTCACCGCGAGGATCGTGAAGATCCCGCAGTTGGGATGGCAGTTGCAGGCACTCCAGCCCCAAGCGGCATCAGCGCCTTGCAGGAGATCCATCACGCTGGTGAAGGCGCTCATGGACGACAGCGGGAACCAGTCGCGCATCGGCTCCAGTTCCCCGTCGAGCTGTTCCTTCAGGTCCAGGGCGAGATGGGACAGCGTGTAACGCTGCCGTATCCGCGTCTCGTCGTCGATGTCCTCGTCCCTACCGGTAAAGGAGACGGGCTGGAAGGCGATCGTCGTGATCATCTTGCTGTTCTCGATGGCGAACTGTACGACCTCGCCGATCGATTCGTTGTTGACACCGTTCAGGATCGTGGTGACCAGCGTGCACTTCATTCCCGCAGAATAGATATTCTCGATCGCCTTCTTCTTCACTTCGAAAAGGTTCGAGACGCCTCGGTGTGTGTTCGCCTTGTTCGTCGCCCCATCGAACTGGAGGTAGGCCCCGCTCAACCCCGCTTCCTTGGCTTTATGGGCAAAGTCCAGGTCCTGGGCGAAACGGATTCCGTTCGTGGCAGCGAGGATCCGGTAGTACCCGATCTTCTTCGCGTAGCGAACCGCATCCAGGAAGGTGGAGGCCACAGTCGGCTCTCCGCCGGAGAAGAGGATCACCGCCTGGCGGCGGGGCTTGAAGGATACCCCTCGATCCAGTATCGCCTTGATATCGTCGAGCGTGGGCTCGTGCACGTAGCCGACCTGATTGGCATCCATGAAGCAGGGGTTGCACATCATGTTGCAGCGGTTCGTGAGGTCCACTGTAAGGACCGCGCCTCGGCCGAACTTGATCGACGAGGTCCCATGGTCGTGGATCTTCCCCTCAGATACGGTGCGGAAGTCCCGCCCCATGAACAGGTCCTCCGTCCGGCGGTGGAACTCCGGCGATATCGACAGGACGTCCTCGAAATCACCGTGCTCCGGACAGGACTTCTTCATCAGGATCCGGCCATTTTCCTCGACGATGTCCGCCGGGATCTCACCAGGATGCGTCCCGACGAGAGCGGAGAGGTCCCGCTCTCCATTGATGATCGCGGTCCGCACCTCCTTCACGCACCTCGGACATAGGGAATCGGTCCGGCGCGGGAACCCGAGGGGCGGCCTCGATTTTTCGTATGACTTCAGGAGAGGGCCCGGGGCCCATTTGGGATGGATCGCCTTTCCCTCCGGCACTCTCTTGTTGATCGACTGGAACGCCTTCCAGGCCGCGCTTGAAGCGGCCGAGACGATAGCCGAACCAGTCAGTTTGCGATCTCCCATACAGATGACCTCTTCTTTGACGCGCCCCTCCCCGATCGAACATCCGGCCGACGGCGATTCTCCGGCCTTCATCATGAGGATGGTTCGCTGATTTATCTCAGAACTGTCTCCGCTCGCGCCGAACAGCACCCCGTCCGAAGAAGCGAATCGGCTGGTCCCTCTCGGGCCTCCTTCCACGAGAGGATAACAGGCAGGCTGGCTATCCCAGCTTCCCCCGAGTGAAGGGCCCCTCGAGGACTCCCCCATTATGATCTGCTCCTGAAGAGTGTCAAGGTCCTGCCTTATCGTGGATACGACCCTCGCCTCTCCCCAGCTTGCAAATAGGCAACTTTTCTCTAGAATGGCGCACCTGGACTCTCGTCCGGAGATCCGATGAACAACAAGGAAATCGCCAAGGTGCTGGAGGAGACGTCCATTCTCCTGGAGCTCCGTGGCGAAAATCGCTTCAAGAGCAACGCCTACCGCAATGCGGGGCGGGTGATCGAGGGTCTGGAAGAGGACCTAGGCTCGCTCGTCGAGCAGGGGAAGCTACGCGAGATCCGCGGGGTCGGGGAAGCCCTGGCGGAGCAGCTCACCACGCTCGTGCAGACCGGCGCCCTCCCGTATCTCGAGGAGCTGCGGGCGAGCATCCCGGACGGGCTCCTCGAATTCCTCCGGATCCCCGGGCTCGGACCCCGGAAGGCCAAGGCCCTTCACGAGGGACTCGGCGTCTCCTCCATCGCGGAGCTCGAGTATGCGTGCCATGAAGATCGGGTCGCGTCCCTGAAGGGCTTCGGACCCAGGTCGCAGGAGAAGATCCTGACAGGCATCGGGAACCTGAAGCGCTACGCCGGGCGTCACCTCCTCTCCGAAGCCCTCCACGTCGCCGACGAGCTCCTCAAAGGGCTCCTGTCCCATCCGAAAGTCGCCCGAGCGAGCATCGCGGGAAGCATCCGCCGGTCCCGGGAGACAGTCAAGGACATAGACATCCTGGTCAGCGTCGCCCGGCAGGATCGTGATGAGGTGATCGATGCCTTCCTCGCTCTCGCCCAGCCGGAGGAGATCGTCGCCCGCGGCGAGACGAAGACGAGCGTCCGATTGGAACGGGGCCTTCCCACAGACCTCCGACTTGTCGAGGACGTGGAGTTCGCTTCCGCCCTGGCCTATTTCACCGGGTCGAAGGAGCACAACACGGCCCTCCGCGGGATCGCCAGGAAGAAGGGCCTACTCCTGAACGAGTACGGTCTCTTCCGGGGGGACGACGCGATACCGATCCAGGGCGAAGATGACATCTACCGGGCCCTCGACCTCCTGCCGATCCCGCCTGAGCTTCGTGAGGACAGCGGCGAGATCGAGGCGGCCGGGAACGGCGGCCTGCCGGATCTGATCGAGCGGGACGACTTGCGGGGAGTGCTCCACGTACACACGACCTGGAGCGACGGGCGGGCGACCCTGGAGGAGATGGTCCGGGAAGCCGAGAAGGCGGGTTTCGAGTACGTCGGCATCAGCGATCACTCCCAGGCCGCCTTCTACGCGAGGGGGCTCGACCCGGAGCGCCTCCGCCAGCAGAAAGAGGAGATCGACGAGATCGCCACGAAGGTGCCCGGGATCACGATTCTCCAGGGATCGGAGGTGGACATCCTGCCGGATGGGAGGCTCGATTTTCCCGATGAGGTTCTCGCCACTCTCGACTACGTGGTCGCCTCGATCCACAGCAGCCTGGATATGCCGGAAGACCAGATGACGGAACGGGTTCTGAGAGCGCTGCAAAACCCGCACCTGACCGTGCTGGGGCACCCCAGCGCCCGCTTGCTTCTCGCCAGAGAGCCCATTAGAATGGTCCTCCCTCGAGTATTCCGGGAGGCGGCGGAGCGGGGCGTCGCCATCGAGATCAACGCGAATCCTCGCCGACTCGACCTTGACTGGAGGCTGCTCCGGGCCGCCAGGAAGGCGGGGGCAAGGTTCAGCATCAACCCGGATGCCCACTCGACCGAGGCGATCGGCGACGTTCGATACGGCGTGGGAATCGCGAGGAAGGGTTGGATCGCAAAGGAAGATGTGATAAATACGAAGCCCCTGAAGGAGTTTCTAGCTCTTGCCAAGCGCTGAGGGGCGAGAAATCGGATAGAGTGAGATAGGAGGAAAGGAGGGATCGATGGCGTACATCATTGCCGAGCCCTGCATCGGCACCAAGGACAAGTCCTGTGTCGAAGTGTGCCCCGTGGAGTGCATCCACGACGCCAAGGACCTGCTGTTCATCGATCCGGAGGAGTGTATAGACTGCGGGGCATGCGTGGACCCGTGTCCTGTGGACGCCATCTTCGCCGAGGAGGACCTGCCGGAGAAGTGGGCGGCGTACACGCCTCTCAACGCGGCGCTGACCCAGCAGAAGAACGAAGGTAAGGACGTCGAGGAGCGCGTCGTCGAGCTTCCGCCGAAGACGGAATAACATTTCAGAATAACATTTCAGAATAGAATTTAGGAATCGAATTCAAAAGGGCGGCCATCCAGGCCGCCCTTTTTCGCGCAACGAAGCCCTTGCGTCTTATCTCCGCGGATATCCCTCGCTCTCCATCTTCGTCAGGAACTTCTCTGCGGACATCGCCGCGGCGCATCCGGTGCCGGCGGCCGTGATCGCCTGCTTGAAGACATGATCCTGGACGTCCCCGCCGGCGAAGACCCCGGGGACGCTGCAGGCTTGCAGCCGGTCGGTGACAATGAATCCGTTCTCATCCATCCCGAGCTGACCCTTGAAGATGTCGGTGTTGGGCACGTGTCCGATCGCCAGGAAAAGCCCCGTGCAGGGGATTTCCGTCACCTCATCCGTCTTCGAGTCCTTCACCCGGGCCCCCCGGACCCCGGTCTTCTCGTCACCGAGCACGTCCAGGACTATGGAATTGTACTGAAAGGCCACCTTCGGGTTGTCGAAAGCTCTCTGCTGCATGATCTTGCTGGCCCGTAGCTTGTCTCGCCGGTGGATGATCGTCACCTTGCTGGCGAACTTCGTGAGAAAGGTCCCCTCCTCCATCGCGCTGTCACCACCCCCCACGACAACGACCTCCTTCTCCTTGTAGAAGAAGCCGTCACAGGTGGCGCAGGTGGAGACCCCTCTTCCGAAGAATTTCTCCTCTCCCTCGATACCGAGCTTCTTGGCAGACGCACCGGTGCAGACGATGAGCGTCTCCGCCTTGATCTCGTTCTCCTGGCCCCAGAGGGTGAACGGGTGCTTGGTCAGATCGACCTTCTTGATGTAGTCATTGACGAAGCGGGCCCCGAAACGGATCGCCTGCTTCTTCATCTGATCCATCAACTCCATGCCGCCGAGCCCCTCGGGGAATCCCGGGTAGTTCTCGATCTCGCTGGTCAGCGAAAGCTGTCCCCCCTCCATCGTGCCGCTGATGAGAAGGGGCGAGAGCGTGGCCCGGGCGGTGTATATCGCCGCCGTGTACCCTGCACATCCGGAACCCAGCACCACGACCTTTTCGACGTCCGACATCGCTATCTCCTGTTCCGCTCCTGTACGGATAATCTACCTTCGTGACCCATTCATTCCGAATCGAGGGGCGTATTCTACCGACACTCTTCGCCGATGTGCAAGCCGACCCCGGCAGATGTGGACCGGCGACCTGGCCCCTTGGCACCCGGGGCGGCCTGCGTTACGATGTTCGGCCTTGTGGAACGAATCTTCATAGGTCTGGCGTTATGGAACGCCCTGATCCTGGGCTTCGCCGGCACGACGGGCCTGGGATGGGGTCCCGCGGCAGGGCATCATCTGCTCGTCGGCCTCTTCGCGGCGATCTTCTCCTGCCTCGTCCACTCCATAGTGATAGGTCATCTGATCGGCGCCGGCCGGGCGATCAAGGAGGCGGCGGTCTTCCTCGACGACCCTGACCGGTTTCTCATCCCCAACCGGCGACTGAAAGGAAAGGTGTTCCCTCTTGCCACCTTCGCCCCCCTCGTCACCGTCGTGGCCGCCATTCTCGGCGGGGGGGTCGGCGTCGGGAGTCTTCCGCGATGGGCGCATCTCGGCACCGTGATCCTCGCGGTCGTCCTGAACTTCGCCGCCTACCCCCGGGAGATTCAGGGGATACGTCGGACGACCGAGCTGATCCGCCAGATCAACCATCTCCTCCAGGAAGAGGAGGAGATGAAATCGATGATCCGTCCCGCGGAATCCCCGGAGGACGTGCGTTGATGTGTCCTCCCCTGTCACTATAATCACTGCCCTGCGCCCCCTCCTCATCCATCCGATCCAATGGATCCGGATGGATCTGCATGGTTACGGAGGATCCGGGGCGCCGGAGGCAAGCAGATGTGGACCACCGTCGTTGGCAATTACCCGAAGATTCCCAATCTACCCGCCCCGGGGAGGCTCCGCAGCGCGATCACGAGCTTCGACAAGGGAAAGATCACCAAGAAGGAACTGGCCAAGGTCGCCGATGATGTCACCGTCGAGGTGATCCAGGAGCAAATCGATGCCGGGGTCGATATCGTCACCGACGGTCATATCCGCTGGCAGGATGCTCAAACGCCGCTCGCGCGGGGCCTGGACGGATTCTCGATCTCGGGGCTCATCCGGTACTTCGACACGAACACCTACTATCGGCAGCCGGTGGTGGAAGGTCCTGTTCGCTGGAAGGAGCCGATCCTGGTGCGGGACCTGAAGTTCGCCATCGAGCACTCGACCAAGCCGGTGAAGGCGGTCCTCACGGGACCCTTCACCCTCGCCCGACTCTCCGTCGACCGTCACTACTCCAACGGAACGAGTCTGGTCAAGGACCTCGCCAGGGCCCTCAACGAGGAGGCCCGCGCCCTCGAGGAGGCCGGCGCGGCCATGGTGCAGTTCGACGAGCCCGCCCTGGTGAGGGACAAGGACAGTGTCTCGGTCTTCTCGGAGGCGGCGCCGATCCTGCTCGAAGGACTGAAGGGAAAGAAGGCCCTGTATACCTACTTCGGGGACGTCGACGGGATACTTCCCTCCTTGCTGGAGAGCGGGTTCGACGTCCTGGGACTGGACTTCACGACAAACGACCGGAACTGGTCCCTCATCGAGAAGAGCGATTTTCCGATCGGTCTCGCCGCCGGGATCGTGGATGGACGCAACACCCTTCTGGAAACCCCGGAGGACGTCGCTCGCGATACGAAGAGGCTCCTGGAACGCGTGCCGGCGGACCGGCTCTATCTCAACCCGAGCTTCGGGCTCGAGTTCCTGCCACGGGAACAGGCCCGCGAGAAGCTGAGCAGCCTCTGCAGGGGGGTGAGGATGGTCAACCAGAATGCCCAATGATCTGGGACTCTTGCCGACCACGACGGTCGGGTCGTTCCCCAAGCCGGACTACCTGAAAAAGGCCCGCTCGGCCGTGCGAAAGGGCAAGGCCACCGAAGCGGATCTGAAGGACCTGCAGCGGAAGGCCACGCGCGAGTGCGTGGCGATGCAGGAGCGGGTGGGGCTGGACATCCTCGTGGATGGCGAGTTTGACCGGGGAGACATGGCCACGTTTTTCGCCGAGAAGCTGGACGGGATGAGCGTGAGCGGACTGGTACGCTCCTACGGAAATCGGTACTACAGAAAGCCGATCATCAAGTCACGCCTCGGACGGCCGCGCCCCCTGACCGTCGAGATGTTCCGATTCGCGCAAGAGCTCACGTCAAAGCCCATGAAGGCGATCTTCACCGGGCCTTACACGATGGTCGACTGGTCGTTCGATGAGCACTACTCGTCACGCCGAGACGCCATGCTGGCCATGGCCGAACAGCTTCATGCGGAGGCGGTCGAGCTGGAGAAGGCGGGGGCGAAGTTCATCCAGGTCGACGAGCCGGCGATCTCGACCCGACCGGAGGAGATGGACGTCGCCATCGAGGCGATGGGCATCGTCGTCGACGGCCTGAAGGCGACGACTCTGACGCACGTCTGCTACGGCGACTTTGACAAGATCTATCCGAAAATCCTCGAGCTGCCGATCGACATCTTCGACCTCGAATTCGTCAACAGCGAGTTCGATCTGCTCGATCGGATCCGCGAGGTCCCCTTCACGAAGGGGGTTTCCGTCGGCGTCCTCGACGTCCACACTCACAAGGTGGAGGATACCGCCAAGGTGGAGGGGTGGATTCGCAAGGCGATCGGCGTCTTGCCGATCGAGAAGGTCTGGATCAGCCCCGATTGCGGCCTCAAGACCCGCACCGAAGAGGAGGCGGAGAAGAAGCTCGAGGTCATGGTCGCCGCCACCCGCGCCGTCCGCGCGAGCCTTTAGATCCCGGTCACTTCGAGACGTCCCCGAACGACTACTGGATCGCCGCTGAAGTGCAGTTGGCCGCCCCACGGCCCGCGAATCGCACCACACCATCCGTACACACGATGAAGTTGAGCTTCCCGGTCTTCTCGGAGATCGGGGTGGCGGCAGCGAACCACTCATACGTGCTGCCCGATACCGTGAAGATGTAGCCGCTCCTCGTGCCGGTCCCGAGGACGTTGTCGATGAGACCGACGTTGCTGAGCTCGGCAATGTTCGTGGCGTAATCCAGGGCGGAATCCCCTTCGCGGTCCCCCTCCCGGAACTGCGCCTGAACGGAAGCGATCGTCCTCAGAGCCCCGATGGCTGACGTCTCGTTGCCTCTCCGCCGCGCTTTGAGCAGCTTTTCCATGACCGGCCCATAGGGGCCATCCCCCGGGGGAAAGTCGGGATCATCGATCTTCTCCATGAGACGGGGCATGAGGGTCTCGGTCCAGGCCTGCATGGCGGCGCGGGTATGCTGGGAAATCGTCGATTGTCGCCTGGCCAGCTTCCGGCCGATGGGAGTCTCGTAGAATGCAAGAAGCTGATCGATCTCATCCTCGGAGAACTGTCCCTTGAAGATGGAAATGTATCTGCTCTTCAGCTTCTCGATCTCTTCGTCCTTTATCAGCGCCTCCAAGAAAGCACCGGGCCCGGCTCCCAGGCTCGCCCTGATTTCCTTCAATATCTGTTCCTCGAGGGGACGCCCCCCTCCCCGTATCTCGAGGAGCTTGAGGACCTTCTCTCCGATCGCGTCCTTCTTCGGCTGTGCCCCCCCCGGATCGGACGCCCTCTCCTGACCGCTCGTGGTCCCCGTGATCACCAGCATCAACGCCACGACGACCAGGCCCGCAACGACACCAACAATTCGCCGCACCATGACTATTCCTCCCAATGTAGGCCATGAACCACACACGAGGATGACAGGATTGCACCTGGACATCTAGACACGAAAACCGCGTGACGGGGGGGAGACAATTCCGGAGACTTTGTGATCGGCGCCCGGGAGGGAGTTAGCGGAGCTTGTACTCTTTGATCTTGCGGTAGAGGGTGGACTTGCCCACCTGGAGCTGGTGGGCGGCGGCGAGGACGTCGTTCTGGTTCTCGCGGAGGGCCATCTCGATCGCGGCCCGTTCTAGCTCCTTCAGATTGGGGGCCTTGTCCCAGGTCATCTGGAGAGGCGTCCTGACCTTCTGGAAGAGGTGCGGGGGCAGATCCTCGACATCGATCGTCCCCCCCGCGCCGAGGGCGAAGAAGAGCTCGATGCAGTTCTCCAGCTCCCGGATGTTCCCCGGCCAGGGGTAGGCGAGGAAGATCTTCATCGCCTTCTTCGACAGCCCGCTGAATCGCTTGCGATCCGAGTTGCGCTCCCGGAGGAAGTGGTCGATCAGGACGGGGATGTCGTCCGGTCTGTCCCGGAGTGGCGGGACCAGGATCGGGACGACATTGAGCCTGTAGAAGAGATCCTCCCGGAACTGTCCGTCCTGGACGGCCTTATCGAGATTCCGGTTCGTGGCTGCGATCACGCGAACATCGATACGGATCGTGCGGGTGTCCCCGACGGGACGGATCTCCTTCTCCTGCAGGACGCGGAGAAGCTTCACCTGCGTCTCCGGGGGGATCTCGGAGACCTCATCCAGGAAGAGCGTTCCGCCATTCGCTACCTTGAAGAGCCCCTCCTTGGAGGAGAAGGCGTTCGTGAACGCGCCCTTTCGATGGCCGAACAGCTCGCTCTCGATCACCGTTTGTGTCATGGCTGCGCAGTGCACGGGGATGAAGGGTCCGCTGCTTCGCGGGCCGGTGTCGTGAATCGCCCGCGCTACCAGCTCCTTGCCGGTGCCGCTCTCTCCCTCGATCAGAACGGTGGAACCGTTCCCCGCCACCTTGGCGATCAGGCTGAAGACCGTCTGCATTCCCGGAGAGGTTCCGATCAGACAGCGGGACCCGTTCTTATGCTTCAGGAGATTCTTGAGGTAACGGTTCTCCATGCTGAGCTGACGGTTTTTCAGTGTCCGCTCGAGCTTCTTCTTCAGCTCTTCCGCCTGCAGGGGCTTGGTCACGTAGTCCGACGCCCCGAGTTTGATCGCCTCGACGGCCGATTCGATCGTGCCGAAACCGGAGACCATGATCACCTCGATCCGAGGATCGAACTCCTTGATCTCCCGGAGCAGGTCCATACCGTCTTTCCTCGGCATCCGAAGATCGGCGAGGACGAGATCGAATCCCTCCTCACGCACCCGGCGCAGGGCTTCCTCTCCGTCCCGGGCCGTCTCGGCGCGATGACCGAGGGAAGCCACCATGCGGGAGCCGATGTCCCGCATCGCCTCCTCGTCATCCACGATGAGAACCGTCATCATCATCGACGTTGTCATAGGTTGCAGGGATCCTCCCCCCCACCTCGCGTGACTCGATCTAGCAGATTCTGAGCGGAGGCCCTCTCCCCCTTCGCCTTCGTTCCTCGACCCAAGTATAGGACGAGGTCGCAATCTTGACAAACTGGGCGGCCCTTCCCCCCCTGGCGCTCTCCGGTCCGATCGGAGGGCCGGCACATATCCAGAGCACGTAATGGTCTTTTCGACCAGCCGTGGGAATAGCTTGAGGGGGGGGATGGAAGACAGAGGCCCCGAAACTGCTCAAAGCCAGGTCAATCTCCGTCGGCCAGCCTGTAGAGGAGTTGCTTCAGCTTCCCGGAATAGGCCGCGTCTCCCGGCGACAATCGCGTCGCATCCTCCGCCTCCAGAAGGGCCTCCCGGATCCTGCCCTGTTTCTCGAGATTGAGGGCGAGATGATAGCGGAGGGAAGCGTCACGGGGCCGGCTCTCTATCGCCTCTCGAAGGTAAATTTCAGCAGACCTCGGGGCCCCCGCCTCATCTTCGATCCGGAACAACAGGAATGACGCCTCCGATCCCAGCAGCCCTTTCCTCAACTCCATCAGGATCGGCCCAGCGCGAGATGAGTGGCCCAGTCGGATGAGAGTTCTCGCTTCGAGGAGCCGCGCTTCATCCCGCAACGATGGGTCCTCGTTCAGGCGCCGCCAGAGAGGGAGTCCGGCCTCGATCGCGCCGGCGGCGAGCAGACGCGAATAGGCCTCCCTGAGAAAACGCCTCCTGTTCGAGGTCTCCGCGGACCCCAGCAGAAAAGCGCGCCTCGCTCCGTCGAAGTCGCCATCCCGAGCCCGTGCCTCCCCGACGGCGAGAAGAGCCCGCGATCTCTCCCTCGGCGGCGCCAGGGCCGCCCACTTCTGGAGCTCTTCCGTCGCCTCTCGCCACCGTTCCTTCCCCATCAAGACCTCGCCCAGGGCGCGATGCCCCGCTCCCGTCTCCGGACGACCGGATCGCAGCGCATCGACGGACTCCAGGACAGCGGCGAGCCTCTCCAGGATCGGCTTGCACCTTGCGGCATCGAGGAGGCCCGCCCGTCGAAGATCGGCCAGAACGGATCGAAGGTCTTTCTCCGATCCCTTCCCCGGGGTCGTCTCGAGCCACCAGTGGAGTCGATACATCGCGATCCGTTCCAGGATGTCCGGATTGTTGGGTGAGACCTCCAGCGCCCTGCGAAATCGTTCCACCGCGCCTTCCCATCGTCCCAGCCTCACCTGCTGCACTCCGCTCTTGTAGTGGGACCTTCCAGACAGCGGATTTCTCCTCACCGCCTCGAGAAAGGCCCGCTCCGCCTCTACCGTCTCGCCCCGATCTTCCAGAAGACGGCCCCGACGGTGAGGAGCATCCGAGCGACTCCGATCCAGGGATTCCGCCCTCAGCAGGTTTTCCTCTCCCCCCTTCCGCAGGAGGCGATCCGCGAGCCACATCTTCACCATCCCGGTGCCGGCCCAACCCACTCCCAGAAGGAGGAGTCCGCCCACCACCGCCCGCCTCCCCGATCCCGGGGGGGAACCGCCGGCCACCGGTCCCGAGAGTCGCGGAATCGACACGGCGAGTCCGGCGAGAAGGGCGAAGTGAAACGCTCCCGATGGGATCTGCAGATTGAAATCGGCCATCTCGTGAAGGAGCATGGCGAAGATGGATGCCATGCAGCCGGCGAGGAGCGGGCCCCGCTCCGGGGAGATCGCCTTCCACCCATCCCTCACTCTCATGAACCAGAGGAGCGCCAGCGCCCCGAAGCAGACGGCTCCGAGGATCCCGAGGTCGGAGAGTAGATTCAGGTAGTCGTTGTGTGACTCGGCGTACCAGCCCGGGATTTCCGCGGGCTGATATCGAGCCGAGATATCCTGGAACGTCCGCAGTCCGCTCCCGATCCCTGGGTAGTCACGCGCCACGTCCACCGCCATCCGCCATGGCACCACTCGCTCGATCGCCTCGCCGCGGCTGAAGAGGTGGCTCAGCCGGCTGAAGACCGACCCGTGCCGGGCGAAGATGACGAGCCCCCCGACGAAGAGGAGGCCCGCACCGAGCCAGAGAAGACTACGCTGCCTCTTCCCGCGCAGAAGGAGCGCGAGAACGCCAAGGGCGCAGACGAAGGAGAGCGCGCCCATGCGAGAAAGGGATCGGAGCACTCCCGCGCCGATCAGAGAGAAGGCGAAGAGGATCAGCGTGGACTTTCCGGCTTGGCCCGATGCACCTGCGGCCGTCCCGGGGCTAGGGCCCCACCTTGGAATGATCCGGGACCGGGAGAATAGAAGGGCCATGGCGATCGGCGCCGCCATCTCCAGATAACCGGAGAAGTGGTTCGGGTTGACGAACGGCCCCCGCGCCCTGCCTCCGGAGGGGTGTGTGGCAAACTGATAGAAGGGGATCTGATCTCCCGACAAGACCTGGATGATCCCGTAAAGGGCCACCGCAGACGCCACGACCACGTAGGTCACGAGGATGAGGTGGACCTGTGTGATCCGACGGACCCAGAAGGCCCCGATGAGGAAGGCGACGGACGCGGCCAGGAGCTGGTAGAGGCCGAGCTTCGTGTGAAACGGGTAGACCGACATCGGGGTCGGCTGTCCTCCGACGCCGAGGGACTCGAAGAGCGATGCCTGCGAGGGGCGAGCCGTCCTGATCCATCCCCAGGGGAGAGGGAGAATCTGCAGCGCGGCGAGGCCGACGACGGCGAGGAGCAGACCTACGATCCAGAGATGGGGTCTTAGCGGCGGGTACCTGCCAGGGGGACCGAGGAGACGTGGCAGGGCGAAGAGGACGATGGCGACGAGGCAGAGGAGGCCCAGCACTGCGCTGGATTCGACGCCAACGGACCCGCTCGAGGCCGGAAGGTAGACCATGAGGAGGATCAGCAGGAGAGCGATCCCCGTATCTGCCAGCCTCTCGATATGTGGAGTGTCGGGCAGCGCGCCGGGCCGGGCGCCGGGAAGCCCCGCCGCCTGCTTCACGGAGAAGAAGCTCCGGGACCGAAGGTTCCGTCCGGGCGCGGTCTAATGATCTTGGCTGTAGTAGCCACGATAGTAGCCGTAGCCGTCCCTCGTGAGTCGGACGTCGTTCAGGATCACGCCCAGGATGCGAGCGCCCACGGCGGACAGCTGGGCCTTGCCCCTCTCGAGGACCTTACGGGAGATCTTGGCGGAGCCGACGACCTGGATCACTCCGTCGGCCATCGACGCAAGAACACAGGCATCCGTGACGGCGACGACCGGAGGGGTATCGATGATCACCCGATCGAATCTCTCGGCCGCCTCCTTCATGAACGTCAACATCCGATCCGTCCCGAGCATCTCGGCCGGGTTGGCCGGAATGGGACCGCTGGTGACGAGGCAGAGGTTCTGCACGCCGGTTTCCTTGAACACGACCTCATCGAAGTCCGCCTCCCCTGCCAGGTAGGTGGCCAGACCCCGGTCGTTGTTCGCGCCGAAGGCCTTGTGAATCCGCGAGCGGCGCAGGTCCCCGTCCACCAGGAGGACACGACTCCCTCCCGCCGCGAGGGTTATGGCCAGGTTGATCGCGTTCGTCGTCTTGCCTTCCTTCGGCCCCGCGCTCGTCACGATGAGGCTCTTCACCCCCCCGTTCGGATGAGAGTAGAGGAGACCCGTGCGTATCGTGCGGAAGTACTCGCTGATCGTGCTCTTCGGCTCCCTGTGAGATATCAGGTCGCGCCCCGTCACATCTCCCGCTTTGCCGGAGATGCGCGGGACGTAGCCGAGAACCGGCAGCTTCAGGGAGGTATTGACGTCCTCGACGGTACGGACGGATTCGTCCAGGAACTCGATGAGGAAGGCGGCGCCGATCCCCCCGATAGCCCCGAGAAGGGCGCCGAGGAAGACGATGAGCCCCTTGCGGGGCCAGATGGGGATCTTGGGGACCTCGGCCTTGTCGAGCACGACCACGTTGTTCAGGTCGAGGCTGGCGGAGCTTTCCATCTCCTTCGCCCGGAAAGAGAAATCCTCGTGGAGGCGCTTGTATCTCTCCACAGCCGCCGTCTTTACCTGGTACTCGGTAGTCAGCGACTCCAGCTCCTGTGCCCGCTTCTTCGCCGCCGAGATCCGGTCCTCCAGCTTCTGCTCCTCGCTGAGTTTTTGATCGTATTCGGTGCGAACGGCGTCGAGGACGATCTCGACCTCCCGGTCGAGGGCGCCCCGGATCTCGCTCAACCGGGTCTTGAAGGAGTCGAGCTTGCGGTTCTTCTTGCTGTCTATGTACTTCGTCTTGGCGTCGGCCAGGGCCCCGGCCGCCTCCCTCTCCTGGGCCCGGAGGTCCTGGACGGCCCGGCTGGTTCGCAGGACGGGGAGGGCCTGGATATTTCCAGCCTCCCTCCGGACCTTCTCGATCGTCTCCCAGGAGGCAGCGAGGGCGGCCAGATCCTTCAGCGTGTCCGCCAGCTTCCCATCGAGCCGCTGCATGCGTTCGAGGAGGATATTGAGCTCCTTCTCGAAGGTGACGATGTCGTGCTCTCGGTGAAAATCCGCCACATCCTTCTCTTTCTCGCTCAACTTGCGTTGCAGGTCGGGGAGGATGTCTTTCAGCTTCTGCTCCGCCCCGGCGGTGGTCGTCCGGCGAAGGGAGGCGTTGTAGGTGAGGTACTCCTCGATGATCTCCTGGACCCATACGGTGATCTTTTCCGGCTCCACTCCCTTGTAGGCCACCTCGATGATCCCCGTATCTTTCTTCGGGCGAACCTCGATCCCCGAGCGAAAACTCTGGATCGGATCGAGCTGTCCCTTGAAGATCGGATCCTCATCCAGGTGGAGCTTCCGGTAGACCGCTCCCGCTATCTTGCGGCTCCGGATGATCTCCACCTGGGTCTTGTGGTACGCGGAGCGGCCGGGGTCCATCGGAAGGACCTCTTCTATCGAGACGAGGCGTGGGCTCCTCTGGTATACGTGAAGCCGCGCCTCCGCCCGATAGACCTTCGTGGCTCGGGAGGCCCAGATCACGAACAGGGTGACCGAGATCAGGAAGATCCCGAGGATCAGTCCGATGTGCTTGATCAGCACTCTCAGGTAGTCGTTCGCACCCATGGCGCTCTGGGCCGGTCGGGCTATCTCGACTTGTTCCGCCACGTCCACTCCACTCCTCAGAAGATGCCTTCCGGTACATAGACGATGTCGCCTGGCTTCAGTCTGAAGTCCCGACGTCTCTGATCGTTCACGATGCTCTTTACCGGCACAGAATAGGTCTTGCGCTGGCCTCCGGCGGGCTCCCGGATCACGATCGTTCCCTCGCGACTCGCGATACGCTGGAAGCCGCCGGCGAGCGTCACCGCCTGGATCACGGTGAGCCCACCCTCTCCGATCGGGAACGCGCCGGGACGATTGACTCGACCGAGCACGTAGACACTCTGCTCCTTTCCCACGATGATCGTGTCGTCCGGCACGAGAAAGAACGGTGTCCTCTGATCGTCTTCGTAAGAGATGAGCTGCCGGTAGCTGACGCGCCGAACGCTTTCTCCGCCGCCATTGACGCGGAAGACGAGGAGGCTGTCCTGATTCGCCGCCTCGGCGAACCCCCCGGCGAGAGACAGGAGCTGGAGGAGATTCAGTCGCTTCCCGGTCGGGATCGGGTAGGCCCCTTCGTCGTGAACCGATCCGAGGATGTAGACCTTCCGGGGCGAGTACTCCACGACCGAGATGCTGACGTCGGCGCTCGTCAGGTAGCCGTCCTCGTAGGCCGCCCGAAGAACCTCGGCGAGAGCGGGGACGGATAGGCCCTTCGCCATGATGGCGCCGAGCAGGGGTAGCTGTATCGTACCGCTGGACGGGATCCTTATGCGCGTCTCCAGATCGGGGTAGTCGTGAATGGTGATGTGGAGGAGATCACTCGGGGCCAGAAGATCATTGGACGACGCCTCCGGAATCGACAGGGGTGGGAAGGGATCCATCGGCGGGAAGTCGTCTTGCGGAACACCGCCGGGCTGCACCTCGTCGGGCACGGGAGGAGAGGTGGTGCAACTCAGCATGCACACGGTGAGAATCGTCAAGAACGGCACCAGGAACAGCCAATACTTTGAATGTGCACTTCGCATCTAGAAGAAGACCGTCACGTTGCCGAGGAAACGATTGTTTGTGTAGTCGCCAACCTCCTTGGCCGTGCGCTGACGGTGCTGGTACTGCACTCCCAGGTGGATCCAATCCTTGAGCCGATAATCAAGTATAACCCCCAGTCCGAATCGCTGAAAGGCGTCCGTCGCGCTCGGGTCGGAGCTCTCGAAGAAACCGAGTCCGGAGGTGAGAACCCTCTCCGTGAACCGATAATCCAGCCGCAACTCGAACCGATCGACGAGCTGGTAGTTGCTCGTTCCGGAGAACTGGACGTCCCGGATGAACCCGACACCGAGGCGCGTCTTCGGGGAGAGGTTGTACTCGACGGACAGTGCCGCCACAGCGCCCTGGAATTCCTCGTCATCGGGGTTGGTGCCGCTGTCCTCATCCACCGACTGAAGCATCACGCCGATCCGTCCGTGTATCGACGCCTTCTCCGCCGGGTGTGATATGGCCCCGAGCCAGAGCCGGATATAGCTGTAGTCGTTGAGACTGATGGGGGTGGAGCCGGTGCTCTCCTCCCCACCGTAGGTAGACGCTCCGTAGTCGACCTGGCCATAGGGGGCAAGCTTGGGGCTCATCTGGTAGAAGACCCTTCCGTGGATCCAGAACTCGTTGTGATCCAGATATTCTGTCGCCGTCTCCTTGAAGTCATAATTCCGGTTGTGGAAGCCGGCCTCGATCCCGAGCTTTTCGAACTCGAGTCCGGCCAGGAAATCCGTGTAGTTGGTGGCTCGCCGGAAGCGGTCCAGGTCCGGCTGCTCGACGACCGGATCGTCCGAGTCGCGGTAGACGTGCCTCAGATCGAAATACGGCCGGGCGAAATCAAGCCGGAACTGTGCCATCCCCATCTGGCGGACCAACCCTGATGTACCTTCGAGGAGATACGCAACGATTTGAGTCTGGTATTCAACCGTGGCGAAGTGATCCTCGAACGTGGAGTCGATGCGGAGACCGAGGGTCGTCTCCGATGACATTTCCGCCACTTCCTCGGAGCTGGGGTCCGAAGAGATCTCGTCCGTGAGGAAAATGTTGTCGTCGTAGACGAAGTACTGGGCCGCGTAAGGATGGAACCTGAAGGGCCCCCAGGGCATACCTGGACCGAGCCGATAGAGGAAGTCGCCAATCTGGAACTGACGGGGGGCGCCCTGCTCCTCGACCTCCTCGCTCCCCTCCTCCTGAGCGAAGGCGGAAGGCTCCGCGATAGCTCCAATCGCAAGGACGAGCAGGATGGTCATCCCGACCGAGATCCGCAACCTACCCCCTTGTCCATTCCCCTGTTGGCTGATTCGGAATGGGTATTTAGCCCTTTGGCAGGGACCCGATCGTAGGAAGGGCAAATCCCAGGTAGCGGCCTGACTCCGAAAGGACCCCCGCTTACTGCCTCGGCTGGGATGGGCTTACGTTGAGCACCTCCAGGAGATCGCCGGCGTCTTCGAACGGCTCATCTAACGGAAGTTCCAGGTCCCCGGGAAGGGTCACGAAGGCCGTCTTGATACGGCCGCTCGGCGGAAGCTCCTCGGGTGTCTCCGCAGGGATCGCACGTCGGATGAGGATGTCCGAACCCGGGGGGACCATCATGACGCTTTCCGCCACGTAGAGCTCGCCGAGGGTGAAGTCGCCGCCGGCGACCTCGACCTTGCTCTGGAGCAGCTCGATCAGGACATCCCCAGGGTTCCCCGTCTCGACGATGATCCGGGTCGTTTCGGTCTCCGCGTCGTAGGCGAAGACGACAGATTGATCAGGGTCGAGCCAGAGCTTGAACCCCGACTGACCGTCCAGCATCACTTCTCCGCCCGTCGCCGCTTCCTCCAGAGGTGGGCGACGGATGACGGAGCTCTCCTCGCCGACTTCCAGGTCCAGGGTCGATGCCTCGACGACGATCCGGCCGCCCGCAATCGCCACTTCGAAGACCTCCAGCCCGGCCTGCACAACCAGCTCACCGATATCGAGGGACAGGTTGCGACCCGTCTCGTAGACGAGATCGCTGCCTGGCCCGATCCAGACGTTTCCGGCCGGCTCGAAATCCATCGACCAGGGGTCGTCGGCCGTCCGAAGAGTGTCCCCTGCTTCGAGAATCTGGTTCCGATATGGGCGAAACCGATCCTGCCCACTCTTCTTGATCTGGAGACCGCCCGCCTGAGGCGACCCGATCAGCAGCAGAAACGGAGCGACCAGAAAGAGCGATCGCGCGGTTATCATTTGATTCAATCTCCCGCCCGAACCCTTTCGAGAGCCAAGGCTTTCGCCAAGTCCGGGTGGCATAATTATAGGACAGATTGTACGATTGTCCACTCAAAAGCAACGATTGGAGAGAGCCCCACAATACCCTCTTTCGAGGCCTCGGGGCCCTTCCGATCCGCTCCTGGAGGGGGCATTTTCCCTGCTCTTTAGACCTATGGGGACGAGGTTCGGAAGAGACTTCGGTCCGCGCCGCCCTCAAGTTGACAACCCATCCGAGCGGCACTATCCTCGGAGCAACCCGGCGGGGATGTGCCGGTCCTCGGGAGGCAGGATTTGAGACGAGCCAATGGGACGGCCCTGATCCTGCTGGGGGCCGTGTCCTTCTATATCCTTGGAAGATGGGGGGGTTCCGGCGACTCGCGGAACCTTCTTCCTCTCCTGGGGTCGTCTCCCTGGTTGCCGTTCAGCGCCCTGGGGTTGGGTCTTCTTCTCCTGGTCGGGGGGATGGTTCTCCTCGCGCGCTCCCGCCCTGCTCCAGAGCCCAAGCACACACCCCTCCCCTGGACTCCCTTGCAGATACTCCCACTGATATCGGGCTCGGTCGCCCTGGTGTGCCTGGCGGCCGTGGCCGTAGGAGCTTCCCGGGGCTGGCATCCGAAGACGCTGGCAACGGTGGCAGCTCTCGGGATCGTGCAAGCTCTGGTCGGCGCCATCCTGACCCCCTTCTGGATGGGTCTGCCCGGCCGCAGATCCATCACCGTAGTCTCGGTCGGCATGATCTGGATCGGCGCTGCCTGGGCCGCGTCCATCCTGGTCCTGGGCCTCTCGGGAGCGTGATCGACAGTGACCGTTGAGCTGAAGAACTGCGAGCTATGCGAAGTGCTCATGCCGGTGGATCGGTCCCTTCCCGAGCCGGAACGATTCGTTTGCGAGAACTGCCGAACGATGGCAGGCCCTGTGCCTTCCCCCAGCACGGCGACCGTGGGCGGCGATCGCCCGGAGCTTGCCGCCACGCAGGCCGTCACGAGACCCCCCCGGCCCCAGACTCCGGTCATACTTCGCTCGACGGTAACCCCGGCGCGGCGCTCCGTCGTCCGCGGTCTGGCAGCGGCCGCGGCTGTCATCCTCCCCCTCATCGCCGGGGGCCTGATTCTGGTCTGCACGGTGCGTGACAGCGGATTCCCCGTCCGTGGAAGGTTCGGGAAAGGACTTCAGTGGTTCGGCGAGCGGATGGAGACGGGGGCGTCCCGGATGGCCGAGGCGGTCCTGGGGCCTGCTCCGCCGGATTCGCCGAAAGTCAGGCCGCATGGGCGGGATTCCGGAGTGGACTCTCGCCCCCGATGAACCCGCCTGCGGGGCGCATGGCGATCAAACCCTACGTCCTCATCACCTACTTCTACCAGGCGGCGATCTCGAGCCTGATTCTCGTCTTCGCTCCAGGCATCGCGTGGCCGTATCTGGTTCTGGCCGTCGGCGCGGGCGGGGTCCTGATGGCGCTCGAGAGGGTGTTGCGGCACCGATCCGAGATCATCGGCGCTGCGGCGCGTCTCGGCTACTTCGCCGTCTTCCTCCCCACGTCCTACCTCCAGCTCAAGACGATCATCCCCGCCGTCCATCCCCGACGGCTCGACGCCACGCTCCGCGCCATCGATGGTATGATCTTCGGCGTCGACCCGACGATCGCAATTCAGCACCTCACCCATCCGCTCGCCACCGAGATCCTCCAGATCGCATACATGACGTACTACCTGCTTCCCCTGGTCCTTCCGATCCTGCTCCTCCGGAAGCGTCGGATCCTGGAGACGGAGGAGTTCGCCTTCGCCCTTCTCTTCTGCTACTACATCACCTTTCTAGGATATATCGCGGTGCCGGCGATTGGACCGGTCGTGATGATCGATCACGAGGTCGAACTGACCGGGCTCTTTCTCGGCGGGCATCTATATGACCTGATCTTGAGAGTGGATGCGCACCGCTTCGATTGCTTCCCTAGTGGTCACACCGCTGTTGCGATTCTCGTGGTGGCGTACGCCTGGAAGCTCGGATTGCGGCGTGTGGCGGGGTTTCTCACGGTGGACGCAACCCTGATCATCGCGGCGACGGTTTATATGCGCTATCACTACGTCATCGATCTCCCGGCCGGTGCGGCGGTCGCCGTCGGTTCTTACCTCCTGGCCCGGCGCGTCTATCGATCGGGGCGGCCAGAAGTCGGAAGGTCGCCTTCGTAGAGTCGGTACCGTTTGGATTCTCTGGCGCCCACACCCCGAAGCGCCCGATTCATCGGCTCGTTGTCCTCGAGAATCCATGAGAGCTCGGCGCTTTCGTACCCTGCCGCCAGGCCTCGGTCCACCGTCTCGCGCATCAGCAGGGCGTCGACGCCCCGAAGACGCCATCCCCGGACGACACCGAGTAGCACGGTCCGCATCCGCTTGATCTTCCTCGACGCCCGCCAGAAACGGAGGAGACCCCAGGGAGTGAGCCTGCCGTCGAGAAGTCGGATGGCCGGGTTGAGGTCCGGAAGGGAGATGGAGCACCCGATGGGCCTCGACTCTGCCTCCGTCTCCGCCATCAGGAGGAGTCGTGGATCCGCCCCCCGGCGAAGGTCCTTGGACATCTCATGGAACTCCTCACGGCTGATCGCATCGAACCCCCAGTTGGCGCTCCATGCCTGGTTGTAGATCTCCCTGGCTCTCTCGACCTCCGCGTCGAAGTCCCTGAGGTTGAGCTGCCGGACACGGATTCCTCTCCTCTCGGCCCGGTCGGCTACCCGACGTGTCTTGTCGAAGACAATGGAATCGGGTGTCAGCTCGTAGGCGAGAAGGACTTTCGCCGTCTTCAGCCCGACTTCCTCGAGAAGATCCGGGTAATACGGCGGATTGTAGGGCATCTGGATTGCCGGGGGCTCATCGAATCCTTCCACCAAAACTCCGCAGGTTTCGTTGGTCGTGAACTGGACAGGACCCAACATCCGATCCAACCCGCGCTCTCGAAGCCAGTCGCCGGCCTCACGAAAGAGGGCCCGCGCCACTTCGGGATCATTGACCATCTCGAGGAACCCGAAGTACCCGAGGCGATCGCCCGCGACCTCCTGATGGGTCCGGTTCTGGATGGCGGCGATGCGACCAACGGGCTCCTCTCCCCGCCAGGCCACGAACGGCTGGACATCTCCGCGACGGAAGAATGGATAGCGGTCCCTATCGAACTGCCCCTCCACCTGGCGGGGAACCGGGGGGACCCAGAGAGGATCGTCCCGGTAGATCCTCCACGGCAGACGGAGGAACGCCCGAAAGGAGCGGCGGTCCCTTGCGGACTCCACCTTAGTTTTCATCTACGAATCTGGAGCGGCCCGGCTCGTGACGGGGTGGGCCCTGGAGGGATCGATGATGGCATACTCTCGCCCGAGCTTCTCGAAGACCTCCAGCACCCGGTCGAGGTGATGGTCCTCGTGAGTGGCCATGTAGCTCGTCCGGATCAGATCCATGTTCGGCGGCACCGCCGGAGAGGTGACGGCATTGGCATAGATGCCGTGATCCAGGAGCTTTCGCCAGAAGAGGAAGGTCTCCTCGCGACTGCCGATGATGAGCGGGATCACGGGGGTCTCGCTGTTTCCCGTATCGAAACCCATCCGGTCGAATTCTCGTTTCATCCTCCGGGTGTTCTTCCAGAGCTTCTCCCTCATCTCCGGCTCCTTCTGGATCAGATCGAGGGCCGTGATGACCGTAGCCACGCAGGCGGGGGGCATGCTGGCGCTGAAGATCAAGGGGCGGGAGTGGTGCTGGATGTACTCGATCACCGCCCGCTCCCCGGCGATGAATCCTCCCAACGATGCGAATGACTTGCTGAACGTTCCCATGATGATGTCGACCTGATCCATCAGTCCGAAGTGCTCGGCGGTGCCTCGACCGCCTTTCCCCAGGACCCCGAGGGAATGGGCATCGTCGAGGAGGATGCATGCGTCATGGCGCTTCGCCAGAGAGACGATCCCCGGCAGGTCCAGGATGTCCCCGACCATGCTGAAGATCCCGTCCACGGCGATCAGCCTTCCGCCGGTGAAATGGTTCCCGCTGTGGTTCTCGATGAGGTTTTCGAGATCGGACATGCTGTTGTGTTTGAACTTCTTCGTCGTGGCGAACGAGAGGCGACAACCATCGATGAGACTGGCATGATTGTCCCGATCGCAGTAGACGATGTCACCCTTCCCTGCGAGGCTGGAGATCACCGCGAGATTGGTCTGGAATCCGGTGCTGAAGACGAGGGCCGACTCCTTGCCCATGAACCGAGCCAGCTTCCTCTCCAGCTCCTCATGGACACGCAGTGTCCCGTTCAGAAATCGAGATCCGGAGCAGGATGTGCCGAATCTCTTCAGCGCCGCAACGGCCGCCTCCTTGACCTTGGGATGATGGGTGAGCCCCAGGTAGTTATTGGAGCCCACCATGATGATCTCGCGGCCGTCAAGCCGAGCCACGGGACCGTAGGATTCCTCGAAGGGTTGAAAGTAGGGGTAGATTCCCTCCTCCATCAGCTCCCGATGTCGGGTGAAACCAAGGCACTTATCGAGGAGGGGGGGCGGCTCTTGCATGGGCTCGAGAACGCCTTGCGCTGGAGATGGGCCGAACCGCACGGCCCAGCAACCGCCCGATCCTGACTTCGCCCGGGGCATTCCTCTTCACAAACCTTTGCCTGGAATACCGTTACCCCGAGGCACTCGTAGAAAGCCTTACCTTATTGCCGTCGCGAAACCTTGTCAATTCATTTTTTGCCATCCACGGATCCCCGCCATAGTATAGGGGCCCTGCGCCGATCCGAGGCTTCCGCCTACCAGCCTTCGAGGAGGCGGGAAATGAGAGGAGAGGATGAGGGCCGTAGACGTCCGGGGAAAGCGTGTGCTGCTGACAGGAGCGACTGGCTTCATCGGCTCCCACCTGATCGGAGCCCTCTCGGCGGCGGGGGCCGACCTGGTCGTCCTGGTCCGCCGAACCAGCTCCCTTCGATGGGTCGAGGGAATTCCGCACCGGCTCGTCGTGGCCGACCTGGCCCAGGCGGACGATCTGACCGAGGCCGTGGACGGCGTCGAGCTGGTCTTCCATCTGGCGGGCGTGCTGCGCGCTTCGAACAGGGCCGCCTACATCGAGGGAAACGTGAATGGCACACGCCACCTCCTCTCCGCGTTGACCGAGATGCCCATACCGCCCAGAGTGATCCACCTGAGCAGTCTCGCCGCCGCTGGACCCAGTCCCGAGGGGATACCGTGGAACGAGGCCGATCCCGTCCGGCCCATGGGTCTCTACGGCGAAAGCAAGAAGATGGCGGAGGATGTCGTGGATGGGATGCGGGAGGATCTGCCGATCGTGGTACTGAGACCGCCGATGGTCTACGGTCCCCGCGAAGCCGATTTCCTCGGGATCTGCCGGGCCGTTCGCCGCGGCGTTCTTCCACATCTCGGCCGGGGGAAAAGGACGATGAGCCTCGTCCATATCGAGGACCTGGTGGATGCGATCATCGAGGCGGCACGAAAGGCTCCGGCAGGAGGCACCTATTATGTCGCCCACCCGGAGATCCTCTCCTGGGAGGACATGCTCTCCGGTGTGGCCGACGCCCTGGGCGTTCGAGGCCGCCGTCTGGTCCTTCCCGAGTGGATCATTGGCGCGGCGGCGACAGCCGGAGAATGGGCCTCACGGATCACCGGCAAGGAGACCATCATCAACAAGGAGAGGACCGTCGAGTGGCGACACCGTCACTGGGTCTGCGACCCATCCCTGGCCGAAAGGGAGTGGGGGTTTCGCGCCCAGATTCCCTACCGCCTCGGCATCGTCGGAACGGTAGAATGGTACCGGCGCGAAGGTTGGCTCTGACGGAATTTTGCGCGCTGGGCTCGGGGGATGAACGATTGAATGACGGTCCGATGATTCGGGTGGAGAACCTCCGAAAGGCCTACGACACACGGCTAGCGGTGGATGACTTCACCTTCCAGGTTGACCCCGGCGAGGTGATGGGCTTCGTGGGCCCTAACGGCGCGGGCAAGACGACCACCCTTCGCATCATCGCGGGGATACTGCCCCCCAGCGCCGGCCGGGTCTGGATCGCGGGTTCCGACCTGGAGGAGAAGCCGATCGACGCCAAGCGCCACGTCGGCTTCGTCCCGGACACGCCGGAGCTGATCTCCCACCTGACGGTGGGTGAGCACCTCGAGTTTGTCGGCCGCGTCAGGTCCTTGCCGGATCGAGACGAGCGCGCACGCCAGCTCCTCGATGAGCTGGGACTCACGGATCGACGCGATCACTTGCCGGACACCCTCTCCCGAGGGATGCGGCAGAAGGTCGCCATTGCCTGGGCCTTCCTCCACGATCCGGAAGCGATCCTGCTGGACGAACCCCTCTCGGGTCTCGACCCCCGCGGCATCCGCAGCGTAAAAGACACCATCCGGAGGCGGGCCGAGGACGGCGCGGCCGTGATCATCAGCTCTCACCTCCTCGAGCTGGTCGAGGTGCTCTGCGATTCGATCCTGATCATCTCCGAAGGTCGGCAGCTTGCGCGGGGGCCTATCTCCGAGCTCAAGGAGAAGCAAAAGGCCGATGCCACCCTCGAGGAGGTCTTCTTCCAGATCACCGGAGACGGCCCTGGTGCGGAGTCCCCTTGACCCCACATCCCCTCCTCTATCTGTTTGCTCGCCGGCTGCGAAACCGGGTTCGACTCGGATTCTCCATGCTCCGGCGGCCAAAGGTCCTCATCGGGATGATCGTATTCGCCGCCTATGCCGTCCTCGTCCTGTCCATGATGCTCTTCTCGCAGGATGCAGGACGGGAGCCCCCCTTCCTGAAGGAGGGGGCGGTGTCGGACATCATCGTCCCCATGTCCATGCTGGCTGCGGCGATCTGCGCCTGGATCTTCCTCGGCTGGGGGAAGGTCCACCCGCTGGGTTTCGAGAAAGCGGAGGTGGAGCTTCTCTTTCCTCTACCTGTCCGAAGAAAGGCGCTGGTCGCCTACAGGCTCCTGGCAGCGCAGCCACGCGCGATGTTCACGAGCGCGCTGATGATGCTCTTCATCAGTCGCTCCGCCTCTCCTCTGTCCTTTCTGGGCTGGCTCATCCTGGTCAATGTGGCTTACTTGCACGTGGTGATCATCTCGTTCGCGCACGGCACGCCTCGGAGCGCCGGAGCCCTTCGCGTCGCCCTTGCCTGGCTGCCAGGCCTGGCCCTGTTCGTCGCCGTCGCCACGGCCGTGGCCAGGTCCGGGCTCCAGCCGGATCGATTGCTGAGCATCGAGTCGTTTTCGGAGGAGATCCTCAGATTCGCACAGAGCCCGGCGATCGCCTTCGTCCTCATGCCGTTCCGGCTCTTTACCCGCCTCATCCGGATCGGTGCGGACAGCTCGCAATCCCTCCCCGATCTCTTGCAGGGTCTCGGCGTCCTTGCGGCTCACGTCGGATGGATATTCGTGCAGGATCACGCCTTCGAGGAGGCCAGCCTTCGTTCCGCCGAAGTTCGGGCGGCCCGGCTCGCTTCGTTCAAGAAGGGACGGCTATTTCCGACATGGCAAAAACGCGGGCCGGTCCGGTCCCAGCCGTTCCGCCTGGCTCCCACCGGTTCGCCAATATGGGCTTTCGCCTGGAAAGGGCTGCTCGCCGCCGGTCGCAGCTACTCCGGGCGGAACGCGATCCTGGGAGCGACCCTGTGTGTCGGGCTGGGCATAGGAATTCGGATCGCCGCGCTGACTCAGGAAAGTGATGTCTGGATCATGGTCATCCGGGGCGTCGGTGGCATGATCGTGTGGACCCTCTATTCCTTCATCCTCTTCGGACCCAGCCCCGAGGGTTTCGGGTTGATCGAGTCGATGGCGCTACTCAAACCGCTCCCCATCGGGGGGCCTACGGTCTTCCTGGGAAGCATGCTGGCGGAAGTGTCCAAGGCGATGTTCGTCTTTTTTCTCCTCTGGTCCGCGGCGGCAGGGTTCTCGAGCGATTGGCTCCAGCAGAATCCGATTGTTGGCGCGGGAATCCTCGTCACTTCTTTCGCGGCGATGATGCTCCTCGTGGCCGTCGCCTCCGCCGTCCGGTTGACCGTGGTCCTCTGGCTTCCCTTCACGGCAGCCTTCGAGACCGGTCCCACCGCCATCGGACACAACTTGCTCATCTTTGCCTTGAGGTTACTGCCGATCGTCGGTCTCCTTCTGGCGCCCGTTGGAATCTCCGTCGCGGCGGCAATGCTGATGAAGCCGTTTGACTATGCGATTCCCATCGGCCTCGGTCTCGGCGTCGTGATCCTGGCGTGCGAGATCATCCCCATCGTGATGCTAGGCGGCTGGCTCTATGACCGATTCGATCTGGTCCAGGATTCGCGGACATTCGCCTGATTCAGCGGCCGAACTGGCGCATGAGATCGGTGAGTGAGAAATTCAGATTCGTGGGACGGCCGTGGGCGCAAGCGAAGGAGCCGGTGGTCCGGCTCTCCTCTGCGAGCATCGCGGCAATCTCATCCTGGCGCAGTCGAGTTCCCGCCTTGACGGCTCCCCGGCACGCCATCTGCCGGAGGATTCCGTCCAGCACATTTGCCTTCACCGCCTTCGGTTTCTTGGTCTCGAGAAGCGAAATCACCCCTCGAAGGACCTCGGAGTGATCCGCCCCGTCGAGGAGAGCGGGAAAGAACCGTAAGATCATCTCACGGTCGCCAAACTCTTCCAGCTGGTAGCCGACCTTTCGCAGATCCTTGCGGCGATCGATGGCGATCGCCATCTCCCCTGCGCTCAGGGCGATCGTCGTCGGAACGAGAGATCCCTGGGATAGAACCTCCCCCTCTCCGATCTCCTTTCGAAGGCGGTTGAGGAGGATCCGCTCGTGGAGTGCATGCTGATCGATGATGCGAATTCCGTCCTCGACCTCCTGCACGACGAAGAAGTCATGGACCTGGAGGAACTTGAGCGGTCGGTCGAGCCCGGACCCATCATCCCCTTCTTCGGCAGGCGGGCGGCTAGACGTCTGGTCGCCCTTCTTCGCTCCTCCCCAGAGGGGAGCCGTCTCGGAGACCTCGGATCGAACCTTCATCTCCGGCACATGCAGGTCCCGCCTCTCCGGATCCCCCTCGAGGACCGCCCGGATGCTCTCGACGATCAGGGCATGCATGGCCGTGGGGTCGCGGAACCGAGCCTCCGCCTTGGTCGGGTGAACATTGTAGTCCACTTCCCCGGCCCTCGGCTCGAGATAGATGAAGGCGATCGCGTGCCTCCCCTTCATCAAGTAAGTGTGATAGGCCTCGGAAACGGCGTGCAGGACCGTCTTGTCCCGGATCGGCCGGCCCCGGACGGTGAGGTATTGGGAACGCCTGTCGGCCCGGCTCTCCTTCGGAGACGAGACGAACCCGAGGAGCCGGAGTCCCTCGATGGACCCCTCCACTCTCCGGAGGCCGTGCCGGATCGCCGGACCGAGGAGGCCTGCGATCCGACTCTCCGCATCCTTCACCGGCTGCAGGTTGAGAACACGCCGGTCGTTGTGACGGAGATCGATACCCACACCCGGCCGCGCCACGGCGATCGCGGTCACCATATCTGCAATGGCCCGGAACTCGGTCGACGCTCTCCGGAGGAACTTGGCCCGCGCGGGGACGTTGTAAAAGAGATCCATCACCTCCACCACGGTCCCCACCGGCACGGCGGCCGGACGGGGTGAATCCAGGCGCCCTCCCCGGACCATGATCTCCGAGCCCTCTTCTGCTCCCCGCGGCCGGGAGAGGATTCGCATCGCCGAGACGGCCCCGATGCTGGAGAGCGCTTCCCCGCGGAATCCGAGCGTGGCCACGTCGTCGAGATCTTCGATCGACGCTATCTTGCTCGTCGCATGCGGGAGACAGGCCAGGACCAGGTCCTCCCGGCCGATTCCCTGCCCATCGTCGGTCACCCGGATGACGCGGCGGCCCCCCTCCTCCACGTCGATCCGGACATGGCGGGCCCCGGCATCGATGGAGTTCTCGATCAGCTCCTTGCAGACGGAAGCCGGCCGCTCCACCACCTCGCCGGCCGCTATCTTCGCGACGAGGTCTTCGGACAAGATGGTGATGGAGGCCATGGAATCTCCTGCGGGATGCGTTGCAGGATTCTAGGCTGTCGCGAGCTGCCGATCAACCGGAAGAATCCCTCGCTTGATCCGTTCCAAGATGACGTGATATGCTCCCGCCCACCCCCCGCGGAGAGGAGAGAAGCCCGTGCCGGCAAAGATCCTGGATGGAAAGGCGATCGCGAAGGAGATGCGCCGATCGATTCCAGCTGCGATCGAAGCGATCAAGGCGAAGGGAATTCAGCCACACCTCGTCTCGATCCAGGTCGGGGACGACCCCGCGTCCTCCGTCTACGTCTCCAACCAGAGGAAGAGCTGCATCGCCTCGGGGATTCAGTACACTCTTCGGACCTTCGACGGCGCTACGACCGAGGACGTCCTGGTCGCCTACGTCGAGCGCTTGAACGACGAGCCATCGGTCACCGGCGTCATCATCCAGCTTCCCCTGCCCGCGGGGATCCGGGCGGCCCGCCTGCAGGCCTTGATACGTCCCGAGAAGGACGTGGAGGGAATGAACCCCACCAATCTCGGTCTCCTTGTCCAGGAGAGACCGATCATCGTCCCCTGCACCGCCATGGCCGTCTTCGAGATGATCCGGTACGCGGGCGTGGACCTGCGGGGCAAGGAGGCGGTGATGGTCGGGCACAGCCCGCTCGTGGGCAAGCCGATCTCCATCCTCCTCCTGAATTCCCTCGCCACCGTGACGATCTGTCACGTCGCCACCGAAGATGTTGCCGCTCAGACGCGGCGGGCCGAGATCCTGGCCGTCGCCGCGGGACGGCCGGGCCTGATTCGCGGATCGATGATCCGGCCGGGCGCCCTCGTGATCGACGTCGGGATCAATCTCGTCGAGGTCCGGGAGGAGGGCAAGGCGGAAGGTCCTGCGCGGCGAAAGAGCGTGGGGGACGTCGTCTTCGATGAGGCGCTGGAAGTGGCAGGACAGATCTCCCCGGTCCCCGGCGGGGTCGGTCCCGTCACCGTGGCCGTCCTTCTACGGAACATCGTCCGCGCGGCGGCCCTCGCCGCCGGGATCGACCACCCTCCGTTCGACCCCGCCTTCTAGGGTTTCTTCTCGATCCGATCCTTCAGGGAATCTATCTCCCGATCGATCTTGCGTTGCCTCGAAAGGATCAGGAAGACGAAGGCGAACAGGATCACGAACGCGGCGCCGTACGCGCCGAAGACGTAAGGTCGGTAGTCCCCGATCGGAGATCCCTCCGTCCCCTGGGCGCGCGCCGTCCCGGGTGACAGGCAAAGCAGGAAGGCGAGGATTCCCGAGAGTTTACGCCTCATAGATGGTCCTCTTCAGTCTCTCGACGGTACGCCTCGCATTCTCGCTCCTGACCCATGACCGATAGAGAAGGAAATAGACCAGAGCGAAGCCCACGAGGGCGACATAAAAAGTGATCCTGACGCGCGTGCCAAACGCCACATCGACAGGGTGGTTGACCGCCCCGAATATCTTGATCGCGAAATAGACGATCGGGACGTTCAGGGAGCAGATGATCCCGAAGACCGCGGCGAATCGAGCCCGCTTCTCTGGCTCGGGGACGGCAAGTCGCAGCATGACGTACCCCATGAAGAAGTACCAGGTCACCGCCATCGAGAGAAGGCGGGGATCGCTCCAGAGCCACCAGTGGCCCCAGGCGGTGCGGGCCCATGTGCTCCCCGTCACCAGCGTGATCGTGCAGGCGAAGAGCCCCGTCACGATCGCCGATGAGGCCCAGACGTCGTATCGATCATCCTTCCGAAAGAGATAGAAGGCGGACAGGACGCCTCCGAGGAGGAAGAAGCCGAGAGAGTTGAGGGCGGAGGGGAGGTGGAAGTAGACGATCAGGTAGGAGCTTCCGAGCCCGGGCACCTCCAGCGGAGCGAACCAGGAGACCATCCCGAGGGTCAAGCCGCAGAGCAGGGCGGCGACCACGAGGTGCAGTCGGATGTCTAGAAGCCCCTTCATGTCACTCTTCCACGACGTGTACAAAGAGAAAGGTCCCCGCCGCCAGATAGATCGCCCCGATTCCGACCAGAGCCCCCAGCGGGAAGATCGGATCCGCTGGCAGGGCCCCATCGGCGAGCACAGGAGTGGTGGCGTGGATCGCCACGACAAAGACAGGGATCATCAGCGGCAGGAGGAGCAGGCGGAGGAGCACCTCCCCTCCCCTGAGACTGGAAGTCATGGCAGAGAGGATCACCCCCACCGCCAGATAATCGAAAAGGGCGAAGACGAGGAGCGGGACGAGGTACCAGAGGACCGCCACGGGTGGATTGTAGAAGACGAAGAACCCCACGAACACGACTGCCGCCATCACGGAGGCGAAGATCCAGCCGCTGATCAGCTTGCCGATGTAGATGCAGGTCCGGTCGATCGGCGCGACGAGGAGGCCCGAGAACGCGTCGCTTTCTCTTTCCTTCGCGAAGGCACGGTGGACTCCTATGCTGGCCGAAAAGAAAACGGTGATCCACAGCGCTGCGGGACCGTAACGGCCCGTGATGTCCCCCCCTCGGACCGGGTTCGCCCCGAGGCTGAAGATGAAGAGGACGAGGAGGGCGAAGACCACCATCGTGGGGATCACTTCGCGACTCTGCCACTCCTGTAGCAGATCCCGCGCGAGAATCGCCCGTACCCCGCGCCCGAAGGAGAGCGGGGCCGGCTCCTCAGAGCCGCTCCGCGACCTCCCGGGCGCCGATCGTTCCGGACTCGCCAGAGTGGACATCTCTTCCCGCTTTCAGGGCCAGTACGTGATCGGCCAGGGCCAACCCCGCCTCCACGTCGTGGGTAGCGAAGATCGTCGTCCGGCCCCCCTTCCCGATCTCTTCTCGCAGGAGGGCGGCGCCGGACAAGTCGAGACCGGTGAACGGCTCGTCGAGGAGGAGGATCTCCGGTTCGGGGACCAGGGCGCGGGCGAGGGTAAGCCTCTGCGCCTGCCCACGGCTGAGGACGGAGGTCCGCTCGTTCCTGTAGTCTTCCAGTCCGACGCGGCCGAGCCAGTCGCCGACCCGATCCTTCGGCCGATCCAGACCGTACAGGTTGCACCAGCAGAGCAGGTTCTCCTCCGCGGTGAGATCGCCCAATAGATAAGTGCTGTGTCCCACGACTCCGATCCTCCTCCGGACACCCGGCCGTCGCGGATCGGCCCCGGCGATCCGGACGAGACCATCCGTCGGGACGGAGAGTCCCGAGAGGAGACGGATCAAGGTGGATTTCCCCGCACCGTTCCTTCCGAATACGGCCCAGGTTTCCCCGCGGCCGACCGTGAGATCGAGTTCCGCGATGGCGGTGCGGTGGCTGTATCGCTTGGTCAAACCCCTCGCGGTCAGGATCGGGTCACTCATCCGAGCTTCCGCGGCGGGTTCGACTCCGCTTGAGGGCCTCCAGGATCTCCTCCACGTAGGCCTGGCGCTTCCCTTCCCGGAGAGAGTCCTGGGCATCTGCGCCCTCGAGGGCCTCGATCTTCCCGAGGAGGCGGCCGACGTCCAGGGGAAGAGACGGCGCCGCCGGGCCGTCCAGGTTCGGGATGGTATCCGCCGCATCCACCGCCTTCGAGGCCCTCCTCGCCGCCAGGTATGCGAGGAAGACCGCCAACAGAAACACCAGTCCGAAGCTGCCGATCACCCAGTAGAACTTGTGAGGCGCCAGGTCGATCTCGATCATCAGCTCCTCGCCCGGGCGGACGTCCCTCCGCTCCCTCACGTAATACTTCGCCGCCATCTCCCCCGGCGCGGGCTCGGCGTCCGAGAACCCCTTCCCTGGATCGACGCCGACCCCCGTTCGAGGATAGAAAACGTTCACGACCTCGGCCCCGAAATAGACGGGCCGTGTGATACTGGCCCGGCCGCCCGGACCGAGATGGAGGGTATAGGCGATGATGAGATCGTCTCCCTCGGGACCGGTCGGAAGGATCGATCCGGAGATCCCCGCGAGGCCGGCCTCCACGGGAAAGGCATCGAGGGAGGTCTCCGCATGGGAGAGACCGGCTCGAAGCCGGTGAGTCCGTACGCTCGTGCGGATCGTGGCGAGGAGAGGGCGAGGCATCCCGAGGTTGGGTCGTATCCCCTGAAAGGCCTTCTTTCCCCCATTCACGAGGTGGAGGACCTCGGTGACGTCCACGCGATCGGCAGGCTGGCCCATCACGTCGAGGAAGATGGCGTTTCTGATGATCCGGATGTCGTCCAGGGCCGTCGTGGTCTCGTAGACGGCCGCCTCGAACCGGCCTTCCGGCGTGACATCGAAACGGTAGTCGGCCCCTTCGTGGGTGGCCACGCCCGAGATCCGAAAGGCCCCGGACGTGGACGGTAGATCGGGCACTCGAACCTTGGCCTCGTACCGTCCCCACTCGTCGGTCTTGCCCCTCGCCAGCTCGACCTGAGGATGATCGGGGGTCTTCAGGTGAAGCTCCAGCAGGACAGGGGCGTTCGGGACTCCCGCTTCCGCCGGGGACATCCCCTCCGTCGCCAGGACTCTTGACCGATCGTAGACGAAGCCCTGAACGGTCATCTCGCGACTGGGCGTGGACTGACCGAGGAGCAAGATCGAGAGGAGGATCGTCTTCATTCCTGGTCCAGGGCCTCCCGTTCTGCAGTGACTCTCGACTCGGCCGCGTCCCGAACCCTGGCCTGCTCAATTCCCTCGGCTTTCTCCAGTCGCATCAACACGAGAGCCGCCTCTCGCTTGTAGTCGGCGTGGAGGACGTCTCGATCTTCGCGGGAAAGGGTCCCGTTCTCGTACTCGAATTTGATGTCCTTCATGGCCCGGAGTAGCGATTCTTTCCTGGATACCAGCTCGGCGTGGACCGGATCGGGGGGAGACCGCATCCAGACACCCTTTCTCCCGAAGAAGGGGACAGCGATGACCATCAAGACGATCGCGGCGGTGAAGGCTAACGGTATCCAGATCATAGCTCTTTCAACTCCGCCTCGATCTTCTTCTCCCAGGCGTCGTCGTCCCCCCCCGGCGACCCTTCGGGTGGGCTAGCTCGTCGGTCCGTCCGAGCTCGAAGGTACGAGAAGATCACGTAGCCACCCGCCAACATGAACGCGACCGGGAACAGGTAGGCAAGGAGATGGATTCCGGCGAAGGGGGCGGTGGCGAGCACCTTGGGAGTGCGGTACTGGGCCACCATGTACTGGAGGATCTCGTCGTTCGTCTTGCCATCATCCAGCATGGTCTTGATCATTTCCTTCTGCGGATCCGCACAAGTATCGGGGCAGCCCCTCAGCGTGCGTGTGAAGTTCTCCTTCGGGCAGGCGCAGGCGAGGAGCTGGGTCAGTTCGGTGTAGCGGTCCTGGGGGCCCTGCTCCCCGCCGCAGCTCGTCGTCGTCGCCGCCAGGGCCAGAAGAGATGCCCAAAGAAGAATGGATCGGGGAATCATCTAATCACTCAGCCCCAATCGCCGCCGGCCCATGGGAAGGATAGCGAAGAGGCCACCGGCGAGGATGATGATCCACCCTGCCCATATCCAGTTGATCAGCGGGTTGACGAACAGGTTGAGGGTGATGACCGTCTGGTCTCCCCGGATGTCGTCCCTGGCAGGAAACACGTAGAGGTCTTCCCAGAACGTCCTGTGGATCGCCACTTCCCGGACTGTCGGCTTGTTACCCTGGGCGTCCTGCTTGTGATAGAAGCGAATCTCTGGACGGAGATGCCCTATCGCCTGTCCACTCTTGAACAGATCCAGCTCCAGGCGCGTCGAGCGGTAGGGCCCCGTCTCCTCCACCGTGGAGCCGGTGTAAACGACCTCATAACCCGTTCCCTCGATGGAGACGGACTCTCCCTCACGAAGCTCCTGCCCGGCCACAACGGTCCGGAAGAAGGAGGAGGTCACGACTCCGATCACGCAGAGCGCGAAGCCGATATGGACTACGTACCCCCCGTAGCGCCGGTTATTGGAGACGGAGAGATTCACGAGCGCCTCGCCCGGCGTCTCCCTCTTCACGCGCATCCTCGCGCGCGTCCCCCGATAAAACTCGAGGATCACCGTCGTGAAGATGAACGTGGCCCCGAGGGCGAGGAGCATCGGTTGGTACCCGGGGTCCCAATCGTTCTTCCACCAGTAAGTGGCGAGCACCGCCGCCAACCCGACCGCCGCGGCGAACGGGTAGGCAAATGTGCGGGCGATCAAGCTGAGAGACGATTTGACCCAACCCACCTGTGGCCCGAGCGCAGCGAGGAAGAGCAGGAGGAGGAACAGCGGCATCGTCACCCGGTTGTAAGTGGGCTGCATCACCGAGACCTCTACATTGAAGAGACCCTGGGAGATGACGGGCCACAGAGTCAGGACGAGGACGGCCAGGGCTATCCCCACGAGCGCCAGGTTGTTGAAGAAGAACATCGCCTCGCGCGAGAGGAAGGACCTCATCGGATGCTCCCCCCGGAGGGAGTCTCGCTTCAGATAGAGCAGCGTGAGGCAGAATCCGAAGACGAAGATCAGGTAGCCGAGGAAGTAGTCCCCCACCTCTCCGTTGGCGAAGGCGTGAACGGATGCCACCACCCCGCTTCGCGTGAGGTACGTGCCGAAGTTGCAGAGGAAGAAGGTGAGGATGATCAGGAAGAGGTTCCATCGCTTCAGCATCTGCCGGCGCTCCTGCACGATGACCGAGTGCAGGAAGGCGGTGGCGACCAGCCACGGCATGAAGGATGCGTTCTCCACGGGGTCCCAGGCCCAGTAGCCGCCCCACCCCAGAACCTCGTAGGCCCACATCCCGCCGAGGATGACCCCGTTCGTGAGGATCAGCCAGGCGATCATCGTCCAGCGTCGGGTGTAGCGGATCCACCAGATGCCCTGCTGTCCCGAGAGGAGCGACGCCATCGCGTAGGCGAACGGGACGGTAAAGGCGGTGAATCCGAGGTAGAGGGACGGTGGATGGATCAACATCCAGTAGCTGACCAGGAGCGGGTTCAAGCCCGTCCCCGTCGGGTCGTAGCGCCCCTCGGCGATCACCTCCGGCGAGAATAACTGGAATGGATTCACCAGGATCACGGCCGTGAAGAGGAAGAACGCCTGGTTGACCGCCAGGATCAGATAAAGATACGGCTCGAGGCGTCTCCGCTCAGGCTCGGCTTTCGCCTCTCGCCTGTGGGTGAAGGCGACGATCGCCCCCCAGAAGGAGAGAAGGAGGCACCAGAAGACGAGCGAGCCGTCCAGGCCCGCCCAGAGCCCGGCGATCTTGAAGGCGAGCGGCAGCGACGCCTCCGAGTAGTGGTTGATGTACTTGACGGTGTAGACGCCCTCCACGAACCCATAGACGAGCCCGGCCGAGGAGAGCAGGATCAGACCGAAGGTGCAGTAAAGGGACCGGCGCGCCGCTGTGACGAAACGGAAGTCTTTGGAGTAGAGCCCGAAGAAGATCAGGCCGATCGTGACCAGCGTCGCCACAAGACCCAGGCGAAGCATCTGCTCTGCGAGCTGGACGATCTCCAAGGGATCTCCTCCTCGAGGCCCCGGATCAGGCTACCAATCGGTGCTCACTTCGGAGAGTCGTACGTGGGAGACTCGCCGTCCCGCGTCCCATCGTACTTCGAGGGGCACTTCGTATCGACCCAGGTGGCGGTGAAGAGGTCCTTCAACGGATCGAAGGTCCCCTTGATGCGGAGATCGGATCCCTCGGCGAAGGTGTCGGAGAGGACCTCCCGGGTCTCCACCTGCAAGACCCTCGTCCCCCCCTTCTTGTCGAGGACGGCAAACCTCGCGGGGTTGCTCAGCCTCTCGACGCTCTGGACCTGAACGACGAGGAACACCTCCTCGCCCTGATACGCCTCGACCTCCTCGCCCTCGTACGCCTCGGCGGTGATGTAACCGATGGCGACCGTGGGGATCCCCTCTTCTCTCACCGCCATCCCGACCAGGATCGCCGCTCCGATGAAGAAGGCCCCGCCCGCAATCATGACTCTTGGCATCTTTCCGCCTCCTCAATCCCAGGACCGTCTCGAAGAACGCAAAATCCGATCCGGAGAGTCCTTTCCGGATGTTAAGGGAGTCGCCGATGGGTGTCAACGGAAGGGCCACGATGGGCCCCTAGCGACCCTTCCGACGGTAGTTTCCGCTCTTTCCTCCGGACTTGGATTCGAGGGATATATCGCTGATCACGATCCCCTTCTCTGCCGATTTGCACATGTCGTAGAGGGTGAGTGCCGCAACCGAGGCCGCGGTCAAGGCCTCCATCTCGACTCCCGTCGGCGCCCGCGTCTTCACCTCCGCTCGGATCAGCAGGGTCGTGGGATTCTCCTGCACGAGATCGATCCGGACGGAGTCGATGGGGAGAGGGTGGCAAAGGGGTATCAGGTCGGGGACCTTCTTGGCCGCCAGGATCCCGGCGATGCGCGCCACCTCGAGGGCGGGGCCCTTTGGCAAGCCTCCCTGCTGGATCTTCCTCATCGTCTCCGCCTTCATCACCACCCGGGCCCGGGCCACCGCGATGCGCGTGGTGGGCTTCTTCGAGCCGACATCGACCATGCGGGCCGCCCCCTTGCGGTCGATGTGGCTAAGCCGCAAGCGCCGGGGACCGCGGCCTGGAGTGTTCGGGGATTTGCCTCGCTTGGATGACATGCCGTTGGCTAGGCGGAGCGATCGAGAACGAGATCGGTCAGGGAGAGAAGGGCGTCCTTGTCGGGAGAGTCCGGAAGGGGGTCGAGATGCCCTTTGGCTTCCTGGGCGATCTGATTCGCCATCCCGCGGGCGTAGTCGACTGCACCTGATTCGTCCAGGAGCCGGCGCAGTCGTCCGACGTCCTCTTTGCCAAGATCGTTGCACTGCCCGAAGAGATTCTGCAGCGTCTCCCCCTCCGTTCCCATCTCGACCAGGCGTATCACGGGGAGAGTGACCTTCCCCTTCGTGAGATCCATTCCCAGGGACTTGCCCGAATCCCCCTCGTTTCCGATCACGTCGATGCAGTCGTCGATGATCTGGAACGCCACGCCGAGGGATCGGCCAAACTTCTCGCAGCACTGGATGATTTCGTCCGACGCCTCGGCCAGATGAGCCCCCAACCCTCCGGAGAGGGAGAAGAGGGTGGCTGTCTTCCCCTCGACGATCTTCAGGTAATCGGCTTCGGTAAGGTCGACCTGGAACTTGCGCAGGATGTGGTGAAGCTCCCCCTCGCAGATCAGCTCGGCGGCCTCCGAGAACCTCTCGCTGACCTCGGGGAGGTTCATCCGGGACAGGAGGACGAAGGTCTGGGCGAAGAGGAGGTCCCCGAGCAGTACGGAGGCCTCGTTGCCGTACTTCTGGTTGATCGTCTCGGCCCGGCGACGGAGCACGGCGTCATCGAGGACATCGTCGTGGATCAGAGTGGCGGTGTGCATCACTTCCACGAGAGCCGCGACGGGGATGTGCCCCGGTCGGATCCCGCCGCAGGCGCGCCCGACCAGGAGCATCAAAGCCGGGCGGATCATCTTTCCCCGGAGCGATCCGACATGACTGAGGATACCGGAGAAGACTCCGTCCCGCGAGAAGAACTCCTCCCGCAGGTAGGTCTCGACTTCATCCAGGGAAGATTGCACCGGGGCCAGGACCGAGGTGAGCGTCATCGGCATTGTCATCATCCTGCGGAGAGGGAACTCCCCTCAGCCTGTCACGTTAGGTGCCAAACAGAACGCCCGAGGAAGCAGGGCGGGTTCGGGCTGACCCTTGAAACGAGTCCCGGCAAGGATAGTCCCCCTGTTGCGCAAGTCAAGCGTTCTTGGTCGGACTAAAGCCCGCGCTGGATCGTTCCGATAACCAAGGCGTTGGGGAGTCGGTTCGGGGGCCGACTCGGTGAGATCCTTACCTTGAAACGTCGATCCATATTCCTCCTCATCGCCTTCCTACCTGCCACAGCCCTATCGGACGAAAGCCGTCCGATAGGACCCCCGAGCGGCAACGGCGGACCGGATCTGATCGGGACCCACATCGAAAAGCGTGCCGCAAAGCCCGAGGAGGAGGTCCTTCTCGACCCGGCGCTGATCCGCGAGTGGATTCTCGGACCCTTCCGCCTACCGGCAGAGAGGGGCGAACCCAACGCACTTCATCACTATGTGGCCGGAAGGACCTACCCCCGCGCCCTGGAGGCCGTGGCGACTTACCTGGCCACGAAAGAGGCCAAGCGGCACTGGAAGAGACTCGCCAGCAAAACACTGAAAGACCGTTACGAGACCGATTCGAGCTATTCCGATCTGGACCTCTTTCGGGACAAGGAGCGACTTCGGGCGGCCTGGCACGGCAGAAAGCTGGATAAGCACACCTGGCAGCTGGCGCCAGGGGCACAGGAAGTGAGCCGGCCCGAGAAGGAGTACAACATCATCGAGAACCGCTTCTTCACGCTGGACAAGGACTTGAGACTGCGGTTCGCCCTGGACGAGGTTATGGGGGTCGTGATCGGCGACGGGCCGGAGGACGACTTCAGCTATCAGCCTGTCCGATCGGACGCGGGCTTCTCGCGTCTTCCGGCCAGGCGCTCACGAATGCCTCGAATCCAGCTCCGCGCACGCGGTCGGCTTCGTCTCGACCGGAAGACCCTGCTGAAGACCGGGGACTGGACCAACCTGGAGTGCAAGTATGGCGTTGCGCTCTCGCTGGATCTTTTGAGCCGCCCACGTTCTCAAAAGATCCTCACGGCCTTCCTCGACGTAGATCACGGTCAGGAGACCGGGATGGAAATTTCCTTCGGTATCCGCCGCAGATTCTAATTAATGTTGTGCGATCGAATGTGGATCAGTTCGATTCGGGGTCGGACTGCTCGAGGATCTGTTCCAGCTTCCTCAGAGCCTTGACCTCGATCTGTCGGATGCGCTCGCGCGACAGGGAGAACTGTGCCCCGATGTCCTTCAGAGTTCGATGGGGCGACCCATCCAGCCCGAAGCGGGACTCCAGGACGAACTTCTCCGTCTGCGTGAGGCCTTCCATGGCGCGGCGAAGCCGCTCCTTCTGAAACATCTGCTCCGTCTTCTTCATCGGTTGATCGTACCGACTCGACGGGATCAGGTCGGAGAGGTTCGCCTCGCCACCCTCCCGGATCGGAGCGTCCAGGGAGATGGCGTCGCGATCTCCGAATTTCAGGAGCAGCGTGACCCGTTCCGTGGTGAGCCCGAGGCGCTCACCGATCTCTTCCGCGGTGGGCTGTCGCTGGATCTCCTTGCAGAGCATCTCCGTGGCGCGATGGATCCGGTCGAGAGTCGCCTTCACGTTGACGGGCAGTCGAACGAATCGGCTGCTGTTCTCCAGCGACCTGCTGACCGTCTGGCGGATCCACCAGGTTGCGTAGGTGGAGAACTTGAAACCGCGAGCCGGATCAAACCGCTCGATCGCCTTGAGGAGCCCTACATTCCCATCCTGGATCAGGTCTTCCAGGTCGATCCCGCGCCCCGTGTAGTGGTGGGCGATGCTCGCGACCAGTCTGAGATTCTTCTGCACGATGAACGCCCGGGTCGACAGGAGCTCGCGCACCGAGTCACGTACCTCGGCGCGGCGCTTCCGCATCAGCCGCGCGTTCCCTTCTCCGGTCAGTCGCTCGAAGTTGAAGGAGCCATCCTCCAGCCCCCGGCAGGCCTCCACCGCTCCCACGCGCGAATAGCCACAGTTCCGCAGAAGCCGTCGGAGATCCGAGCGAGCCTTGAGGAGCTTCTGGAAGGCCTCGACCTCCTGCCCCTTGTTGAGCAGGCCATAGCCGAGAAACTGGTCCAGAAATCGGTCCTGGTTGCGATTCCGCTTACGGGAGATCATTTTCATTGGCCTCTAGGTCAATTCCTCCGGCGATAGCTTCGTACTCTTAGACGGGGTTTACGCCCCCTTGTCTCCCGGAAATAGCGCAAAACTTATGCCGGGCTGTCAATTATTGGGCGGAATCGGGGATAAGCCGTTAGGCCTGTGAGGCTTGCAAGGACTGTACCATTCCCGTCAAAGGGCCAAGGTATGCATTAATGGCAATTCCCACCCGCAAATGGAGCAGAAATGGGCGCAAAATCGTCACCCGCGTAAAGTTTCTTTAAGTCAATCGCCTGTTATGGGGAGGGTGCGGAGCCGGAGAGCATTGGAGATGACGGTGACGGAGCTCAAGCTCATCGCCGCCGCAGCGACCATCGGCAGCACATCCGGGGGCAGTCGGTAAAAGGGCGCCAGTGCCCCTGCCGCAAGAGGAACCCCGAGGGCGTTGTAGATGAAGGCGAAGAACAGGTTCTGCTTGATGTTACGCAGGGTGGCCCGACTGAGCAGGCGGGCCCGTAGGATTCCCATGAGATCCGGTTTGACCAGAGTCACGCCGGCTGTCTCCATCGCCAGATCCGTTCCCGTCCCCATGGCGATGCCGACCTGGGCCAGGGCGAGGGCGGGGGCATCGTTTAGCCCCTCTCCCACCATCGCCACCGTTCTCCCCTCGGAATGGAGCTTCCGGATCACCTCGGCCTTGTCCTGGGGCAGCATCTCAGCCTGGATGTCCTCGATCTCGAGCCTCCTGGCAACCGCCCTGGCCGTTGTCATGTTGTCCCCGGTAAGCATCAGTATCCGGATTCCCTCCTGACGGATCTCCCGGAGCGCCTCCGCCGCCGTCTCACGGATCGGATCCTCGATTCCCACCAGACCGGCCGGCTGGCCGTCTACCGCCACGAACGCCACCGTCTGGCCCATCTTGCGAAGATCCTCCGCCCGGCCCTCCAGGGAGCCGACGTCGACGCCCTCGGAGTCCAGGAAATCCTGGCTGCCCAGTACGACCGTCCGGCCGGCCAGGACCCCTCGGACACCCCTGCCCGGACGGGTCTGGAACTCCTCTACCTTGCCGAGATCGATCCCTCGATCTCTGGCCCCCCCTACGAGCGCTTCCGCCAGGGGATGCTCGCTGCCCCTCTCGACGCCCGCCGCCAGTCGAAGCAGATCCGCCTCGTTCCACCCTTCGGACACCGCGATCGTGACCAGACGCGGCTTTCCCTCGGTCAGCGTGCCGGTCTTGTCCACGACGAGGGTATCGACCTTGCCCAGCACCTCGATCGCCTCGGCATCTCTGAAGAGGACCCCCAGACTCGCCCCACGCCCCGTCGCGACGAGAATCGAGACGGGGGTTGCCAGGCCGAGGGCGCACGGGCAGGCGATGATCAGGACGGAGACGGCCCGGACGATGGCGATCGAGAGGGATGTCTCCGGGACGAGGAATCCCCAGATGACGAAGGAAGCGATCGACACGACCACGACGGCCGGGACGAAGACGGAAGATACGGTGTCGGCCAGCCTCTGGATCGGAGCCCGGGTGCGCTGTGCCTCTGTCACCATGCGGATGATCCGCGCGTGGAGCGTATTGGCCCCTACGCGCCTCGCCCGGATGATCAGGGACCCGGTACCGTTCACCGTGGCCCCGGTCACTGGATCCCTCGAGCTCTTCGGCACCGGGATCGACTCACCGGTGATCATGGACTCATCGATCGAACTGGACCCTTCGAGCACGATCCCGTCCACGGGGACCTTCTCGCCCGGGCGAACTCTCAGGCGGTCCCCGAGATGGATCGCATCGATCGGCACCTCCTCATCGTCCCCGTCATCGCGAATCCGATGGGCCACCTTGGGCGATTGCTCGAGGAGCCGTCGGATCGCCTCCCCCGTGCCACGGCGCGCCTTCAGCTCGAGGACCTGGCCCAGAAGGACGAGAGTGACTATTCCCGCGGCGGCCTCGAAGTAGAGGGTCACGCCCCCCCCCTCTCCGCGCGCCTCCGCAGGGAAAACGCCCGGGGCGATCGCCGCCACGAAGCTGTAGAAGTAGGCCACGAAGACTCCGAGGCCGATCAGGGTGAACATATTCAGCCTCCGGGTACGAACCGATTTCCATCCGCGGGCGAGGAACGGCCAACCTCCCCAGAGCACGACCGGGGTTGCCAGAAGGAGCTGCGCCGTCGAGCCGAGTCGGCCACCGGCATCCACCCCCATCGCGATCACGATCAGGGGAATCGTCAGGACGAGGCTTATCCAGAACCGGCGTGTCATCAAGCCGAGCTCGGGGGTCCTCTCCTCTCCGCCGACGGGGCTGGAAGGCTCCAGGGCCATGCCGCACAGTGGGCAGTCGCCGTAGGAATCCTGACGGACCTCCGGATGCATCGGGCAGGTATACGTGGCGCCCACGGTCCGCTGCCCGCTTGGCCGGACCATTGCCGTGGGGGACGGCCCGGACAGAAACCGCTCGGGATCGGTCCGGAACTTCTCCAGGCACGAGACGCAGCAGAAGTGATACGCGCGGCCCTGATGCTCCAGGGAGGGACTCTCGGGGCCGGGGATCACATTCATCCCACAGACCGGGTCAATCTCGACGCCCGGCTCTCCGCCGGGCGATGGATCGGAATGGCTCATCCTCGCACCTTACCGCGTCATACGTTGTGTGGTCGATCGAAAAGGGGGAATCTGGGACAGATGGGAGAGAGAAAGAAGGGTGACCCCTAGGGGATTTGAACCCCTGTTGCCAGGATGAAAACCTGGAGTCCTAGACCTGACTAGACGAAGGGGTCGGCGCTACACCGACGCGATACTTGTATGGGCGCAGTTGGACTCGAACCAACGACCTACTGCTTAAAAGGCAGTTGCTCTACCGACTGAGCTATGCGCCCTCCGTCCGGACGACCACGACACTCTTCCTGGTCCAGAACGGGTCACATATCCATGAGCTCCTGGGTCTTCTTCTCCAGGTATTCTCCCGCCTGGCCCTCGTACTTCCGGGTCAGCTCCAGGACGTCGTCCTTGAAGCCATGTAGATCATCCTCGGAGATCGAGTCGAGGTCCGTCGATTTCTTGTTCGCCTCTCTTCGGACGTTTCGGATGGCCACTCGAGCCTCTTCGGACGCCGTCTTGGCCCGTCCCACCAGCTGCTTCCTTCGCTCCTCGCTGAGAGGAGGGATCGCCAGCCGGAGCACCTTCCCATCGTTCGAAGGCGTGATCCCGATGTCCGACTTGAGGATGGCCTTCTCCACTTCGCCTAGCGCGGACGGATCGAACGGTCGTATCACGAGCAGGGTCGGATCGGGAGAGCCGATGGAGGCTATCTGCTTCAGCGGCGTGGGCGCCCCGTAGTAATTCACCTTGATGGTCTCGACGAGTCCAGGGTTGGCCCGGCCCGTCCTCATCCCCCTGTACTCCGACTTGAGGTACTCGACGCACTTCTCCATCCGAACTTCCGCTTCCAGAAGGAGTTCATCTTGATCCATGACTCCACCTCTTTCCGGATCCGGTCCCCCGAACAGGGGGCAGATGGACGTGCCTACTCAGGCACGATCAAAGTTCCAATATCCTCCCCTTGCACTGCCCTCTCGAACGCCCTCTCCCCTTTGAGGTTGAAGACGAGGATCGGAAGGCGATGCACCATGCAGAGAGAGATCGCCGTGTAATCCATCACCCCGAGCTGCTGGTTGAGCACCTCGAGATAAGTCAACTTCTTGAATCGCTTGGCGCTCGGGTCCTTCTGGGGGTCCGCCGAGTAGACCCCGTCGACCTTGGTCGCCTTCAAAAGAATATCCGCCCCGATCTCCACCGCCCGGAGGGCGGCGGTCGTGTCCGTCGTAAAGTAAGGGTTCCCCGTCCCGCCGGCAAGTATCACCACCCGCTTCTTTTCCAGGTGCCTCGTCGCTCGCCTCCGTATGAATGGCTCCGCCACCTGCTCCGTCGTGATCGCCGTCAGCACACGGGTCTCCACGCCGATCGATTCGAGGACGTCCTGCAGGGCGAGGCCGTTGATCAACGTGGCGAGCATGCCCATGTAGTCCGCCGTCGCCCGGCGGATTCCCCCCCCCTCCACCTGGGCGCCACGTACTATGTTGCCTCCTCCGACGACGATGGCAAGCTCGATTCCGAGAGCGGCCACTGCCTTGGCCTGCTCGGCGACAGAGAGGATCTCGGCGGTGTCGATGCCCGAAGTCATCTCACGCGAGAAACCATCTCCGCTTATCTTGAGGACCACACGCCGGTAGGTCGAGGGCATTCGCTTCCCGCTTTGGCCAGGCTACTCTCCACCCAGCTCGAATCGGAGAAATCCTTCCACAACCAGTGAATCGGAGAGGTCTTTGCCCTGCTTCTCGAGGACCTCGCGAACAGGAATCTTGCCCTCGGTGACCGTGACGAGGGGCTGCTCGAGGAGGGCCAGGTCCTTCAAGAACCTCTGCATCTTGCCTTCCAGGATCTTGCCACGGATCTTCTCGGGCTTCTTCTTGATTTCATCGGTGTCCGCCTGGATCGCCCTCTCCTTCTCGATCACGTCCTTGGGGACGTCATCCTTCGAGACGGCGACCGGCGTCGGCACGTGGGCGACGATGTGCATCGCCAGGTTCTTCAGGACTCCATCGAGGCTGGCTCCCGTCGCCTCGGACTTGTATCCGATGCGAACCAAGGCGCCCGACTTGCCGTTGTGATGGACGTAGCCTCCTACACGATGCCGATCCGTTCCCGGGGGCGGTAGGGAGGCTACCCGGTGCATCTCCACCTTCTCCCCGACTCTTCCGCCGAGGGTTTTGACCTCATCCTGCACCGTTCCCTTGCCCGCGCCGGCAGACTGGCCCAGGAACATCTCCTTGTCCACCTTGCCCGGCTCCAGGCTGCCGGCGAGCTCCGCGAGCTCCGTGGCGAGGCCGGTGAAGTCAGTCCCCCGCGCAACGAAGTCCGTCTCGCAGCGCATCTCGACGAGAGCGCCGGCGGACTTCTCGGGTGAGACGTAAAGGGCAATCTTTCCCTGATCGGCGGCTCGGTGCATGCGGCTATCGGCAGCAGCCATGCCCTGCTTCCGGAGGAGGATGATCGCCTGTTCCCGGTCTCCCCCCGCCTCATCGAGGGCCTTCTTGCAATGCATGAACCCGAGGCCCGTTTCTTGCCTCAGAGCCTTGACCTCTTTCAGATCCACTCCCACGGTAGATTCTCCTATCTCGCGAATTCAGGGCATAAAAAAAGGGCGGAACCTATCGAATAAAGGACCGCCGGGGAACTGCTCGGAGGGAGGGCAGGCTCAGGGTGCTCCGGACGCAGGCGCCTCTCCCGCGGGAACCGTAGGAACGCCCTCGCCCACGGCCTCCGTCTCGGCCTTGGCCTTATCGTTGGGCTTGGCAGAGACAGGCTTGGCAGAGACAGGCTTGGCAGGGACAGGGACCGGAACTTCCCCGCCTGCGGCCTTCTTCACGGGCGCTGCCTTGACTGAGGCCTTGGCGGCGGCTTTCTTCCTCTCCACCTCGCGGGCCTCCTTCGCCTTCCGAGCCGCGTCTTCCTTCTGGGCTTCCATCTTCTCTGCGATCCGGGCCTTTTCCTTCCACTTGACCACGCCCTGTTCGATCCCCTCGGTGAGACTCGCGAGAATGACCTGCACAGATCGGAAGGCATCGTCATTCGCCGGGACGGGAATATCCACTAGCTCCGGATCACAATCGGTGTCGATGATTGCCACTGTCGGAATATTCAGGATGCGTGCTTCCTTGACTGCGATCATCTCGGAGCGGGGATCGACGATGAGGACGGCGGCGGGAAGCTCGGTCATATTCCGAACGCCGTCAAGGTTTCGCATGATCTTTCGCTTCTCCCGCCGCATGGAAGAGATCATCTTCTTGCTGTAGCGGTTGATCGTGCCGTCCTCTTCCATCTGCTCCAACTCCTCGAGCCGCTTGAGGCGAGAGCGAACGGTCTGGAAGTTCGTCAGCATGCCGCCCGGCCAGCGCTCGCTCACGTAGGGCATCTCCGCCTTCTGCGCGAGCGTTGTGACCGTAGCTTTCGCCTGTCTCTTGGTCCCGACGAGGAGGACCATTCCCCCATCGGCCACCACGTTCTTGAGGAAGTGTCGCCCCCGGAGGATTCCTCGAATCGTCTGCCGGAGATCGATGATGTGGATCAGATTCCGCTTCCCGTAGATGTAAGGAGCCATCTTCGGATGCCAGCGGCTGACCGGATGCCCGAAGTGGGCACCCGCGTCGATCAGATCTCGTATGCCGACGACCCCCATGGGCCCTCCTCAAAAACTGCCGTAAATCCTAAAACGGCGAGCCCTTACTATAATGTCCGCTCCACTCTCCGTCAAGCCTCTTATCCGCCTTCAAGGCCCCAGGATGGGGCGGATCGGCCGATCTGCACCCGGTCTATACCGTGGGGTCCTTGCGGTCCCATCGGCGGCGGATCTGGTCCAGGATCTTCCCGGCGACCTCCATGGCCTGGCGGCCATCCCTCCCCGTGACTTCGGGCTCCGAGCCGTCGCGGACAGCCTGCAGAAAGGCCTCCAGTTCCGCTTGGAGAGGTTCCTCGGGAGACTTCATGCTCACCTCCTCCAGCGTCAGGAACTTGCCGAACAGAAGTCCGATGACGTCCTCAGGCTTCGAGGATTCCTCGGCGACGCGGGCGATCTGCTCTATCGAGAATTCCGGTTTCTTCCGGTAGATCAGTCCCTGCTGCGCGCCATAGTCGAGCGAGATATAGCAGTCATCCTGGAAGATCCGGATCTTGCGGACGGTCTTGAGGGCGATCCGGCTCGCCTTGCAGTGGGCGACGCTGCGATCGCCGAAGACCAGACGAACCGTGGCAATGTCCTCCCTATCCGAGAGGATGCAGGCCCCCAGGGCATCCACGTGTGTCACCGGTTCGTCAAAGAAGCTGAGGATGATGTCGATATCGTGGATCATCAGATCCAGCACGACGCCGATGTCGGTCGACCGGAACTGGAAAGGAGCGATCCGGTCGGACTCGATGAATCTGGGGTCCCGGACGGTCTTCCGTATCGCACGGATCGCCGGATTGAACCTCTCGATGTGCCCGACCTGGAGAGTCGCCTTCCCCTTACGGGCCGCCTCAATCAGGGCGTCCGCCTCTTCGAGAGAATCGGCCATCGGCTTCTCGACGAGGGCGGAGATGCCCGCCTCCAGAAAGGGGATCCCCACATCGGCATGAGCGCGAGTCGGGACGACGACGCTGACTGCATCGGGGCGGAGGTCACCGTCGATAAGCTCCCGGAAATCGGAGATCGCCTGGGTTTCGTACTCGCGGGCGATCTCCCTCGCCTTCTCGGGCACGACGTCGGCAACCGCTACCAGCTCGACCCCATCCATGCCGGAGTAGACGCGGGCGTGCTGGCTTCCAAGGTGCCCCACGCCGATCACCGCTACCTTCAGCGGGTCGGCCACCATCAGGCCAGGTCCTTCCGGAGGGCTTCACGCGCTCGACCCTGCTTCCCCTGCTCCACCTCCTTGAGGAAACGGATCAAGTTCTGGATCTCCCGCGTGAGATCGCCGTTGCTTTCCAGTTCCTTGAAGGCGCTCGACCAGGTTCCGTCGGTCCGGAATATGATCCGGTGCGCTTCCTTCAGAGAGGAGACCGACTCGTCGGTGAGGCCGTGTCGCTTGCAGCCGAGAGTGTTGACGAACCAGACCTTCGCTGGGTTCCCCTCGACCGTCATGTACGGAGGGCAGTCCTTGACGACGCGCGTCATTCCCCCCACGAACGACATCGTCCCGATCGTCACGAAGTGATGGACGGCAGCGAGCCCGCCGAAGACGACGAAATCCTGCACGAGGACATGCCCCCCGAGGAGGACGCCGTTCGCCATCACGATGTGGTTCTGGAGGATGCAGTCATGCGCGATGTGGCAGCAGGCCATGATCAGGTTGTGGGAACCGATCACGGTGTATCCGTCTCCCTTGCGGGTTCCGGTATTGACGGTGACCCCTTCCCTGAAGGTGTTGTAATCCCCGATGATCAGGCCGCTCTCTTCCCCTTGATAGGTGATGTCCTGCGGACAGGCCCCGATCACGGCCCCCGGGAAGAAGTGGTTCCCCTCGCCCACCGTGGTGTTGCCCAGGACCGTGACGTTGTTCTCGAGGATCGACCCGGGGCCCACGCGTACCTGAGGCCCGATCCGGCAGAAGGGGCCGATCTGCGCCTCCTCGTGAATCTCGGCGCCAGGCTCGACGAACGCCATCGGGTGAATCGCCATCCCTGTCTCCAGCCGAAAACGAGCCTACAGCGACTCCGAAACGGACGAGGACTCCGGCCCATCGACGAGCATGAAGGTGATTTTTCCTTCGGTGACGACCTTCCCATCCACCAGGGCGCGGGCCTTCACGCGGCCCAGCTTCGCCTTCGTCCGGATCGCCTCGACCTCGAGGTAAAGTTGATCACCCGGGACGACGGGGGAGCGGAATTTCACATCCTCCAGCGAAATGATGTACGCCAGCTTGTTGGAATTTTCCGGCGCTCGAAGGAGGAGGGCGCCACCGAGCTGGGCGAGGGCTTCCACCTGCAGGACCCCCGGCATCACAGGCTGCCCGGGGAAATGGCCCTGGAAGTACTCCTCGTTGTAGGTGACGTTCTTGATCCCGACGGCCCGTCGATTCCCATCGATCTCGAGGATCCGATCGACGAGGAGGAAGGGATACCGGTGCGGGAGGATACGTTGTATGTCCTGGATGCCGAACGCTGGGCCCAGGTGATCGCGGACCATCTCATTTCGGAGTCTCTGGACGAGGAGCCGGTTGGTTTGATGCCCGGACTTGACCGCCAGGATCTGGGCGTGCAGGTCCGCTCCGAGGAGAAACAAGTCTCCGACGAGGTCGAGCACCTTGTGACGAACGAACTCGTCGGGGAAGCGCAGGGTATTCTGGATCACCCCGTTCTCCCCCAGCACGAGCGTGTTCTCGTAATTCGCCCCCTTGCCCAGACCGGCCCTCCGCAAGGCCGCCGCCTCCTCCTCCAGAACGTACGTCCTGGCCGCCGCGATCTGGTCGAAGAAGTTCTCCTCGGTCAGGTCGAGGCTGAGATGCTGGGAAGCGACATAGGAATTGTCATAGCTGAGCGTGTAGGTGATGTTGAGGCCCTCCCCGACAGGCAGGGCGACGAGGCTCGTCTCCCCGGTGACGGAGACGGGTGTCTTCAGCCGAAACTCGTCCCTGGGCTTGTCCTGATCGACGATCCCGGCCCGTCGGATCGCCTCGACGAACGGGAGGGCGCTTCCGTCCATGCCGGGGAGCTCGATCGCATCGATCTCGACGTTCAGATTGTGGACTCCGCAGCCGTAGACGGCGGCGAGGAAATGCTCGACGGTGTGGATCTCCGTCGCCCCGTTCTTCAAGGCCGTCCGTCTCGGCCGATCCACCACGTTCTCGATGGACGCCTTGACTGGTGGCTGGCCCTCCAGATCCTTCCGGTGGAAGAGGACGCCCGTATCCGGCTCGGCTGGCAGGAGGCGGACGCGGACCTTCTCTCCCGTGTGGAGACCCACTCCCTCCAGGGTAACCTGCTCGCGAATCGTGCGCTGCGGTCTCATACCACTACCGTACCCAGTTCCCGGCCCCCCCTACAAGAGACTTACTTCTTCTGCAGAAGAATCGATCAAGAATCATCCCCTGAACGGTTACGGGACCTACTTCTTCTTCAGGATGTCGATGATATCTGCGGTGATGTCAACCGTCTTGTCCGAATAGAGCACCGACTTGAGAGCCAGCTCCATTTTCGACATCTCTGCCCCCCGGAGAGGCGACTTGTCCACCTTGAAACAGATCGAGATCCCCTTCTGCTTGCAATATTTGATGATCAGGTCCTCGATCTCGGTGAGGAGCAATTCCGTCGCGGCAATCGCCTGCTTGCTAATGTCCTTGTCCGCCGCCTTGACCCGGATCTTGATCTCCTCCTTCAGGATCGAGATCTCCTGATCCGCCATCAACCACAGAAGAGTCTCCCGGCCATACTCGGACTGTTCATCCTTCAGCGTCATGATGCGCTTGAGGAGGCCATCCCGCTCTCCTCGGTAAAGCTCCTGCGACCTTCGGATCTCCCTCTCCAGGATGTCCGTGCGACCATGTTCGTTGAACACCGAGGCAATGTCGACGACGGCAATGCGTGCGCAGTTATCCGCCCTGGCCCCCGAGACGAACTGAAAGAGCAGGATGGGAACGAACGCGAGCGAGAGCAGGACCAGATTCTTTCTGAACGAAAACGCCATCTCACACCCTCCTCTGATACGGGAGACATCATACTCATCTACGGGCGCCCGACGCATCCTCTTCCGATCTCTCTTCCATTCAACTGGAAGGACCTTCGAGGCTGGAGTAGTTCTCGAACCGCAGGTATTCGCTGCGGAAGTGCAGAGGGATCGTCCCGGTGGGACCGTTTCTCTGCTTGGCGATGATCAGTTCCGCCCGTCTCTTGTGCTCATCGTTCTCCGGTTGGTAATACTCCTTCCGGTAGAGGAGGAGCACGATGTCTGCGTCCTGCTCGATGCTCCCCGACTCTCTCAAGTCGGAGAGCTTCGGTCGGTTCCCCTCCCTGGACTCCACCGCCCGGGAGAGCTGAGAGACGCACACGACGGGCACCTCCAGCTCCCTCGCCATCGCCTTGAGCGAACGGGAGATCATCGAGATTTCCTGCTGCCGGTTCTCCTTCTGGTAACCCTCGATCTGCTGGAGATAGTCCACGGCGATGATCTCGACCTTCTCTCGACTCCGGAGCCGCCTCGCCTTGGCCCGGAGCTCTCGGATCGATAGGTTCGGGCTATCGTCAACGAAGATCGGGGCCTCGATCAGGCCGCTCGCGATCTTCCAGAGGTGCTGCCACTCTTCCCGGCTGAGGAACCCCTGACGCATCTTGTGGGCATCGACGCGGGCATGCGCCCCCAGGAGATTGACTCCGATCTGTCTGGCGGAAGTCTCGAGGCTGAAGAAGCCGACGGGGCGTTTCTCCTCCACGGCGGCATGGAGGAGGATGTTGTTCACGAGAGTCGTCTTTCCCATGCTGGGGCGCCCCGCCACGATGATCAGCTGGGATGGCTCGAACCCGTTCGTCTTGGCGTCGAGGTCATCGAACCCCGTGCGGATGCCGCTGATCCGGCGGGACGGGTCCTGCAGTTCCTCGATCATATCGAAGTTGAGGATGGTGGAAATCCTCTGCGCCTCTTGAGACATCCCCTTCTGCCCGATCTCGAAGATCCGGCTCTCCGCATCGGCGAGCATTTTCTCCGCGTCGTCTCCACCGTCGAACGCCTCCCGGAGTATCTCGTTGGAGGCCTGGATCAACTGGCGGCCAAGGTGCTTCTCTCGGACGATCCGGGCGTAATACTCCGCATTGGCCGCCGACGGCACCGACTCGGCGACGGAGAGGAGATAGTCGCCCCCCCCGACCTCTTCCAGTCTTCCCCGACGGTCCAGCTCTTCCTTCAGGGTCACGAGGTCGACAGGTTGATTCCGGTCGCGCAGTTCCCGGATCGCCTCGAATATCTCTCGATGCGGCGCCCTGTAGAAGGATTCTTCTGAAAGGTGCGGCAGGGCCATGTCGTAGGCGGCGTTGTCCAGCAGGATCGAGCCGAGCACACACATCTCGGCTTCGATGTTCTGGGGCGGGGTCCTCTCCGATCGGGAGGCTTCGTTCATCTTGATGTCCCCCTTGCCGGCGCCGATAGGGCGCGGCGAGCGGAGCGAACGAACCGTGAAAATGAATGGGTGGGATCTATCCTTCGCGTCCCTCGGTCGGAGCCGGGGCCTCGTCCCCGGAAGGCTCATCCCCGGGAGACTCCGTCGGCGCGGATCCATCGCTCAAGGCATCTTCGGGGCGATCGCTCTCCACGATCCAGATCTTCGTCTCGACCTCGACGCCGGCATAGAGCCGGATGATGACAGGGTAGACACCTAATTCCTTGATCGGCTTTTCCAGGAGGACGGTGCGCGCTTCCACCGTGATCCCTTCTTGGGTGAAACCCTCCGCGATGACCTGGGCGGTGACGGAACCGTACAGGACGCCCTCCTCGTTTGCCTGCATCTGTATCGTGAGCGAGAAGTCGCGGATCTGGTCCGCCAGGGACTGGAACTTCCGCTTCCGTTCATCCTCCTCGGCGATCAGCCTCTTCTTGTCGACCTGAAGCTGGCGCAGATTCTCCGGGCTGACGGTGACCGCCTTCCCCTGAGGGATGAGAAAGTTCCTACCATATCCCGTGGCTACTTCGACGATGTCGCCGATCTCTCCGAGATCATCGATCGATTCTCTAAGAACGAGCTTCATCTTTCTACCCCGTGTAGGAAAGTAGAGCCATGAATCGGGCCCGCATGATCGCGACCTTGGCTCCGCGCTGATGTCGTGCACAGTTTCCCGATCGCTTGCGTGAGAAGATCTTCCCCTGCGCCGTGCAGAGCTTCTCCAGCGTCTGGGTATCCTTGTAGTCCAACTCCTTCACCTTGTCTCGGCAGAATCGGCAGCGTCGCTTGTCGCCCAGCTTGTTGTACTTCTTGCGGGGGCGGCGCCCTCCCCCTGCTCCTGCTCCTCCTCGGCGTCTCATCCTTGACTCCTCTCGATCGATCTATCCCTGCGTATCCTCATCACTTCAGAAAGGAAAATCCGATCCCGAATCTGGCTCCGGCATCGGCTGCGTCTCTACCCCACGGGCCTCGGTCTCGGGATGCTGCTCCTTCGACTGCGGAGCAGCGCTCTCGGCCACAGGCGCTCCTGTTCCGCCCCCTTGCCTCTCCTCCCTCGGAGACCGGCTCTCGGTCGGCCGGGGAGCGCGTACGCCACCTGGCAAGGGCGCGAGGAAGACGACGTTGTTTGCCACGACCTTCAACCGGCTTCGTCTCTCTCCGGAGGCGGAGGACCACGTATCCAGGTGGAGGCGCCCTTCGATGAAGACAGGGCTCGCCTTCTTCAAGTTGGCGTGGCAGACTTCCGCCCGCCGCGACCAGACCACGATGTCGACGAAGCAGGTCTCTTCTTTTCTCTCTCCGTCGGGGCCACTCCAGCTTCGGTTCACGGCGATTCCGAACTCCGCCACCGGGGTCCCCCCCGGAGTATGCCGCAGGGTCGGATCGCGGGTCAGTCTCCCGAGCAAGAATACGCGATTGAGGTCGGCCATCGAGTCTATCCTGCGGGCTTACTCGCCACGGGAGCCTTGCCCTCAGCCTCGGTGGTCTTGGGAGAGGGAGCCGCTGCCTTGCCTTCAGCCTCGGTGGTCTTGGAAGAGGGAGCCGCTGCCTTGCCCTCGGTCGCGGCGGTCCTGGCAGCCGCTGCTGCCGCCTCCGCCTCTCCCTTCGCCGCTTCGGCGCGATCCGCCGCCTCCTCCTTCAGGAGGTACGATTCCGGCGTCTCGTCCAGCTTCAGTATCATCTCCCTCAATACCGGCTCGGCGAGCTTCAGGTCCTCGCGGATCGGTAGAATCGCTTCCGGATCGGCGGAGAAGTGGACGAGGAGGTATGTCCCTCGCCGGACTCGTTTGATCTCGTAGGCGAGCCTGCGATCACTCCACTTTCTTTCCTTCAGGATCTCAGCGCCGTGCTTCTTGACGATGTCCATGACCTGACCCTTGAAGGCGTCCCATTTGGATGACGCCTCCTTGCTGTCAAACAGGATCATTCCCTCGTAGACCCGCACTCGTTTGTTTTCGCTAGCCATTGAACTGACTCATTGCCTCCTCGATCCCATGTACGACCAATATCTCGGCGGCGCGAGCCGCCCTATCCACCGCTTCCTCGACGAGAGGTGCCTCATCATCAGTGAAAGGCGCCAGAACATAGTCTTCGGCATCCTGCTGTCCCGGATCTCCTATGCCGATTCGGAGACGGGCAAAGGCATCGGTCCCCAGGGAACCGATGATCGACTGGAGCCCCTTGTGACCGCCCGAGCTTCCCTTTCGCCGCACACGCACCTTGCCGGGCGGGAGGCTCAGGTCGTCGCAAATGACGAGGAGCCGCTGCGCGGGCACCCGGTATTCTTCCGCCGCCTGGAAAACGGCCGCCCCCGAGAGATTCATGTAGGTCTGGGGCTGGACGAATACGGCTCGGGACTCGCCCAGCTTGCCTTCCCAGACCCCTACCCGGACCCCTACCGGGACCATCGAGCGGTGCGCCTCCCTCCCTCGATCAGAGCGGATGAGCAAGGAGACGACACGGAAACCGAGGTTGTGGCGAGTGCCCTCGTACCTGCGACCGGGGTTGCCGAGCCCCACGATCATCCAGGGAGTCTGTTCCAGGTCCAGGTCGCCGAAGTCCGGCGGGAGCTGTTCGCTTTCACCTTGCACCGAAGACCAACCTCGGGGGGACTACTCCTCCTCTTCTTCCTTCTTTTCGCGAGCGGTGATCACTTCCGGCTCCTTGCCGGCTGCCTCCGGCTCGGCAGGAATCTCTTCCGCGTCTTCCTCCGGACGTCGGACGGTGACCACCACCTGGCCCGCGTCCTGAGTCGGGCGCACACCCTCCGGGAACGAAAGGTCGCCCAGCCGGATCGAACTCTCGATGGCGAGGTCATCGACCACGACGGTGATCCGTTCCGGAATCTGATCCGCGGGGCACTCGACCTCGACCTCCTGGATCTGCTGGTCGAGCACGCCGCCATCCTTGACGCCCGCGGCGATCCCCTGCAGGCGGATCTCCACGTTCAGCGTGATCACCTCGTGCTCGGAGACCCGCGCGAAATCGACGTGTAGAAGCCTTTCGCCCAGGGCGTCGTGCTGAACCTCTTTGAGGACCACCTGCTCCTCGGCGCCGTCGATCTGCAGCTTGGCGGTCCGGAAGCGTGCGCGAAGCGCTCCCTCCAGATCTTCCCGTGCCAGGGTCACGGGAACCGTCTCCAGCTTGTGTCCATAAACCACGCCGGGGACCCGATCCGCATCGCGCAGCTTGCGACAGGCAGCGCTACCGACCTGGGTCCTCTTCTCCGCCTTCAGCTGTAGGATCGCCATTTCCGTCCCCTATCCCTAATCAAACAATGAACTGACCGACTTGCTCTGGTGAATTCTCCGGATCGCCTCCCCGAAGAGACCGGCGACCGAGAGCTGGGTGAGACCCGAAAGCTCCTTCGCCGTGCTGATCGGAATCGAGTTCGTGACCACGATGCCGCTCGCGTTGACACTGGCGAGCCGCTCCACCGCGTTGCCACAGAAGACCGGGTGCGTCGCCGAGATGTAGACCTCCTTGGCGCCTTTCTCCTTCACGATCTTGGCCGCTTCGGCGATCGTCCCGCCGGTGCTCACCAGATCGTCAGCAAGGATTGCCGTCCGGCCCTCCACGTCACCGATCACGAATCCGATCTCGGTCGAATCGGGGCTGACGCGACGCTTGTCCACGACGGCGAGCCGCGCGCCCAGGACTTTCGAGTAGCCCCGCGCGAGGCGGATGCCCCCCACATCGGGGCTGACCACCACCGGGTCATCGAGGTTCAGACTCTTGAAGTGCTTCGTCATCACCGGCCGCGCGTAGAGGTGATCGACCGGAATATCGAAGAACCCCTGGATCTGGGCGGCGTGCAGGTCCATCGTGAGCACCCGGTTCGCCCCCGCCGACTCCAGCAAATTCGCCACGAGCTTGGCGGTGATCGGCGTCCGGCTCTCGTCCTTTCGGTCCTGGCGGGCGTATCCGTAGTAGGGAATCACGGCGGTGACCCGCCGGGCGGACGATCGCACCAGGCACTCGATCAGGATCAGAAGTTCCATCAGGTGATCGTTCACCGGGGGACAGGTGGACTGGATCACGAAGGCGTCCGTTCCCCTCACGTCGACGTCCAGCTTCACGTTGATCTCGTTGTCCGGGAAGCGGCCCACCGTGGCGGCACCGAGCGGGAGATCCAGGTAGCGGCAGATCTCATTCGCCAGCTCCAGATTGGAGTTCCCTGCGAATATCGTGAGCCCTGTCTCGAGCACTCTTGACTATCCTTTCGAACGCGACTTGTCTTTGCGAAGCGGTCGGGCAGGGACTCCTACCACCACCTCCCCGGCCGAGACGTCCCGGTTGCGAGTGACCACGGCCCCCGCGCCCGTCATCGCCCCCTCTCCTATCTTGACCGGAGCCACCAGGACTGTCCCGCTCCCCACGAAGGCGTGGTCCCCGATCTGGGTCTTATGCTTCTTCTTGCCGTCGTAGTTCGCCACGATGGTTCCTGCGCCTATGTTGACGTCGCGGCCTATCT
>JAPUJT010000056.1 GCA_027296055.1 Planctomycetota bacterium | reverse complement strand
TCCGGTACGCCACCACCGTCATTTCGTATTCTTCCTGCTCCGCGTGGAGGCGGGCCGCCGTCAGCAGGTGATCGACTGCCGCTTTCTCGGCTCCGGTATGGCTGTAGGCATCGGCGAGCTGGAGTCTGAGATCGGGATTGTCCGAATCCTGCTCCACCGCAAACTCGAGGTACTTGCGGGCCTCCCCGAACTGGCCACGGCTGAATTGATCCTCGGAGAGGGCGACAAGCTCACTTACCGCGAGGGGACGGATCAGGTCCCTCTGGAGGAGCTCGTAGAGGAGCTTGCAAATCTCGAACTTGCTTGCGGGCGACGTGCTGACGATCTCGGCCACGTTTCGGTGGCCGTCGACCAGACTCACCTCCTCCTTGACGATCTCGGGGAGCTCTACGTCAGCGATCCCGTCGGTCTGAATCTCTCCGTTGCTGGGGGCGAAGACGGCCTTCAGCGTGCTGATCCGGTCCCGGATCACCGTCCACTCGTCGATCCGTCTGAGGGCCTCCATGATAAGGCTGTTGGTGGATAGCTGGACCCGGGTCGCCTTCTGGTCGGCATCGAGAAAATCATCCGGAAAGTAACCGACCTTGAACTCGAAATCGGCCTTCTTCCAGAGGAAGAGGTCGTAGATTTCCTCCTCGATGTTCTTGACCACCATCTCGGAGATTGCCTCCTCGGTGGTGTAACCTCGCTCCACGAGGATTTCGCCGAGGCGGCGACCGGTTGTGTCGTGCTCTCTCTTGCCGTCCTCGAGCTGATCGCGGGAGATCTGCTTCGACCAGACGAGCATGTCCCCCAGGCGGAAGTCGGCACTCTTCCCGGTGCTGAGGTGGATGATGAAGCCGTTGGTGAAATAGATCAGCTTCGAGACGTCCTTGTCCTGGACGACGAGGGTCCCGGTGTGCTGGTTGATGGAGAGGGACTGAAAGATCTCTCCAAGGCTGAAAGATTCTAGGCTGCCTTTTAGCGACATATAATGTCCGAAGCGATAATGGCGGGATCGCCTGGCGTGCTAACTTCCCCTTCGTGAATTATCGGACCCAAAGGAGAAACAGAGCGCCTCACATTACATTCCCATTGTGGCTCTGATGAACTCAAATCTCAGCGGCGTATAGGGAAACGACAACTCACTCCACCTCAAATTCTACGCCAGCCACGCAGACAATTCAAGGTGATTCTGTCAGGGGGACCCCGCGGGGAATCCCCTGGAGAGGAGGCGCGAATAGGGTCATCCAGATCAACATGGTTCGGTATTTGCGTCAAATAGGGGTAGGGGGAGATTCTCCTGTCAGTTGACTCTCACGAGACCCCTGGCTAACATTCCTGGGGTCGCTGGAAGCATCTCGGTAGCAATGAGATACGGCGGATTGGGCATCATGGAAGACGAGTTGGCTTTCGTCAATCGGTTGAAGGAAAGGGGTCTCATCTCGGACGCCCAGCTGGAGACCGCCCGGGACTACCAGGCCTCGACCGGGGGTCCCTTGCGAGAGATCCTGGTCAAGCTGGACTTCGTGAAGGAGGATACCCTCAATCGAGCGCTCGCGGAGGAGGAGAACATCCCCCTCGTCGACATCACCCGCGAGAGCATCGACCATCGCGCCGTTTCGAAGATTCCCCGAGCCGTGCTCGAAAAGCACCAGGTGGTGCCGGTGATCCACGAGCATGGAGACGAAACGGTCCTCCTGGCGATGGCAGACCCCTCCGACTACGACGCCATTGAAGAAGTTCAGTTCCTCACCAATTGTCGGGTCGAGACGGCGCTCGCCTCCCGGGCTTCGGTCCGCAAGGCGATCAATCAATACTTCAACCTGATCAGCGATGAGGGCAAGCTCATCTCCGTCGAGGATCTGTTAGGGATGCTGATGGGGAAGACTCCTGAAGTGATATCCGCCGCCATTCTGATGTCCCTTGTCCGCAAGGGATTCATCACCCTCTCGGAATTTCGTGACGAGATCGAAAGGCTTCGCTAGGCTCTGTCTATCGGTACGGGACCAGAGCGAGCGGCGAAGGACGGAAAATGGACACGGTTGTAAAGAAGGACATCGCAACACAGATAGCGGCGAGGCTCGGTCGGGATCCGAACGAAGCGGAGTCGTTCCTCGATGCCGCCATCGACGTGATCCAGGAGGAATTGATCCGCGGGCGGGACGTGGCACTGAAGGACTTCGCCTCGATCCGTCTGGTCGAGAGGAAGGCGCGGATGGTCAAGGACCCGGTGACGGGGAAGCAGTTCGTCCAGCCGAATCGAAAGGTGGTTTCGATCACTCCCTCGAGGGTCTTCAAGGAGCGCATCGAGCAGGCGCGGCTCTCGGCGATCCTCCTGGCCGTTCCTCGGGACAGCTCGTTCGTCAAGGTGGTGCAGTACCACTTCAGCCGTGTCGGTTGGAGGGTGCACGTGCTCCACGACCCGGCGGAGATATGGCGGGCGGTCAAGGAAAGCGGTGCTTATCTCCTCGTGGCGGACCTCTCCATGGAAGGGGGGGAGGATCTCGTCCGCGACATGAAGTGCGACCCGGAGACGAACACGATCCCTATCGTCACCTTGTGTCCCCGTGAAATGGAGCCGGAGAGGCCGGCCGGCATCCGGGTCCTCGGAGACGAGCGCCTCACCGAGCCGTTCGATATTCAGGAGCTGCTGCGCGTGGCGGAGACCCTCCTCTCCCGGACCTCGGAGGATCAGGCCTTCTTCTCCCAGCAACTCGCCTTCGTCTTCTCCACGGATGAGGAATGTCTGGAGAAGGCGAACGAGATGGCGACTGCCCTGATTCAGGGGCGAGGCCTGGGGGAGGACGGGGAGACGGCCCTGGGGGCCGCCTTCCGGGAGGCCGTGGGAAACGCCGCGCAGCACGGAAATCGCGACAACCCAGGCAAAGTCATCCGCGTGGATTACTACCTCGATGCTACCCGGGTGACGATGGTCGTGTCGGATGAGGGCGGCGGATTCAATCATGCCTACTATACACAGCGCGGAGAGGGAGGGAGCGCCCTGCTGGCCGCGCGAGAGCGCCACCGTCAGGGGCGCGTCGGCGGGCTCGGGATCATGCTGATGATGCGATGTGCCGATCGTCTGCAGTACAACGACCTGGGCAACTCGGTGACCCTTACCAGGAACCTCGGCAGCCAGGCCTCCGCAGCTACTTCCGCTTCGTCAATCGGATGATGTTCCCCCCCAGTGGATGAGGGGTCCACGAGAACTCGTCGCTGACCTCGCGCGCCCGCTTGAATGCCGCCTGCGCGACCTCCGGCGCGAGGGTCTTGCCGGCGTCCGAGAATTCCAGACTCACCGACATCGCCTCCGTCTGGACCCTCAGGTGACAGACGGCGGAGTCGGGATGTTCATGGATCTCTTCTTGAAGGGCGCGGCCGACCTCCCGGATCCCTCCCTCCAGGTCACGGACCCGTTCCTGCGGGTATCCCAGCTTCTTGAGGTAGCCCAGCACGTATCCGACTAGCCCCTCGATCGCTTCCGGAGTACACGGGAATGTCAGCACGATCGGGGGCGGCTCGTCGGGTACCCAGAAGGAAGCCTCTCCATCCTCGGAGCAGATCACGCCGGTAAAGCACCGGGGACATCGATAGCTGCCCGGTTCGGGGAGGGAGAGGAGAAGCCCGCAGGTCCCGCAGGTGTCCACGGCCGCAGGGGCGGCCGGCATCTGCTGGGGACGGCCCGCCCCTTCAGTCGACATTCCGAGGGCGAAGAGCGCGTCATCCTCATTGTCCCTGATCGAGAAGTAGGTATTCAGTCCTAGCATCTCGATCACGAGCCGCACCTTGGCCGGGACGCGAATGAGGGCGATGCCGCCTCCGTCGTCCTTCAGTCGGTCGTTCACCTTGACGAGGTACCCGAGCGCGGTGCTGTTGATGAAACGCACCTTGCTGAGATCCAGTACGATCCTCGCAGAGCCCCCCTTGCGGATCTCCTCCATCGAGGCCTGGAATTCCTCGAGCGTCGCCGTATCGATCGCGCCTGTGACCTCGGCCAGCGTGGCGCGCGCCTCCTTGTCCAGGGATCGATACCGAACCTCGAAATCTGTCATTGGACGAGACCCACCAACTGGAGCCGGGGTGTGGATGACGTTTCGCAAAGACCGCGGGATCGTATCAGACTGGCTGCGAGCCCGTCAAGAAACTGGGATCGGGTTGCCGATCGGTCACCGGTTCGCTACGATCCGCGCGAGCCCTTGTGTGGAGACCTTCATGGCTGCAGAGAACGCCGATCCGGGGGAAGGGCGCAGTCTCTCGGACCAGCACCGGCGCATAGGCCACGCCCTCCACGCCGCCGGATTCGTGACACACCAGGATCTCGCCAGGGAGATCGACGCGGGGGGGGGGGCCGGAGGGGCCCTGGAGGAAGGGCTTCTGAAGGCGGGATTCCCTTCCGAGGACGATCTGATCGCCGCCGCCCTGGCGCGCTACAGAATCCCTCGCATACGGCTCGAGAACCACGTTCTCAGCCCGGATACCCTTCGGTTGATCCCGGGTGAGGTGGCTGTCAGGTCGCGAACTCTGCCGCTGGCGAAGATCGGCAATCTCCTCGTTCTCGCCACTCCGTACATTGACGCGAGACGCGCAGCCGCCGTTTCCTCGGCCTGGGGAGGCCAGGTCATCCTTGTCCTCGCCAGCCCCGAGGAGGTGGAGGAGGCCCTTCGCGCGCATTACCCCGCCGCCTACGCCTGGGCGCGCGCCATTCCCGCCATTCGAGCGGGGGATCTCGAGCCCCAGACCCTGGTGCCCGCGTTGGGTCGGGTAGGTGACCTGCCAGCTTGGTGGCGCACGACGATCGTGGGGGAAGGGCCTGTCATCCCTCCCGAGGCGCCCGAGACGGGTTGACCATGAGAGTCGGCTGTCGTTTCGCGGGTCCGGGTTGGCGAGTCGGCGGACGGGTCGCCGCGGCGCTGATCCTCGTGGTGGCTCCTTCGTGCGCTTCCGGGTCCGGCAGGAGATCGACCGCAGAGAAGGAGAAGGCGGTCGAGGATTCGGTCCGGCTCGTGGGCGTCGTGATCGAGATTCGCGAGCGGGCCTCAGGAGTTGTCGCCACGATCCAGGCGGAACGGGTGCTCCGCGGTGACCTTTACCGGAGCGAAGTGGAGGCGTTGCTGGGCCAGGAGTGGTGGCGCTTGCCGGTGAGGGAAGGGGGCACCTACACGTTCTTGCTGGAGGCCAGGAGTCGCGGGGCGCCACACTCGTTCATGACGGCTGCCTGGCCGGACGGGGTCCTGCCTGCCCCCGCGGGCGACCGGGAGCTCGCGCCTCCGCCTCCACGGGCCGATCCCGATCGGCTCTCCGTGCTCTTGATGCGCATTCGATCCGGGGCTATCACACGTCATGTGGAGAGAGCGTTCGTCCGGGAAGGACCGGGTGGCGTCCCTGGACTCATCCAGGCCCTCGAGGACGGAGACCTGATTACGAAGTGGAACGCGGCCCGCCTCCTGGCGCTGCTCCCGTCCTCGCAGGCAACCGCTCCCCTGGCGTCCCTGACGAAGTCCGAGGATCCGAAGCTGAGGATCGCCGCGATCTCCGCCTTGACCGAGATACGCACCCTGGAGTCGCTGCAGGCCCTGGAAGGGTGCCTCCGCGACGAGGACCCTGCCGTCCGCCGGCTGGCTGTCGATGGGATCGGCCGACATCGGAGCGTCGAGAGCCTGGCGCCAGTGCTCTCCCTCCTGGAGGATCCAGGGAAGCGGATACGGATCGCGGCGGCACGCGCCGCCGGACGGATCGGCGGGGAGGAGGCGGCCATCGCTCTGGCTGCGTTCCTCGAGAAAGGGATCGAGGACGAGGAGCTTCTCCTCGAGGTGATCGACAGCCTGGGGAGGGCAGGCGGAGCCTTTGCACGGGAACCGCTGGAAAAGGTCATGAACGCCGGGGAGTCGGGATTGGTTCGGGAAGCCTCGGATGCGCTCGCCCGGCTGGGGAGGATAGGAGTCCCCGTCTTTCTGCGCGGACTCTCGAGCGAAGATCGATACGTGCGATGGAGATCGGCCGCCGCGATGAGGTCGATCACGGGGCGGCGCTTCGGTTATGATCCGGACGCCCCGACGGAAGCGCGAGAGGAAGCGGCCCGCCGCTGGCAGGCCTGGTGGAAAGAGAGCGGTTGAAAGGAGGATTCCCATGCTCCGAGCGGGAACATTCATGTTGATGGTCGTCCTCCTGCAGGGATTCGCCTCCCCATCCCAGGAATCGGAGAAAGAGGAGGCCTGGAAGAAGACGCAGGAGTTGATGGAGCGAGGAGCCTGGGGGAAGGCGATCAAGGCATTGAAGTCGTACAAGCGGAAGCACGCCGAGACGGACGAGGAGAAAGAGAGGCTGGCCGGTCTGATCGCCCGGGCGGGGGGAGAAAAGGACCTGGCCGAAATCCAGAAGAAGTACCGGAAGAATTCCAAGGTCCGCCCGGCAATGAAGAAGATCAAGAAGTTCATCCGGAAGTTCGAGAACGACGATGACCTGCGCGGGAGGGCCGAAGAATTTCGGGAGGCGGTACGCTCCACCTACGTTGCCGTGATCATCGATTTCGAGGAAAGCGAGGACTGGCCGAAGGACGCCGACGTGGCGGGACTCACTCCCGAGACGGATCCGGGAATGGTCAGGCACGGGGAGCAGGCGGGTCGCTGGAAGACGGGGATAGGATCCAAATGGTTCCAGGTGGTTCCGGAGACGAAGGACTGGGCCCCGTATTCTTACTTCTGCTTCTGGATCTATAGCGCCGAGAAGCCCGGCCGTCCGGGTTACATCTGGATGCAGGCCAGGTCGAACCCCGGCGACTACTTCGAGTACGTCTACCCCATCGACTTCAAGGGCTGGAAAGAGGTCCGCATCGAGTTCCGGGGGAAGCGCGGATTCGGAACCTACCGGAAACCGCAGTGGTCGATGATCGAGGACTTCACATTCTCACACGCCGGGGAGACCGGGATCCCCATCGATGTCGTGATCGATGACGTTCGCCTGGAGAAGGCGGTCAGGTAGCCCGGCATTCAGATGGAAGGCGGGGTTTCGATCTCGGGCGACCCCTCTGCGGCGGCTCCGTCCGAACCGGCCGCGGCAAGCTCGGAGATGTCCAGCCGCGTGTGCACCACCATATCGTACGCCTCCTGAAGCACCTCCTGAGCCTGCGTCGTCACGAAGACCTGCGAGAAGGGGCCGAGCTCTTGCAGCAGCTTGGCGAACTGGGTGCTCCGGGACCGATCGGATGAGGGAAATGGCTCGTCGAGGAACAGGAACTGGGGTCCCAGCTCGGGGGCGCCCCGCGAGAGGATCAGGGCCTGGGAAAGGCCCAGCCGGACGGCGAGGAGGAGCTGCTCCAGCGTCCCGCCGGAGAGCTCGCTCAAAGAAAGGAAGTCGTTCTTGTCCGTCGAGAAGACCCTCACGCCAAGATCGGGGCCCACCCGGACATTCGTGTATCGCCCCGCGGTGACTCGAGGAAGGATCGGCTTGAGGAATCTGGCGAGGGCAGGGCCGAATCGCTCCTTCATCCCGCGCGCCGCCGAGCGGGCCTCCTCCGCCAGGGTCTCGTGGACCTTCGCCTCATGGCGCGCCTGGCCGAGATCGCGCTCCAGCGCGGCCTTCTCCTGACCCAGGCTCTTCAGCATCTCTTGCTTCTGTCGGAATGCGGCGAGAGAATCCTCCGCTTCGCGGAGCTTCCCTCTGCGCTCGGCAAGAATTTCCTCCCTGGCGACACGCTCCTCGGCAACGGCTCTCTTCCTCTCCTCCAGGGCATCCCGGATGGTTCCCCCCGCCTCCTGCAGTTCCGACCAGAGGGCGGACGACGCGGGACCGTCGGCGGTGAGATCCGGGTGTTCCCTCTGAAGGGCCTCGAGGCTTTCCGTGATCGCCGGCACGCCGAGATCCTCGAGCTTGGCGGAGGGGAAATCGGAGCCGCGCTCGGCGTACGAGACGCAGAACGCTTTCCTCTCCTCGAGGTCGCGGAGGAGATCCTCTGTCTCCTTTTTCAGAAGTTCTTCATCTCTGCGTCGGCGACGCAGTCGAACATTCCAGCGCACACAGAAGTAGAAGATCACGGCGGCAGCGATGCCTGCAGAACCCAGCGCCCAGAGGATCATCTCTCGGGTCCAGCTAAACCTCTCGAAGACCGGACCTGGGCCAAGGTAGTTCTGGTCCGCGTAGACGAACCAGGCACCGGATCCGATAGCGATGGTCCCGAAAAAGAAGCTCAGCGCGCTCGTCCGGCGGATCCAGCGGGATAGAGAGATGTATTTTTGTCCGGAGGATCGAGCCTGATCCGCCCCTTTGCGAATCGCCTCGTAAATTTCCTGTCCGGCCTCTCCAACCACAGTTTTGAGGTCGGTCAGGCCCTGGAAAAAGCCGCCCAGGGTCTCCAGAGGGGCGGTGAACCGCTGCTGATCTGCGACAACTCCCTCCAGCGCGGCCGTGACGGCCTCGTCCTGGGAGGGAGATGACTCGAGGTCCACGAGTCGCCCGATCCCTTCGAGGGTGGAAACGAGATCCGTGGAGGATTGCAGCACCTCGATGCGGTTGAGACCCTCCTCCCAGCCGGCCACGTCGTTGGCCAGGGCATCCTCCGACGAGGAGAGGGCGGTGGCGTGCTTTGCGATCCTCTCGATCGATTCCTTCAGCTCGTCGATCTCCTTGATGAAGAGGAGCTCCCTCTCCGGGTCTTCGAAGGAGCCCTGGTAGATGCTCGATCGCACCTTCAGCTCCTCCGAGATCTTGGTGCACCCGGCCCGGATCTCCTCGAGGGATTTCTCGGCGGATTGGGCGAGGGAGATGAGGGTCTCGAGCCCCAGGATCCGATCCAGGACGGAGGGCGAGGCATCTCGGTCCGGCCGGAGAAAATCCACGTCCTTCTGGGCCATGAAGAAGGAGACCTTGAATTCTTCGGCCGAGACGCCGAGGATTCTCTTCATGCGCGCCTCGACGGCCATCACGCCCGAGCAGGAGTCCTTCTCGTCATCGGTATTGCGGAGCTTGACGTAATTTGTCCCTCTGCGGTCGATCTCTCTGTAGACAACGAACCTGCCATGCCCTTCCGCCGTGAACTCGAGGCCGACCTTCATCTGATCCTCGTCCCAGTGGATCAGCCGGTGGACATCGCCATCCGGCGCCTCGCCAAAGAGGGAGAAGAGGATCGCGTGTCCCAGGGTGGTCTTGCCCGATTCGTTGTCCCCGATGATCCCGATCAGACCGGTCGTCGGCAGCTTCGCGATCCGGATGGATCGATACTTCATGAAGTTTTTGGCCTGGAGGCTGTGAAGGATCATAGAGTGTCCGGTGGCGCGCTCGACCGCTTCGGGGGCGTCAGTCGGTTGGCCCGCCGTGGGGGTCCTCGTCCGGATCGTCGTCCGGCACGAGGTTCAACTCCTTGGTCTTGGCCCTGGCGAGTGTCAGCACTTCACGATAAAGGTCCGCAGCGGCCTTGTCGCCGTCCTCCAGGGCGCGGCGGATCCTTTGCTGGATCTGGTCGTCCAGTTCCTCGATAGGTCGTCGGAACTTCAGGCCGTCGGAAGGGATCCGACCATCATTCGACACGAAATGCCCTCGCTGGGTCTCCTCGTCGCCGAGAGCCTCTCGGATGCGACGGGGATCTGTAATCGGCCGCAGTATATCTCTCCCCCCGATAGGAGACAAGGATGCGCCGATCCAAAGGCTCGGGGTGGGTGCAGCGGCCCGAGTTGACCCTCCGCGAGCGCAGAAGTATACTCGGAAAGTCAGGGAATGGCTCGTTCATCCTGGCTGGTGTTGGCCGTTGCTGCGAAAGGAGTTGTGCCGTGAGTACCATTCGAGTTCCGGCGTTCTGGCTTCCCGCCAATCTGATGCTGGGTTGTCTCTTCCTCGGTGCGGTGGCGTGCTCGATGGCCCCACCCGTTCGCTCGCCGGCCAACGTCCCCGATCTGCCTGCCGCTCCTCGCCAGGTCCCTGCAGCGGCCTCCGCGACACCCCAGGAGGAATGGAAGGCCCCGCGCGCCTTCGAGGACGCCCCTATCGAAGAGGTGCTTCAGGTCCTCGCCGATGAGGGAGAGGTGAACATCGATTATCGGCCCCCGAACGGAGATGTAAGGGTCACCGTGACCTGCCCCGCATCGTTTTCGTGGCTGGATGTGCTCAAAGCGGTGGCGAGGGACGCGGACCTCGAAATCCAGAGGCGGTCGCAGCGATTCTATGTCGTTCACCGATCGCCGCGGGTGACGATCGAGCTTGTCGACGCCGACATCGGGAAGGCCCTGATATACATTGCCAGCGCGACCGGGACGAGCCTCATCGTGGGGGAAAGGGTCACGGGCTCGATCTCCGTCCACCTGAGAAACGTTCCGGCGATCGATGCTATACGAACGATCGCCCGGACCGGCGGCTACGCCGTCGTTCAAGAGGGAAGTAGTTGGGCGGTAAACCTCGGGGGGCCTCGCTAGTGACCCTCCCGTGGATCCACGGGGTGAACCGGCTCGGAAGTGGCATTCTCCAATCCCTCGCGCGCGTGGGCGAGGCGACCCGCCTCGCCGGGCGTAGTCTTCTGTGCGTCGCGCGCTTTTCCTTCAGCCTGAGAAAGATGATCGACGAGCTTGCTCGCATCGGGGCGAAGCCTCAGTGGATCATCATGACGACCGCCTTCTTCGTCGGGATGGCCCTTGCCGTACAGGTCGCTTTCGAGCTGCAGCGGATGGGGTTCGGAATCAACCTGGCGAACATCATGACGGTCGCCCTCCTCCGCGAGCTGGCCCCGGTCTTCACCGGCCTGCTCCTCGCCGGGTTCGCGGGAGCCGGGATCACGGCGGAGCTGGGCGGAATGACCCTCACGTCGCAAGTGGAGGCCCTCCGGATGCTGTCCCTGGACGTGACTCGCCATTTCATCGCCCCTATCTGCCTCGCCGCAACGATCGCCGGGTTTTGCCTGACAGCGGTCTTCGACCTGGTGGGGCTGGCGGGTGGGTACATCGTCGGGACGAGGGAGCTTGGGATCCCGCTTGCCACGTTTCACGCGGCGACGAAGGACGTGCTCGCCTTCTCGGATCTGGCGTGCGGGTTGATCAAGGGGACTGTCTTCGGTGCCATCGTCGGCATCGTCGGCTGCTACTTCGGTATGAAGGTGACGGGAGGCGTGCGAGGGCTTGCCGATGCGACGATCCGGTGCGTGGTCACGGCAATGGTCGCTGTCCTCGTCTCCGACTACTTCCTGACGAAAGGCCTGCTGGGGCTTCTCCCATGACTCAGCCATTCATAGAGATCGATGGGTTCTCCAAGTGGTACGCGGGGCGAAGGATCCTCTCCGATGTGTCGGTGAGCGTCGAGAAGGGGGAAACCCTGGCCGTGATCGGAAAGAGCGGCTGCGGGAAGAGCACGCTGCTTCGTCACGTGGCCGGCCTCGAGGACGCCTCGACGGGCAGGACGCTAGGTCGGATTTCCCTCTTCGGGGACGTGGAAATCTCGGCCCTCCCGGAGAGAGAGATCCTGAGGAGGAAACTCCGGGGACCCCGAGTGGGTTTCCTGTTCCAGGATGGCGCCCTCTTCGATTTCCTCGATGTGGAGGGGAACATTCTGTGGCCGCTCCGCGAGCACCGGGGGGGTGGGGAGACGGCCCTTCGGGAGCGCTGCCGGGAAGTGCTCCGGATGGTGGATCTCGAGCCGACAGGGGAGCTCTTGAGGCGCGAGGTCTCGGGGCTCTCCGGAGGTGAGAGGAAACGAGTCGCCCTGGCGCGGTGCATCGCCCTCGAGCCGGAGATACTGCTCTTCGATGAGCCGACGGCCGGCCTCGATCCACCGACCGCTTCGGGGATCAGCCAGCTGATCAATCGGCTCAGGGAGGGAGGGAAGAGGACCTCGATCGTGACGTCCCATGACATGGAGAGCACTCGCAAAGTGGCGGATCGAATCGCCTGGATACAGGACGGGGCGGTGGTCTTTCAAGGGACCTTCGATGAGGCGATGGCCGATCCGAAGGTTCGAGGTTTCGTGAAGGGAGGGTAAGTAGAGTGGTGGCCCATCCGAGCTCGGGCAGCTTCAGGAACAACGTTTTCGTGGGGCTGCTTACGATCATCACCCTGGCCGTCCTCGCCACCCTGACGGGCTTCCTCGTCGAGAAGGAGATGCCGTTTATGCCTCGCTATCAGCTCTCCGCGCGCTTCGGAAACGTGGCGGGTCTGAAGGTAGGGGACCCTGTATCCCTCGCTGGCCTGAACGTCGGGCATGTCAAGCGGATCCGCGTGTCGGCACCGAATGATCGCTGGCCGGAGCCCGGATACCTTGTTGATTTCCAGATCCAGGATCGCGAGGATGTCAGCCAGTGGATCCGGGAGGACTCGACCTTCCGGATATCCAATGAGAACCTGTTTGGAAACAAGCGGGTGGAGGTCACCTTCGGGACGACCGGCGCCATCCTCGTCGAGGGGACCCAGGTGGACGGCGAGCCCACCTCGGGGTTGGGCGACATCGGGGAAGCGATGGAGGATCTCCACGAGACGCTCCAAAACACCGCCGCGATCACGGAAAACCTCAGGTCCTATCTCGAGGGAGACGAGGCGGCCGACCTGAAGCAGACGATGATCGACCTGCAGGAATCTCTGGCCAACCTGAGGAGCATCACGGAATCCACGCGAGCGACCTTCACTTCCTGGGGGAGGACCGTTGACAAGTTCAAGCCGTGGAAGTGGTTCGGTAGCGACGAGGAAGAAGATCCCGAGCAGGAGCCGGACGAAGAGGAAGAAGTCGATCCCGAGGAGTGATCGGTTCGTCCCCGCCGTCCCCCCCGTCCCCCCATGGAACCGATTGATCCGCGCATTCCGCCGGGAGGCGCTGAGCCATCTCGAGCCGGTGGTCACGCGAGTAGCCCGCAATCGGAATCCTTACCGGGTGCTGGCCTCCTGCATGGTCAGTCTGCGGACAAAGGACGAGGTGACGGCGGTGGCAAGCAAGAGGCTCTTTGCCATCGCCCCGGACCTTCCCGCTCTGGCCCGAGCCCGGCAGGCCTCGATCGCCCGTGCGATCTACCCGGCCGGCTTCTATCGCACCAAGGCAAAGTCCCTGCGGCGAGTGGCACGGGATATCATCGATCGCTTCGATGGGCGTGTCCCGGATACGATAGATCAGCTCCTGACCCTGCACGGAGTCGGGCGAAAGACGGCCAACCTCGTCGTGAGCCTCGGCTACGGAAAGCCGGGCATCTGTGTGGACACGCACGTCCACCGCGTCTCGAACCGGCTCGGCCTCTGCAAGACCCGGACTCCTGACCAGACGGAGATGGTCCTCAGGGAGGTCCTGCCGGGTAGATACTGGATCGAGCTGAACGACCTGCTGGTGACCTACGGACGCAACGTCTGCACCCCCCTGTCGCCGCATTGCAGTACCTGCCGCGTCGAAGGGCTCTGCCCGAAGGTGGGCGTAACCCGTTCGAGATGAGACCGAAATCCATGACGCGCACGAATATCGCAAAATTGGTGCGCGTCACGAATTTTAATTGGTGAGGAAATGTGACTGCGATCCGATGGGTGTTTCTCGACGTGGGTGGGCCGATTCTCGACGAGACGCTCCTCCAGGAGCACTGGGGACGTATTTTTCGAGAAGCGGCCGGGGCGGAGGGCGCCCCGTGTGATAAGGACCTCTATCAGCGGCTCTCTGACGAGGGAATCGTCGCTTACGCGGGATCCACCACCGAGTACGTCGCCTGGAGACTTGCGGATGGGGATCTGGACCGTCATCGCCGGATAAAGAAGAGATTCTGGGGGAATTTGAGGTCCATGTCCGATTCAGATTACAGGAGGCTGAACCCGATCCAATCCGGAGCCGCCGAGGCGATCCGGGACCTATCCAGCGATTACCGGCTCGGTATCATCGCCAACCAACCGGCCCGAGTGGAGGGCCTCCTCCGGGAGTACGGGGTCTGGGATCAGTTCCAGGTGAAGGGAATCTCGGAGGTGATCGGACTCTTCAAGCCTGACGTGCGGCTCTATCAGGCGATACTCGAAAAGGCGGGCGCCTCGGCCGCCGAGTCCGTGATGATCGGCGACCGGATCGATAACGACATCGTCCCGGCGCGCCTCCTCGGCATGAAATCCGTCCAGTTCAAAGTGGGGCGGCACGCGGCGCAGAGACCAAGGACCCCCGGCGAGATGCCGCACAGGATCATCAGCAGGATGGAGGATCTCCCGGAGGCGATCCGCGCCCTTTCCGAGCCTTCCTGAATCCAACTACCGGAGGAGATCAGCATGCCCTACACGTTCAGGGGGAGAACGTTTCGAAAGGTCGGCGTCGTCGGATCGGGGAACATCGGCCCCGACATTGCGCTGCTCTTCACGAAGGTCCTGCACGGGTCCCGGACGCCCGTCGTCGTGGTCGACATCGTGGAGGAGGCGCTGAAGCGAGGCGAGGACCGCGTGGCCAAGAAGGTCGGCCGGGGGGTCGAGAGCGGGGCGTTCACGGCCGAAGTCGCCGATGGAATGAGGAAGAATCTTCTCTTCTCGGGGGACTACGCCGACCTGGAGGGATGCGACCTCGTGGTGGAGGCGGCGACGGAGAACCTGGATCTGAAGAGAAAGATCTTCGCCGATCTGTCCCGGGTCTGCGGCGATGATGCGATCCTCGCCTCGAACTCATCCCACCTCGAGCCCGAGGTGATCTTCGAGGGGCTCGCCCGCCCCCAGCGGGCGCTGGTGATCCATTATTTCTTCCCCGCAGAGAGAAATCGCGCGCTCGAGATCGTTCCATCGCCCGATACGGATCCCGACCTCGTCCGGTTCCTTCTGGAATTCTATGAGGAGATCGGAAAGGCGCCGATCCAGGTGAAGAGCCGGTATGGATACGCGCTCGACCCGATCTTCGAGGGGATCTTTCTCGCCTCCGCCCTCTGTGTGGAAGAAGGACTGGGGACGTCGAAGGAAGTGGATCGGGCGGCGTGTATCGCCCTCGGACTGGGAATCGGCCCTTTCACGGCGATGAACCTCACGGGGGGCAATCCGATCACTCTCCACGGGCTGGATGTGATGGGGGAGAAGATTTCTCCCTGGTTCCGGTCGCCCCGCATTCTGAAGGAGGCGGTCGAGAAGGGCGAGGCGTGGGACGTCGCCCGGCGAGGCGAGGAAGTCCCGCTGGACGCCGAACGGGAGGGCGAGATCGCATCCCGACTGCAGGGCGCTTTCTTAGGTCTGGTCTGCGAGGTTCTCGATAGCGGGATCGCCACGCTCGCCGATCTCGAAATGGCCGTCGAGATGGGTCTCGAGATCCGGGCTCCCTTCCGGCTCATGAATCAGATCGGCATCTCGCACGCGCGAAAGCTCGTCCAGGACTACGCGGAGAGGAACGAAGGATTCCCCGTGGCGAGGGTCCTCTCCGAGCAGGAGGAGAAAGGACTTCCCTGGGAGATACCCTACGTCCTGCGCGAGGACCGGGGAGACGTCGCCGTCGTCACGATCCGTCGGCCGCGAGTCCTGAACGCCCTGAACGGGGAGGTCTTCGATCAGATTCAGCGCCATCTGGGGGCGATCGCCGAGGACCCGCGCGTGATCGGGGCCGTGATCACCGGGTACGGGACGAAGGCCTTCGTCTCGGGAGCCGACGTGAGTTTCCTCGCCGCCATCGAGAGCCCCGAAGATGCTGAGCGAACCTCGAAGGCGTCGCAGGCGCTCCTCGACAGCATCGGGCGACTGGGCAAGCCGGTCGTCTGTGCGATGAACGGCCTTGCCCTGGGGGGAGGGAACGAGCTGGCGATGGCCTGCACCACTCGCGTAGCGAGGAAGGGTCTTTCCGTCCTTGCCGGCCAACCCGAGGTCAACCTCGGGATCATCCCCGGGGCGGGAGGTTCCCAGCGACTCCCCAGGCTGATCGGCATAGAGCCCGCCGCACATCTGATGCGAGCCGCCCGGATGATCTCATCGGAGGAGGCGGTGCGGATGGGGCTGATCCTGCGGGAAGTAGAGGGGGATCTCGTTGCCGAGGCGGCCGAACTCGCCCGGCGGATCGCCCGGGGTGAGGAGGATCTCCCCCGCTTGGAGACGGGGCCCATCGACGCTCCCGAACGACTCCCCGACGTCGATATCGGCCACCGCAGCAAGGCGATAGACGAGATCCTCTGCCGGGCGATCCTGGAAGGCGCCCGCCTGCCCCTGGAGGAGGGTCTCGCCCTGGAGGCGAAGCTCTTCGGCGACTGCTTCGCCACGGAGGACGCCCGCATCGGCGTGGAGAATTTCCTCACCAAGGGGCCTCGATCGAAGGCCGCCTTCAAGCACAAGTGAAGTAAGAGTCGGTCACAGGAATCTAGTCCGGGGCCTATTCCCAGGGGGAGCAGAGGGGGTCTCCGACGACCACGTTCATCCAGGAAAGATACCGGATCGAAGCGTAGTACGACTCGGCGAGGTTCCACCCTTTCGTGTACCGGTCCAGGAGGAGTTGTGGCCGGGCCACGGCGTCCAGGCACGGTTCGTAGACGTGGCCGTTGGCCCCCGTGATCCCCTCCCCGATCAGATCGGCGATGAGGGATTGACCGTACGCGGTCCCCGTCATGAAGGACCGGGCACTCGTGGAGACGTAGGTGGTCACGACAGCCCCCGGAACGAACTGGTGCATCGTGGCGTAGGGGGGGGTGTTGTTGTCCCCATCGTTGCTTCCCCACGAGGCATACCCGAGAACTTCCGTCTCTCCCCGCAGGTAGGTGTTGGTCTGATCCAGGACGGTGTTGAGGCCTGCCGCCTGAAGTAGCCCATCGGCCTCGACCATCCAGTCATTTCCGAGCACGCCCCTCGGCGGCCACTGGTCGAGCACGAACTTTCCCGTCGGGCTGGCCACGGGCCCTGGCACTGGCGAGAAGCCACGGTCGATCAGGGCCTTGCAGTCATCCGGAATCCCATCCAGATCGACGTCCGTCTCGTAGCCGGTGAGCCGGCAGACGAGGTACAGGTCGATCGCGGGGCGTGAGAACGGGACCGTCGCGCCGTAGAACGGGTTGAAAACCTTGCCCGGTAGGCCCACCGGCCGTAGGGCGTGTGTCAGCTCGGAGTCGACGGATGCCCGCTCATCGCTCACGCAGACCGATCCGGGGTTCCCTGATATCCGGAGAGGAACCCCCTTGGTCGTCACGATATACCAGATCTCATCCTGGAGACCGCCGTTCACCAGGTAGGTCTCGATCGGCGCCAGGATATCGGTGTCGAACGTGGCCCGGTTGACGGTCTCCTGCTCCACGACGTCGATCGTGAGGAGCCGCGTCGAAGGCCTCAGACCCCTGTAGTAGCTGGCGATGGCCTGTGAGGTGGGGCTCTGGAGATTGTCGACGACGAGGGTCCGATCTTCGCCGCGGGGGAAGGTCGTGAACGACCAGACGGGCCCCGTAGTCGTCCCGCCCGCATTGATCGCATCGATCCGCCACACGTACCTCGTCAGGTTCGCGAGGGGACCCGGATCGAAGCTCGTCCCCGTCTGATTCCCCTGAAGAACGCCCGGACTCCCCGGACTCCCAGGATTCCATGTGCCGAAGTAGACGTCGTAGGAAGCGGCTCCCGTGGCCATGTCCCAGGTGAGGATGGCTCCCGAGGAGACATCACCCTCTTCGTTGCGAGGTGAGGGGTTGCCCACCTGCGCCGGCGGGGGCGGCACGGTGTCGAAGGTCCAGACCGCTCCGGTCGTGATGTCGACCGAGTTCACCGAGTCGATCTTCCAGAAGTATCGGACGCCGGCCACGAGCAAGCCGGGATCGAACGTCGTGCCGGGCTGGCTCCCCAGGAAGGTCCCGGGGGAGCTCGTCCCGAAGTAGACGGCATAGAGGTCGGTGCGGGCGGCAGGGTCCCAGGACAGGGTGGCGTTCAGTGCGACATCGATCGCACCGTCGGCCGGCGTGGGGTTGACGGTGGGAGCCGGCCGGGACGGGCGCTTGCTCGAGCTGCTCGAGCTGCCGCACGCGGCACAGAAACCGAGGACGATCGTCATCGCAAAAGCCCCAAGGAATAGTCTCATTGGACTCCCTTCCCATCGGCTGCTCGGTAGGGCAGATACTCGGGAGCCCACATCTCGGCATCCACCCGCCTTAGCGCCTCATCCTTCGAGATAGATTCCGCCACGCCGTCCTCTCCGGCCTGGAAGGCGACCTGGACGGCCACGCGGTGTGCGATCTCCCGAAAACGGCTGACCGGAGGGTAGAGGGCCCCCTCCTGCAGCCTCTCCTCGGAAAGAGTGGTCGAGAGGGATCGAGCGGCGGCGAGGAGCATCCCATCCGTCACTCGTGATGCCCCCATCACCACGGCCCCGAGCCCGAGGCCCGGAAAGATCAGGGCGTTGTTCCCCTGCGCCACCGGGATCGTTCGCCCTTCGTATTCGACGTCCCCGAAGGGGCTCCCCGTCGCCACCAGGGCTCGGCCGCCCGTGGCTCGAAGGGCGGCCACGGGGTGACACTCCGCCTTGTCGGTGGGGTTCGAGAGGGGGAAGATCAACGGCCTCTCGTCCGCCTCCCCCATCAGCCGGAGCACGTCTTCCGTGAACTGTCCCGCCTGGCCTGAGGTCCCAATCAGGACGTCAGGCATCACGTATCTGACGACGTCGACCAGCTCGATGCGCCCGGGCGTCGCCGGGGTCCACCCCTCCACGTCCTTGCGCCGCCTGGCGAATGGCTTCTTGTATTCCTGTAGGCCGGGGCGGTCATCGATGATCAGGCCCTGGCTATCGAGGGCCCAGATCTTCTCCCTCGCCTCGCGCTCTGACACCCCCTCGGCCATGGACCCGAGCGTGAGGATCCGCGAGATTCCGATTCCGGCGGCTCCGGCGCCGTCGATGACAAACTTCTGCTCACTCAACTTCTCCTTCCGCAGCCTCAGTGATGCCTTCACGCCGGCGAGGACCAGCGCCCCGGTCCCCTGGATATCGTCGTTGAAGCAGAGCAGCTCGTTCCGGTATCGGTCCAGGATCGTGAAAGCGTTCTGGCGACTGAAGTCCTCGAACTGGACGAGCGCTCCGGGATGGATCTTCTTGACCCCCTTCAGGAACCGATCGATGAGATCGAAATAGGCGTCTCCCCGTAGCCGCTCCTCGCGCACTCCCAGGTAGAGAGGGTCCGCCAGGAGCGCCGCGTTGTTCGTCCCCACGTCGAGGGAGACCGGCAGACATCGGGCGGGGTGGATTCCCGCCCCCGCGGTGTAGAGCGAGAGCTTTCCTATCGGGATGCCCATTCCGCCCGCCCCGAGGTCGCCGAGGCCGAGGATTCCCTCGTTGTCGGTGGCGACGATCACGGCGATCTCTCGAGAGCCGCCGCGCAAGAGCAGCTCATCCACGCGGTCCACATTCTCGGCCGTCACGTACAGGCCTCGGGGACGGCGAAAAATGTGGCTGAACTGCTGGCAGGCCAGGCCCACGACGGGAGTGTAGACGATCGGCATCATCTCCTCGATGTGCTTCAGGAGGAGACTGTAGAAGAGGGTTTCATTTCGGTCCTGGAGGTTGATCAGGTGGACGTACTTCTCGAGATCATCTTTCTTCCGGGAGAAGTTTTCATAGACTCGGTCGAGTTGCTGCTCCATCGTGTTGACGGCCGGGGGAAGGACGCCCAGGAGCTCCAGCTCGACGCGCTCCCGATGCGTGAAGGCGGTCCCCTTGTTCAGGAGGGCGGTTTCGACCAGATCCCTCCCACGCGTATGGACGGGAAGAGTTTTCTCTCCGGTCTCGGGGTCTATCTGTGGACGATATTCCTGCAAGGCATCCTCCTGTTCGTCGTGCGCGGAAAGATAAATCCTAGGCTGAGGGTGTCACTGGATCAAGGTGGGTGCCAGAGTCCGCACCCCTCTACGGCTTGACCAATCCACCGAAGCGTCTAAGGATGAGGTAGAGGAAACATGGCCGCTCCCATCGACCACGACATCACCCCCCGAGCCGGAAGGGGGGATCGCAGCGCGCAAACCACCCTGATCCGGAGGCATATGGGTCAGGTCTGGGCCCTTGCCCTCTACCACGTGGGCGAGCCGGTCGTCGCCGCCGAGATCACCAGGAGAGCCCTCGTCAAGGCCCTGACCGGGATCTCGCGCATGCCGGATCCCGGCAAGTTTCGAAGCTGGCTCCACGAGACGGCCCTGGAGATCATCCGCGACACCCGGTCGGGCTCCGGAACCGCCGGCGACGGATCCACCGGCCCGGCTCGAGACGAGGCCCTGGAGAAGGTCCAGAGTTTGCCCGAAAATCTTCGGGGGCCCACCGTCCTACGTTATTTCCAGGGCGCATCCTACGCGAACATCTCATCGAGGCTGGGCGTCAGCCGGGAACGAGTCGATCAGTTGATCCAACGAGCGAAGGAGCTCGTCGGGAAGGGCGCCTAGGCGCCGGGAGACCCTGAGGATGGATTGCAGAGACGTGGATGGTCGACTCCATGCCTACCTCGAGCGTGAGGTCCCCTCCCGGGAGGACGGCCTGATCCGGGGCCACCTCTCCCTCTGCACCAGGTGCCGGGACCACGCCACCGCGATCGACAAGACCACGCTGAGCATCTTCCCGGTAGTGCCGGAAGCCACCGCACAGCAGATCGAGATCGAGATCCTCCGTGAGCTTCGAGGGGGACGCCGGCTGGCTTCTCGGTCAGGAGGGATCGCTCTGGCCATCCTGATCACGGTGGCGGCAGTCGTTGGCTACCTCGTGTTCGGGGGCGAGGGACCGTCGGCCCCACACGCGCGAATAGTCCACGTCGCGCCTCCGGGGACGGGCCCTGGGACGGTCGAGCCGGTGCCGCACGAGGACGGAACCTTGCCGGACGGAAACACTGTTGGGATGCCTGGGATCGCCATCCGGGGTCGGATCACCGATACGAACGGCCAGGCCGTGGAGGGGGTTCGCATCCAGGTCTCCATGCTGGACGGAGATATCGCCCCGGAGGAATGGAACGCAGTCACGGGACCCAACGGCACGTTCCGGATCGCGAACGTCCACGGTGAGATCCTCCTGGACCTGGCCAAGTCAGGGTACGTCGGTCTCGACCATGCCTTGCCCCAGATCACTTCCTGGATCGAGGAGGGTCGGACGACCCATGACCTGGAGCTGAAGATAGCCGCGGCCGGAGAGGTGACGGGCACTGTCCTGGACGAGGCGGGCACGCCCCTCTCTGGCGTGAGAGTCCAGGGTCGTCGGGAGGAGGGTCAAGCCTGGAGCTTCCGGAGAACCGTCCCACGAGGCGAGGTGGAAGTCCTGAGCGATCTGAACGGATCGTACCGCCTCTCCTCCGTCCCGCGCAAGGGGTCCGTTCGCGTCCTGTGGATCCATCGGGACTACGCGCTCGTCTGGACGGATCCATTCGAGATCGAGTCACTCGGGGGCCCCGTCGTGCGGGACATCGTCCTGGCGCCGGGGGGGAGCGTGGAGGGTCGAGTGACGGACGACCGGGGTTCGCCGAGACCCGGCGCTGACATACGGGTTTTCTCGGCGAGCGACGGCGAGCCCCATCCGATCTGGGATCGAACGGGTAGCGATGGAAGTTTCCGGGTCGACTTTCTCTCGTTCGGGGAGTGGGAGCTGCGGGTTGGTTTCGGAACGGCAGTCCGGTGGAAGGGCAAGTTTCAGGTCACGCCCGAGCGGCGAACCCCTGAGGTCGAGGTACGGCTGGAGAGGGAACGCGCGACAGCCGCCTCCAGATACGGCGTCGTCCTGGGACGTGCCCTGCCCCTTGAGGGCGGGGAGGGTCTGAAGGGAGTCGAGGTGCGCGCTATCGGGGATGACTTCGAACGGATGGTCAGGGCTGGGCCCACGGGCGGATTCAGGGTGCAAGGGTCCGCCGGGGTCTGGACTGTGGAGGTCAGCGCGCCCGAACGATCGATCGTCACCTGGGAGGGTCTGCAGGTGATGGCGGGGGAGGAAACAAACCTGGGGGACATCTTCCTACCCCCCGAAGCGCTCATCTGGGGGCGAATCGTGGATGGGGAGGGCGCGGCGGTGCCCGGGGCCAAGATCCAGATTCTGGACTCCTCGGCGAGAGAAGTGACGGCGCGGATCAAGGGTAGATGGACACGGGGGGAGCAAAGTCGGGCCGACGCGGATGGCAACTTCAAATTTGGCGGCCTTGGTCAGGGGGAGTACTGGATCGTGGTGACCCATCCCGAACTGCCTCCGGCCGCCAGCTCGATCACGGCAACCGAGGCGGCGGACTCCATCGCAATCATCCTGAACGCCGCTCCCGAGGTGATCCTCCAGTTCGAGGGGGCCGACGGGGCGCCCGTTGTGCCGTCCAGCGTGCTGATTCTGGTTCCGGGCGGCCCTACCCTCATGGAGTTTTCACCGTCAACGGCGAGTGTGGGAGTCGTCCTGGGTCCTGGCCAGTACACGGCGCTCATCATCGGCCCGGGCGGCGCCGAGATCCGTCAGGACCTCACGATCCCGGATGAGGCGGCGGAACCGATCGCGATTCGCGCCCCGTAGCATTATCTATCCAGTTATCTATCCAGAATGAGCTCGATGGGGAGGGAGACGGTCGTCGGCGGCTGGCCGATCGAGGCGGCTCGAATCTCGAGCGAGCCACGATACGTCCCGTCGGGCAGGTCGTCAGAGACGTAGATAGCAACCTCGACGCGATACTTGCCGTTGGGCTCGAGTGCCTGTCCATCCCAATCATCGCGGGGAGAAAGCCGTATGTCGTAGGCGGGATGGATTTCCGCGCCCCCGCTTTCCTTCAGCGGTTTGACCTCCAGAACGCAGGTCCCCGGGAGCGGTGTCTCGTAGATGAATTCGGCGAGGCCCCGAAACCATCCCGTCGCCGTCGACTGGATAGAAATCCCTTCGGTCAGGAGCCCGAGGTGCAACTCGGGTCTCAGCACACGGATCTGGACGGGGAGCGTTCTCTCCGTCAGCGCCACGTCGGTAGGTCGATAGCGGAGGGTGCTCTGATAGGTTCCCGCCTTGGCATCCGGCGGAATATTCATCGTGAGGAACACCTCGCCGGACGGAGAGGGCCTGATCTCGGCATCGAGCTCGCCGGGCCCGGCCCACGGATCGAGCTCGTAGGCGAGGGCCACGTCCGGCGGGAGCCGGTCGCGGACTCCCAGGGACCGGTCCAGCGACTCCCCGGGCCGGATCGACCCCAGACGGATGTCCCTCGGAAAGGCGGCCTCGTCCATCGCCTCCTTCACCTCCCACATCCGGTCCACCATGCGATTGTGGGCGCGGATGATGGCGGGCGTGTTCAAGATGTCGTAGATCCATGTCCCCAAGAAATAGATCGGAGCCGCCATGGATATACCCGTAGCCTCATCCAGTGTGGCCGCCAGGCTCGCGTTCTCGGGAGAAGTAAGGGATGCGGCGGCCAGAAACGGCCATGCAATCGGGTAAGCGAGAGACTTCCACTCCTTGCCCATCAGATCGGAGCCCACCTCGTGATCCCCGGCATAGTGGTGCCCGATCCCGTGGAAGAGAATGCCCGGGAAGATCGCAAGCGTCTCCCCGAGGATCACCGACTTGCGGGCGGGGATTCCCTCTCTCCTCATCTCGGCGGTCACGCAACCTGTGGCGCAAACGAGAGCCAGCAGGATCAAGGTTCTGGAACTTCTGAGTCTCATTCGATCTGGGTCTCGTCCTCCGGGCGTGGGATAATGTCCGTGTCCCCCTTCTGGTAGGAAGTCTTGGTCTCCTCCTCCAGCTCCGTCACCTCCGTCATCTCATCCGCCGTGGGAGCGCTGTCCACGCGGGTGGGGGAATCCTCGGTGACGGCCCCCTCCCCCTGCGTGGTCGGCTGCTGCGCATAATACATATATCGGCAGGGAAAGCCGTCTCGCTCCAGAATGATCTCAGCCCCGTCCTTGAGCTCCAAGGGGCCCGCAATGGCGAAGTGGTTCACGTAGACCTGGTCGGTGGGTACCAGGGGTTTGAGGAGGCATCGGCCCTCCTTGGCCTGATTGCGCGACTTGAGCAGCAGCTCCACCGAAAGGGGGACCTCGGGGGTTCCGATGGCCCGGTTCCCGAAGAAGCCCCTCTTCATGTCTCTGAGGAGGTGCTCCTCCGTCCGGTCTTCGCCCAGGTACCAGAGACGCTGTTCGGTAAACTTGGGGATCGAGGCGATCCGATAGACACCGAGAGCGAGGAGGAGGGCCATTGCGGAGGCCGCGGCTATGAGCGCGGCCTGGCGGTTGGGCTCGCCCTGAGTGGCACCGGCCGGGTGCGTCCATTTCGGCGGAAGGGATTGCCTGGCTTCGAACGTGGCGAGGACGGCGCGGAACTCCATGCTCCCGTCGACGGGACTTCCCTCGAATTGAACCTCGAGGATACGCTCCCGCTGGTTGCCTGAGAGGATGACTTCCTCTTCTCCGTCAAGAAGGACCTTGCCGACTTCCTTATCCTTCTGGTCCAGTAGATATGCTTTCAGCGTGCCGGTCTCCCCCGAGAAGAGGTCGAATCGCAACCCGACCGTCCCGGTGTGTCGGCCGTCGCTCCCCTGCTGCAGGGCGAGCTTGGAAGGCGGGTCGGCGGGAATCGACTCCGCCCCGGGAGAGAGCGCATAGGCGGCAAGAGTCCGCGCGGCGACCGTGATCATGTCGACCTCGCCCGCTTCCACATCCAGCCATGTGGTGGGCTTACCGCGTATCGTCCACCTCCCCATCTTGAGCAGCTTGCTCCCTTTCACTCGACCGCCGTCGACGGTGAGGCGTACTTCGATCTCCGGCGAGCCGCCTTCGCCCGAGACGATTCCCACCGCTCCATCCAGGGAGGAGGACTCCTTGGGGGCCTTCCCCACGATGCGTACGGGCAGACCCTGGAAAGTGCTCGGTTCGGCGAACTCGATCGAGACGAGCCCCCGAAGAGAAAATTCCGCCTCGATGGGGGGGAGATCTCCCTTCTCCGGGTCGGCGCTCTCCAGTCGGCCGGAAAGGCTGAGTCGGTAGCGGCCAGGGGTCGCCGTCTCCGGCAGGGGGAACTCGATCTCGTCCGGGCCCCGGAGGCCCTTCCTCAGGGCGATGCGTTCCGCGCCTCCGCTGGGATCGCGGATCAGGATCGCCGCCTCGAAACGCCGGAGCATGTCGGGATCGGTGATGGGCATCCCGTTCGAGGCGTCCTGCAGCCCCGCCTGGATCCTCAGGATCTCGCCGGCATGATAAGTCTGCCTGGTGTCCGGAATGCGAAGAAACAACCCGACGTTGTATTCGAAGGTGGTGCGGGCGATGAATCTGGATGGACGATCGGATTCGGTCGAGACCGTGAGGAGATAGTCTCCCGCGGCGGGGGCGGATATCTCGAAGATCCGGTAGAGTCTGCCCCGCTGCTTCTGGATCACGGCCCCGTCTTCGACGAGAGAGGTTCCGGCGGGACCCACGATGTCGACCTTGAACTCGGTGGAGTCCCCGAAGACGAGCATCTGGCTCGACCCGACGCCCTGAGGAATCCGGAACGGGTGGAGCATAGGGGCCCGCGCCGACACTATCTTCGCGCTCCCGCGCCCCGACCCCGTACTCCCCATCTGCTCGAGGAGCCAGAAGAGGTCCTCTCTCAGCTTGCCGGTAGGTCGAGGAGGGAATCGAGATGGCAGCGGCGCCACCCTCTGCTCGGGTCTCAGACCGCTGGGATACAGGATCGTGAGCGTCACGTCGCGCTTCTCAAGGTGGGGGATCACCTCTCTTCGCATGATCGAGAGGGCGGAGCGGTTCAGGTCCTCTCGCTGAGGTGATACGCGGCCGGACTCGGTGATGTATCGCTGGCGGGTTCGCTCTCCCTCCACGACATCCATGCCTCCGTCCGTATACAGGATGATCCAGACCGGGCGGTCCTTCCCCATCGCTTCGGGGCCGCCGAACATGCGAAAGACTCCCTCCTGGAAGGCGACGTTGAAATCCGTGCCCCGACCGAACTCACCGAGCCCGTCGTCGAGGGTCGTGCGGTACCGATCGAGAAAGAGACGGCGTTCTCTTGCCGTGTCAGGGATTTCGGCGATCGGGAAGACGATGGCCCCGCGACGTACCGTCTCCTCCCAGCCTGCGAAACGGACGACCCCGATCCGATCGCCCGGCAGAAGAAAATCGGCGATGTCGTGGGCCGCCTCGCGGCCGAATCCGGTAGGGTCGGCGCGACGAAGGCTCAGCGAGGAGTCGATGGCGATTACGACGTCGATCGGGACGGGCTGGTTCCTGGCAGCGCGAGGCATGCCGCCGGCCGGCAGGAGGACCGGAAGCATGAGAAGGAACGCCATTCGAAGAACGGTCATCCGGGAACTCCTACAACCCCCTCAAAACGGTTGCCGTCCCGACCCGTCCGACCGCCACGATGAAAGCGGCGGTGCGGAGCGTTACACCTCGGGACTTTCCCTCCTTGCAGACACGCGCGTAGGCTCTCTTGAGGATTCGACGGAGCTCGCGGTTTATGTGCTCCAGGTCCCACTCATAGCGCTGGATGTTCTGGACCCATTCGAAGTAGGAAACCGTGACGCCCCCCGCGTTGGCGAGAATGTCCGGGACAACCACGACGCCCCTCTTGTTCAGGATCTGGTCCGCCTCAGGGGTCGTCGGGCCGTTTGCCCCCTCGAGGACTATCTTGGCCCGGATCTCCGCCGCGTTCTCGCGGGTGAGCACACCGCCGAGGGCCGCGGGAATGAGAACGTCGCAATCCATCGTCAGCAGCTCATCCGGGCTCATCCGCTCCGCCCCCGAGAAACCGACGACGGTCCGTTTCTCTTTCATGTGGGCGATGAGGCTCGGGACATCGAGGCCCTCCGGGTTCCGGATGGCGCCGTTCACGTCGCTCACGGCGAGGACTTTCGACCCTTCCTCGTGGAGGAACTTCGCGGTGTACGAGCCGACGTTGCCGAACCCCTGGATCGCCACCGTGGTGCCTTTCAGGGACCGGTTCTGATCCTTCAGGACTTCCTCCAGGACGTAGACGAGACCCTGGCCGGTCGCCGGCTCCCTCCCCTGCGATCCGTGAAGATCCAGCGGCTTGCCCGTCACGACGGCCGGACTGAAGCCGTGGATCTTGGAGTACTCACTCATGATCCATGCCATCACCTGTGCGTTCGTGTTGACGTCGGGGGCCGGGATGTCTTTCTGCGGGCCGATCACCTCATGAATCTCCAGCGTGAACTTCCGGGTGATCTTCTCCAGGTCCTTATGACTCAGCTTGGAGGGATCGCAATTGATCCCACCCTTGGCGCCGCCGTAGGGGACCTTCACGACAGCCGTCTTCCAGGTCATGAGGGATGCGAGCGACTTGGCGTGATCGTCATCGACCGTGGGGTGGTAGCGCAGACCCCCTTTCATCGGGCCCCGGGCGTTGTTGTGCTGCACGCGATAACCGATGAATGTGGCCAGCTCTCCGGACTCGAGCTCGACCGCCACCTCCACCTTCACCTCTCGATTCGGGGTGAGGAGAAGGGTCTGCTCGCGGTCGCTCAGATCCATGATCTTGGCCGCCTCCCGGAAATACCGGTTCGTATCCTCGAAGTGGCTCATGGCAGTACATCCCCCCTTCTCGCATCCTGTGGCATCTGAAGAATTCTAAGGCGGAATGCATGAAAAGTCAAATGGGGCCAAGGGTTGCGTAGATGTGGTCAGGGGCGGTCCAGCCGGGAGAGGGCCTGCCCGGCCAGGTTACGAATGCCTGGATCTACCGATTCCTTCCAGAGGCGGTGGTAGAGGGCCCGGGCCTTCCCCATGGCCCCTGTCGCCTGATAGAGCTCGCCCAACCGAAACACAGCCTCCCAATGGGCCGCGTGGGACTCGACGAGGGATTCGAGGAGACGGATCTCCCCATCGCGATCGCCGCTCTCTCGTGCGGCGTCGGCAAGGTAGAGGAAGGCTGCTACCGAGTGGGGCAGGGCCCTCCGCATCGATTCCGCCGCCTCCTCCTTCAGTCCCTTTCGATCGAGGAGCCTGCCCAGGCGCTCATGGGCGGACGGCGGGCCACCGGATGCGACGGAGGCCCGGTAGGACCCCTCCGCATCTTCCAGAAGGGAACGCATCTCCCCCGGCTCCGTCACGATCCTGGCCGCCTCCTCCCGGGCGAAGCCGAGGTTGTAGCTGACGAGAGGGTGATGGGGCGCCAGGCGATGTGCCTCCTCCAGGTGCTCGATGGCTCCGAAGGGATTCTGCTCCTTACCGAGAGCAGCTCCCAGGTTGAGGCGCGCATCGACGGACCGGGGATAGTCCGCCACATTCGCCCTCCAGAGGGAGGCGTCGTCTCGCCAGTCCCGGTTGCGATGGATCGTCATGGAGAGGAGCGAGATCGTGACAGCCCCCGCGAGGGCGAGGCCCACCCACGCCCGGCGCTGCATCACTTGCTCGATGGCCCAGGCGATCAGGATCGAGCTGCCCAGAACGGGTAGATACAGGTATCGGTCTGCCTGGATGGCGCCGCTCGGAATGAGGTTCGAGACCGGCAAGAGAGGCAGGAGAAACCATGCCCAGGCGAGGAGGAGTACCCGGTGTCGGCGGACGAGCACGCCAGAGGCGAAGAGCGCCAGGACGGCCACGAGACCCGAGATCGCCCGCGGGTCCGCGATCGAAGGGATCAGTCCGATCTCGCGATACACCGCGAGGGCGGCGGGGATGAGACTCACCCGACAGTAGATGAGGAGCACTCCGGGCATCGTGGCGAGAGTCGAGGAGAAGTCCCCGAAGGCCGGGGGATAGCTCGTCACGATGCCCGCCTGTGGCAGCACGATGAGGCGGATCGTGAGGTAGATGACCAGGAGAACGAGGTAGGGGATCAGGGCCAGCCATCGGCGACGGCCTCCGCGCGGGTCGGTCACGAGCAGGATCGCCAGCATCATCGGCAGGCACGCGGCGGTCTCCTTCGAGAGGAGCGCGGCAGCGAAGGCGACCAGCGAGGCCGGCCAGGCGACGGACCGGAGGCGCCCGCTGCGATGATCGAGGAACAGGTGGACTGAGATCAGAAGGAAAAGCGTGTAGAGGACATCGGTCCGACCGGCGAAGAAGGAGACCGACTCGGCGTGGACGGGATGGACGGCGAAGATGGCGGAGGCGAAGAAGGGGATCCAGCCCACCCCCAGAGTGCGGCGGAGGATTCCGTAGGCGAGGATGACACACACGACGTGCATGGCCAGGTTAGTCAGGTGATATCCGGGCGGCCAGCGCTCCCAGAGGATGAAGTCCGCGACCTTGGTCAGGGTCACCAGCGGTCGGTAATACCCCGCCGTCTGCCACAGGGACGACCCCTCCATCGACCCTCGTGTGAAGGTGGAGAGCGGTCGGGAGCGATGCGATTCCAGCCAGGGCCCGTCGATGAATCCGTGATCGTCCCAGACGAAGCCGTTCGACATCGTGTTGAGGAAGGCCACGAGAGAGAGAATGATCAGGACAAGGGTGGTGTGTTGGAGGGATGGTGCGGCAAGTGGAGCGGGTTGGTTTTCGATGCTCGCTCGGTCGCCCATTCGTGTTGAAAAGTTTGACCGTGCGCGGCCCGCGTGTCAACCGCGTGCCGTCTGCCCCTCGCTCCTGCCTGCCGTTGACAGTCGCCCGAACCGGCGGTAGCTTCTACCCTTGGGCATCCCAATCGATTCATTGGAGGTGAGCGATGGTCCGGTATTCCCGTCTTGCTGCCTGCGTCTGCATGTTCGCGATCTTCGTTTCCGTCGGCTGCAACAAGTCCAGCGGCAATCATGGGGGTCCGAGCAACATCTCCCCCCAGATCGCATCGCCGACGGGCCCCGGCACGGTGATGGGGACGGATCCGGCCTATTCCACCTCCGTGATCCTGGGGGACTCCCTCGCGTTCCAGATCATGGGAACGGATGGCAATGGCGCCGACAATCTGGTCCTCTCGGGGGGGGTTCTGGGCGGCTCACTGAGCGCGGCGCAGGCCGGGTTCAACGAGACATTTCCCCTCATCGTGACGGGGCTCTCCCCGCAGACGCTTCTCTTCACGGGGACGGCTGCGACGGTGGGGAACATCGTTCTCTCCTTCACCGTGGATGACGGCAGGGGGGGGAACCACGCGATCACCTTCGACGTCACGATCATTCAGAACCCCGTCAATACGCCGCCGCAGATCGGCATGCCAACCGGCCCCGGTATCGTCGGGGGGTTCTACCCGACCTGGATGACGGCGATCCCCTTGGCCACCTCTCTGGCTTTCGACGTCGTGGCCACCGATGTCGACCCCGTGGATACCCTCACGCTGACAGCCAGCGTCACGGGCGGAACGCTCACCCCCGCGCAGGCGGGCTTCCTCCAGGTCTTCCCCATCACCACAAGCGGCGTTTCCGCCCAGACCCTTTCGTTCACCGGGGTCACCCTCGCCGCGGGAAACATCGAGCTCACGTTCGACGTCGACGACGGGCGCGGAGGCACCGATCAGATCACCCTCTTCGTCACAATCACGGCCACGCCGCCGGCGATGCTAGACAGCGCCACGTTCGTCGATCTCAACACGGATGGCCTCCTGAATCCAGGAGACCAGCTGAGGGTGACCTTCACCCAGAGTGTATTCGTGCAGGGCGCCCCTCTGGCGAACTCAGCGTTCGCGCTCACGGGCGGAGCCACGTTCGGCACGTCGGTTGTCATCGGCGGCCCCGGTGCCAACGAGGTCACGATTGCACTCCTCTCGTTTGCCAGCTTTCAGCCCAACGGCGTGTATCCGATCGACGTGGGCGCGACCGGCCTGAACATGGTGGCGAACCAGCTCGACATCATCGACTCGGCTTCGACGATAGCCGTGCCCCAGCTTCCGGCGGCGTTGGACATCGCAGGGGAGTTGAACCCGCGCGTGACGAGCGCGATCTACACGGACAACGGAGATTGCCTCGCGGGCGTCGGTGACTCGATAGTCGTCACGTTCAGCCGCCCCGTCACCGTGGCGGGCGGAGCCACCCCCGAGACTGCGTTCCAGATTCTCCCCGGTCCGATCGCCCTCCCCTTCGGACTGAGCCCCAGCTTCAGTGGAGGGACGACCAGCGTCTCGACGCTCTCGATCAGTCTCGGGACGAACCCGACCCTCGTGGTGAACGGCACCTTCGATCCCCTGAATCCCGGTGTAGGGCCTTCGGGGATTGACGTCGGATTGACCGCGAACCAGATTGTCGACGGGTCCTTCAGCGTCGTCTCGGCCCTGGCGGGGACGCCTCCGGGACACGACGTGCAGGGTGCCGTCGGCAACGGCATCACCTCCGCGCAGCTGACCGGAAACGTGATTCGGGTGGACTTTTGCGCGGCCGTGAGTATCACGGACACCCTCGCGACACCGGACAGCGCCTTCACGCTCCCCGTCACCGGCGACTCCTTCGGCATGCCGGGCACATCTTCCTTTGTGGCTGCCCTGCCTATCACGAGCGCCCTGTTCATCGAGATCAACCTGGGAACGACCCCGGTCATCATGGCGAGCGGCACCTTCGACCCAGCAGTGCTCACGGCGGGCTCGCCGTCCGGGATTGACATCTCCGGGTCGGGGCAGGTCCTCGATGCGGCGAGTCTCGCGGCCCTGCCCTCGACAGGCGGCGTGGACATCTTCGGCGGGGGCTCGGGGATCTGGACTCCGATCCCCTCGATGTTGACGGCGCGCGTCGGTCACACGGCGACGTTGCTCGAGAGCGGAGAGATCCTCATCGCAGGCGGCCTCACAAATCAGGACAGCACGACGAACACGGGGTTCCGACTCGCGCTCGACACGATGGAGATATTCAATCCTTCGACGGGGGCCTACACGGTGACGGCCAGCCTCGTCCGGTCGCGGGCGTTCCACTACGCGATCGCTCTGCCCGGCCTCGATAACACGATGGGCAGCGTGGCGAACGACGACTACGTGCTCATAGCCGGAGGCTGGAACTCCGAGGCCACGGCTAACCAAGGCCCCCACTCCGAGCCGTCGCTGGAGCTGATCATTCCGGATCCGAACGGAGACGGGGACACGAGCGATCTGGTCGTCAACCCCGACGGCACGTGGGTGGCCACCGGGATCGGAATCCCCGTGGGAATGGTGATCGACGAGTTCGCTCCGGTCAATTTCGGGCCCATTGGACCCGGCGGCGCCACCGCGATGATCCCGCCAGGATACGAGATGACAGATTTCGACTGGGCTCCGGAGGTCTTCTTTGCCGGCGCGACCGGCATCACGACCGGACCCGGCACCGGCAACAACGAGGTCCTCGGTCTCGGGGGCTTCGGCACCCACGTCTGGGACGCGTCCATGTCACCTGGAAACGAAGCTTTCTACTTCATCCAGTACGTGAACGCGTCCTGCAATGACTCCCGGCCGTGGATCGCGCTCGATGCGGATGAAGACGGCGACTTCTGGGACAACGACCCCGTGGCGGGGACCTCTGACGGCGTCTTCAACGGAGCGATCGGGCTCGGCGCCCCCTGGACGACCCCTTACTCTCTCACCCGGCTCTTCGCCTCTCAGACCCGGCTTGCCGGTGCGGACAACGTCACCGGCACGGCGGACGATGCCTACGTCATTTATGGGGGCCAGGGCTACGATATGACCGGACAGTGCATGGCGGGGGGGCAGTGTACGTCCTTGCTGGGCGATGCGGAGTATTTCGAGAACATCATGACAGGTCCTCTCCTCATGGGCCTCAACGATGCCTACCCGACCTGTGGCCTGTCCTGTTCCGCTCCGGGAGTAGGCATGACCGATCGCACCTCGCAGATGCAGGCGGCGGGCGGCAACCCACCGAACCAGGTCGTCCTCGTGGGTGGCGGCTATACGGCTTTCAGCACGATGAACTGCGGAAAAGCGGTCGAGATCATCACGCCCGACTTCGTCACACCGACGAACTCGACGATAGCTTTTGGCGGAATGGACCCGCTCGACGTGCGTGCCTGGAACGGCAGCGCTTCGACCCTCGAGACGAGCGGAAACGTGATCGTCGCCGGCGGAATCGACTTCGTCACTGGCGGATCGACGGACTCCACGATCGTGATCGATGTCGCCGGCGGAGGCACCGTGACGTTGGCGCCGGCCATGAGCCAGCCGCGGGATAGGCATGCGGCAGTGGAGTACCCGGCCAGCCTCGGGCTCTTCCCTGAGGACCGCGTCTACGTCTTCGGTGGTTGGGACAGGGCAAACTCGACCGACGTCTTCATACACGAGAATCAAGCGACCGTGATCGCGACGATATCCGATACCGCGGAGTACTTCATCGAGTAACTGGGCCGCGACCCTCCCCGCGACGATCCATGGGTCGGTCGAGTACTTTACCGAGAGCTGATCAGGCGCGCTGCCCGTGAGTGGCCGTCACTGTGTTCTGGATGCCGCCTCGGATCTTGAAGATCCCAGCCACCCGCATCCACCGCGGGTGGCAAGCGGAGACGAGGTCGTTCAGGATACGATTCGTCACGTCTTCGTAAAAGACTCCCTCGTTGCGATACGACCAGAGGTACAGCTTCAGAGACTTCATCTCCACGCAAGCCTGGTCGGGCACGTACTCGATCTCGATCGTCCCGAAATCGGGCTGCCCCGTCTTGGGGCATACGGATGTGAACTCCTCCGAGACGAGCCGGATCGTGTAGTCCCGATCCGGATGCGGGTTGGGAAACGTCGAGACGGATTTCGAAGGTTGCGTGGGCATGAGACTGGCAGAATAGTCCACCGGCGGCGGCGCATCAACGGACAGGACCCTTCTGCGAGCTTGACCGGCCTGCAATCATCACGGAGAATGGGTGGGGTCCAATCACAGGGGGGAACGACAACTCGTTGGGAGAAGAGATCATGATCAGGTTCTCCAGTTGGTTCGCTGTGGCCATTCTGGCCGGCTTGCTATCACTCTCCATGACGCCGACGCTGTACGCCGGAGAGGCGAAGGTCTATTCGGAGGCCAGCGTAACCATAAGCGGCATGACATGAGCCGTCGGCTGACCGCCTACGGTCAGGGCCTCCCTGGATGGGATGGCCGGAGTCCAGAACGTGAGGGTCGATTTCGCCGGAAAGCTGGCAATCGTTCAGTTCGATCCCGAAAAGGTGGCGGTCTCGAAGCTCGTGGAGAAGCTGGATGGCACGCGGTTCACCGCTTCCCTCGATCGCCCGGTCGCCCGGGTCCATGACGGCCCCAACCTGAAGGTTCGCGTCGTCACGGACGCCGCCGCTTACGCTGCGGGCGCCGAAGCCAAGGTCAAGGTAGAGATCCAGCCCACCAAGGGGGGCAAGCTGCAGGATGTCAGCGTTCGCAGTCAGACCTCCTGGACGAAGAAGGGCGGGACGGCAATCCTGGCCAAGCCCGTCGAGCGCAAGATCGAAGTCCCCTTGGCCTTCGTGGCTCCCAAGGATCCGGGCACGTCCGACTTGAAGCTGACGGTGACAGTCTCCTACCGTCTCCCCGATGACAGCAAGGACGCCGAGAAGAACGTGATCACGCTGGGCGTCCGCGTCCCGATCAAGAAGGACAAGGAAGTCTAGGACTACCCTGAAGATGGGAAACGTCTCTGTCCGTTCGATTCGCGAGGGAGATGTCGAGCGAATCATCAACATCGACCTGCGTGTGACGGGCGAGGAGAAGGCCGGGTTCTGGCGGGGGATGCTGGGGGCCTACCTGCTCGGCAAGGGGGACCTCCGGGACGCCCTCGCCCCATCGCTCTGCCAGGTGGCCGAGATAGACGGTCGCGTCGTCGGTTTCATGGTGGGCGATATCCAGTCGTACCAGTTCGGAATCCCGCGCTGCGGACGCATCGTCACCGTGGGCGTGGACCCGGACCACCGCCGCCAGGGGATCGCCAGCCATCTCGCCAGGGCCATCTTCGATGAGTTTCGCCGCTTCAACGCCCCGAAGGTCCAGTGCCTCGTCGCGCCGGAGGATCCCCTCAGCCCCTTTTTCCGCTCCATCGGCTTCGAGCCGACCCCGCTCCTCAGCCTCGAAAAGCCCCTGAAATGAGAGGGGTATCGAGAATCTGGAATTCATGACGCGCACCAATTGAGAAAATGGTAATCGGTGCGCGTCACTTATTTCCAAGCGCGGCCGAGAGGTACTTGCCGGTGTGACTGCGCTTGGAGGCGGCGATCTTCTCGGGTGGGCCCTGGGCGACGATTTTCCCGCCATCTTCCCCGCCCTCGGGTCCTAGATCGATCACATGATCGGCGCTCTTGATCACGTCCAGGTTGTGTTCAATAACGACGACCGTGTGGCCCCGATCGACGAGGCGCTGGAGGACCTCGACGAGTCTACGGACGTCCTCGAAATGAAGACCCGTGGTCGGCTCATCGAGAAGATAGATCGCGGTTCCGTCGGTCCGAGTCGAAAGCTCCGACGCGAGCTTTATGCGCTGCGCCTCTCCCCCGGAGAGGGTCGTGGCGGCCTGGCCGAGGTGCATGTACCCGAGACCGACCTCCTCGAGCGTCGTCAGGATCCGAACGATACGGGGGTGATTCTCGAAAAAGCCGAGGGCTTCCGATACTTCCATATGGAGGACATCGGCGATGGATCGGCCCTTGTACTGGATCCGGAGGGTCTCCTCGTTGTAGCGTTTCCCGTCGCAAACATCGCACTCGATCCAGACGTCGGAGAGAAAGTGCATCTCGATCCGGATGCTCCCCTTCCCATCGCAAGCGGAGCACTGCCCGCTCCAGTGATTGAACGAGAAGCGGGCCTTGCCGTAGCCTTTCATGCGGGCCTGTCGCGTCTTGGCAAAGGCGTCACGGATCGGATCGAGAACCTTGGTGTAGGTGGCGGGGTTCGATTTCGGGGATCGGCCTATCGGGGCCTGGTCCACCACCACGACCTTGGTCAGGGCCTCGGCGCCCTCGAGGCGCTTGATGGCGGTGGGGCGACCGAGCCCTGCGTCCGAGGTTGCCGAGAGGAGCGCCGGGTAGAGGCAATCGAGGAGGAGGGTGCTCTTCCCCGAACCCGATACTCCGGTGAGGGCGGTGAGCGTCCCGAGCGGAATGCGGACATCGATCCCCTTCAAGTTGTGCTGCCGAGCGCCTCTCACCCAGAGGGCTCTCCCGTTTCCGCGCCGCCGCGACTCGGGGACGGGGATCGACAGGGCCCCGGATAGGTATCGGCCGGTGAGGGAACGGCTCCTGGCCACTTTGGAGGGCGGGCCGGAGGCGATCACACGACCTCCGCGAAGACCGGCTCCCGGTCCCAGGTCGAGGACATGATCCGCTTCCCGGATGGTCTGCTCGTCGTGCTCGACGACGAGCACGGTGTTGCCGAGACTCTTCAGGTTCTGCAGCGTGTCCAGCAGCCGACGGTTGTCTCTCTGGTGCAGACCCACCGTCGGTTCGTCGAGGACATAGAGGACGCCTGCAAGACGACTGCCGATCTGGCTCGCCAGTCGAATCCTCTGGGCCTCTCCGCCTGAAAGCGTGGCTCCTCCCCGATCGAGCGCCAGGTAGGAGAGGCCCACGTCCATCAGGAAGGAGAGCCTCCCGCTGAGCTCTCTCAGGACCTGACTGGCAATGGTCTTTCCCCGGGTGTCGAGCTCGAGATCGGCGAAGAAGGACACCGCCTCCCCGACGGTGAGCGCACAGACGTGAGCGATGTTCACCCCTCCGATCCTGACGGCAAGGGACCCCGGGTTCAGCCGGCCTCCGTCGCAGGAGGGGCACCGCTGCACCGTCATCACGCGCTCGAGACGCTCCGTCCACCATCCGCCATCCGAACGGGAGTGCCAGTCGCGAATGAGGCTGCGGAGACCCTTCCATTCCGTCTCGAACTTGTACTTACGCCCCCGCCGCCTGCGACGTCGCATGTGGACCTGGACCTTCCCGCGGACCCCGTTGAGTAGGATCCGCTTCGCCCGTGCGGGGAGATCGCGGTAGGGAAGTTCCAGGTCGATATCGTGGGACTCCGCCACGGACAGGATCACGGACCGGTAATATCCACTCCTTTTCGAGATCAGGAAGCCGGGCCGCTCGCCCAGCGCTCCCTCGAGGAGGGGTAACTCCGGGTGCGCGATGAGGAGGTTCACGTCAAGGGTCCGCACCTCACCTAGCCCCGTGCACTCCTCGCACGCCCCATGATGGCTGTTGAACGAGAACCCCCGGGGCTGGAGCTCCTCCTCCTGGATGTACCCGCAAGAGACGCACGCAGGGAGGCTGGCGTAGAGTTCGGGCGACTCGCCTTCGGTCTTGCAGCCCACGAGGCCTCCCCCTCTTGCCAGAGCAGCCTCGAGGCCTTCCGCGATACGCTTTCGATTTCCTGGCCGAAGGGCCAGCCTGTCGATCACGAGATAGATCGGCTCGGCCCGGGCCTTCGTCGACCCGGAGGCGGCGCCATTTTCATCGAGCCTCCGGACCTCATCACCGCGCAGGACCCGGAGATATCCCTCGCGAACAAGAGACCCAGCGACCCGTCCCAGATCGGAGGGCCGCTTCAGGGCGAGGGGAGCGGGCCATCCGGGGAGGAAGAGCGGGGCGAGGAGGAGAGCATCGCTGCCTTCGTGTCGGCCGATCAGCCGATCCGTGAGGGCGGTGGGGGTCCAGGCTTGGAGCTTGCGGTCGCAATCGGGGCAATGGGCCACGCCAACGCGAGAGAAGAGGAGCCGTAGATAGTCGTAGATCTCCGTGTTCGTGGCTACGGTGCTCCGGGGGTTCCGGGAAGCGTTCTGCTGGTCGATGGCGATGGAGGGGGAAAGCCCTTCGATCGATTGCACCGGGGCCCGATCCAGTCGGCCGAGGAACCGACGGGCGTAGGTGGACATCGACTCGACGAAGCGCCGTTGCCCCTCGGCAAAGATCGTGTCCAGGGCAAGACTCGTCTTTCCAGAGCCGGAGACTCCCGTGATCACCGTGAGCTTGTCCTTGGGGATGCGAACGTCGATGTTCATCAGATTGTGCAGGGTCGCCCCCTTCACGACGAGGTCTCGTGGGCGGCGTCTCTTCCTGGGCGGCTTGCTCGGGGCCTTGCGGCCTGGGCGGAGGAAGGCCTTCAGGGCGCGGCCCGTCTCGGATTCTCGCCTGGCCATCACCTCTTCGGGGCTCCCCTGGGCGACGAGGAAACCGCCATCGTCTCCGCCCTCGGGCCCCAGGTCGATGATGTGATCCGCCACTTTGATCACGTCGAGGTTGTGCTCGATGATCACGACCGTGTT
>JAPUJT010000055.1 GCA_027296055.1 Planctomycetota bacterium | reverse complement strand
CGCGGGTGGGCGATCCGGGACCACTTCCAGCCGGAACTCGATGGGCCTGACGTTGGAGTAGCCCTCCTCGTCGGTCAAGGAGAAGTGGTAGCGAACCGTCCGCTCCCTCCAATCCACATCGAACGATCCTTTCAGACGGGTACGCTGGCCTCGCGGCCCGTCGACGGGCGTGAGCGGAATTCCCGGAGCGTCCCCCAGCACGAGGGCCGCTTTCTCCAGGGTCCGGCTTGCATCCGCCTGATACTCGACCGAGCTGCCGAAGGGAACCCGCAGATTGCCGTCGGGTATCGTGTCCGCCTCCTTGCCGAGATAGGCCGGATAGGAGACCCTCAGCGAAATCTCCTGGATTGAGGGCGGCACCATCACCCGGACGAAGAATTCCTCCGTCCTCGCATCCCCGCCCGTCACGAAGAATCGGAAGTCCTCTGGAACCTCGCGAAACTGCCGCTGGTACGACTTCCCTTCCTCCCCGTCCCTCCGGTATCCCACCATCGGCCGGACTTCCCACCGGCTGCGGCTTTCCGCTCTCGAGTGGATCACCACCTCTTCGGGGTCGCCCTTCTCCACCGCCACCCGGACATGAAAATCGTCCCCCCGCACTATGGTCTCGCCATCGGGGGATATCCCGACAACCCTCAGGATCACACTCTTGTGCCATTCCACGCTGCTCAGAAGAAAGATCCTCTTGAACCAGGTCGAGGCGTGGTACGGACTCCACGCGGCCAGTAAGGCGACGCACCCGATGGACAGCATGGCGGCGCCGAAGACACGGTGGCTCCGCTTTCCCGGGGCCGCGCGGCCAAGATCGATGCGGACGACCGCTTCCTCCCCCTGGGAGATCACGATCTGGGCCAGGTCTCTCGACTGATAGAACCCCTCCGATTCGATCTGCCGCGAGAGCTGCAGGGCCGAGATCACGGAATCCTTCAGCTCGGGAAAGCTCGCCTCCATCCGGAGAGCGAGTTCATCGGTGGTCGGCTTGCGCCGGAGCGGCATCCAGAGGACCCGGGCGGCGGCGGCGGCCGTGACTCCGAGGAGGGTAAGGAGGGCGAGGGCCCTCATCCCCTTCGGAAGACGCAGGAGATAGTCCGCTGAGAAAGTGACGATGACCCCGGCCGACAGGAGGAGCGCGACGATTCCCATCCCCCTCAAGACCAGAAGTCGCCGACAACGAAGGGCGAGCTGTTGAATTCGCTGCTGGATTGCGCGTGGGACCATGATGGTACGGTAAGCCTGTCGCCACTCCTACCGATCGAAGATGGGCAGATACCTGTAAGGGATGAGGAGAATAATGCACGCCATCGATGTCGCGTAGTGCGGGCCGACCATGTCCCGCCACGATCCGTCCTTGCGCTGCATTTCGAGGATGTCATCCCGGATCACAGGATAGTTTCTCTTCCAGGTGCCCCCCCCTGCCTGGAAGAACGCTTGCACGGCATAGTAGTAGCCATAGTACGCGTCGAATGACTGTCGCAGCTTGAACTTGTGCGGGCGATACGCCTCCAGATACGCCAGCCCACCATCGATCTCCGGCCCGTGGTATTCGCCCGCCCCGTAGAGAGCCGTGACCCCCGCCGCCGTGAGCGCATACGTCCGCCGGGATTTCGGACTATCGTGATCGTCGATCTGATACACGAATCCAGCAGGGCGTCGCCGTGACCTGGGGGGTTGCGGGTAGGAGTTTTTCACGTACCGTATCGCCTTGTCGATCACCGACTTGTCCACCAAGATCCCGGCGTTTCGCGCCGCCCGCAGGGCCTGGACCTGGCAAACGGTCACGGATATGTCCGCGTCCTGCGAACCGGGCAGGTAGCGCCACCCCCCGAGATGATTCTGCGACCTCTCGATCAGACGGACGGCTCTCTTCAGCTTTTCCTGGACATCGGTGCGCCGCGTCGTCCCGTAGACTTCAGCGAGAAACAGCGTGGCGAAAGCGTGGCTGTACATCCGGGACTCGTCGTTCGTGATGAATCCATTCACGTTGACGCACGAGAGGACGAAGGACAGGGCGCGCTCGACGTTTTCGCCGTAGGGTCCCCGTCCAGGGAGGTTTCCCGCCGCCAGGAAGGCGATACCGGCAATCGAGGTGATGCCCACGTGCTTTCCCGTATGGCCACGGTAGGTGTTGTTGACCTTCCGACCGATCCGCTCCGTCCACGACCCGTCCGGTCGCTGCACCCTCGCCAGGAAGGCCAGCCCCCTGCGGATGGCCCCCTCCGACCCGGGAGTCACTTCGGAGGGCGTGGTGACATCGTCGCTGCCGCGAGGCGAGGGCCCCATCATGGACGTAGTCAGGGTCGCTATCACCAGCCAGGTGGTCAGATTCAAGGTCTTTCTCATGGCGTGCGGACGCCGGTCACGGCGGGTCGATTGGAAAACGCCTTCACCATGCCGCGAACAGCAAGGAGGATAGTGTCTCCATGAACGATGAAGTTTCCCATCTGGGTCCTCTTCTTGATCCGGGTCGTGCCCCGCCCCGTCTGCTTGCCGGTCTTCACATCGAGATAGAAGAGGTAACCGACGCCCGAGTTGGACGCGGGGATGACGAGGACGTCCCCGACAAGCTGCCCCCGACCCGAGGATTTCATACTGTAGAGATCATTCGTCACGTCCGGCCCTATCCACTGCATCTGTCCGTCGGACACCCGGATCGCCGCGGCCTGGTTCCCCGAGACGAAGACGTTGCCATCCTGGCCGCCGAGGATGAATCGAAGGTCCCATGCACTCTTGCGTGAAAAGCGCTGACGCCGATGTTGCCAGAGGATCTTCCCCGTCTCGCGATCGAACCCGTACAGATGATCGGAATCCAGCGGGGCGACGACAACCACCTCATCTACCACGATCGGGGGATTGTTGGCCCACCCGAGGTCGCGATACACCGTCCGATAATTGCGGGCCGCCTCGATCGGTATCGAATCGTACATCGACACCCAGAGGATCGCCCCGTCATCGGCGCGCACGGCAGCCACGAGCCCCATGTTGTTGGAGACGTACAGCACACCTCCCGCCTCCGCCGCCGGGGTCCCGAGCGCCTCTCGAGCGTGGTAGACGAACATCGTCGTTTCAACCTGACCCGAACCGATCAAGGTCTTCCATCGAAGCTGCCCGTCCCGGCCACCCAGAGCGCAGAGGTACGACTGGATGTATCCCTCCATCAGAACGGCGGTTGCATACACCGCGCCATCCTGGGCGATGGGCGGGGCGGGAAAGGAGGCCTTTCGAAGGAATGGGTCCTTCGATTCTCGAATGTCCCAAAGCTTCTTGCCGGAAATGGCGTCGAACCCCATCAACTTCCGGATCGGGATCGGCGTCTTGATTTCGATATGGAACGTCCTGCCCAGGCCACTGAAATTCTCCCCCGGCCGAACCTTGACTATGAACGTGCCGAAAAGGCGACCCCGGTCCAGGGCGACGCTGTACGCCGCTTGCGGTGACGTTTCCTGATATTCCCTCTCCACGGGACGAAATCGTCGCAAACGATCCTCTCCGGACTTGAGGCTGACGGATTTCAAGCTGGTCGGGCCGGCGATGTAAACCCGGTCCCCGTCGATCACGGGAAGGCTAGGATAGAAGTACGTCCTCCGCCCCCGTGGAGCAGACCATCCTGAAATTCCTCGGGACCGCCGGTAATACGGAGTCTCAATATATTGATCGACCCCTCGCGGTCCCCTCGTTACCCAGAGGGTCTTCCCGGGGAGGACGGCTCCGACAGCCTCCGACGCTGACGAGGACGCCTCGGCGCGCTCCGCCTGTTTGATCCGGGCTCGGATCTCCGCAGGGGCCTCGGTGGCTTCATCGTATCGTCGAAGGGCTCGATGGTAGAACCCGAGCGCACGCTCGAATTCCCCCGATTCGAGGGCGAGATCACCCAGATGCACGCACGCCTTCTCTCCGGACGATGTGAACAGGTAGCGGAAAGCGACCTTCGCCAGTTCCGAGCGATCGGCCGAGGCGAGAGCCACATTCAGCAGGTGGGCGGCTCTGGCATCGACCGTCCGGCGGTAAGCAAGAAGGCCTGCCTCGGGGAGGGCGCCGAGCCTCTCCTCTGCCACCGGAGCCACACCTCGGTACACATCGGCTCCCACCGTGACGACGCCGCCGGCGTCTCCCTCCAGGAGCTTGCGATAGATATCCGCCGCGGCGGCGAACTCGCCGCTCGCGGTCGATTCGGCGGCCTGGGCGAGACTGTCCTCGGCGGAGGTGTTTACCGGAATGAGGAGATGGGACTTTTCCTGGGCCTCGGAAAGGCCCGGGAGAATAAAGACGGACGCGATGCCCGCCGCGCAGACAATCGATCCACGGATGGCGAACGCCAGGAAAGAACATGTGGATGCTACAGGCTCTCGGAGAATCGTCTTTCGCATGACCAGCGCCTCACCGCAAACGGAACGAAGACTCGCCGACGATCTCCATTATACCTGTGCTGGCATGACTTGTGAACAAACCGGCCCGGCGGCCTCCTGGCGACCGTATTGACAGAAGGGACCCCGGTGCCTAACTTAACCCGCCCGGAGAGACTTCGAGGAATCCCCTGCCGTGAAGAATATCAGCAAGAGACGGTTTCGACTCCGGCGAAAGCGCAGTCGATCGCGGGCCCTCTTCATCGCTGCCGGATTCATCTTTCAGGCGGCGACACCCCTGACCCTCGCCGTCGGGGGAGGGGTCCTGCTGCTTGCCCGTGGCCTGCAGGTCTGGTCGTACGGGCATCTCGACAAGGCGACCCGCACGAGCGCCCATCGTCCCCCCGCCGTGACCACCTCTGGACCGTATGCGTTCGTCAGGAACCCGATCATGTTCGGATCGGCCCTCAGTGATCTCGGGTTTCTCGTGATGGCGGGAAACCCTGTCCTCGTGGCACTCTACATCATCACGATGGTTCCGATGCACGCCTGGAGGGTGATCCGGGTGGAAGAACCGTTCCTCCTGAAAGAGTACGGGGAGGAGTACAAGAAGTACCTGGCCGCCGTCCCGAGGTTTCTTCCGAAGCTGACCCCCACGCCTGACCGGGACCGGCGGAGATTTCGGCTCGGCCTCGTTCTGTGGAACCGCGAGTTCTCGAGGACGTTCAGCTATCTCTTTCTCGGATCTGCGCTGGTGATCTTCAGCGGCCTGGGCTCGTCCGGCCTGCTTCCATCCTGGTCCGAGTTGAAGACCGCCGCCGGCATCATCTTCCCCTCCGGAGAGGATCTGCGCCGAACCATCTCGCAGCCCTGGATCCTGATCGTCTGCGGATCGATGGGCCTCATGGCCCTGTCGGCCGGATATCTTCAGAAGAGGATGGCAAAGGGGGCGGAGGAATCGGAGACCCCCGCGACTAGACCAAATTTACCAGCTTCCGGACCACCCACTCCACCGTGATCAGGGTGGTGAACAGGAGGAGCATCCACCAGCGATCCCAGAGGTCTTTGGGCGCTTCCTCGGGAACTCGCTTGACCTGCTGGATCTCGGCGACGGCATCCGGGAGTCGAGCGGCGCCGGTAAGATCGTAGTATTTCCCCTTGGCGAATTCGGCCGCACGGATCAACTCCTTCTCGGCCATCTTGGGGTTCTTGTACTCGAGGGGCGGCACGATCACGGTGAAGGTCACCTCACCCGCCCGCGCCTCCGACCCTTCCTCTGGCCGGTCCATCCAGATCTGGAAACGGCCGATCCGGTCGGCGACGATCGACCCCGAGTACCTCCCCGGTTGGCCCGGAATGGCGATGATCTCCAGCGTCCCTGCCTCCTCATCCCCGGGTCGCAGAATTCGCAGGATCTGTTCTTCCGAAGTTTCCGGCCTGAACTCCTGATCGTACACGCGGGCGGCAATGCTCACCTGGTCGTTGATTGTATACTCGGACTTGTCCGTGGTGATCTCGACACGCTTTCCACCATGAATCCTCCCTCCCGCGAGGAACCTTATCACCTGACCCCAGAACCGATAGAAGAACCTGTCCCCCACACCGGATCGCCAGCGCCAGGTTTCATCCGTTGCGGAAAAGAACGTCCGGCCGGCCCCGTAATACTGCAGCGCCAGCAGGGGCGAGTTCCCTGAGGGCCCTTCCCGCTCGGCGAGGACCTTGGCCCCCGGTTTGGCGTCGCCGACCCGAGCGGTCCAGTACAGTCCGGGAAGACTGTTGGACGACCGTCCGTCCCGATTCTCGATCAGCTCCCGATTCTGGTCCGGATCATCGAGGAGTCGAAGGATGGGGCTCATCCGTCCATCCACCGTCAGTTTGGGATGGAAGGCTTCCGTGTGCAGCTCCATCGCTCGCCAGATGGAAGAGGCTCTATCGTCAGGGAGCGTCACGGGCAGGAGCGCCTCGATAGGCGTCCCCACGTAGCTATCCGGAGCGCCGCCCTCACCGGAGATCATGAGCAGCCCGCCGCCGATATCCTCGACGAAGGACCGGATCAGGAGCTGCTGCTCCTCCGTGAAGGACTGGGAGGGGACATCACCAATGATCACGACGTGGTACTTGTAGAGGTCCTCTTTCTCGGTGGGAAACGATCCGATCGCGGGGATCCCCGGGGAGCTCTCCTGAGGGAACCGGTCGTCGGCCGAGAGAAGGAGGCAACTCACCTTCATGGTCTGGTCCCGGATCAACGCCGTCTTGAGGAATCGATACTCCCAGCGCGGGAAGTTCTCCACGTAGAGAACGCGGATCTTCTCGTCGATGACCTTGAGCCTGTGGACGAGGACATTGTTTTCCTCCAGGAGCTCCCCCGGTCGTACCGGGGTCCGGATCGTCACGTCGTACTCTCCGGCCGCCATCGGCTTGTACTCGAGCCGAACGCCGCGACGGAAGTTGCTTCCCTCCACTCGGATCGACTCGGAGGACTCGATCTTTCCGTCCACGATAAGCTGGACATCCACGGAGGCGTCGAATCCGATGCTTCCGAGCTGAAAATCGAACGGGACCTGATCACCTACCAGAACGACCTCGCTCGCCTGGAGATTCGAGAGGGCGATGTCCCGCGGATTCGCCGGGTTTCCCACGCCGACGGCGTAGAGCCCCCCCTTCCCCGAGAGACGTTTGGCCACGCGATCCAGGCCAAACGTCCCTGAATTCGATTGCCCGTCAGAAAAGAGGACGATCCCCGCCATCAGCCGCCCCCGCTGGTCGCGAAGGGCCTGGTTGAGAGAGTCTCCGATCGCCGTCTCCGCACCATCGGCGACGAGTTCATCGACGGCAGCACGGATCCGCTGCATCTCTTCCTCCGACTCCCCGGACATGGCGCCCTTCTCCAGGACGAGAAGCGGCCGAGGCCGTGAATCGAACGTGTAAAGTCGCACGGCGTTACGTCGAGAGAGATCCCGCAGGAACGCCGCGTCGTCCTTGAGCAGGAGGCGGCGGACCAGATCGATACGCGAGAGATCCTCCACCGAGCCGGGTGCGCCGACCGCCCGAGCGAGAGCCGAGGCGTGGTCGCTATCCGCGTATTTGTCCCGGAAGGACATGCTGAGCGAGCCATCCACCAGGACGAGGACCTGACCATCCCGACTCTCGGTCCTCTCGACGGCGAGAACGATCTGAAAAAAAATCACCAGGGCCACGGCGAACACGAGGACCCTCAGCGTCCCGAGTCCAGCCCTGACGAGGGGGGAGACGGCCTTCGATTCGCTTCGGTAGACGAAGATGACGCCGGCGATCACGCACGCGGCGATCACGGCGAGCACCCAGGGCTCGGGCGCTCCGGGAAGGCGAATGGCCTCTTCCGTTTCCGTGGTCACCTGCCGCGGGGCCACCTGGATGAACAGGAGCAGGGGGTTCATTTCTCTCTCACCTTCCGAAGAGTCTCGCCACTATCGTTTCCAGCACGATGAAGACGAGGAGGGCCGAAAGCAGCAGCTTCCAGATCCCGGCGCCCCCCTTCGCTTTCGCCGCCATCCCCGTCAGGGAGGCGACCTGATGGGATTCCGTGTATCGCAGCGGCGCGCCCGGCAGAAGGTCACGTAGCTCCTCGATCGTGATCGGATCTAGATCGCTCTCCTCGGTCCTGACGTTGACCGCAAAATACTCTTTCACGGGCGCCTCCGTCTCTCCTCGGCTGAAGATGATCTCGTAAATCCCCGCCTCGTCACATGGATCATGGGAAAGCGTGAAGTGATCGCTCCCCTCGTCGTCCGGAGTGAGGGGCTTCCGGATCGAATCGCGACTCGGCGTGATCAACCTGACATCATCGGCGTACGAAGCAGGGGGGATGATCTTCTCGTACCGATCACCGACAAGCAGGTTCTTCTGGGAAGAGGCGGTGTCGGAGAGGTAGACCGCCCAGAGTTGCATCATGGCGACGTACGTCCAGGACGTCGTGAACCCGTTCCAGTCATCGTCCAGGGTGCTCGTATACAGCATCACGCGGCCGCGGCCGTACGACTTCTCCATCAGGACAGGCCCGGTCACCGCCTCCCCCTGCACCATGCGGATCAGGACCTTCGACTCCTTGTCGGTCTCCTTGACCGAGAAGTAACGGAAGAAGAACTCGTTCGCCAGGATGGCCTGATAATCTTCCGGCTCGAAGAAACGGATGGCGGGGTGGGAGAGATCCTCCAGCTTGAGGGTCATTGCCTCGTCCTCCACCACGTCACCGAGTGCTGCGGGGAGGAGTCCACTCCCGTCCCGGTAGAGAGAGGAGACGTAGAAGTCCGCATCGACCTGATCGCCGAGCGACACGAGGAGTCCGCCGCCCGCCGATACGTATCTCTCGAGAGCGCCGACCTGGTCGTCCGCGAGGGAGGCGACGTTCGCCAGGACGATGACGGCGAAACGCTCGAGGGACTCACCGCCGAGATCCGATTCGTTGATCACCGTCACTTCCATCAGGGAGGGGTCGCCGGGACTATCCCCGCCCGCCGGGGCGAGCGCGTAACGGATGAAGTCCGTCTCGCTCTTCCAGAGTTCTTCCTGTGGGTCCCCATCGACGATGAGGATCGGGATTCGTTCCCGAACCTCGAGCGCCAGGTGTCTCTCGTTGTCGATCGCCAGGTTGTCGGCCGCTATGCGAGCGGTGACCGAGTGGCTCCCTGCGGTGGAAAAGACGTGGGAGAACGAGAAGGTCCTCTGCCTCCCCGCCGGGACATCATAGGTAAGATTCTTCCGCACTATCCCGTCCACCACCAGGGACACCTCCACCTTCGTTTGATCCTGGCCGGAGTGACTCCTGACCACGGCGTCCAACCGTATCGGCTCGGCGGGAGTGATGATCGGCTCCGCTGCGGCGAACCCCTGCACCACGAGGTTCCCGCTCCCCTCGCCTCCTACATCGATCAGGTGGAGGATTCCGTGGGCCTCCCCGAACTTGCGGAGCCGAGTGGCCAGTCCTGGATCTCGCAGCCCGATATCCCCCGCCCAGCCGTTTCTCTGCATATCGGTGATCAGAAAGATCTCCGTTTGCTCCGCGGCAAGGTCGATCTTCTCCCCTTCTTGCAGCACGGCGAGCACGGTACGGAGCGACCGGGCGACGTCGGTGGCATAGTGGGAAGGCTCCAGAGCGGCCAGCTCGCCGAGCACCTGCTCCTTGGTGGAGGGATCCACGGTCAGCGGCACCTGGTACGGGGAATCGGTCGACTCGTCGAAGAGGAAGACCCGGAGCTGATCCCCGTCCTGGACGTAGTGCCGGAACAGCTCCGACACCGCTTCGCGTGTCCGGTCCAGGGAGGAGAGCTCGGTCCCCGGCCGATGCCCCATGCTGAACGACCGATCGATGACCAAGACGACGCGACGGTTGGTCTGGGGGGGTGACGTGAAGACGTTGCTCTCCTTGAGGAACGGCCGGGCCAGAGCCATCACGAGGATCAGGAGAATCGCCGTCCTCAGAAGGAGCAGGAGGAGATTCTGGAAGGTGAGGCGGCGCCTGTTCTTTCGTAGAGCCGCTTCGAGGAAGGCCATCGCCGCCCAGTGGACCTCTTGATGGCGCTGTCGGTTGAGGAGGGCGATGATGATGGGGATCGCGACCAGGAGCAGGCCGAACAACATCGCGGGGTTGGCAAATAGCATGTGGCTACGCCAGGCGTTTCTCGGAGCGGACCGCCAGGTAGGTCGCGAGGGCGACGTCCAGCGGCCGGCTCGTGTCCATCGACACGTAGTCGATCCGATCCCCGCGGCACTCCCGCTTGAGGCTGTCCTGGAAGTTCTGGAACTCCTCCAGGTAGGCGTCTCTCAGCACCTTCGGATTCGCGAGAATCTTCGGCCCGTTTTCCATGCCCAGAAATCGCGTCATCCGATCGAACGGAAACGTCACCTCATCATGATCCAGGACGTGGAACAGGATCACCTCGTGCTTCCGGTGCCGGAGGTGCCTCAGGCCCCTCGAGGCCTGCGCCAGATCATCGAACATGTCCGAGATCACGATGATCAGGCCCTTCTTGCGGATGCGCTCCGCCATGTCGTGGAAGATCGGCTCCATCTGGGAGGGCTCTCCCGGCTTGGCGATCTGCAACTCATGGAGGAGGACCTTCAGGTGGCCTGGCTGGGCTGATGCAGGAAAGTACTTGCGTACCTTTCTGTCGAAAAGGGCCAGGCCGACGGCGTCCTGCTGCCTGAGGATCAGATGCGCGAGCGAAGCGGCGATGAAACACCCGTATTCGAATTTGCTCACCGGGCCGGACTTGTAGGACATCGATTCGGAGACGTCGAGGAGGATCGTCGCCTTGAGGTTCGTTTCCTCTTCGTACTCCTTGATGTAGTAGCGATCCGTCTTCCCATAGACCTTCCAGTCCATGTGGCGGATGTCATCCCCCGGGACGTATTCACGATGCTCGGCGAACTCGACGGAGAATCCGTGGTAGGGACTGCGGTGCAGGCCGGAAATGAACCCCTCGACGACAAGGCGGGCGATCAAATCGAGCCTGGAGATCTTGCTCAGGGTCCGGGGGTCCAGGTACTTCCTGTAATCCTCGGCCATCGATGCGTCCTTTCAGCGCCTCAGGAGACGCCCTGGAGGGCCTCCCCCTTGCGAGGGATGCTCTCGATGAGACGGTCGATGATGTGATCCTTCGTGATCCCCTCCGCCTCGGCGTTGAAGTTGGTGATCAACCTGTGACGCAGGACCGGGTGGGCCACGGCCACGATGTCATCCGTCGAGACGTAGCTCCGCCCGTGGAGAACCGCCCTCGCCTTCCCCCCAAGAATCATGTACTGGCTGGCCCGCGGACCTGCCCCCCACGAGAGCCACTCCTTGATGAAGGGAAACGCCTCCTCCTTCGTCACGCGGGTCGCCCGTGCAAGGGTCATGGCGAATCGGACAACATGCTCGGCAATCGGAACGCGGCGCACGATGTCCTGGAGGGCGAGGATCTCCTCCCTCCCCATCACCGGGCCCACCTTGATCTCCTGAGGGGCCGTGGTGAGCCGCATGATGTCGTACTCTTCTTCCTTGTCGGGGTAGTCGACGAGGACGTTGAACATGAACCGATCCAGCTGAGCTTCGGGGAGGGGATAGGTCCCTTCCTGCTCGATCGGGTTCTGCGTGGCCAGGACGAAGAACGGTTCTTCCAGGACATGACACATACCCCCCGCCGTGACCTGATGCTCCTGCATCGACTCGAGGAGGGCCGCCTGGGTCTTGGGAGGCGTCCGATTGATCTCGTCCGCGAGAATGACGTTGGCAAAGATCGGACCCTTGAGGAAGTGGAACTTCCTCTCGCCAGTCGTCTTGTCCTCCTGGATCACTTCGGTCCCCGTGATGTCGGAGGGCATCAGATCGGGAGTGAACTGGATCCGGTTGAAGGATAGGGATAGGGTTTCCGCCAGGGTGCTGATGATCAAGGTCTTGGCGAGGCCAGGGACCCCGATCAGGAGGCAGTGTCCCTTGGCGAATATCGAGATCAGGAGCTCTTCCAGCACCTTCTCCTGGCCGATGATCGCCTTCGACATCTCCTTGCGGATTGTCTGGTAGCCATCCTGGAGCTTCTTGACCGCCTCCAGGTCGCCCTTCTCCATGTTCCGCGATTCTTCCTCGGCCGCCATTTCCGTCTCCCTTTCGCTCGCCGTCCGTGCCGTCGCGATTTCCAGAAACTCTAGAGTTCGCACACATTATACTCATCACCGCAAGCCAGGCAACCGGAGCGGAAACCGCCGTTTCGCGCCGGCTCTCTGATCTTGTACAATCATCGTCAACATGAACGTCGCCATTCTTTCCCGTCACGAGGACATTTACTCCACCCGGCGGCTCGTCGAGTCGTGCCGGAAGGCGGGGCATGAGGCGCGGGCGATGGACCCGTTTCTGTTCCTCCTGCATTCGGGGGAGGGTCACGCCGACCTCGACTACGAGGGAGAGCCTGTCACCGGGATCGATGCCATCGTCCCCCGTATCGGGGCTTCGACCAACGCCTCCGGGATCGCGGTGCTCCGACAGTTCGAGGAGCGAGGGGTGTACTCCCTCAACGGCTCCGATGCCATCCTCCGCTGCCGCGACAAGTTCCGGTGCATCCAGTTGTTGAGCGGGAAGGGGATCCCCGTTCCTCCCACGTCACTCACGCTCCGGCAGGACGACGTTCGAAGGGCTATCGCGGAGGTCGGCGGGCCTCCCGTGATCCTCAAGGTCCTCGAGGGGGCTCAGGGGAAGGGCGTGTTCCTGGCCGAGAGCGAGATCGAGGCAGAGGAGAAGGTCGAGGCCCTCCATCAAGACCGCCGCTACGTGCTGATACAGAAATTCATCTCGGAGTGCCGCGGACGCGACCTCCGGGCCTTCGTGGTGGGCGAGGAGGTCGTCGCCGCGATCCGACGGTCGGCAGAGGGAGAGGAGTTTCGATCGAATGTCCATCTCGGGGGTAACGCCGTCCCTACCGAGGTCACGCCGGAGGTGGGACGCCTGGCGCTGGGGGCTGCCCGCACCCTGGGCCTCGAGGTGGCGGGGGTGGATTTTCTTGAACCGGAGCGAGGGCCCCTCGTCCTGGAGGTGAACGCCTCCCCGGGCCTCGAGGGTATCGAAACGGTCAGTGGAACGGATATCGCCGGCCGGATCGTCACGCTCCTGGAGCGGGAAATGGGGGTATCCACTTGACTCCAGGGCCAGAATATGTACCATCTTCCGTTTCAATTCCGCCGCTTGCCGGCGGCAAGAGGCGTGCCTAGGGGAGCATGGAAAGCAAGCTAGTCGGCGAGGGAATTACTTTTGATGATGTCCTCTTGCTCCCTGCGCGCTCCGACGTCAAGCCCAGCGAGGCCGACGTCTCCACCCAGCTAACCCGACGGATCCGCATTCACATCCCCATCTGCTCCGCCGCCATGGACACGGTGACCGAATCGCGGCTTGCCATCGCCATCGCCCAGGAGGGTGGAGTTGGTTTCATTCACAGAAACCTCTCCATCGAGGCGCAGGCGATGGAAGTGGAGAAGGTGAAACGCTCCGAGTACGGCGTGATCTTCGACCCGGTGACACTCTCCCCTTCGGAAACAACCGGGCGCGCGAAGGAGATCATGTCGACCTACAACATCTCGGGCCTGCCCGTGGTGGAGAGTGGTGGCCGTCTCGTCGGTATCCTCACCAAGCGCGATCTTCGCTTCCACAAGAGCCTGGATACCAAGGTTTCGAAGGTGATGACCAAGGACCGCCTCGTGACGGCTCCGTCCGAGACGAGCCTCGAAGAGGCCAAGGAGATACTCCACCGGGAGAAGGTGGAGAAGCTCCTGCTCACGGACGGAAACGGGCAGCTCAAGGGGCTGATCACGATCAAGGACATTTCCAAGACCCAGAGGTTCCCCAACGCATCGAAAGATTCGAGGGGACGGCTGCGTGTCGGAGCCGCGGTGGGCGTGGAGGATCCGGAGCGGGCCGATGCTCTCGTGGCGAGCGGCGTCGACATCCTCGTCGTCGACACGGCTCATGGCCACTCGACGAAAGTGATCCAGACGATCCAGGCCCTGAAGAAGAAGTGTGATGCCGAAGTGATCGCCGGAAACGTGGCTGCTAAGGAAGGGGCCAAGGACCTGATCGCCGCCGGGGCGGACGCCATCAAGGTGGGGATCGGTCCCGGCTCGATCTGCACCACGCGGGTCGTCTCCGGCGTGGGAGTTCCCCAGGTCACGGCCATCTTCCAGTGCAGCCAGGCGGCGCAAGGCACGGGAGTTCCCGTGATCGCGGATGGAGGGGTGCGCCACTCTGGCGACATCACGAAGGCGGTGGCGGCAGGGGCCCATGCCGTGATGCTCGGGGGGCTCCTCGCGGGCGTCGACGAGAGCCCCGGGGAAATCGTCCTCTACAAGGGCCGGTCCTTCAAGGTGTACCGAGGAATGGGATCGCTCGGATCCATGCTCGAAGGCGAGGGCGGGCGCGATCGTTACGGTCAGCGCAAGAGCACTCCCGGTGGTAAGCTCGTCCCCGAGGGCGTGGAGGGGAGAGTCGCCACACGCGGCCCCCTTCACGAAGTCGTCTACCAGCTCGTCGGCGGACTGAAGGCAGGCATGGGGTACTGCGGGACCGGGAACATCGAGGAGCTGCGCGCCAACGGGAAGTTCATCCGCATTTCCCACGCAAGCCTCGTCGAGAACCACCCCCATAACATCACGGTGACCGTGGAGGCCCCCAACTACTCTCTGGAGTAGGGTCTCCCGCGAGCGGTCGAGATCCTTGACTCGACAATTCCGGTCGAGCGATTCCGTTCATTCCGGCGGCAAGCCAACGGACCTTTCGATTCATGGCAAAGAAGGAAACGATCGCCATCCTCGATTTCGGCTCCCAGTACTCCCAGCTGATCGCTCGCCGCGTCCGGGAGCTGGGCGTCTACTGCAGGATCCTTCCGCACGACTCGAGCCCGGCTGATCTGGAGGCGGACGGGACGCTCCATGGAATCGTCCTCTCGGGCGGTCCCGGAAGCGTTTACGACGGGGCCGGCCCCCGCTGTGATGAAGCGATATTCCAGATGAACCTGCCGATCCTCGGGGTCTGCTACGGGATGCAGATCGGCTGCCAGCACCTCGGCGGGAAGGTCTCCGCCGCCCCTCTCCGTGAATACGGAGGCACGATCCTCAAGCGCGAGAAGTCCCATGACCTTCTCGAGGGGCTGGACGACAGCTTCGAGGTCTGGATGAGCCATGGAGACCAGGTGGCCGAGCTGACCGGGGATTTCGAGGTCCTCGCATCATCCGACAATTGCCCCCTGGCGGCGGTGCGCCACAGACAAAGTGAATTCTACGGCATCCAGTTTCACCCGGAGGTGAGCCACACGCCGCAGGGGATGGAGATCCTCCAGAACTTCCTCTTCCGGATTTGCCGATGCAAGGGCGGGTGGGAGATGGGGCGGTTCATCGAGGATACCGTGGCAGCGCTCAAGTCGGAGATCGGCGACTCCGGGGTGGTCCTCGGGCTTTCGGGGGGGGTCGATTCGTCCGTTGCCGCGCTGTTGCTGGCCAAGGCGATCGGATCGCAGCTCCACGCGATCTTCGTGGACAACGGCCTGATCCGGACGGGCGAGAGGGAGGAGGTGGAAGAAGCCTTTCGCGACCGATTCTCCCTGCAGTTCCACCTTGTGGATGCCCGCGACCGCTTCCTCACAGAGCTGGCCGGCGTGACGGACCCGGAGAAGAAGAGAAAGACGATCGGTCGCGTCTTCATCGAGATCTTCGAGGACGAGGCGAAGAAGTTGCCCGGAATCGAGTTTCTCGCGCAGGGTACACTCTATCCCGACGTGATCGAGAGCACATCGCCGCTGGGCGGCCCGTCCGCCACGATCAAGAGCCACCATAACGTGGGCGGCCTCCCGGATGTCCTGAACCTTCGGCTGATCGAACCGCTGAAGGATCTCTTCAAGGACGAGGTCAGAAAGATCGCCCGAGAGCTGGGACTCCCTCCCGCTATCGTCGAACGCCACCCGTTCCCCGGGCCGGGCCTGGCCGTCCGTGTGATCGGCGACGTCACGGAGGAGCGCCTGCGGATACTGCGAGATGCGGACTTTATCGTGACGGAAGAGGTTCGCGCTGCGGGCGTGTACAACGACATCTGGCAGGCGTTCGCCGTGCTCCTCCCGGTCAGCACGGTCGGCGTGATGGGTGACCAGAGGACGTACGAGAATGTGGTCGCCCTCAGAGCCGTGGAGAGCGAGGATGGGATGACGGCAGACTGGGCCCGGCTCCCCTACCCGTTGCTGGCGAAGTTGTCCAATCGCATCATCAATGAGGTTCGGGGGGTGAACCGGGTCGTCTACGATATCTCCTCCAAGCCCCCGAGCACGATCGAGTGGGAATAGGGCCGCCCCAGCTCCCTGAATGAGAGACCGAAGAGCATGGCCATAGAATTCCGGGGCGAACCGGACGGCAAAGGAAAGCGGGTCGCTATCGTGGTCTCGAAGTTCAACGAGATCGTCACGCGGCGCCTGCTCGAAGGGTGCGAGAAGGCGCTTCGAGAGCAGGGGGTTGCCGACAAGGACATCACCGTGGCGTGGGTTCCTGGCTCCTTCGAGATCCCTGCGACGGCGCTTCTCCTTGCCGAGAGCGACGAGCACGATGCCATTGTCTGCCTCGGGGCGGTCGTCCGGGGGGAAACTCCACATTTCGATTACATATGCCGGGAGGTGGCGCGAGGCGTCGCCGATGTCTCCCTCGAGACGAGCGTGCCTGTCATCTTCGGAGTCCTCACCACCGAGAACACCGATCAGGCCCTGCAGCGCTCCGGGGGCAAGGTAGGACACAAGGGAGTCGATGCGGCCCGGGCCGCCCTCGAGATGGCCGACCTCTTCCGCCGCCTGGAGGAGTCGGAGGACGACCGGCCGTGAGAAAGCCGACGCGAGCGCGGGAGATCGCCCTGAAGACGCTGTACCAGATCGATCTGCGCGAAGAGATCGACGAGTCGGGAGTGACAGACCTCCTGGCGCAGGAGGAGATGGCGGCGGATGTGAGGGTGCACGCCCGGACCCTCGTGGACGGCGTGCGTGCCCGGCAAGAGGAGATCGATCGTGAGATCCAGGACGCGGCGGAGAACTGGGACCTGCATCGAATGCCCACGATCGACCGTAACGTCCTCCGGCTCGGCGTCTACGAGATCGGTTGGGTGGACGAGGTTCCGCCGAAGGTCGCGATCAACGAGGCGATCGAGCTGGCGAAGCGGTATGGCTCGGCCGAGAGCGGCGCCTTCGTGAACGGCATCCTCGATAAGATCGTCTCGCGCCGCTCGGTGTAGCCTGTCCCCGACGAGGAATTTGCCGTGCTCCTGAGAAAGCTATTCGGACGTAAGGACAAGAAGAAAGAGGACAAGGCTCTCGCGGATGGCCTGGAGAGGACGCGGACGCGATTCTTCTCCAAGATCCGGAACTTGCTCGGCATCGGGCGCAAGTTCGACAGCGATACCCGGGACGAGCTGGAAGGGATCTTGATGACCGCCGATGTCGGCGTGGCCACGACGACGAAGATCCTGGATCACCTGGAGGAAGCCTACCGAAACGATGCCTTCGGGAAGGCGGATGGCGCTCTCGACTATCTGAGGAGCTACCTGATCGATCTCATCGGCCAGGACGAGCCGGAGATTCGCCAGTCGGAGAAACCGCCCACCGTCATCCTCGTCGCAGGAGTGAACGGCACGGGGAAGACCACCTCGATCGCCAAGCTGGCCTACCTGTTCAAGAACGAGGGGAAAAAGGTCCTCCTCTGCGCCTCGGACACCTTCCGCGCCGCGGCGGTCGAGCAACTCACCCTCTGGAGCGAGCGGATCGGAGTCGACATCGTGAAGCAGCACAGCGGCGCGGACCCGGCGGCGGTCACCTTCGACGCCCTCGACGCCGCGATCGCTCGGAAAATGGACGTCTGCATCGTCGACACGGCAGGGAGACTTCATACACACCAGAATCTGATGCGGGAGCTATCCAAGATCCACCGTGTCATCCAGAGGAAGATCCCCGACGCCCCGCATGAGGTCCTCCTCGTCCTCGACGCCACGACGGGACAGAACGCCATCTCTCAGGCCAAGCTCTTCAAGGAGGCGGTCGAGGTCACGGGCCTCTTCCTCGCCAAGCTGGATGGGACGGCGAAAGGGGGCATCATTCTCGCGATACGGGACCAGCTCGCGCTCCCCGTCAAGTTCGTCGGACTGGGCGAGCAGGCGGAGGATATCGCCGTCTTCGATAGCCGCTCCTTCATATCCGCCCTCCTGTGATCCCGTGACGGGCGTCGATCTCGCGCCTCCGCGACGACGCCTGCCGATCCTTGCACTGGAGCGGCGGGAGTTGACACCCCGTCGCCGGCAGCCGATGATCAGTCCGTGAAAGCCTTGCGCTTCATCGTCATCTCCGTCGCGGCCGTCGGCATCGGTGTCGCCGCCGGGTCCTTGAGACTCGGCTGCCCCGAAGATGGTGCCTCGGCCCCCACGCTTCACGAAGGAGACGCTCGCCTCCGGGCGATCCTCGACGACGGTATCCGCCTCATCGATGAGGGAAAACCGGTTCGAGGCCGCGCAGCGCTCGAGGATGCGCTGCGGATCGATCCTCGTAACCCACAGGTCAGTCGCCACATCGCCGCCTCCTATCGCAAAGAGTTGAATCTGAAGAAGGCAATGACCATCCTCGATCAGGCGGTGGAGTCCCATCCCCGCCACGCCGGGCTCCACCTCGAGCGGGGGATGACGCGCGAGGCGATGGGAGAGTATGGGGAGGCCCGGGCCGACTACCTCGTGGCCCTCGAGGCCCTGCCGGACGACGGACAGGCCCATCTGCGGCTCGGTTTCGCCGAGCTCAAGCTCAACCGGTTCCAAGAAGCCCTGATCGCCGGGCGGCGGGCCCTCCTGCACGAACCCGTAGACCCGGATGTTCACTTGCTCCTCGGAACGGCCTACGCAGAGATCGGAGAGACGGCCGCCGCGGAGGTGGAGCTGAGACAGTGCCTGCTCGCCCGGCCGGAGCATCTCGAGGCGAGATACCGCCTCGCCCACCTGCTCATCCGATCGGGCAAGACGCCGGAGGGGCAGAGGGAGCTGAAACGCTCTGCACGGATAGCGGACCATCAGATCGAGATCGGACGTCTCGAAGAGCTCGTGCGGACCTACTACCGTGAGGAGTTCGCTGAGGATCCCAGCCATGCCCAGCTGTTCGCCCTCTCCCAGCAGTTGGGCCGGGAACACCTCGGGGCGCTCCAGTTCCAGAAGGCGGAAAGGGTATCGGTCAAGGCGGCCGCTCTGCGCCCCGGATCGGCAGACCCGCTCTGGCTGAGCGGGATGGCCCAGCTCGGTCAAGGACGGGTCCAGGCAGCCCTCCGAACGTTCCAGCAGGCATCGGCGGCGGACCCGGACGCGCCCCGCTTCCAGAGGGCCGTCGCCCTCGCGGAGAAGAGAATCCAATCCGGCCCCGGCAGGAACGGATCGCTCATCGAACTGGTCGAGGATCTCCTGGGGGAGGAGCCCGAGTGAGACGGACTGCTTTCTTCCTGTTCCTCGTCGCTCTGGGCGGCCTGGCCGGGACGGTCTGGAGGTCGCGTACGACGACGACAGGTATCCCATCAGTCGTCCCTCCCGACGGGAAGACCCCGACCGGCTTCTCCTTCTCCGACATAACCGCCCGGGCGGGGATCCAGTTTCGACACCACAACGGCGCCACCGAGAAGAAATTCCTCGTGGAAACGATGGGCTCCGGCGGGGGGTTCTTCGACTATGACGGGGATGGCTACCCGGACATCTACCTGGTCAACGGAGCATCGCTCGAGGGTGAGCCCGGACCGAACCCTCCTCGCAACGCCCTCTACCACAACAACGGGGACGGCACCTTCGAAGACGTGACCCGTCAGTCCGGAACCGGGGACACGGGCTACGGGATGGGGTGCGCGATGGCCGACTACGACAACGACGGGGACCCCGACATCTACGTCACCAACCTCGGACCCAACGTCCTCTACAGGAATCGCGGGGATGGAACCTTCGAAGAGGTCGCGGCGCAAGCGGGCGTGGCCGATCCCCAGTGGGGGGCCTCTTGCCTCTTCGCGGACGTCGACAAGGACGGCTGGCTCGACCTGTACGTGGTGAACTACATTGCCCTGTCTCTCGAGGAGGATCGCTACTGCGGGAGGCTGGAGCCCGGCTATCGGGCCTACTGTCACATCTCGGACTTCGACGCGGCGGCGGACGTCTTCTTCCGGAACCTCGGGGACGGCACCTTCATCGATTGGACCCGGCCGTCAGGACTCCTCCGCCCGGATGGGAAGGGATTGGGCGTGGTGGGAGGCGACTTCGACAATGACTCCGACATCGACATCTATGTGGCCAACGACACGACGGCGAACTTCCTCTTTCGGAATCTAGGCGACGGGACCTTCGAAGAGGTGGGCGTCCTCCTCGGCGCGGCCTATGGTGAGGGGGGAGAGCCCGAGGCCGGGATGGGGCTGGATGCCGCCGATTACGATGAGGACGGATGGCTCGACCTCTTCGTCACCAACTTCGCTCTGGAGACGAACAGCCTCTACCGAAACGCGGCCGGGAGCTATTACGAGAACCGGACCTACCGGGCGGGCCTCGCCTCCCCGAGCCTCACTCCCCTCGCGTTCGGCGCCCTCTTCCTCGACCTGGACCTGGACGGGTTTCTCGATATCGCAGTCGTCAACGGGCACATCCAGGATCGGATCGCCCTCTACTACGAGCATCAAACCCATGGTCAGCCGAATCAGCTCTTCCGCAACCGGGGCGATGGGACCTACGTGGATGTCTCGGGCAGCGGGGGACCGGCCTTCCTGGAGAGGAGGGTCTCTCGGGGACTGGCAGCCGCCGACTTCGACCTGGATGGAGACCTGGACCTCCTCGTCACCAATTGCAACGATGGGGCGCAACTCCTGGAGAATCGAACCGATCACGAGAACCATTGGGTCACGCTGATGCTCCTCGTGGGGAACCCGCCGAGAGCGGCGATAGGGGCGCGCCTCCTCGCTCGCATCGCCGGAGAGAACAAGGTGAGGGAAGTGGTGGCCGGGGGAAGCTATCTCTCCCAGAGAGAGCCCTGGATTCATCTCGGGCTGGGAGCGGAGCGTCGGATCGATCGGCTGGAGATCCGATGGCCTTCGGGATCCGTCGAGATCATTGCAGACGTCGAAGCGGACCGGCGGTATCGCTGCATCGAAGGGGAGGGGCTCACCGAGATCCGAACGGGGTCGCGCCGACCGTGATCCCTGATTATTCGAAGGCTTTCGGCGTATCGAGAAAATAGCCCAGGCCCAGTTCATTGCGGCCGTCGTTCGTCTTGTTGACCTTCAGGTTGGACATCTTCTCTCCGCGGGGCGTCGAGCCCTTCCCCTCCTTGAACACGTATTCATCCTTCCCCGTTCCGAAATCCATCAGGAAACCGAACGACAGGGCCCCGCGCCGGGCATCCTGAGGATTTCCCCCGTGCCCAAGGACATCCGTCGCTTTCGATTCGTACCGGTCGGACCCCTCGGCATCGCAAAGGACGGCGAGGCTCGTGATCGTGGCCGCCCCTATGGAGAGTCCGGGGGCCTTGTACGAATCGTCGCCGCCGCCATCGATCAGGTAGGAGATCGTCAGGTCCCAATTTCCCGCCAGATTGGCCCCTCCTCGTCCGGAATAGCGGTCGTTCCCCTCGTCATCGATGACGATCCCCAGGGCGCAGTGCGCCCCGGTGGCCAGGCCATATCGGCTCGCCTCGTAGACGTCGCTGCCTCCCCGGTCCCGCACGATCCCGAGACCGAAGTAGTAGCCACAGCCCAGCCCGAACTGCCCCGCCCGATATCGATCGTTCCCTCCACCATCGAGGAGGGCGCCGATCCCCCCCGCCGCCACACCCTGGTTTTTCAGCGGATCGCCCCGGAACCCCATCCCGATCCCCTGGCCCATCCCGTTGGACTCCCCTTCATCCTGGTAGACGCTCGGGTGCTTCCCTGTGCACCGGTACGTGTCGTCCCCGTCCGCCCCATCCCAAAGGACACCGAAGCCACGCGTGAGCCCGAAGCCCTGCGCGTAAAGATCGGCCCGGTAGATGTCGTCCCCCGCATGATCGATCAGGGCGCCGATCCCGAAAGCGGCGGCCCCTTGCGTATATTCCGCGCCGATGTAGGTATCGTTGCCGCCCGCGTCCCACAGGATCCCGACGCCGAAGAGGCCGCAGCCCAGAGACCTCCTGCCTCCTTCGTATTCATCCTTGCCCGCCAGATCGAATATGATGCCGACCCCCATCTGCCCGTAGGCGATCCCGCTCCCCTCGGACCGGTAGGCGTCGTTGCCCGACACATCGATGATGATGGAGATCGGCCTCGCCGGCCCGAGGGCGGATCCCGGAGCGCCCGTGTAGGTGTCGTCCCCACCGATGTCGATGATGAGGGCGGCGAACCCGGTGTACTCGTTCCTGCCCGGGCCACCGATGATCATCGGTCCCCAAGGAGTTTCCCGGCGCAGGAGCACGGAGCCTTTCACCCCGTCGGTCCCCTCGGATTGCGGCATCCCCTTCACATCCCGGACGAAACCCTCCAGGAACTCCGGCTCGATGAGCCGGGAAATCCCCTCCACGGCGGCGAGAAACCCGGCGAAGTCAAGCTTGCCCCCCCATCGGACCGCCAGCTTGTTGGCCTCGAAATTCACTCGATCTGAATCCAGGTAGATGTGCTGAAGGAACTGGTCCGTGAGGATAAGGACCTGACTAGCGAGGAGGACTTGCTCCTTCTCCTTCATCGACTCGAAGACGAGGCGGGCTTGCTCCCCGGCCCCTTCCACCACGGCTTCCAGCTGATCCAGATGCGCTTCACCCTCCAGACCCTTTTCGAGACCAGGAAGGTCCGCCGGTTCGAACTTCACGTCCAGGGCCTCGCCGATCGGGTCGAGAGCGCGGCGGGGCTCCTTCGGACCGGCCGTGAAGGCGGCATGAACCGCGTCGGTGAGCGCGTAGGCTCGTGCGGGGAACGAAAGGGGTTTCTTCTGGATGGCCTTGACCAGATCGAGGCGGTATCTGGAGTCCCGTGTCCCGATCATCTTGTTGTACGTCTTGACGAACTTCTTGAAGTCTCCGCTCCGCTTCGACTTCTTCAGCTGTCTCCGGATCACGGCCTCTCCCGCCCACTTCTTCGGCCTGGCGAGAGCCGGCAGGCTCGAGCCGAGGAACACCACGATCAGCAGGGCGAGCCCGAGTCGGATTACACGGTCAGGGCTCGATAAGCATCTCACAGGTGCTCCTTGAACCAGGAGACGACATGGTTCAGGCGGTGGAGACGGTGGGCCGGGCTGCCGCCACGCGAGAGTCCGTGGCCCTCCGCCGCGTACCGGATGAAGACGACCTCCCGCTTCATCGAACGGAGAGCGGCGTAAAGCTGCTCCGCCTGTTCGATCGGGCACCGGTGATCCTCCTCGCTGTGGATGATCAGGAGGGGAGTGTTGATCTTGTCCACGTAAGTGATCGGCGACATCGAACGGTACCCCTCGCGGTTCTCCCACGGGAACCCGCCGAACTCGTTTCTCAACTCGAAGCCGAAGTCGCTCGAGCCAAACATGCTTTCGAGGTTGGTGACACTCCGCATCGTGACGGCCGCCTTGAACCGGTCCGTGTGACCGATCACCCAGTTCGTCATGTAGCCGCCGTAGGAACCCCCCGCGATCCCCATTCGCGACTCGTCGACGTACCCCTCCGCCACGATCGCGTCGACCGCTTCCATCACGTCCTTGTAGTCCTTGTTCCCCCAGTCCGCGTCGATTGCCGAGGCGAACGCCTCTCCGTAGCCCTGGCTGCCACGCGGATTGGTGTAATAGACGACGTAACCCTCGGCGGCGAGGAGCTGGAACTCGTGGAAGAAGATGTTCCCGTATTGACCGTGAGGCCCCCCGTGGATCTGAAAGATCATCGGGTGCTTCTTGCCGTGAGAGAATCCGGGCGGCTTGATCACCCATCCATCCACCGTGATATCATCGGAGTTCTTGAACTGGAACGGCTCCGGCTCCGGGAGATCCAGTTCGGCGAGCAGCCCCTCGTTCAGGTGGGTCAGCCTCTCGGTGGCGCCCGCTTGATCCCCATCGATCGCGCACGAAAAGACGTCACCCGGCCCCAGCGGCTCGATGATGAGGAGGGCCGCCCTCTTCCCGTCGGCGCTGACATCGTATCCCGCCACATCGAGATTGCCGCCGACGAGCATCTTCGATGCCCCTCCAGACGAGGGGAGGACGACGAGATGCGTGTTGCCGCGATCCGAGAGGACGGCGTAGATCCACTTTCCGTCGGAGGACCAGCTCGGCGGAGGGCCCCCATGAAACGCCCCCCGGAGGTCTCCGATCGTCCAGTCGCCGAAGGGTCGATCGATGTCCTCGGTCAGGCAAGTCTGGCTCCCTCCGGGGCGCGTCGTCCAGATCCTGTCGTTCCGCATGCCCCACGTGTCACCCGGATGGGAGTGGCCCATGTAGGCGACCTGTTTTCCATCGGCGGAGAAGGCCGGCATCGAGGCCGGACCGTTCTGCGTGGGAAGCTTCCGGACATCTCCCCCTTCCGCCGGGATCGTCCAGATGTCTATCCCGTTCAGTTCGAAGTCGGGATCTTCCGCCCGGTTGGCTGCGAAGAGGATCTCCTTGCCGTCGGGCGACCAGTGGGGCCCCATATGATCGTAGGGTCCATCCGTGATCTGCTTCGTCTCGCCGTCCGCCACCGAGACGACCCAGAGGTGGTCCCGCTCCTTGGGGACGAACCCCCAGCCCTCCTCCTTGTAGCGAAGCCGGGTGACCACACGTGGCGCGTTCTTCGCCCGCTGGATCGCCTTCTTCTCCTCGTCCGTCTTGGCGTCCTTCTCGTCCACGTCTTTCTGTCGAAAGACAAAGACGATCCGATCTCCGTCGGGAGAGAATTCGGGGCCCGAGATCACCCCGTCGGGCCTGGAGGTGAGCTGGCGAGGCTCTCCACCGCTCGTCGGCATCGCCCAGATCTGGGGCTTGCCGGATCGGTCGCTGACGAAGGCGAGCCACTTCCCGTCCCGGGAGAAGCAGGGGGAAGTGTTCTGGTGGTCCCCGTGCGTGAAGGCGACGCTCTCCCCTCCCGTCGCGGGAACGAGATAGATGTTGGATCGATACTTGTCCTCCTCGACCCAGGCCTCCTGCACGGTGTACGCAACGCGCTCCCCATCGGGAGAGATACGCACCTCGGTCAGCACAGACAGGCGATTCAGATCCTCAGCCGTGATCCGTCTTTTCCCGGTCATTGCCCTCTCCTGAGCTATCTGGGGCCACGTCCGTGGCCATTTCAAGGAAGGCCCCCATGTTACGAGATAAGGAGAGATAAGGGGACACACACTTATCTCTCCCGAATTAAGTGAGTGTCCCCCTGATTCGTAAATCAAGTTGCGACCCCCTCTTATGAGATATGGGGACACTCACTTATCTATTTTGAATTAAGTGAGTGTCCCCTTAATTGTCTGAATTGTGCGCAAGGAAACCGGGTCCACGCGACGTCTACATGCTGGAGGCGATCATGATCCGCTGTCGCGCAAGCCTGCTATTCACGATTCTGCTTCTTCCCTCCGTGGCCCCTGTTGCCGGGGATGAGTCTCGAGCCGCGGTCAGGACCGAGGCCTTTGTCATCCACCTGGAGGCCATCGAGGAGAGCAAGGTCGAGGACGTCCGGAAATGCCTGACCCGGATTGGCGGCGTCGACAAGGTCGAGATGGATACCGAGAACTCTACCGCCTCCGTCACCATGAAGATGAGGACGCTCCTCGACGAATCGGCGGTCAAATCCGCCCTCGACGTCCTGGGAATCGAGGTCGAGGCCTTCGATTATCCGAAGTGGGCCAAAGTGACCATCTATACCGCCAGGGTGGCCAGCTGGGGCCGGTGATGAGGGAAGAACCCGAAGGCCGGTCCGGCCTTCCGCAGCCTCGACGGTGTGGCCACCGTCTTCATGAATGCCCCGGACGGGAGGATAGCGACCTTTTCTATGCGCGCGGGAAAGTCCCTCACCAGGGAGTCTCTCGAGAAGGCCCTCGAGGAGAAGGGCGTCGTCCTCCAGAAGCTCGAGTTCGAGGAGCGGCCCCGAGCCGCTGCGGCATACGTCATAGGAGTGCCGGAAGCCAACATCTCATGGCTGCCCCGGTTCAATCTGATCAAGGGCAACCTCCTGCGTCTCCCGGGTGTCCAGGGTGTCTACCATGAAAGAGGAGAATTCGTCGTGCACCTCAAGGCGCCGGGACTACTGGAAGAAGAGCCGGTCCGAAAGATCCTCGAGCAGTACCAGGTCCCCTTCCATAGCCTCTGGGCCAATCAACGCTACCTCTTCTGACCGGACATAGGTCTACACACACCTGACGATTCCGGATCAAGTGTGTGTCCCCTTAGATAGGGGGACACTCACTTATCTATTTTGAATTAAGTGAGTGTCCCTTTAATTAATTTGGCATGATGGTCGCGATGCGTGACTACTTGATGAGCGATGACCTTGCCGAGGGGTTTCGCGCGGCGGCCGAGGTGGCGATCGATACGATTCGCGGGTTGCCCGACCGAAAGCCCGTCTCTCCGGGCTCCCCCGATGAAGAGCTCGACCAGCTCTTCCGGGAAGGAATCGGCGAGGAGGGGATCGGTCTGAAGGAGGCGGTGGCCGAGTTTCGCGAGAAGCTGGCTCCCCGCTTCATGGCGACCCCCCATCCGCTCTACCTCGGTCTCGTGAACTCCTCCCCGCTCCCCGGCGGGATCATCGGCGATCTCTTCATCAGCATGTTCAACAACAACGCGGGGGCGGCCGAGCAGGGCCCTGCAGCCGCCTCGGCCGAACGCGCCGTGATCGGATTCCTCTGCAAACAACTCGGACTCGAGGGCGGAACGGGCCTGATCGTTCCCGGCGGGGCGATCGCCAACCTGACGGCGTTGATCGCCGCAAGAGATCGCGCACTCCCCATGTGGCGTGAGTCCGGCCCCCTCGCCCTCCCCGGCGACCCCGTCTTCTATGCCTCCGATGCGGGGCACTTCAGCCTGCAGCGGGCAGGGCAAGCTCTCGGAGCAGGGGATCGTTCCCTCCACCTCGTCCCCACGACGAATCGCGGCGAGATGGACCCAACCGAGCTGGAGAAGTTGATCCGGGTGGATCGCCGTGCAGGCCGCGCCCCGTTCTGCATCGTCGGCACGGCGGGGACGACGACGACGGGCGCTTTCGATCCTCTGGACAAGATCGCCGACGTGGCGGAATCCCGCGGGCTCTGGTTCCACGTCGATGCCGCGTACGGAGGCGCTGTAAGCCTCAGCGAAAAGCACCGCCATCTCTTGAAGGGGATCGAGAGGGCCGACTCGGTCACCATTGATCCGCACAAATGGTTCTTCATCCCGATGACGGCGGGAGCGGTGCTCGTCCGCAACGGAGAGGATTTGCTGAAATCGTTCGACAGCACGCCTTCCTACATCCCGACGGATACGGAGCATCCCGACCCGTTCAGGCTCTCCTTCGCCTGCTCGCGCCGGGCGAGCGCGCTCAAGGTGTGGCTCGCCTGGAGGGCGCACGGGCTTCGCGTCGTGAGAGAGGCGGTCGAAAGGAACATCGAGCTCACCCGGTACCTGGAGGAGCGCCTCCGGAAGGACGGTTTCGAGATCCTGCCGGACGGTCCGATCTCGATCGCCTGCGCCCGCGACGTGCCGGTAGGGATGTCGGACGAGCAACTGGACAAGCGGCAGCAGGATCTGGCGCGTGCCGTCGTCCGGAGCGGTGTCGCGTGGTTCGCCACGGTGATGCACGACGAGAAGACCTGGCTCCGCTTCAACATGGTGAACCTCTACACCGCCAGGGAGGACATCGACCGGCTCGTCGATTCCCTGCTCGCCTGCCGGCAGGACCTGAGATGACGGCCCCCCAGAAGAGCGATCGGAAGGACTCGCTGGAGATGGACACGCTCGTCGTCCGGGCGGGCGAAGATCGCAACCCGATGTCGTCGCTCGTCCCGCCAATTGTCCAGAGCGCCACCTTCCTGCTGGAGAACGCACAGCACGGGGCGGAGCTTTCCTCGGCCACGGCGCCCGGCGATCTCTACACTCGATGGGGCAACCCGACGACAAAACAGGCGGAAGCGGCGATCGCCAGCCTGGAGGGAGGGGAAGGGGCGCTGATCGCCTCCTCCGGGATGGGAGCGATCTCGGCGTCCGTGATCTCGCGCCTCCGCTCGGGAGATCACGTTGTGGCCGGCCGATCCCTCTACGCCGGCTCGACGGAGCTCATCACGGAGATCCTCCCCCGATTCGGCGTCGAGCACACGCTGGTGGACCCATGGGACTCCGCTGAGGTGGAAGAGGCCTTCCGTCCCAACACCAAGGTCCTCTACATAGAGACGATCACGAACCCTACGATGCGCGTCTCCGACCTACCGGACCTGGCGGACCGGGCACGCAGGCACGGCGTCTTTTCGATGATCGACAGCACGTTCGCCACACCGATCAACTGCAGGCCGATCGAACACGGCTTCGACATGGTCCTCCATTCCGCCACGAAATACCTGAACGGCCATTCCGACGTGACCGGAGGCGTGATGGTGGGTCGCCGCGAGGACCTGGACCGGGCCTGGTATCACCTCAAGGTGCTCGGGCCGTCCATGTCCCCGTTCGAGTCATGGCTCCTGCTCCGAGGCCTCCGCACGCTGGCCCTCCGCGTGGAGAGGCAGAACCGAAACGCGATGGAGATCGCGAAGTTTCTCGAGGGGCACCCGAAAGTGGATCGAGTCTTCTATCCGGGTCTGCCCTCGCACCCGGATCATGAGACGGCGAAGAAGATCTTTTCGGGCTTCAGCGGGATGGTCACCTTCGAGCTGAAGGGGGGCGAAGAAGCGGGGAAGAAGGTCGTCGAGTCCGTCCAGCTGATCCTGCTGGCCGTGAGCCTCGGCGGCGTGGAAAGCCTGATTCAGCATCCCGCCACCATGACCCATGGCCCCCTCCCCCGGGAGAAGCGGATCGCCGGCGGTATCACCGATGGACTGGTGAGATTATCGGTCGGCATCGAAGCCGCCAAGGACCTGATCGCCGACCTGGATCGGGCTCTGGCGGAGGTGCCCTGAGACGACTGAATCTCCCGAAGCAAGTCGAATGCGAGCACTCGTTACCGGCGGCACAGGTTTCATCGGCGGTCATCTCGTTCGGGTCCTGCTGAGACAAGGGACGCAGGTCCGCATCCTCCATAGACCCACCAGCGACACATCCACTCTCGGCGACCTCCCGGTCGATTGGATCCCCGGGGACCTGTCCGATCCTGCATCATTGAAGAAGGCGGTCCATGGGATGGACCTGGTGTTTCACCTGGCCGCCGACCTCCGGATGGCCGTTCCTCGGCCCCGCCGGATGCACCGGACCAACGTCGACGGAACCGTCGAACTACTCCGGGCGGCCCGCGATGCGGGCGTGTCGCGAATCGTCTGCACCTCCAGCGCCGTCACGGTGAAGTGCTCCGAAGAGCATCTCGGCAGCGAAAGAGATTTCGTCGAGCCCGGCGAATGCAGGAGCACCTACCAGCTCACCAAGGTATTGGCGGAGCGGGCCGTCTGGGAGATGATCCGGGACGGGGCGCCGATCACGATCGTCAACCCATCGACGGTGATCGGGGGACAGGATCGTCGCCCGACGCCGACCGGTCGCCTGATCGCTGACTTTCTGGAAGGCCGCTTGCCGGGATACCTGGATGCCCTGTTGAACTGGGTGTGCGTGGAGGACGTGGCCATGGGGCACTGGCTCGCCGCGACGAAGGGCAGGGTCGGCGAACGATACCTGCTGTGCAAAGAGACGCTCACGCTCGCGCAGTTCCTCCAGATCCTTTCCGACGTCGCCGACCGTCCCATGCCCGCCATGAAAATTCCTTACGCCGTGGCGTATCTGGCGGGTATCTTTGGCACGGCCTGGACTCGTCTCACTCATCGGGAACCGCAGGCGACGCTCGACGGGGTTCGGATGGCAGCGATGCCGATGCGATACGATGGCAGCAAGGCGCGAGAGGAACTGGAGTTGCCGCAGACGCCCATTCGCACCGGCGTCGAACGTGCGGTGGAATGGTTTCGGAGTGACGAGTACGCGACTCGAGGAGGCAGCCGTTGAAGATCGCTCTCGTGGCCGAAGTGAAATGGGAAGTCCGCGAGGTCTGTCGGCAGCTCAAGCTCAAGTCCATCCGTCCCGAGGACGGGGTCTGGGGCGCTGAGCTCGATGGCCACGATCTCCGGCTCTGCCTCTCAGGAATGATCCCGACCATCGCCAAGGAACGAGTTGATCGCTTCCTCGACTCGGAATCGTTCGACCTGATGCTCTGCTCGGGCCTGGCCGGAGCCCTGAGAGGAGACATCTCCGTCGGAGACATCATCGTACAGTCCGAGGACCCGTTCCTCGTAGAGGCTGCCGAATCGGGCCTGACAAGCTCGGGAATCCCGTTTCATGTCGGTCCGCTGGTGACGGTCGCGACGCCGGTGCTGACGCCGGCCGCTAGACGTAAGCTGGCCGAGGAGAGCCAGGCGATCGCGGTGGACATGGAGAGCCAGACGATCGCGGCCCTCTGCCACGATCGGGGAATCCCCTGTCTCGCCTTGAAAGGGGTATCGGACGGCATCGATGACGATCTCTCCCCTGTCCTGGGCGGCTTCGAGGTCGTCGACATCCCTCGGATCGCCCTCCGGGTCCTTCGGCGGCCCTCCACATGGGGGACGGCGGCGCGCCTGGCCCGCCAAAGCTACCTGGCGGCCAACCACCTCGGCCGAGGCGTCTGGTCCACCCTGGGCCAGATCCGTCAGTCTCCCCACCTCATCAAACCCTGAACGCAGACAGCTCCCCCTCCCTGGTCCTCGACGGGGCATCATTTGCTATAATCCCCGGCATGCATATCGTCCTCATGCTGCTGCTCGGCCTCGGGGTGCTTCCCCAGAGGGCCCCTCTGGAGAAGATCCAGTGGTACAAGAGCCTCGACGACGCCCTGGAAGTGGCGAAGGCGAGGAATGTCATCGTTCTTCTCTCCTTCCATCGCGACGGGGACAAGAAGGCGAAGCTGCAGCTCCGGGGTACGTTCAACAATCAACTCTTCGTGAAGAGAGCCAAGGAGCAGTTCGTCTGCGTGATCGCCCACCGGGGAGCGGTTCAGGGTGAGGAGCACCAGGTAGACCAGGTGGTGGATCCGAGGTCGGGCGCAACGGTCTACAAGTGCCCGCTCTACGAGGGAATTACCTGCGAGCACCATCGAACCATTTACCGTCAGAACCAGGCGAAGTACAAGTTCAAGGAACCTCCCGCCACCTTCCTTCTCGACCCGGCTGGCGAGGTCCTCGTGGGACCGGTAGGGTTTCCGCCCGGGGCCCTTCACGCATCCAAGAAGATCGACGAGGCCCAGAAGAAGCTCGAGGGGAAGTCGATCTCCGCGAGCCGGTATCGGAAGATATTGAAGTCGTTCAACAAGGCAGAAGGGAAGTTCGCCGATGAGAAGTACATGTATGCGATCTCCGCCTATCGGAAGCTGGAGAAGAACAGATCCTTTACTCCGGTCCTGAAGGCGCTGGCCACCGAGGCGCTGAAAGAGATCAACGAGGTCGGCATGCAGTTGATCGAAAAGGGGATGAAGGTGCGTGAGGAGGACGCCGAGGGAGGTCTCAAGCTCCTCAAGAAAGTCCGCTACGGGTTCAAGGGACTCGAAGCCGGAGACAAGGCGAAGAAAATCATCGACGAGATCAAGGGGTAGGGGAGCAGGGCAAATGACAGATCCGCAGCCTCCTCCCTCCACCAGGCGACGTCTTCCGAAGGTCCCGAGGCCGATCCGGCGCGCGTTGCTTGTGACAGGCTGGGTCCTGGCCACCGTCATCCTGTCCGCAGAGATTATCGTGTCCGTCCGAACCCTCCTGAGCTGATCCCGCCCGGGAGAAGATCCGTCCCCCCGTCCAATGATCAGATAACGCTCCGATAATGCTCCGATCGATAGCTCAACTCTTCTTCCGATACCGTTCCTACACCCCGATCCCGCTGGTGGTGGCTCTCTTCCTCCTCTCCGCGGCCGATGAGGTCTACCTCCTGGCCGGAGTGGGAGTCGCGGCTGTCGGCGAGGCGCTCCGCATCTGGGCTCTGCGCCACGCGGGGCCGAAGACCCGGTCTCACAGGAAGATACGGGTCGACGACCTTGTCGTGACGGGACCCTACTCGCTCATCCGAAACCCTCTCTACATCGGGAACTTCGTGATTTCCGTCGGCGTCTGCATCGCGTCCGGTCAACCGTTGCTGATCTTCCCGCTCGTCGTGGTATTCGGGATCCAGTACTCCCTCATCATCCGAGCGGAGGAAGAGTTTCTGGAGCAAGCCATCGGGGAGGCGTACCGGAAGTATCGTGAATCTGTCCCTCGATTGATCCCCCACTTTCATGGATACCGATCCGGTGATCATCGATTCCCCCTTCGAGAGATCCTTCCCCGCGAGCTGAATACGATCGCGGCAATCGAGACGGTCCTGGCCCTCGTCGGCCTGCCGATCCTCTTCCCCGGGCTCTCCGCCTATTTGCCCATGCTCCCCGGGTCCTGAGGCGCCGGCCCGATGAAATCCAATCAGCCCATCAGTCACGTTCCCCTGGAGTTCATCGCCGCGACGGTAACGCGGGTTCCCCTCCTCCTTGCACTCGCCTCTCTTCTACTTGGCGCCGCGTCGGTCTGGTACACGGCGAGCTTCATGACGCTTCGAACCGCCCGGAACGACCTCCTGTCCCCCGACCTGCCCTACAACCAGCGGTACCTCGCCTTCGTCGAGGAGTTCTCCACCCTGGAGGGGGGCTTGATCGTGGTGGACGCGACCGATCCGGATCGGGCGATCGCGTACGCGAAGGACCTGGTCGCCGATCTCGATCCTCGGCTGCCGGTCGGGACTCGCACCAAGTTCCGGATCGAGGACGAGGCCTTTCTCGAGAAGGCCATCCTCCTCCTTCCACCAGAGGAGCTGGAACGGATCGCTTCGGCCGTGGCTGGAGGCGCCGACCTGATCGGTGGGGCCCTGACCCCACGCGGCCTGGAGAGCCTCTTCGACGGGATCGGAACGCGGGCAGCGAAAGCCGGCGGACGCGGAGATTTCCCGCCGGAGGCGCTTCCCTCTCTGGCAAGGCTGATCCGGGGGCTATCGGACGCCGTGGCGGGGATGGATCAGTCGGACTCCCTCCTCGCAGGCTGGTCCGACTCGAAGGGCCGATACTTCTGGAGTGATGACGGACGATTCCTCTTCATCGAGATCCAACCCTACCCGGAGCTGGACGCGGGCCTGAGCGCGATCGTGCGCGAATCGATGGATCGCGTGGCCCCGCGTCACCCGGGCCTCGAGGTGGGCCTGACGGGCCGGCCGGTCCTCGCTCATGATGAGATGGAGGTTGTTTCGAGGGACATGCTGCTGGCCTCCGTGGTGTCGGTCGTGGGCGTCGCCGCTCTTTTCATCCTCTTCTTCCGGAACTTCTTCCAGCCCCTGCTTGCGGTGCTGACCCTGATGGTCGGCATCATGTGGTCCTTCGGAGCCGCCACCCTGATCATTGGCCACTTGAACCTCCTCTCGGTCATCTTTGGCGTCATCTTGGTAGGCCTCGGCATAGACTTCGGGATCCACTATCTCGCGCGCTACCAGGAGGCGCGTCGCCAGGGGTCTCCTCCCGCCAACGCTCTCCGCGAGGCGATGGTGCTGACGGGAGGCGGCATCGTGACCGGGGCGATGACGATGGCGTGCGCGTTCTTCGCCACCGCGATCGGCACCTTCCTGGGGATTGCGGAGATGGGGATCATTTCGGGCGTCGGGATGATCCTTTGTCTGATCTCGATGCTGATTCTCTTTCCATCCCTCCTGATCCTGACGGATAGAAGCCCGCCCGGTCGCGCTCGCCCTCAGCCCCGGACCCCGGCCTTCCTGGTCCGCCTCTACCGCCACCCGCTTCCCTTGCTCGTCCTCAGCGTGCTGCTGACCGGCGCTGCTCTCGTTGGATCGCGCGGCACGGAGTTCCAGTACAGCCTCCTCGAGCTTCAGGTGCAGGAGCTGGAATCGGTCCGTTACGAGCGGAAGCTCATCGCGGGAGAGGGGATGACGACCTGGTTCTGTGCGAGCCTCTGCGAGAGCCTCGAGGAGGCTCGAGCGAGGACGGACCAGTTCGAGGCCCTCCCCACCGTCAGAAAGGTGGACGGGCTTCCTCGGATCCTGCCGGAGCGCCAGGAAGCGAGGCTGGCGTCGATCCGGGCTATGCGCGAGACACTCGAGGGCCTGCCCGAGCGAACGAAATCGCCTCCGGAGATAAATGTGAAGCGAATTCGCGAGGCCATCCTGCGCCTTGCCCAGGCCCTGGATCGGGCGACGGAGGCGGCCTTCGAGGCAGGCGAGGCCGCGGCAACGGAGACCCTGTCGGAGCTCGCGGAGGATGCCGGTGCCCTCGCCGACCGCATCGCCGCCGCACCCGACGCATCGGATCGCCTTGCCGGCGCCCAGGTCGCCTTTCAGGACCAGCTCGCAGCGCTGCTCGAGCGGTTCGAGCGACATCTCCCGGATGCGCCGCTTCGCCTGGAGGATCTCCCCGAAGAGATACGGGGTCGTTTCCTGGGAGCGGAGGGGCACTACCTGCTGATGGTCTATCCGCGGGAGAACATCTGGGAGCTCGAGCCGCAGGAGCGTTTCCTCGAGGACGTCCGATCCGTGGATCCGGAAGTGACGGGGGCGCCGGTGCAGGTCTATGAATCGACCGGGCTGATGATTCGCGGATACGGCAAGGCCGGTGTCGTGGCCCTTCTGGTCGTCTTCGCCGTCCTGATGATCGACTTCCGAGATGTACGCGCCGCGGTCCTTGCCATCACCCCACTCCTGATGGGGGCCGTCTGGATGGTGGGTGTGATGAAACCGCTCGGGCTCGAGTTCAACAGCGCCAACCTCGTCGTCCTTCCCTTGATCCTCGGGATCGGCGTCGTCGATGGAGTGCACATCATGCATCGGTATCGCGAGAAGCCCGGGGCACTTGCCGACATTCTCTGGGGGAGCACCGGCAAGGCGGTGTTGCTCACATCTCTCACGACGATCGTGGGGTGCGGCGCCATCGGGGTCCTCTCGCAGCACCCGGGGCTCTCCAGCCTGGGCTTCGTCCTCTCCGTAGGGGTCGCCGCGTGCCTGCTAAGCTGCTGGCTCGCCCTGCCGCCCCTGATGCAGCTCTTCTACGGGACAGCCCGACGCGCCTCGAGAAAGCAGTCGAGTGGGGGGGAAACCTGAAATTAGCGGGGCTGATACCCGAAGAGGAGGAAGACTCGGTGCCAAAACCGGCTTTCCTTTCCCTCCTTCGAATCAAAGCGCATCTGGATCCAACCTTTGCCGGGCGACTTCCCCTCCTCGAGAACGGATTCGAGGTCGAGGAGGTCGGTATAGTAAGCGCGCGCTTCGTCCGGTTCCTCGGTGAGGACGTCGAGCGTCGCGCTGGGCGCTGGGCCTCCCTTGACCTCGAGGCTGATCCCTCGAACGCGAAACTGCCTCGCCTGGGGTAGAGACTTGTCCCGGGCCGGATTCAGCGGCGAGAAGAGGTCATGGGGATTCTTCGTATCGTAGAGCCGGATCAGGACGACAGGAGCGGCCCAGTCCACCCCGGCGGAAACCTCCTCCAGCGACGATCTGGCTCGGACCTTGCCTTCGCTCAGACGGGAGAGGGCCTTCCGTGCCAGGTCAGCGGTCGTGGAGATGATGAGCGTGTTCTCACCGGCGATTCCGATCCAGGTCGGAGTCTTGTCCTTGCCCTTGACGGAGAAGATACGACCGCCGGCCAGCCTCTCGACGGCCGTGCCGCGATCCTTCGATAGCGACTCCAGCCCTGCCGCCACCTCCGAGAGGGCCCTTTCCGTCTCGATGATCCTCAGCTCCTCCCGGTCGCCTCGTTTCGTAAGGCCCGCGCGAAATCCTCTGGCCCCCAGGGAAAGCCGCGTCATGCCGGCGGCAAGGATCTTCCCCAGTAATTCTTCCGGCAGACCGGGTATGCGAAACGACTCTGCTCGATCGGGCTTGGGGCGCATCCCGGATAGCCAGGGACTCGACGGCTCCTTCGAGAAGTTGAACGTGAGGACGCTTTCGATTCCTTCCGGGATGGCGGCCACCGAGCGGGGCCGCGGGCCGTCAGTCGCTGGCCGCCCAACGGGACCCAGGGGCACGTTCGCACCGACGCCACGACTCGGACAGGGGTGGGAGAGACCTCCGATGTACACGGCAGAGACCAGGGCGGCGAGGATGACGAACGCGAAGATCGATGGAACGAGCCGCAAGCTACATCACTCCCGGTGGCTCATGGTGTGCCAGGGCGGATCAGTATTTCAGGACGAGGAAAACGGATGGCCCGTACATCTGGAAGTTGGTGCGAAACTGATCGTTTCGATCCAGGTTGGCTTCGATGTAGGAGAACTCGGCGTTGGCTACCAGGAAGGGGAGGATCTCGAACTTGAGCCCGCCACCCGCCTCGAAGTACTGCGCGGCCAACTCGTTCCTCTTGAACTGCAGGCCTCCCGCCCACACGTACGCCCAGACCGGGCCCACGCGCACCTCGAGGTGACCGCCGACAAAACCCATGGCCGCGTGATACCTGTCTTTCACATTGCCGTTGTCGCCGATGTCTCCGGTGGCGGGCTGTGTCGTGACGTCCAGGCGCAGCGTCCATTGCATGTAGACGCCACCTCCGTAGAAGCTGGGTCGGATCTGGACGAGACCAAGGTCGATGATCCAGGGCGTGAAGCGGAGAGTCGTTTTCCCCTGCAGGATGTCGACCTTCGAATCCCACGCGGTGCCGTCCGAAAAAGTCCATCCGTCAAGCACGAACTCGTCGCCAGCGACCGTCTGCTCTGACCCCTCGTATCGCCCCCAGAAGTACGAGGTCTCGATCCGGAGCGCTCGCCCCTCCTTCCACTCGTACCCGAAGAAGGTCTTTCCGACGAAGAGCGGTTGGGTGCTTTCGATCCCGAGGTTCGGCCCGAAATCCACCGGCGATCCTATGACGTTGGCCTTGTCGATCCGGATCTCACTGTCGATGACGGCGTTCCAGATTCCGCCGCTCAGGCCGAAGGCGTTGAAGAACGTCACGCCGTGCCACTGCCGGCGATCGTCGGACTTGCGGTCCCGTCGAGGCCGATCGAACTGGTTGAGCAACTCCCCCGCCTGGGCCGAGAGCGGCGACAACAGAAACGCCAACAGGAGCAGAGCGATCCGCTTCTCCACGAGACCTCCAGTTCATGATTTCCGTGACTGCGGCCCGTCCTCGTTACGGGCCATCCCGAAGGCCCTGATGATAGGGTCCCGGGTACGCCGAGTCAAACAACCAACCGGGCCCTGCTGGCCCCGGAATGCCGCTCGTCCTCACCAGGAGAAGACGATCTCCAGGCCGGAAATGTTGCGTCCTTCAGGTCACGGGATCCGGCGCTTCGCGTGTCAGACCTACGCTTTACAATTGTTCCGAGTAGGGGCGCTTCCGATGAGGGAGATGGAGAATGGTCCAGATGACGAGTGACTCCCGGCAGGCCGACTGGGGGGAGGAGCCTGGCTTCCAGCAGGCAAGCCTCCTCTTCTCGGGCGGTCCCTCGGCGTTGCAAGAGACCTCGCGTCGCATCCCTCCGGTGCCCTCCGGTTCCCAGCTCATCCTGGATCTCGAGACCAAGGTGGGATTCGATCAGATCCGAGGTCGAAGTGGAATCCGCGACATGGGCATGTCGGTGGCCGTCACCTACTCTTACGCCGACGACCGGTTTCGAACTTATTTCGAGCAGGACGCCCCTCTTCTCATCGAGGACCTGTTTGCCGCGTCCCGCACGATTGGATTCAACATTCGTCGATTCGACTACGAAGTCCTCCGAGCCTACACGCGGCGGGCCGTCCGGAACCTCCCCACACTCGACCTTCTCGATGAGATCCAGATGGCGGCGGGTCATCGCGTCTCTCTCGATAGCCTGCTGAAGCAGACCCTGCGAATCGGCAAGGGGGGGCACGGCGGCATGGCGATCGAATGGTATGAGAGCGGCGACTGGACGCGTCTCGAAGAATACTGCCGCGAGGACGTCCGGGTGACCAAGGCTCTTTATGAATACGGCCGCCGATCCGGCTCCGTCTCCTTCTGGGATCGCCGCCGCGCCCGCGCCCGGTCCATTTCCGTGCGCTGGTAACCTCGCGCCTCGCCTTCTTGACTCCGCATTCCTCTACGCTACATTGGGGCTACCGCAATTCGATACGCAGGGGCTATGCCATGACCATGCGATCCTTCGGGCGCGCCTTTCTCCTCACATTTCCCGTGCTCCTCCTCGCCGGATGCAACAAGAGCAGCAGCAGCGGAGGGACCGTCCCGCCTCCCCCCCCACCTCCGCCCGAGATCCGGTTTTCCATGGCGAGCTACGCCGGAATCGAGGCGAGCGGCCCCGTCACGATCACGGTGGAGAGGGTAGTGAATGCTGCAGGTGCGGTGAGCGTGTCGTTCGCCACGGGCGGGGGCACCGCGACGGCAAGTGTGGACTACACGCCAGCTTCGGGCAGCCTGGCCTGGGTCGATCAGGACATGACACCCAAAACGTTCGACGTCGTGATTATCGACGATCCGACGGTGGAGGGGGACGAATGGGTCGACCTCACTCTGACCGGACCCACGGGAGGGGCGATTCTCGGCTCGCCGAGCGCCGCCAGGCTCACCATCCAGGATGACGACACCGGCATGTCTGGCGTCCTCGACACCGGTTTCGGCAATGGTGGGGTAGTCTCGAGTGATCCGAGTCCGGGCACGGACATACCGAACGCCGTGGCGGTGGATGTCACGCACATCTACGTCGCCGGATACGACCAGGGCTCACCCACCAACGGCACCCAGTGGCGCGTCGAGAAGCTGCAGCTCGCCGACGGCGCGCCGGACAACGGTTTCGGCACCCTCGGTGCTATCACGAGCGATCCAAGCCCAGCCGACGATCGGATCAATGGCATGGCGATCGATGGCACCTACATCTACCTGGCCGGGTTCGACAAGTTCCCGGGCGCCTCCGATCCGCAGTGGCGAATCGAGAAGCGCAATCTCAGCGACGGGATGCTGGACATCAATTTCGGAACTCTGGGCGCCGTGACGTTCAACCCGAGCGTGAACGTCGGTGCCGGAGCCGTCGAGGTGGCCACCGCGATCGCGATAGACTCCACGTGGCTCTATGTGGTGGGCAACGATGAGAGCCCGGGGATGCTCGACTGGCAGTGGAGGATCGACAAGCTCAGCCTCGCCGACGGTTCTCGCGATACGTCCTTCGGCAACAACGGGACTCGATTGAGCAACCCGAGCGGCATGGACGACCTGGCCCAAGCGATTGCCATCGACTCGACGGCGATGTACGTCGCGGGGGGGGATGCCTTTCCCGGCAATGGGCAGTGGCGCATCGAGAAGCGCAATCTGTCCAACGGGGCGCTCGTCCTCGGGTTCGGCTCGGGCGGGGCGCAGACCGTGGATCTGAGCTCGGGCTACGACAGGGCGGAGGCGATCTGGGTGGATGGCGCGTCGATCTTCGTGGCGGGCTACGAGGACGACGGAGCGGGCGACGCCCGCTGGCGGATCGAGAAGCGTGACTCCACGACGGGGAACCTGGACTTGACCTTCGGTTCGGGGGGGGCCGAATGGAACGACCTCAGCCTCGGGTTCGACTCCCCCGACGGAATCGCTGTCGACGCCACCTCGATCTACCTTGCCGGGTATCTCGCTACGCCCAGCTTCGCCGATCCGGCGTGGGTGATAGAGAAGAGAGATCGAATGACCGGTTCTCTGGATCCAGGCTTCGGCAGCGCCGGGATCGTGATCGTGGACCCAACGACGGGCTCGGAGTTCGCCACGGACATCACGATCGACTCGACCTTCATCTATGTTGTCGGCTACGTGGCGGACCCGGTCGCCGGCGACCTCGAGTGGCGTATCGAGAAGCGCTTCAGGTAGACGAGAGGGGGTGGGATGATTCGACGTACTCTCAGATGGTATGCGGGGATGGGCCTTCTCACCTTTCTCATCGGGGCGGGGGCCCTATCACTCCTTGTGGCCGCCGCCGCGCAAGAACAGGAAGAAGAGGAGGAGTACGAGATCGACGTCCTCGGGCTCGACCCGTACATGCCCGTACCCGAAGACAACCTGATGTCGAAAGAGAAGATCGCCCTCGGAAGACAGCTCTTCTGGGACCCGCGCCTCTCCATAGACGGGACCATCTCCTGCGCCACTTGCCATGATCCGATGCTGGGTTGGTCGAACGGGAAGGCGGTCGCCACCGGCGTCGGCGGACAGAAAGGCAACCGCAGCGCCCCGACCGTCATCAACTCCGGCTACAACAAGGTGCAGTTCTGGGACGGGCGCGAGCCGACGCTGGAGGCTCAGGCGCTGGGCCCGATTCAAAACCCGATCGAGATGGGCCACACGCTTCGAGGTGTGGAGGCGACCCTGTCGAAGGTGACGGGCTACGTCGAGCAGTTCAAGTCGGTCTTCGGGACCCCGGTCACTGCGTCAGGCATCGCGAAAGCCATCGCCGCCTTCGAGCGGACGCTGCTCTCCGGGGATTCTCCCGTGGATCGCTTCGAGGCCGGAGATACGTCGGCGCTGAACGAGTCGGCCACCCGAGGGCTCACGATATTCAAGTCGAAGAGGGGGAACTGCAGCACCTGCCACGCGGGATCCAATTTCACGGACGACGTCTATCATAACCTCGGTGTCGGGATCGAGGCGACGGAGCCGGACCTGGGTCGTTGGGGCGCCCTCCCGAAGAGTAAACGGGAGGAGGCGGACAAAGGCGCCTTCAAGACGCCGACGCTCCGCGACGTAGCCCTCACCGCGCCCTACATGCATGACGGTAGCGAGGCGACGCTCGAAGACGTCATCGACTTCTACGACCGCGGCGGCAACAAGAATCCGAATCTCGACAAGGAGATGAAACTGCTGAATCTGTCCGCACGGGACAAGAAGGACCTCATAGCCCTCCTCGAGGCTCTCACGGGAGAGATCCGTCCGAACGGGAGCCCGCCACCCCTTCCCGAATAGGAGACGGTCCGACATGAAGCCTCTATGGGTATTGCCTCTGCTCGCCCTCCTCGCCACTCCGGGGCCGCAGAAGAAAAGGGTCTATGAAGAGATCGATGTCCCGGATGGGGGCTCGATCACCGGGACCGTCCTGTGGAAGGGAGAGCGGCCACGGATCGAGCCGTTCCGTATCGACAAGAACATCGAGACCTGCCAGGTCGGCGACTCGCCGACCAAGCCTTCCAGGCGCCTCGTCATCTCGGAGGCGGGCGGAGTCGAGATGACGGTGGTCTATCTCGAGAAGATGGCGAAGGGAAAACCCCTCTTCACACTACCGAAGAAGCAAAGGCTCGACCAGAAGGGCTGCGAGTACCACCCCCGGATGTTCGTCCTTCCCCGGAAGGGGAAGCTGGAGATGACCACGAGCGACGATACCCTGCACAATATTCACATGCGTGGCGCCGCCCCCTACAACATCGCCTTTCCCAAGAAGGGGATGGTCGAGACGAGGCCCTTCCGGAGGGTGGGGATCGCCCGCGTCGTCTGCGATGCCGGTCACGGATGGATGACCGGCTACATTCACGTGGTCGACCACCCGTACTACGTGATCACGGACAAGGAAGGAAAGTTCCAGATCGAGGACATCCCCCCGGGCAAGTACACATTGAACGCATGGCACGAGGGATGGCGGATCGTCGAGAAGGATTCGGTGAAGGACCCGCGGACGGGGGAGGAGTCGATCAAGGGCTACGTCTTCTCGGATCCCATCGTCCTCTCCCAGGAGGTCGAGGTAACCCCCCTCAAGGAGACACAGGTCACCTTCGAGCTTTCCGAAGACTAAAATTCCCTTTGAATGAGGTCGCGGGACCGTATCCTATCTGACCATCAGTTTCTCGAACATCGAAAGGAGCCCTCATGTCCCTACAGATAGGGAATCCGGCGCCGGACTTCACCCAGGACGGCATCCACAACGGAGAGTTCAAGAGCTTCTCCCTCGCCGACTTCAAGGGGAAGTGGCTCATTCTCTACTTCTATCCGGCCGATTTCACTTTCGTGTGACCCACCGAGATCAACGCTTTCTCCGACAGGTTGCCGGAGTTCAAGGAGCGTGGCGTCGAAGTGGTGGGGGTATCGACCGACAGCAAGTTCTCCCACAAGGCGTGGCTCGAAACGCCGCGAAAGAAGGGCGGCATCGAGGGCTGCAAGTACCCGATCCTGGGCGATTTCACCAAGAAGATGGCCATCGACTACGGCGTCCTCCACGAGGCCACCGGGTTGGCCTTCCGTGGGCTATTCCTGATCGATCCGGAGGGGGTCCTCCAGGCGATGCAGGTGAACAACTTCCCCATCGGTCGTAGCGTCGATGAGGTTCTCCGTCTGACGGATGCCTACAAGGAGCACAGCGAGCACGGGACGGTTTGCCCCATCGATTGGAAAAAAGGCGACGATCCGATCGACACGAGCAAGCCCGGAGAGTGGTTCGAGAAACACGCGTAGCACCTGCGGTCGACCGATCAGGCAGGCGGATCAAACCTCTTGCTCCAGGTAGTGGCAGGAGCGCGCCTTCAGGATTAGCGTCACCTCGCGACCCTCGCCCAGGCCGAGGCTCCGTAGCGACCCCAGCGTGATCCGCGCCAGGATCTTCTCCCCGCAGTCCACCGTGACACGCGCCTCATCCCCCTCCTCCTCGATCGAGGCGATCCTCCCCTTGATGGAGTTCCTGGCGCTGGTCGGTCCGGGTGGCTCCGTCGCCAGGATCACCTCTTCCGCGCGAAATCCGACGCGAACCGCCGAGCCCACCTCCGTCTCACACAGGGGCGCCTCGAGGATCTGCGTCCCCAGTCGGAGGCGCGTGATCCCCTCGGAGCGGAGGTGCTCCGCCACCGCGAGCGACAGGATGTTCTCCATGCCCGTGAGATCGGCCACGACCAGATGCCGCGGCCGCGACAGAACTTCGAGCGGCCGGCCTGCCGTGATCACCTGACCGCCATCGAGGACGGCGACGTGATCGCAGAGTGTGAGCACTTCTCCCAGTGAATGTGTGACATAGAGGCAGGGTATCGACAGCTCCTCCTTGATCCGGGCGAGATACCGGACGATCCGCCGCCGCAGAGGTGCGTCGAGGGACGAGAGTGGCTCGTCGAGGAGCAGGAGCCTCGGCCCCGACAGGATCGCCCTCCCGATGGCGACTCGCTGGACCTCGCCGGTGGATATCTCCGACGGCCGCCGTTCCAGCAGGCCTCCGATCTCGAGGAGTTCAACAACCGTCTCCAGGTCCGGAACCTCCCCTCGATCCTTTCGGGCGGCCCCGAAGAGGAGGTTCTCCCGGACGTCGAGGTGAGGAAAGAGGGCCCCGCCGGGGGGAACCAACCCGATGCCCCGATCCCTGACCCGACGTTCGATTCTTGCCTCGTGGGAGTAAACCCTGTTCTCGCCGATCCGGATCTCACCATCATCGGGCCGTAGAATCCCCGCTATGCAATGAAGCGCCGTCGTCTTTCCGGCCCCCGATCGACCGAAGAGGGAGCCCCAGCCCTTCTCCAGGCTCAGATCCAGATCGAGATAGAAGGCACCGAGTGACTTCTGGATTCGAGCCACGAGCGCGGGCATCACTTCTTCCTCTGCATGAAGTAGCGATGCGAAATCCACAGGGCGACAAAGGCGAGGATTGCCGAGATTCCGGCGAGGGTCACGGCGCGAGAGTCGTCCCCTATCGAAAGTGAGCGGTAGATGGCGATCGGGATCGTCTCCGTCTCGCCCGGGATGCTCCCTGCCGCCACGAAGGTCGCGCCGAACTCTCCCAGACTTCGGGCGAAAGCGAGCACACCCCCGCCGATCAGCCCCCGGATCGACAACGGAAGCGTCACCCGGCGAAACACGATCCATTCGGAGGCGCCCAGGGTCCTGGCGGTCGATTCGAGGGAAGGGTCGATCGACTCCATCGCCGGCACGATCGCCCGTATGGCCAGGGGCAAGGAGACGATCGCCGAGGCGGCGACGGCCGCCCACCAGGTGAAGATGATTCTCAGGCCAAGCCGATTCTCGAGGAACCCGCCCAGTGGTCCCTCCCTCCCCAGGATCAGGAGGAGGAGAAAACCGGTGACGACCGGAGGAAGAACCAGGGGAAGGCTAGTGATCGCGTCGATCGCCGACTTGCCCGGCAGCCGCGACTTGGCGAGGACCCAGGCGATCCCGATCGCCGGAGGCATCACGAGTATCGTGCTCGTGATGGCGACCTGCAGCGATACGATCACCGGATAGAAAACCCTGGGGTCCATGGCGCTCGCTATGGATAGCTGAATCCGTGTTCGTGGATCATACCGTGGCGGACGCGGTGGGCGAGATAGTCGAGAAAGTCACCGGCGATGTCCGCCTGATCTCCTCCCTGCACCACGGCTCCGACATAGAGGATGGGGGAATGGGCCTCCGAGGGAAAGGTATAGATCGTTCTCAGGCCCTCCACACCTCTGGCGTCCGTTTGATAGACGATGGCCAGGTCCGCTTCTCCGCTCCTCGCGTACTGGAGCGCCTGACGAGCATGGACACCCTGCAGCAATCGCCCCTGCAAACCCTCCCAGAGGCCCATCCCCGTGAGGGCTTGTCGCGCGTACCGGCCCACCGGAGATGCGTCCGGATCGCCAATCGCGACCCGCTCGATCTCCGGTCGCAGCACCGCCTTCGCCCCCGCCTCCCAGCGTTCCTGCCACCCGGGTCGCGAATCTTTCTCCACCAGGACGAGCCGGTTGCGCAAGAGGTCGGCTCGGCGAACCACGCGTCCCGCCTTCTCCAGGGCATCGATCTCTACGGGACTCGCCGAGACGAACAGGTCCGCCCCCGCCCCTGCCTCGATCTGCCTCTTCAGGATGGCGGAGGAACCAAAATGAAGTCGAACGGCCTTTCCCTCGTGGTCGCGGAACCTACCCGCCGCATCCTCCAGGTAGTCGGTCAGGCTAGAAGCCGCGAAGACGAGCGGCGCCGGAGGCCCAGCGTCATGTCCGATCCACCAGACGACCACCATGGTCATGGCGATCGCGATAGTAACGAACCTCAAGGAGATCCCGGATCGTTTCATGACGGATGCGCGATCAGAAAGGGGCCCCTCTCGGAGCCCCTGACGGTAATCGAAGCGATCTCACGCCTCAGACGAGGTATTCTCCCCCATCGACGCCTATGACGTTTCCGGAGCACCACTCCGTCCCCTCCTGGCACAAACTGATGAGCACGGCGGCTACATCGTCCGGCGTCGTCAAACGACCGCCCGGGTTCTTCTCCTTCACCCAGTCGATCATCTCCTCGTGACCCGGGATCTTTCGCAAGGACGGGGTGTCGGTCACGCCGGCCCGAAGGCAGTTCGCCGTGATACCCATTGGACCCATCTCTACGGCCAGCTGGCGGGTGTGAGATTCGAGCGCCGCCTTGGCCGCGGAGACAGCCCCGTAAAAGGGCCAGATCCTCGAGCTTCCCGCGCTGGTCATCGAGAACACCCTGGACCCCTTCCCCATCAGCCCCAGGTGGACGAGATCCTGGACCCAGTAGACGAGGCTGTTCGCCATCACGTCGATCGTCATCTCCATCTGGGCCTTGGAGATCGTATCGCCGGGGTCCTTCGATACGTAGGGTCTCAGCGTCCCGAAGGCGAGAGAATGAAACAGCACTCGCACAGGAGGGCCTTCCCCGTTTTCCTGCTTCTTCAGCTCGTCGATGACTCCCTGTCTCTTTCCAGCGTCGGAGGCGTTTATGTTGAAGAAGAGCGCCTTGCGACCCATCCCCTCGATCTCGGACTTGATCCGCTCCGCGTTCGGGAGCGTGCCTTTGCGATCCAGGTGTACGCCCACGATGTCCATCCCGGCGCGTGCGAGGTTGACCGCCGCCGACCCCCCGAAGCCGCTGGACGCTCCGAGGATGACCGCCCAGCCCTTGAGGCTTTCCGTCATTGATTCCTCCTCCGTGCGGATCGGATGCCATCGCCGACGCCGCAGGTTTCTGTCTCTCTCTTTCGGTGGAAGGGTCGATTCTAGCCCCGATACGCCCCGCCTGCAAGCGATCGCGGCTCTGCGCCCGCTGGCGGCGACCTCTGTCCGACGGCGTCACGCTCCCCGCGAATCCTCACGCGCACGGACGAGCTCGAGGACGTTGGCCCGGATCTCGTCGCGGGTGGCGCGGAAGGCCAGGAGAGCTTCCTCCTTCGTCCCCGTCACCGCGCCTGGATCATCGATCGGCCAATGGAGCCTCTCGGCTTCCATCGTCGGCGTCGGGCACTGCGCCGCGTCATCGCAGAGGGTGACCACGATGTCGATCCGGTCGGATCGGATCTCACCGATCGACTTCGATCGATGAGTCGAGATGTCGATCCCCACCTCGTCCATCACGCGGACCGCCATGGGGTGCAGGTCCCCTGGCGCGGTCCCGGCGCTGTAGACGCGGGACGAAGGCGCTAGCGACCGGTAGTATCCCTCGGCCATCTGGCTCCGACAGGAATTGGCAGTACAGAGAAAGAGCACACCCATCGACGCTACTCCGATTCGGGTCCCACCGGAGAAAGAGGAGAAGGCCTGAGGGAAGGGATTTCGACCTCCAGACTGCCGCTGGCCGCTTCGGCCGGCCAGGCGACGGCCCCCCTACCGTCGGTTCGACCCTCGATCCTCCTCCCATCGGGGAGGGTAAGGAATATCAGGCGGTCGGCCAGGGGCTTGCCGCTCGGGTCGAGGACCCGGAACTCGGATGGGGCGGGGGTGGCATCCTCGGACATCGGCTTGCCCGAGACTACCTCACGGACGGTGGCCTCGGGTCTGGGGCCGGCGGAATTCCTTCGGACTCGCAGCAGGCTCCGGTAGCCCCGGCGTGCATCCATCGTGTGCGTCACACCGGCCAGATAGAAGGTTCCATCGAACTCCTCGTCGACATCGTTGATCTCGAGGAGTCGGCCGACACGAAGCGCGGGGTCTCCGGCAACACGGATCTCCCCGCCAACCGTTTCGAGGGCGATGCGGCAGAGCATCCGACGGGCGATCTCATCCGCCTCCTCCTGGTGGGAGATCGATTCGTGGGCATAGACGCGCACGGACGGACCTGTCGCCTGGTGTGACATCTCCGGCCCTGACCGCTTACCCCCCATCCGGGGGTAGACGTCCCGGGGACCCGCCGTTCCCACGATCGCTTCCTTCGTCCTGGGGTCCCAGCCCCGGACCTCGACGCTCCCCACCTGCCGGGCGGTCGAAAGATCGAGACGGACACTCTCGATCTGACGAGCCCCGCTGAGCGACAATCGAACATCTTCGTCTGACACGGGAGATCGGAAGACGATCCGATCGTCCCGCCAGAAGATCTCGAACCCGACCGAAGCGGCCAGGCGCCGGATGAAGGCGTAATCGCTCTCGTTCGCCTGAAGGAGGCTGGGATGGACCGACGCTGTCTCCTGGACCTCCGCACGAAGGCCTCGCTCGCGTGCCACCTCGGCCACTACATCGCTGGTCCGGCTGTCTCGGAACGAACGGGTCCTCCGGCCGCGCGCCAGACGGTGAAGCGGATCCAGTCCCCGGATCCGGATGCGCGTCCCGGTGCGCCGTCCCTTCTCTAGCTGGATGCCGGTCACCTCGCCGATCGTTGCGAGACCCAACCCTCCACCGTGTCCAAGCCAGATCTCGATCCGGCTCCCCGGCGGGATCGTCTGGATCGATTCGTCCTCCGGGGTGAGAAGGATCTCGAACCAGCCGAGCAGATCCAGATCCTCGCGAACGGCGATCGAGATCACGCGCCCGCGAAGGGCGGACGTCCGGTCCTCACCATCGACATGGATCGCGTACTGGGAGACGAGATCCTCGCCTCGGCCTTCGGATGTCATGCTGGACCCAGCCCTGCCGCTCACGACGCCTCGGATCCCGCGCGGGCCAGCCCCTCGGTCAGGGCCTCCCAGGCGAGCATGGCGCAGCGGAGCCTCACGGGAAAGGAACGCACCCCTTCGAGGGCGGAGAGATCGCCATAATCGCCGGGGGGGATCTCCCCACCGCGGACGATCCCCTCCGCGGCGGAGTGGATCCGCTCCACATCGGCCAGAGGCTGGCCGGTCAGGATCTCTGTGAGGATGGATCCGGAGGCGACGGAGATGGCGCACCCGCGAGCCTTCACGCCTATGTCGACGAGACGCCCGTCCTGGATCCGCCCCTCGAGGACGACGTGGTCCCCGCACACCGCGTTGAACGCCTCGGCCTTCACGTCGGCGCCCTCGACGGACCGCTTGTTCCGCGGATTTCTGTAGTGGTCCAGGACCACCTTCCGGTAGAGATCGTGGATGGGATTGGACAAGACTAGTCGCGGGAGGGGGGAGCCGACTCTCCCCCCTCGACCTTTCGAGGCGGAGCCAGCTTCGTTTCCTTCAGTTCGCCCATCGGCTCTCCGGATCCCCCCCGACGCACCAGCACGATCTGGCTCAGGATGCTGAGGGCGATCTCCTCAGGGGTGCGGGCGCCGATGTCGAGACCGGCGGGCGCCCGGACCGACTCGAGCTGCTCCGGCGAGACCCCCTGCCCGATGAGCGTATCGAAGACGATCTTCGTCCTCTTCCGGCTGGCGACGAGGGCGATGTAGCCTGCCTTTCCGTCCAGGGCGCGGCGAAGGGCCACATCATCGGATCGATGTTGCGTGGCGATCACGACGTAAGATCGGGGTTGCACCGGAAGGGCGGACAGGTCCGCGTCCTCACGGATCAAGCGATCCGCGCTGGGGAACTTCTCCTGGGTTGCCAGCGGATCGTCCACGGTAACGGAGAAGCCCATCTGCGTCCCCAGTGAGGCGAGCATCTCGGCGATCCGGCCGTGGCCGACGATGACGAGGGGGGGGCTGGGAAGGAACGGCTCCACATAGACCTCCATCGTGCCCCCGCACGGCATCCCCACCCCGAGGACTTCGTCCTGCAGGTCGAGGTGGACCATCCGGGTGTTCCCATCTTTGAGTGCGGCCAGGGACTCCTCGAGGACGGTCGATTCGGCGCAGCCGCCTCCCACCCATCCGAAGATCGTCCGGCCATCCTCGACGATGATCGCTTTAGCGCCAGCTCGCGCTGACGAAGAGCCCTCCGTCTTGACCACCGTCGCCACCACGAACGGCTCCTCGCGGGCGGAAAGCTCGTAGACCTTCTTGAAGAATTCCGTTTGAGACATCGATCTCCTGTTCTACCCCTCCTGTATCCCTCTCGCCCGCATCATCCTAAGGCGAGCAACCCGGCGCAGTCAACCTACGAAGGTCCTTCCTCGGCAAGCAGCTTCTGGACCCACCGCTCCATGCGACGGAATTCTTTTTCACAGACGGGATGCTCCCCCGTCGGATCGGCGTGGAACTCTGGGCCCGGGTGGATGTGGCGGATCTTGCCACGCTTTCCGATCAGAAAGGAGACGGATGTGTACCCACGTCGAGTCGACGAGCCGGTCCAGTACTTCCGGAGCGTGGCCCAGTCGTTGTCGACCGCGATCGGGAACGATATTCCCAGGCGTTCGGCCGACTTCTTCACCGATGAGAGCGGCTCGTCTCTCGGGGGTTTCGGGTGGTACATCCCGATCACCTTCAGCCCCTTGGAGCCGTACTCCGAGTGAAGCTGGCCCAGGGCCGGGGCGCTCGCCTCGCAGAAAGGACACGTGTCGGTCCAGAACCGGACGAGGACAACCTGGCCTCGCAGGTCTTGCAGCTTGAGGGGATCGGAGTGAATCCAGAGCTCGTTGTCCCATTTCGGAGCCTCGCTGCCGATCAACTCGGCCCCTTCGGCGGGTGGATCATCTACGAACACGGGCTCCGTGGCCTGGATCGTGATCTCTTCCGGTTCCTTGTCTGTCGAGAAATCCCGCGAGCAGACGGACGCTGCTGTGACGATGATCACGCCGAGCGAGATGAGGCGAGTAAAGGTGCGACCTATCGACACGGATGGATCCACGGGCGACATGATGCCTCTTATTCTATGCCAGATCGGGCCGCGGGCAAGCCGTCCCGGGTTGTCAGCCGCGTAGGCACGCGATAAGATTCCTGCCCTGAGCGTATTGGAAAAGCCGTCAACTCACCCTGCGGGGCTCATGGCCTCCCGATCCAGACCCAATCTACTGAAGCCGGTCGCCTTCATCCTGCTCACCACGCTATGTGTCTGGGCCCTCGTCGGTCTCTCCTTCGAGGTCGAGACGGCCTCGGGAACCCTCTCCGAGGTTCAGCTCGCCGGTGAGACGCTGCGCATCTTCACCGCCAACTCCCTCGGGGAGGGGGACATATACCTTCTCGCCATGCCCCCCGGAAGATCGCCGCCCGCGGCTGCTGACAACTCGACGCGGTCGATTGAGGTCAACGGGAACGACCTTCGCGTCTATACCGAACCGTCCTTCTCCGCCGTCCTGGAAGACTATCTGATCTTGGCGGCGGCGGTTCTGGCGGATCGTGACCCGCGATCCATACCGGAATTCGCGGATTCGAAGCCGGTCGTTCTCGTTTTCCCAGGCGGAACGACGGAGCGGATGACCCTGCTCGACATCTTCCGGCTCCCTAACGGAAGGAAGTACCTCGTTGCCGCCGCCCGAGAGGGTATCGATGATCTCGGCGCCCTGGGACCGCTCGCCTTCATTGGCCTGTACGCCCTGGCAAACGTGATCTGCTTTCCCGGCACCGTACTCACGATCATCGGCGCCCTGACCTTCGGCCCCTGGACCGGCGCTCTCTTCATCTATCTGGGTGCGAACCTGGGCTCGTCCGCCTCATTCTTCGTGGGGCGATGGATGGCCAGGGAGACGGTCGAGGGCTTTCTGCCTGCCAAGGCGAAAGATCTCTCCGCGCGCCTCGAGAGCACAGGATTCATGACCGTCCTGATCCTGCGCCTGATTCCGATCACGCCGTACAACGCCCTCAACTACGCTTGCGGGCTCTCCCGGATGCGGTTTCGGGACTATCTGCTGGGGGGAGCGATCGGGATGGTGCCTGTCGTGATCCTGTGGGTACAGGCAACCCGCGCCGCGACCCGGATCCGGATCGACGATCCGCGCGCCTGGTTGATAGGACTTGCCGTCGTGGGGTTGATCGTGCTCCCGCGAATGTGGGATCGCAGACGGCTAAAAAAGGAAACGCCGAGGACAGGCTGACCTGGTCTTTGACCCTCCACTCGCCCACCGCCGGCTTTGGTTATGGCCGGTCTCGCGGGGGCAAGCCCCCGCGGTGGGACTGACTCCAAAGAGCTGGCCATGCTCACCACGAGGGGTGGTAGTTTGTCGCCTTGCGGCTCCCACCCCCCGGGCTTACGGAGGTCCTTTCGGGCCAGTCTCCCATGGACTTTCAACCACAGACCCTGCCCTCGACGCCTCCAGAAGGATCTATTATAAGCGAGTCAGCCTGCCCGGGGGACATCTCGACAGGTCGCTTGATCCTCTCACGAAACTCCCTATCATCAGCTTCTTCCCTTACTCTCGACGCTGGAGCGAATCGGATGTCCAACCTGGAGGAGAGACTCGACGGGATCGAGACGCGGATGGCCGCCCTGGAAAAGGCGATCGCCGCCTTGAGCGATTCGCTCGCCGGCTCGCCGGCGGCCCAGGAGACGAGCCCGGACCAGGCCGTCGTCACCCTCCTCGCCCGTCAGCTCCAGCGGCTCGTGCCGGAGACCTGCGAGCATCCGCCCGAGGTGGAGCCGGAAGAGCGCACCCTGGAGGGAACGGATGTGAAGTGCACCGAGGAGGTGCAGGGACGGCTGAAGCGCATCCCGATCCCGTTCGTCCGCGAGCTGGTGATCAAGAAGGTCGCCGACTACGCCCGCGAGCATCATGTCGACCGGGTCGATATCCAGACCTTCGAGAAGGCCGCCACGTTCTGACAGTGCAAGGGAGCGGAGGAGGTACCTTCGCACGACCCGAACTGCTCCCTGGAGAACGTCCAGGAGTTCCTCGCCTCCGAAGTCGTCGCCGCCTTCCGCGGCAAGCTCCCCATGCCGTAGAGAATCAATCGACATAGGGGGACACTCGCTCGAGTCGGGATAGTCCGGTATTCGCGCTCCGGATCGGCAGAGCCTGCCGTCACGCTACTTGGGTTCGGGAGAAGGTATCCTTTCCCGGCCTCCCAGGATGGCATAAACCAGGGGTTCGCTCCTCTCGAGATTCGTTACAGCGGCACGCGTCAGGCCTTCAGCAGCATGAACAAGACCACTCCCCAAGTGTTCCCCCATGCCCGTCAACCTGAAGCTGTTGCCATCGTTCTTGGGTTTAAGGACCGCCGACACTTCGTCCAGGCCTGCCGACAATTGCTCTATCACGGGAAGCGGTCCCGACAGATCGAGCAGAAACAGTCGCCCCAAACCAAGGTCATACTGCCGACCGGAAACTTCCAATGATTCATTCGCGGGGGAAGGACCCGTCTTGTAGTCTATAGTCACGTCATGGCCCTTCCAGATTATCCTCTGATGCACGCGCACCTCGTCGGACGTGGGAGAGCTGATGGACTCTTCTCTGGTCATGGGTATGTTCGTCCCATCTCCAAGCCTCACGAGAAAGAGATAGGAGTGCCGCCAGTGAGATTCCCGCTCGTCGCCGGTACCGACCAGCGCATACAGACATCCTCCTTCCCCGTCCTGGAACCGCATATCTCCGGTGATAAGCGGAATGGAACAGGCGCGCTCCTCCCATCCTGCGATGTGTGAGGGGCGAACGATCTCTCGAGTTGGCGCCAGACGAAGAAACCGGACGAGCTCTGTTTCTTCGTCATCGAGGGAGGACCAGAGAAACAGATACTCAATGGGACTGATGGGGCCCCATATCCATCCTGCGTTGACTGGCAAGAGGGGGTACCATTCATAGATGCCATAGATGCCCCATGCACCCTCGACATGGACCTGCCGCGATACTGATTATTCCAGCCTCGCGTTGACTTGAACTGGCATCCCGACATCCCTGGCCATGTCGACAAGGAATGTCCGTCCGTCTGCCAGGTCGAATTCCCTACCCGAGACCTTGATTTCTTCCTCTCCGGACGCGTGATTGCGCCAGTAGTCGATCTCGACCTTCCCCTCTTCAAACCACAACTCCTGGTGAAGCGACTCACGATCATCCCCTGGGTATTTCATCCTCGTGACACGCCCCGTCGGGCTCTGCCATTGTCCGGAGTGCTTCACCAGGACGATGTACGCCAATTCCAGACCATAGCCGACCTCCGTGGCATCCAGTCTGTCTATCCTCGTTTCTACGACCCCAGCCAGGCACTCGATACTTCTGCCCTCACGGTAGCTTCGGCAGCAAGAAGCCGAATCGACCCATCCCGGAAGGGCCAGCCCCCTTGGTAGCTCTCCATCACGGCATCTTCAAGGCCAGGAGACGCGGAGCAGCCGAGGATGGCGATGATGCAGACTGCTATCCATGGAGCGATCTTGGCAAGCGACCGAATAAGAGTGCCCCGAAGCGCACTTCGACTAGGTCCGTTCTGCATCAATCCTCCTCCTCGCCAGCGGCTTCCGGTAGCTGGTGATCTTCTTCGTCACTTCGAATCCGACACTTTCGTACAAGGTTAGCGCCTCATTCGGATTCGCGAGACTTACTTCGAGAGCGGCCTCCTCCATGCCGCGCTCCTGCAGAGCGTGGAGGCTCATCCCGAGTAACGCCCGGGCGACTCCCTTTCGGCGCCAGGGTCGGCGAACGCTGATGCTCTCCGCATAGCCGCGCTTCCGGCCGAACTCCGCGTTCTCCGGCTCCCGGATGAAGCTGCGCACCATCCCGGCGACCTCATCACCGTCCCAGGCCACTCGCCAGAGGCTTGGATCGAACGTGGGCTCCTTTGTGAATGCATCGAAGTCGTTCTCGGTGCCTTCGCTGTGTCCGGGATGATCGCGGAACGCCTCGTTCTCGCTCTCGAAGATTGTCCGGTAGTGTTCGGGACGTACCGGGCGCACCTCGATCCCATCGGGCAGGGACGTATCGGGGATGTCCTCCAGCGTAGGACGCACCATGTATGCGTAGAATGAGAAGGGGGAGTATCCCTCGCTCACGAGCAACTCGTTCTTCGCAGACTGAGATTCCCAGGCCCACCCCTGAAGGAATCGGGGTCCGGTGTCCTGGATCCGGGTCGCTCTTTCGCGCATGCGTTCTTCCTGCCACCGTAGGATCGCGCGACCGATTCCCCTCCGTCGCCACGCAGGGACGACCCATGCGCTCAGGTAGAATACCCAGGCCCCGTCTACCTCCTGTCTGTAGTCCGCGCTCCCCCAGGCGACGACTGCGCCTTCGACCTCGGCGACCACGTAGTCCTCGAGAGGGTCGATATTTGCCTGGCGCGCCACCTGCTGGGCGAGATCCTCCGGAGAGAACACTCGCACCAGACCGTCCTCGTCCCGGCAGGCATCTATCACGCGGGTCAGTAGCGGCAGGTCCGACTCGCCACGAAATTGGCGGAACTTCAGGCCCACAACGGCGGGAACAACCGGCAGAGCATTCATCTACGTGGAATCAAAGGGACACTCACTAAACTCGGGATAGTTAAGTGTGTGTCCCCCGATCTCCTAACGACCGCTCTTGCGAGCGCGGCCGGCCGGCGGAGCATCGGCCTCGCCATTAGCGGAGGCCTCCACATCCCTCGCCGCCCTCGCTTTGCGTAGGCGGGTCAAGGCCCAGACGGCGAAGATAGCCGCCAGAAGGCCCGCGACGCCTCCGCCAGCAGACTCCTCCCGGAAGCGAAAGATGGCTTTGTAGGTCTCGGAGAGCACCAAGGCGGCCACCCCCCCCAGAGCGATGGAAGTGAAGATGTCGATGATCCAGCCGTCGTGGGCGGAAAAGACAGGGCGACTATCAGCCACGGTTACACTCCTCTCGAAGGGTTTTTTTCAGATACGAGCCCCATTGCACTGTCTCGCTCCACACGAATCAAGCGATTAGCGGGACACTTACTTGACGCGGGATAGTTGAGTGTGTGTCCCCCGATCTCTCTTGCTACTCGAATGCGGGATGCGGGAGGTAGCGGCCCTTGTCCGTCTGGGGAGGGGGCTTCCGGAGATCCATCTCCTCTATCAGGACGGATGGGGCGACGACGGATACCGAGCCGGAGCTGAAGTGGGTGGCGTGGTTGGATTCGCCGCTGGCTTCGATGTCCTTGAGCAGCGCGATGGTCACTCCATCGAAGGTGAGGCCTCGGGAAGGCTCTACCCTTCCGTCCTCCGCGTAGACGCGGTAGGCAGCCATGCGGTCGCCGCCACGGGAGCGTCCGGAGGAGAAGTTCTTTCGCACGACGATACCGTACTCAAGCCCCTCGTCCGCGCAAAGCTCCCTCAAGGCCGCAAGCAGATCTTCCTCGGATACGGGCTCGGAGGACTGGATGATCACGTTGCTCGGTGAGCCTACGGAGCGGCCGACGCCGCGACCGTGGCCGTTGGAGCCGGTGGTGGATTCGGTCGGGACCCGGCTCATGAGGAGGTTCTTGAGCTTTCCCCC
>JAPUJT010000054.1 GCA_027296055.1 Planctomycetota bacterium | reverse complement strand
CTGTTTCTATGGAATACCTCAATTCTCAGAGCGGAAGTGACAACCCGCGTAGGCAAGGGAGATTTCCCCCAATCGGGCCTGATTCAGCTACGCTTCTGGAGCCAGGGGGGGGAGTGGATTCCTGAGGATACAGGCCCGGTCAGGCCGCGTCAACTGCCCTGCCTCGAGCGCACCGTCAGCGGTGACCGGCAAGAGGTCGAGGAAATCACGGAACTACCTTGTCTGTATGGTTTTATGGCGGCCATGGGTCGTTTCGTATTGAAGGCGGAACTGGGGGCCGTGAGACGGCCAGAAGCGGTCGAAGGTACGTGTCCCGCCCCCCCCCACGAGGACCCGAATGAACGGCCCAAGAAGAGAGCGTCGAGAGCGAAGACCGGCCTATTCTCCGGGCGGTGTCGGCCGTCCAGAGCCAAGAAAACGGCCCGGAGAGACGGTGCAACCTCGACGGCCTTCGTCACGAAGCAAGAGCCCGTGGCTTTCGCGACTCCCTATTCGTTCCCAAGTTGTTGGGTGCTGGCCCGTCGCTGTAGCTCCTCGGAAGATACGTCCTCGATGTGCGTGGCGATCCACCAGAGATTTTCCTGGGGGTCTTTGACGCCTGCGTTCCGATCGCCGTAGAACATGTCGGTCGGCCCCATGATCGATTCCGCGCCGGCCGCCAAGCTACTCTTGTACAGCGCTTCCATATCCTCCACATAGAGGTAGAGGCACGTTGGCATCGGTTTGTACTGATCCCTCGCTTGACCCAGCATGATGAAGGAGTCGCCGATCTTGACCTCTGCATGCTGGACGGCGCCATCGGGACCCTGAATTTTTTCCGTCTCCACTGCGCCAAAGGCCTTGCTCATGAACTCGATCTGCGCATTCACATCCTCGACGACTAGATACGGCGTGACCGAATGAAATCCATCCGGAACGGGCTTCACCGACATATTCCTACCTCCTTGATTTGACCGGGTTCCACATAGGAGACCATTTTCATCCTGGCAATGCCAGCCAAGCGTGGCGGAACGTCGCTGGCAGGCGATGGGGGGGGCAACTACTGGAGTCGCTCCCTGGTGCATGATACGCTAGGTGCATGGAAAACGCGACCCGTGCGGAGTGGATCAGAGACTTCGAGGCGGCGGCACGTCGCAGCCTTGAAGAGCGAATGCGTTACGCCTTTATCTATACATATAAACCCGTACTCGACGACTCGCCATACCGGTCATTCGACACGATGATCGAATACCGTCAGTGGTGTGAGGAGTACCTTCCCGCCTGGCTAGGTTATGGCCGCCCGGTTTGAGTACCCACAGGCCCAGGAGCTCGCGAAGGCGTTCGATCGCCACAAGGCCAAGTATCTATTCCTGGGCAAGTCCGGGGCAATAATTCTTGGCTATCCCGACACCACCCAGGACGCCGACCTCTTCGTGGAAAAGAGCCCCGAGAACGGTCGAGCCGTGGTCGCCGCGCTCCTCGATCTAGGATTCCCTATCACGCCCGACCATTCGAAAGAGATAGAGCGCGGAAAGGACTTCGTGCAGATCAGGTACGGACCCTTCGACGTCGACCTCGTATTCGCCCCGGACGGCATCGAGTCGTTCGCCGAGGCCGAAAAGCGTTCACTCACGATAGAGGGCATCCGGGTGTGCCACCTCGACGACATCATCCGCAGCAAGGAAGCATCCGGGCGCACCCGGGACAAGGAGGCGTTGCCCCGCCTGAAGATCTTCCGGGAGTGGTGGATCGCTCAAGATCGCTCCTGAGGCCGCCGACCGGTCCCGCCGGGTCCAGCGGGCCGGATTTTTCCCCTCCCCATGATTCCATCTGAACTCGCTCGGTCAGAAGAGATGCAAGGCCGCTCGGGTGACGAAGTAGCCGGCAACTAACAGCCAGCCGAACATCGCCAGGGCCAGGTAGAAGGGCTTGAGGCCGACCTGCTTGAATTTATCGATGGTGGTCTCCAGACCGAGGGCGGTCATCGCCAGGGTCAGGAGGAACGTATCGAACTGAATCAAGCCCCGGGTGACAGCGTCGGGCAGAAGGTGTAGCGAGTTGAAGGCGACAACACCCACGAAGCCGACGGCGAACCAGGGAATGACGACTCGCACGCCACCGCTTTCATCCTCGCCGGTCCCCCTCCCTCCGGAGAGGACGAGCCCGAGAATGATCAGCATCGGTGCGATGAGCATCACCCGTGTCATCTTCACGATCACGGCGTTGTCGACCGCCCCTTCGATCGCGCTCCCCGCGGCGACGACCTGGGCCACCTCATGCACGGACCCGCCCACGTAGATGCCGAAGGTCGCGGGATCGATCCCGAGGATGCCCGAGGCGTAGATCGGAGGATAGACGAACATCGCGATCGTGCCGAAGAGGACGACCGTGCTGACGGCCACTGCCCCCTTGTGAGGCTCCGCCTTCAGCACCGAATCCGTGGCGAGCACGGCGGCCGCTCCGCAGACCGATGCCCCCGAGGCGGTTAGCAGGGCCGTGTCCCGATCCATCCTCAGGACCTTCAGCCCGAAGAGGACGCCCAGCAGGAACGTGCTCGAGAGCATCACCACCGAGACGGAGAGGCCCGCCAGCCCGACGTCCGCGACCTGCTGCATCGTGAGCCGAAAGCCGTAGAGAATGATGGCGACGCGAAGGATTCGCTTCGCCATGAAAAGGATCCCCGGCCTCCAGGCCGCGGGGATCCGGGAGCGCAGGGTGTTCGCGACGATCATGCCGAGGACGATCCCCGCGACGAGAGGGCTGATCCGGAGACTCACCAGCCAGGGGAGGCGCGCCAGTCCCATCGCCGCCGTGGCGAGAAGGCCGACGAAGAGGACTCCGCCAAGAGCTGGGTATCGGTGCCATGGCTTGGAGGGCATGCGGGAAGGATAGCGGGACGAACGAGGGCCACAAGCTCCTACCTGCCTCCGAGAAGAGACGTGACATGGAATTAGTTTATGTATAAAATATCTCCATGCCTCTCGAGATCATCAATCCGGAGCAGCTCGGAGCCCCGAAAGGGTACTCCAACGGCATCCTGACCCCTGCGGGGGCACGGCAGCTCTTCGTCTCGGGGCAGGTCGCCTGGGACCGGGATCAGAAAGTCGTCGGCGACAGCTTCGCCGAGCAATTCGATCGGGCGCTGGGAAATGTCATCGCCGTCGTGGAGAAGGCCGGTGGCGCGCCGGATCACATCGCCCGCCTCACGATCTATGTCCTCGATCGGAAGGAATACCTGGAGGGCATCAAGGCGGTCGGGGATGCTTACCGCCGTCGAATGGGGAAGCACTTTCCTGCGATGACGCTCGTCGAGGTCCGGGGACTGCTGGAGGCAGGCGCCAAGCTGGAGCTGGAAGCGACGGCCGCCATCCCATGAGAATCTCCGAGAAAGGCGCGGGGCTCTGGATCCGCCTGGCGAAGTGCAATCACCTCCTGCTCCGGGAGGTGCGGGGACTTCACCAGGATTCCTCCGTGACGCTCCCCCAGTTCGACGTGCTCTCGCAGCTCCTGCGCCACCCGGATGGGATGAGGACGGGAGCCCTCTCGGAGGCTCTACTGGTGACGGCAGGAAATGTCACCGGGATCACGCGGCGCCTCCTGCGAAGTGGGCTCATATCGGTCAGATCGGACGACCGGGATCGTCGCGTCAAGATTCACAGGCTCACTCCGGCGGGAAGGCGCGTCGCGATCCGCGAGGTCCGCCGGATGGAGCGATTCCTGGACGCCGTCTTCTCCGAGATGATCCGGCATGATCAGGCGGATCTCCGGCGATCCCTCGACCGGCTTCGTCTCGTGCTGGAAGCGAGAAGAGCCGCGGGATGAACGAAGAAGACCATCTACTGTGGAGGACAAGATGACGGAAGAAGCCGCGACCCCAGAGCTCTGGAACGATCCCAAGTACCGAAAGACCCTGATACAGATGATGGAGAGCCAGGCCTACCGCGAGCTGGCGGCGGCGTTGATGTTCGGCTACGGACTCCAGTTCGTACCGTCACTCAAGTGGCTGAAGTTCATGACGTGGCACATCCGCGAGGAGATGGAGCACTACGAGGCGGTGGTCAAGCAGTACGAGGAGTTCACCGGAGAATCCGTCGAGCCCGTCGTCAACGCGCGCCTCGATAAGAAGCCGATCCCCTTTGCCCAGTCCTGGTACGAGCTGGCCATGGCGCAGTTCCTCTACGACCGGGGAGGATTCTGGCAGCTCCAGGAGTACCAGGACTGCTCCTTCCACCCCTACCGCAATACGATCCAGAAGATCCTCAAGGAAGAGGCGGGACACCAGGACCTCGGCGAGCGGATCGTCGTGGAGCTCTCGCAGTCCGGAGAGTTCGAGGACGAGAAGAAGCCCATCTTCGCCAAGTGGCTGCGGATCGGGCTCCTCTCGTTCGGTCGCCCGAAGACAGAGGGCAACCGCTACGCGATGGAGGTCGGGCTGAAGAGGCGGGATTCCGGCGAGGTGATGCAGGATTTCCTGAACGATATCAAGCCGGCCGTCAGAAGTTGCTCCCTCCAGTTCCCCGACCCGGCGACGCTGGAGATGGAGTTTCCGGACGACCTCGACTGGTCTCTCTGAGGGCAGACCGGAAGGCTCCGGACGCCCAGTCCGCTCAAGATCAGATACGAGCCTGATACGTGTAGAGCTCGAAATATCGACCTTTGCGGGCGAGCAGCTCGGCGTGCTTTCCCCGCTCCACGATCCGGCCCGCCTCCAGAACGATGATCTGGTCGGCCCTCTGGATCGTGCTCAGGCGGTGGGCGATGACGAGAGTGGTTCGGCCCTTCATGAGGTGCGCAAGGCTCTCCTGGATATAGGCCTCGGTCTGGGTATCGAGGTTGGATGTGGCCTCGTCGAGCACGAGGACTCGTGGGTTGGCGAGCAGCGCTCGGGCGATCGCCACCCGCTGGCGCTGGCCTCCGGAGAGCTTGACCCCTCTCTCGCCGATCAGGGTATCCAGCCCGTCCTCGAACTCGCTGGCGAACTCGCGAACGTGGGCCGCATCGACCGCATTTTGAAGCTCATCATCGGACGCCGTGGACTTGGCGTATCGGATGTTCTCCCGGATCGTCCCCTCGAAGAGAAAGTCGTCCTGGAGCACAAGGCCCAGCTGCTTCCGGTAGCTGTCCAGCGTGGCGCAGCTGAGATCCTGCCCGTCCACGCGCACCACTCCCTTCTTCGGCTTGAGAAAGGCCGCCGCCAGGCCCGCCATCGTGGTCTTGCCGGAGCCCGAACTGCCGACGAAGGCCGTCACGGTGCCGGCGGGTGCGATCATGTCGACTTCGTGCAGGACCTCCTTGCCGCTGGCATAGCTGAAGGAGACGTTCTCGAAGCGGATCTCCCCCTCCAGAGTTCCGAAGACGTGGGTCCGCTCCTTCTCCTCACCCTCTAGTTCCAGGTTCAGGATCTCCTCAGTGCGGTCGAGACCGGCGAAGGCCTCCGTGATCTGAGTGCCGATGTTCGACATCTGGATGATCGGGGTCACGAGGAACGCGAGGTAGAACGTGAAGGCGAAGAACTCGCCCACGGTGAGAGCGCCGTCGATGATCTGGGTCACACCGACGCCCATGATGGAGACACTCGCAGCGCCCATGAGCAGAGTGGCCAGGCTGGTGACGAGGCTCGTGGTCGTCATCGTCCTGCGAACATTGTTGAAGATCTCGTCGATACCTTCGGCGAACGCCTTCTTCTCATTCTCCTCCGCATTGAATCCCTTGATCACGCGAATCCCGGCGAGGGATTCGACGAGTCGGCCCGTGACGCGGGCATTGATCTTCCCCCTCTCGCGGAAAATGGGGCGAATCTTCTTGAACGCGAACAAAGAAATCCCAGCAAAGAAGATCAGGGGAATGATCGCGACCCCGGTCAGCTTGGGGTCAATGCGGATAAGAAGGACAAGAGCGATCGCGGCCGTCAGAAACCCTCCGACAAGATGGACGAGCCCCGTGCCGACGAGGTTTCTGACACCTTCCACATCGGACATGATGCGTGAGACCAGCTCGCCCGACTTGACGCTGTCGTAATACCCCACGGGTAGATGCAGCACGTGCCGCTGCACCTTCTTCCGAAGCTCCGCGATGAGATGCTGGGCTTGCACGCTCAGCATGCGAGTGAGCACGAAGGAGGTCATCGCCTGGATGGCAACAGCCGCGCCGACGATGACGAGAATCTGGATGAGCAGATCGGTATTCTTGTTGGGGATGACTTCATCGATGACCGACATCGTCGACGTCGGAAGAACGAGTCCGCACAGGCGGTTGATGAAGATGAGGAGGAGCCCGAACAGCAGCAGCCGGCGCCGGGGCCAGACGATCGTTCGAAAGGCCCGCCAGATACTGGTGGCGGAGGGGCGCTTGGCTTTGCTCATGGTGGGGGGTGTATCCTAGCGTGCGCCGTGGCCGTCCGGAACCGGGAAGCGAGTTTGCGAGAGCCTCGGCGAGAGAGACCTGCCTGAGCTAGTTCTTCGGCGCTTTCTCGAGGGTGCCGAGGGGGGGAAAGAAGGTGCTGCCGCCGACCAGCCAGTAGACGCTCGTGGCGTCGACTTCGATGTCGACGATGTCGGTTTCGCCGACCACGATCATATCGATGAGGCTCGAGCTCAGATCGACCTTCCTGATCTCGGTACGAGAGTTTGCCCAGTAGATGTGCGTCGAGTCCTTGGCAAGACTCGTCGGATCGATCCCGGAGACCAGGAGGGTGGGGACTCCCCGGCTTGCCGGCATGCTCTGGATCTTCGTGTCTTCCGACCAGTAGAGCACGCCGGAATCCAGCAGCAGGTGGAGCGGTCGATCCAGGCCGACGGCCAGCGTGACGACGGGGCCGCCGGAATGATCCTTCGTGCTTACCGTCCCGCCGAAAATGTCGGTCCAGTAAACCCCTGCCGTATCGACGGCCACTCGGCCCTGAAAGAGGGATGGGCCGGTCACGATGGTCGACGTTGCACTCGACGTGAGGTCCACCTTCATGATTGCCCACTCCTCCCACCAGTAAAGGTCCGTTCCGTACCGGTAGATGTGAAAGATGTTCGGGCGGCCCGTCAGGATCGGCTGCACCGGCCCGCCGCTCAGAGGCGTCTGCCATACGTTGGCATAATCCGACCAGTAGGCATCCATGGAGTCGATGTCGAGGCTCGCGTTATTGCCGCCCATCGCGACGGTCCCGACGACGGTCGGGAGCCCACCGTTCAGCGGCACTTTTTTGACCACATCACCGTAGATCTCGACCCAGTAGACGTGGGTTGCATCGACCTGAAGCTCCACGGCAGCGTCCAACCCGGTCGCCAGGGTCACACGGCTGGCGAAAGTGGTGAAGTTCTTGGCCCCCCCGTTGAAGGTTCCGCCCGAGTTCTGCGTGGCGAGCCGGAAATAATGGGTCGTGCCGCCCCCCAGTCCGGTAAGGTCGGCGAACACCGTGATCGGGCCTACCGCGGCAAAGACCTCCGTCGGGGTGGTCGAGCCGTACGAGGGAGTCGTACCGAATTCGAACCAGATCGTCGTGGTGAAACCGCTCGGATTGGTAAAGCTTCCGTTGAGACGCGCCGAGTCGGCCATCACGGCGGTCGCGTCCTCCGTCACCGGGTTCGTCGCCGCGGAGACAGGAGTCGCGGAGACCTCCATCGATTCGGCGCTCTCGCCCGTCACGTTGGTCGCTGTGACCACGTAGTAGTAGGTCGTCCCGTTCAGCAAAAGCGAGTCGAGATGCGGACTGCCGACCCCGGCGATCAGGGTGCCTCCCGGAAGCGAGGTATAGTTGGACTTGGTCACTCCCGGCGCCGTGGCGCGATAGATCGAGTAGGACGTCGCCCCCACCACCAGGTTCCAGGTGATCGTCGCTTCACTATCGCCTGGCGACGCCGCCACTACCGCGGGCGGAGTTGGCAGACCGACCGCCGGCGTCGCCTGGACCTCCGTCGATTCTGAGCCCTCCCCGGATCCGTTCAGGGCCGTGACGACGAAATAATAGATGGTCCCATTGGTGAGCGCTGACTGGATGTGCGGACTCGTCACGCCGACCACCCGCATCCCTTCGGGAAGCGAGCTGTAGTTCGCCTCGGTCACTCCGGGCGAAGAAGAGAAATAGAGGTTGTATGAGGTCGCGCCGCTCGCGGCGCTCCACGTCACCGTGACCTCGCCGTCCCCCGGGGAAGCGGCGACACCTGTCGGTGCAGCCGGAGAAGAACCGGAGTGGCCTCCGCCCCCGCCCTGGCACGCGGGGACCATGGCGATCAAGAGCAGATAGGACATTGCGATAGCGATCGTGCGAGTCAATCTATCCATGGTGGAATCTCCTTTCCCCCGAATTCTTTCCCCCGAATTGTAGGCTCCTCCGCTCGACCGGTCCAGGATAAGGACCTACGATGGGTCTTCATCCAGACCGGATGCCTTGATGGAGTCCAGGGCGCGCCTTACCATCTGCGGTTCAACACCCTTTGAGGAGGCTGGACGTTGTCGCAACCAAGCGAGGAAGAAAGACTCTCCGACTTCATGCTGTTCCGATCCCTCGACGAGAAGGAGGCAGGGAAGCTCAACGAGTTCGTCGAGGAGGTGGACTTGCTCGCGGGCGAGCGCATCTGCGACGAGGGGGATCCGGGAGATGCTCTCTACATCGTCCGGGACGGTTCCGTCGAGATCAGGAAGAAGGGCAAGGACGGAGCGGAACTGGTCATCGCCACCCTGGGGAAGTTCGCGATCCTCGGAGAGATGTCCCTGATCACCGATTCGCCCCGCAGCGCATCCGCCGTCGCCCTCGAATTGACGCGGGTCTACAAGATCCGGAAGAGCGTCTTCCACCAGATGCTCAAGAGCGACAGCCTCCCTGCCTACAAGATCTGTTATGCGATGGCGCGGGTCCTCGCCCATCGTCTGGAACAGATCGACGCCAAGATGGTCAAGCTGATGGAGATCCACGCGGAGTCCGAGGCGGTCAAGGAGATGCAGGTGCTCCAGACCAAGCTCGCCTCCGAAAACCCAATCCTCGATGACCTCGAAGGCGAGCTCTTCTAGATCTGAAAAGAGGTATGCGACTCGGATCTCCGACCTACGCGGAGCTCGACCGGTATCTCCGTGAGATCCCAGCGCGGGATCTACCGTACGACGCCCTCGCAAGCCGCGCCGAATCCTCCCGAAGACTAAATCGTCTGATCGTTCGTGCCAATTTCTTCCTGAAATATGCCTCTGCCCTCGGGCTCGTCCTCTCGTTGCCGGGACTGGTCTTCTCCCTCTTCTGGCCAGAGCTTCTGTCGGGGCATTTCCTTCTCCTCATCAATACCTTCCTGGTCTGCACGCTCGTGAAGCTGTTCGGGGTCCTGGTGGACCTCGAGACACGGGTCGTCCAGTACCTCGCCATCATCTTCGTCACGGGAATGATGGTTGCCATGGAGACGCCAACGCCGCTGGTTCCGCTCGCCACGGGCGGGTTCTACCTCGTCCTGGTCACGGTCTCCCGGATCGTCAAGAGACATGCCAAGCTCCGCTGCCTGGAATGGATGATGCGAGAACCCGACCGCTTCCCGGAAGCTCTGAGGGAACGGGAGGCCGAGGCGATGGATACCCATTCACGGCTCGGGATCGCCCTCTTCGACGATCCCCGGTACAGGCGAACCTTCAAGGTCACCAGCTTCAAGAAACGGCGTGTCGTGGAGGCGGTGGCGGGGACCGAAGACACACGAATCCTTCCTCCGAAGGGTCACGCCCGCGTGGAGATCTGGAGGCGCGACCCGCGGAGGGATCTCAGCAGCATCCGGGAGTTCTTCATCTGCTGCTTCCTCGGAGGCAGCCAGGACGCCAGCGCCTTCGACTTCATGCTCTCGAAGTCCATCACCATGCTCGACCTGGTCTCCCCGAAGGGAAGGACGATCCGCGTCCTCCTGATGGCCTGCGTTACTCAGGAAGACGGTGAAAACGTGCCGATCCTGGTGGTCAACGCCGTCTTCGGGCGGGAAGGGGGATGGATCGGCTCCCTGAAGGATGACGATCCCTTCATCCGTGTGCAGGTCGAGTCCTACGCCCGGTTCGCCGGATTCCGCTACCTTCTTTACAATCTGACGCCAACCAACACGAGGCCCAGGCTCTTCGCAGAGTCGTCGAGGAAGGCGGCCCGGGGAAAGCCGGTACGTATATCCTGCCGGCTCACGTGCACCCAGCAACCGATCAAACTCGAGATCTTCAACAGGCGGGAGCCGACGGCAAACGTCTACCTGATGCTCTTGCTCGAGATGATGAACCTCACGGACAACTACGCCACGGCCGGCAGGGTGAGGGGTATCCGGATACCCATCGAGAATCGATTCCAGGAGATTGAAAGGAATTCCGGCCCCGCGGAGGGAGAGGTAAAGGCGATCGCGATCCGGACCGGCCCCACGTCACTGGAAATGGATGGGCGACTTGCAGGCGAGACGACGCGGTTGCTCCTCACGGACTTCTTCTCCAGGTTCCCCGAGGCGCAACCGACCGCCTTGCCCGAGACCGTGGAGGTCAAGCTCGGGGACGGAGGGGAATCCCAACTCATCACGGGGAATCCATCCTGGGGCGCTCTCCGCGTTCACCCTTGCATCCTCTCGCTGGATCAACCCTTCTGGAGAGAGACGATCTTTTCCGCCGCCCTCTGCCAGGCGATTCTGTGGCACTGCCACCCGGCGTACGACGACGAGCTTCTCTTCCGCATCATCGATCCGGTAATTCCGGACTTCAACGAGCAGGTCCTCGCTTCGCTGACCACTCTCGACGGCCTCGAGGAATCGCTCGGGATGCGTCCCGGGACCAACTTCGCACGCCGCCTCATCGAGCGCGCCGTCGTGGCGAAGTACGATGCTCTCCGCGTGTTCAAGTTCAAGGAGATCTATTCCTTCCTGACAGGTGAGGGCGAACGGAGAGCGGACGAAGCGGGCTCCCTCGCCGAATCGTTCCTGAAAAGCAAGCTAGAGACGTATGCCGGCTTCCGGGAGAAGTACCTGCAAGGGCTCGACGAACGGCAGAGACCGGTCGTGCTCGGGGTAATGCGGGGGCAGATAGCCGAGGTCATGGCAGAGTTTCTGGAAGTGCACTCCCTTCCGAAGAAGTTCAGACTGGAGGAGCATGGAGACGTCTCGGAGAAGATCTTTAAATTCGAGAAGACCGTCCGGCGATACCAGCTCACGGTCGACGAGAAGATCACGGCGAGGCTGGAGCCCATCAAGGTCCGATGCAAACTCCTGGACCATCTGGTGAGTGTCGAGAACACCATCGACAAGGGGAAGGAGGAAAAGGCGCTCTCTCAGCTCACCATGCTCGAGAAGGAGCAGGCTGCCCCGCTGAGAGACCTCGGATTGCTTTCCGAACTAAGGCGACTGCGGTGGAAGGCCCGACTCGCCCCGTGGAACCGCCTCGTCGAGCGGCTCAACATGGAACAGTACTGGTAGCTCGAGCACCGCGGAGCTCGATCACTTGGAGGAGCCTGAGTATGAATAGCGCTTGGACGGCCGGCATGTCCGGGGCTCGGACCACGATGGCCGCCGCCGTCCTGATCTTCATCGGAGGCTGTTGTTCGCCTACGACGACCGTCCTGCTCGTGCGACACGCGGAGAAGGAAACCGGCCGCAACCCCGGCCTGACTTCGGCCGGGCAGGCTCGAGCCCGGGCTCTCGTCGATGTGGCGAAAGGCGCTGGCGTCTCGGCCATCTACCATACGCAGCTCAAACGCACTCGCCAGACCGCCGCGCCGCTCGCCAGCGCCCTGGGTCTGCAGGGAACGGTGATCGTCATCTCGTCCGGGGAGGCCGAATCACATGCCAGGAAGGTGGCCAGGGACATCCTGAAGCGGCACGAGGGAGAGGTGGTTCTCGTGGTGGGTCACTCGCACACCCTCCCTCTCATCATCGAAGAGTTGGGAGCCCCTCCGCCCCCCGAGATCGCCGAGGCCGATTACGACAACGCTTTCATCGTGGTGAAGAGAAGGGGAAGACCGGGAAGACTCTTCCACTGCCAATTCGGCGAGTAGGTCAGATCGATGCGGGATGAATCCGAGAATTGTAACACTTCGGTATCAGACAGGATGGGTTAGTAACCTCCCTCACGAATATTCCAGTTTCCCAGGTCCCCCAGGGCGCATTCCGGGTTGTCTATATTAATGTAAGCTCCGGAAGCCGTCCGGGGAGTCCGGGTAGAGCGGGTATTCCAGATCCATCATGCCGAGTAGGAGACAATCATGCGTCGGTTCATGCTGATCCCATCCATCCTGATCATTTTATCGATCTCTATCATCGGTCTCGCCCCCGGGACACATGCCTCGGAGGAGGCTGAAATCCCTCCGATCCCGACCCCGAAGTTCGAGGACTCCGGCATGGGCGAGGATTACGCCCGCGGAGTGGAGCTCCTCGTGGAACAGAATTACAAGGCCGCCGACAGGATCTTCCGCAAGCTCCGAAAGAGCGCGCCCGAGGGCGAGCAACGAGAGGCTGCGGAGCGGTGCTATCAGGAAGCTCAAGGGGGCATAGCGGCGGACAAGATCTCGTCCCTGATCCAGAAAGGGAGCTGGCGCAAGGCGATCTCCTCCGCAGAGAAGGTCATGGACAGGTTCGAAGGGACGATCTCGGGCAAGACGCTGCGCGATCTGCATGACGTTTGCGTCAAGGAGCTCTACTTCGTCATCGACGATTTCGAGGAGAAGAAACAAAAGGACGAGGACGAGTCCGATGGCGGTGGGGACGGCAGAGGAGCACGCTGGCGCGGGGCGTCAGGGTACGGCCTGAACACGAAGGTCCTGAAGGGCTCGCGCAAAGACGGAACAGTCCGCGAAGGGGAACACTCCCTGGAGTGGCGTACCGGTAGTGATTTCAGCTACATCAGCTTCGATGATCTATCGGGAAAGGTCACCAAGGAGTATCGATATCTCAACATTTCCGTACGGGCCAAGGACTCGAAGAAGGCTCCTCAGCTCCGGATTCTGCTGGACTGCGAGGAGGGGGGCCTCGGATGGGGAGGCGGCGGAGATGGCGGCGGTCGAGGGGGAAGGGGCGGCCGCAGGGGCGGGGCGCGAACGCTTAACCGGACCGGGTTTCATTCCGCGATCTCAACGTCCGGAAAGTGGCAGGATTTTCGACTTGACCTGTCGAAGTTCAAGCCCGCCGGAGATGCAGCCTTGGGTGACATTCTCGCGCTCCGTATCATCCACCAGGGCGGCAGCGATGGAAGAGTCCTCATAGACAATATTCGGTTGGAAAGGAAGTAAAGCCGGCCGTCTCCGGTAAGATTACGAGATGCCCCTCGTCCGATCTTGGACGGGGGGCTTTTTGTTTTCGGCCTATCCGACGACTTTCCGCATCTCCTTCGCCGCCGAGACTTCTTTCTCATGAATCGCGAGGATCCTCCGCTGCAGGTCGGCTCGAAACTCCTCCGCCTGCTTTTCGGGGAGAGGAAATCTCCGGGCCGCCTCCTGTCGGAGATCATGCAGTTGCTCCCAGATCTCCCTCCGTTCATCCTTGGAGGGCGGCTCGCCGCGTGCGCCACTCGCGTTTCGGGCGAGCAGCTCCTTCGCCCTCCGGAAGAGGGGAACATCGTCCGTCAGGGCGGCATTTGCGAGGTCGCTCCATAGGCGTCCGAGATCCGCATAGCGCTTGCCGAGGCGGCGCAATCGAGCGTTGCCCAGGGCCTTCGAGGCCTCCTCGCAGAATTCGGCGAAGAGCGGCCGGCAAAGACCACCGCCTGTACCGTAGTGCTCGATGAAGTCATGAATTGATGTGAGACCATCCCAGAGCATTGGGCCCACCGGGAAGATTTTCGCCCAGCCGTCCTTGGCCTTGCTCCCATGTATCCGCTCTCCCCAGGTACGGAACGCCTCCAGGGTGAAGTTGGGCATCTTCCTCGGACCCTTGCTGGAGAGGAGGGCGCCACGGCAAGCTCGCAAACCCTGCGCCACTGCCTTCGACAGATCGAACTTGCCGCCGGGGCGGTCGAGGTAGAGGAGACGATTCTTCTGCTTCTTGATCCGGGCTCGAGCCTTCCGAAAGTCGGCCTGGGAGATCTCGAACGGGTTCCGGGCCAGATCGCCGATCAAGACCGTGCCCAGTTTGTCATACAGCCCGTAAACGGTCACTACGTGGTAACCACCGCCCTCAAGGGAACCGGGCGCACCGCTGTACGGCATCGACGCCCGATCCACCCAGGCGATCACCGGCTGGGTCTTCGCGAGGGCGTCACGGAGTTGCCTCTCCGCCGTCTGGGCACCTCCGGATTCCGTTATCGTGATCTTGACCCCGAATCGCGACGCGGCGGCTTTCAGGTAGGCCAGGTCATCGTGCCAGAGGTGACGTCCCGCCACGAAGAAGGAAGAGATCGCCTCCTTCGCGTAATGAAAGGCAAAGACGCCGGCTCCGATCCCTCCCGAGATGCCGAAGACCATCGCCTCGGACAGCGGCTTGCCTCCGGGGCGCGTGAGGACACCCGCCCGCGTGATGAGGCAGCGGAGGGCGGTGGCGGCCGCGACCTTCCCCGGAAAGTGGCCGACGCCGGGATCACTCGCCTTCTTCCTGGCTGGTTCGACCACGACGCGGCGACGCGACGAAGCGTATTTCTTACCTGTCTTCTTCATGCGAGAACGATTGTCGTTTCTTGAGGTGCCGACCGACGAGCACGAGCATCCCCGACCCGAGGGCTACGGCAGGGATGAGCAGTCGTTCCGGCGGGAGACCCCAGAGCGATCCAAGAACGATCGCAACGGAGAGGCCGACAAACGTGAGGGCTGCGAACGGATGAAACGGAGCGCGGAAGGGGCGTTCGACGTCCGGCCGGCGCCACCGGAAGACGAAGTACGAGCCCCCGATCAGTGCGAAAAATATCCAGTCCACGAATATGGCCGCCTCGAGGAGCTGGCCGATGTCCGTGATGAACGACGCCACGACCATGTGGAGGAGGGAGAACCCGCCGAAGAGGAGTATCGCCACGTGCGGGGTCCCCCGGGTCGGATGGGTCCTGCCGCACGCCTCGAAGAAGACTCCGTCCCTCGCCATCGCGTAGAAGACGCGAGGCACCATGATCATCAACGCGTGCAAGATTCCGAGGGTAGATACGACGATCATCGAGGCGACCAGGATCTCGCCGCCCGTCCCCAGGACACGGCCCGCCGCGGCGGCGACCGGAGTCTCGGCACCCGCCAGATCCTCGACTCCGAGGATCCCCACGAGGCTGATGTTGATGCCCACATAGAGAGCGATCACGGAGATCGTGCCAACGAGGATCGCTCGGGGGAGGACACGTCCGCCGTCACGGATTTCTCCGCCGACCGAAGTCACGCTCTCCCAGCCGCCATAGCTGAACAGGACGGCGAGCATGGCGGGCACGAGGGCGCGCCATTGGACGCCCTCGGCCATCTTCGCCGGCGCTTGCGCTCCGGCGCCCGCCGCGGATTCCGGGCTGAACCACCAGACGACACCCAGCACGATGACGAAGAGCACGCACGTGACTTTGATGATCATGATCACGTTGTGAATGTTCGCCCCTAGCCTCACGCCGCGTACGTTCAGTCCGACGAGAGCGACGATCAAGCCGGCTGACAGCGTGACCCGCGCCCAGAGGGGAAGGTAGGGCCGGGTCGGATCCCCCACCGCGTGGCCGAATACGACGTCGAGATGCTCCACGCAGATCCCGCAGACGATGGCCATCGCTCCCGAGCTGACGAGGACCAGGAGGTTCCATCCATAAAAGAATGCGACGTTCCGCCCGAATGCCTCTCGCAGAAAGACGTACTGCCCCCCCGTTCGCGGGAAGAGGCCGCCAAGCTCGGCGTAGACCAGAGCGCCGGTGAGAGCGAGAACGCCGCCGATACCCCACGCAAGCGAGATCCCGAGAAGACTCGGCTGCAGGCTGGCTACCTTCTGGGGAGTGAAGAAGATCCCGGCGCCGATGATCCCGCCCATGACGAGCATCGTCACGTCCAGGGGACGTAGCTCACGTCGGAGCGAGTCGCCGGGGTTTTGCTCGCTGGGGGTCACCGGTGAGAGTCGTCTGATTCGATGTGGAACATCTCGGCTAGGTTTTCTCCAGAACATAGATGCCATGGACTGGCTTTCCATCCGGAGAGCGAATACTCCAGCCCGCCTCCAACGCCGCCTTCCCCACTTCTTGTGGCGTCATCATCCAGACATGCAGCCAGGGACTCATCTTCCCCTTATATTCCACGCGCAGCCGAATCATGCCCGGGGGTCTGCCCGCCTGGCGGTTCTGCTCGTGGTAGGCAAGGTGTCCCGGATCCTTCGTATCCAGTGGATCGATCGTCGTCCCCACGATGATTCCTGTGGATCGGGTTACCTTGTGGAGCCTTCTGAAGATGCTTACCTGATCGGAGTAGGTCTTCCCCAATCCGAGCGTGAACCCCATGAGAAGCACGGCGTCGAATTTTCCAGACTCGAGTTCGATGGCCTGCACATCCCTAACACGCGCGTCCCGACATCCGCGTTCGCGACAGACCTCGATGGCCCCCTCGGACGAATCAATGGAAACGACCTCTGCTCCTCTCTCCTGCAAGAAGAGCGAATACGCCCCCGCGCCACAGGCCGCGTCCAGGATCGATCCGTCTAGACCTTCGAGGGCCTTTGCCTCCTCGGGGCCCCGGGGGGCCGTGAAGTAGATGCCCGCGTCCTTGAAAGTCTCGCGGCGACCGTCGCTCCGGAGGATCGTATGTGGCGCGCGGACACCTCGATGATGGTCGCGGTAGACCTCGCCCCAGATATCAGTGCTGATGGTTGCCATGAAGCAGAAGCGAGCATATACGGATCCTGCCGCCAGGCGCAAGCCCGGCGACGGATCCCGTGGTAGGAGTGGGGAAGTTCCTTGATGCTTCCGACACCCTCATGCTAGGCTCCCACCCTCCCGACCTTCCCACAGCGCAAAGGAGATAGCCGTGCGCACCCGTATGATCCACCTCGTCAATCCGAAGACGAAGTCGTTCACCACTCGCCCCATCTACATGAACCGAGCCCTCTACTCGCCTCTCGCCGGGCTTCTGGCTGTCGCCGCGGTTATCCCTGAGGATAAGTATGAGGTAGTCCTGACGGATGAGAACATCGAGCCCATCGATTTCGATCTGAAGGCGGACCTCGTCGGAATCTCGGCAATGACAAGCTATGTCAAACGCGGTTATGAGATCGCAGATTCGTTCAGGGAGAGGGGCATCCCCGTGATCATGGGCGGGGTTCACCCGAGCTTCATGCCGCAGGAGGCCCTCGATCACGCAGATGCAGTGGTGATCGGGGAGGTCGAGCTCGTGATCGACAGGATCCTGGACGACCTCGAGGAAGGCCGCATGAAGGGCCTCTACAGAGCAAATCATTTGCACTCGATGGAGAAGATGGCGCTCCCCCGATATGACCTCGTGAAGAAGCATCGGTACGTGAACAGCACCTTCATCCAGACGTCCCGCGGCTGCCACCACGCCTGCACCTTTTGCGCCGAGTCGCTCTTCAACGGACTCAGGTTTCGCTACCGTCCCGTGGATGAAGTCATGCACGAGATCGACATATGCGGATCCACTCACGTCTCCCTGAACGATGCCGACTTCTTCGGGACCCCCGAACGCCCCAAGGAAGTGATGAGGGCCCTGAAGGGGCGAGGTATTCGCTGGCAGGCGGGAGTGACGAGCCGTCTTGCGCTGAAGGACGACATGCTGGAGCTGGCCGCCGACAGCGGGTGTTACATGCTCAGCATCGGGTTCGAATCGATCTCGAGAGACACGCTGGCGAGCGTCCACAAGGGCGTGAATCGCCCCGAGACGTTTCATGCTCTACTGGAAAAGATCCACAGCTACGGGATCCTCGTCTTCGGGCTGTTCATGTACGGTTTCGACACGGACGATCCCTCCGTCTTCGAGGAGACGGTCAAGTTCAACATCGAAGCGGACTACGACATGTGCGCCTACTCCGTGCTGACTCCGTATCCGGGAACCCTGACATGGTATGAGATGCTGCGCGACGATCGGATGGTCTCCTATGACTGGGACCTCTACGACCAGGGGCGTATCGTCTACAAGCCGAAGAACATGACTCCCGAGCAGCTCCGGGAGGGCCAGATGTACGCCTACAGCGAGTTCTACTCGGTCCGCTCGATGCTTCGCCGCTTCCCCTACCTCTCCACGCGGAACAAGCTGTTCTGGTCGATCTACAACTTGTTCTTCCGCAGGGGCGAGGTCACCGGACGGGATCTCGAGCAGCCGATCGCGGCGCCGACCCCGACGCCGGAGCATTTCCCGGCCCCGCCGATCATGCCGGAGCGGCAGGACTGGAAAGACCTCGTCCTCCAGAACAACCACTACTGATAGACATGGAATCACTGGCTCCCAACCCGATCCAGCGGATCGGAAGGCCTTCACCGCGCGGCTACTTGATCGAGGTGTAGGTCCCCTCGTGTTCCGCGGCAAGACTGATCATCATCTGCCGGAACTCCTCGAGGATCTCGGGCGTAAGCCTCCGGCTGACCTGCATGCCCGGGGGGGGCTTCCCCTCCCCATCGAAACCGAAGGTGTAGATCTTCATCTTGCGAAAGCGATTCAGCTGTTTCACCTGCTCCAGGATCATCGATACGGTCGGGTTGTCGCCGCCGGGCTTGTCGACCACCCCGTCGGCGAGGAGGACAATCGTATTCGCCTCCGGGATCTGCAGCGCTTCCACGAGGGCCTCGTCGGTCGCCGTCCCGCCCTTCGCCCGCAGACGCTGGATCCACTGGATCGCCTTCCCCTTGTTCCCCTTGGTCGCCGAGATGAGCTTGCCCTTCTTGAAGCGAGCGAGCTGATGGGAGAAGGTGATGATGTTGAACTTCACCTGCGGTCGGAGCTCCCGGATCGCCTTGGTCAGCTCCCTCTTGGCCCGCTGAATGCGCTGGCGGCTTCGTGGGAAGGTCTCGCCCTTGCCCTTCGATGATCCCTTGGGTTGCTCTCCGTCCCCACCCGGATCCCATAGCGCCATGCTCCCCGAGACGTCGATCACGAAGAGGATCCTCTTGCTGATGATCTTGACGCCAAAGAAATTGGTCGACACATCCTGGGTGGCCTCCTCGTCGCTGGGATCTGCGGGTTTCTTGGTCGTCTCCGAACCCTTCTTCCCGTGGGCCTCCCACCAGTTCCTCCAATCGGCGACCGCTTTGAGATCCTGTCCCGTGATGTCGCGGAGGCACTGCAAGGCGTCCTCCCAGGGGACGCCTGGCGCCTCCTCCTCCTTCTCGAGGATGTCGAGGATGGGCGGGACCGCCCGTCGATCGCCTCGCTTCCCAAGGGACTGAAGGACCTGCCGGCGCACGGGGAACGTCTTGTCAGTCAGGGCGTCGACGAGAGGCTGGATGGTCGCCTCGTCGTCGCGTCCACCGAAGGCCTTGGCCACGGTGACACGGTGCCGCCAGTGGTCGAACTTCTTGCCGAGCTTCTTCTCGCGTCGGAGGACGTCGAAAAGGAACTCGAGCGCCTCCTCGCTCCGGACGGTGGTCAGGCCCTCGGCGATGGCTTCGTAGACCTCCGACTCCGGAACGGCGATGGAAACGGTGAGGAGGGATTCCATCGCCTCGCGGGTGCCGATCTCCCCCATCTTCCGCACGACGGCGGTTATGCCGGGAAGGTCATTCCACCGAACCGACTTCTTCAGCTCCTTCTGGAGGCTCTCCAGATCCTCTCCGCCCTGGTCGGCGGCGACGGAGCGGAACCCCGCGGCTCCTCCAGCGCTCAACGCGATGACCAGCAAGATCAGATACGCGGCTCGACAGGACTTGCTCACCGAATCACCTCCTCGCGAGCTCGCTCGCGGCGGAATTCTAATCGGATGATCGAAACGAGTCTGCGATCAGACGAGGTTCCCCGAATACCCACTTCACGAGGTCCCGATGATGCCCTACGCCGACCGAGATTTCCACTGGATTGACGCCTTGATCTATTCGAGGAACTTGAAGGAGACAGCGACCAGGAAGCCGGTCAGGGTGCCGAGACCGGTGATGTTGGCCCCCCCTAGATGCACCGCCTCCGGCACCATCGTCGACGCGATCATCGTCAGCATCGCGCCGGCCGCCAGGCCCTCGATGCCGACGACGACCCACTCCGGAGCGGCCCCCCCCAGCCAGTAACCGACACCGGCGCCCAGAGCGGTCACTATCACCAAGGAAAACCACATCAGGAAGATCTTCGACTTGCTCATACCCTGCTTCCCCATTCCGATGGAGCTGGACATCGCCTCGGGAAAATTGGAGAGGAACAGGCCCGCGATGAGTGTGTACGGCACGACAGCGAGGAATCCGAAGGTCGCCGCATCGCTCGCGCCGAGAAGAGCAGTCGTGGCGAGCAAGCTGGCGCCGATGACGAAGCTCTCCGGAATCCCGTCGAGGAGGATGCCCAACCAGATCGCCAGGGGGGCCCCCGAGTGACTCTCCTTGGCTTTCAGGACCTCCTCGGGGGAGGGAATCGTGGTCTTGTTGCGCAGGCCATGGACCGCCTGGGATGCCCACACCGCTGCATGAGTCGCCCGCTCCTGCTGGAAGCTGGCCAGCTCATCCAGCCGGTCCTCGGCCAGGGCCCTCGCGGCCTCGTCCAGCTCCGGGCACACACGACGAAGACGATCGAAGTCGCCTTTGTCGAGGACGAGAGCATCGACAACATCCTTCGCACGCGCCGTCGCCGTGCGAGGGGCTCCGGTCAGGAGCGCGATCTCCCCGAGGGTCTCTCCGGCAGCAAGCTCCTTGAACTTGTCGCCACCCTCCACCAGTTCGACGATTCCGGTCTCGATGAAATACATCCGGTCTCCAGCCGTCCCTTCCTCGAACAGGACCTCTCCAGCGTCAAAGCTCTGGGGCCGAACGCTTTCCACCAGCATCTCGATATGCTCGGGTGGCAGAGTATGTAGAACTTTGATCTTCGCGAGCTGTTGGAGGATCTCCCGGTTGCGCTTTGCTCGACTCCTGCTCATGAAGGAAATCGTCGTCGCCGTCTTGCGGAGGAATCCCCCTTTGGCGTTGATGATCTCGTTCAAGATCAGGAAGAGGCACCCCCCGATCAGGGCGCTGACGATCAGGGAGAGGAGGTTTCCGGCCGCCTCGTGTCGGGCCTCGAGGTCCCCTGAATGTGACACCTTGATGAAATCTGCGGCCGTCGGGGCGACCAGCTCGAGCGCCAGGGCGGCAATCAGAGCCCCCCCCCCAAAGGCCGTCAGGGCGGCGGTGATCCTGGCACGGGGTTGCCAGACCAGGCCCAGCGCGGAACCAAGCGGGAGGGAGGCGGCGCTGAGCACACCGAGCGCCACAGCCCAGGTGAAGTACTGAAAGTTAAACTCGAGACCCAAGGTCTTGCCCCTCTGACAACAGTTTCGATTCCCGGAAAGGGAGATCCGGTCAGATTTTCACCATGAGGCGACGTCCGGAGTAGACCCGCCTGGGCCGCTTTCGAACCTGCGACTCATCCTGGAGCATTCGCAGCAGGGAGAGGCCCAGCTTGTCGAAATCCCGACGCGCCGAGTTGGCGAGCACGACGACCCCGACCTTCATTTCTGGATCGAAGCCGACGAAGCCGTGATACCCGCCCGTTTGTCCGTTGTGCAAGAGGAGACGCTTCCTCTCTCCCGCCTTCCCCTGGAGGTGCCACCCGAGGCCTATCTCCCCGCCTCGTCGGGGGAAACGCCCCTGATGAGTCGCCAGGAAGGCGGGAGCAAGCTCTTCAGGGGAAAGATTGATCTGTGCCCGGATGAAGCGGATCAGATCGTTCGTCGTGGATCGGATACCGCCCGCGGCGGCGAAAACATTCAGGTCCCAGTTGGAGACAGGCATTCCACGGGCGCTGTGTGCGGGCGCGAGACTCTCGCGCATCTCCTCGGAGAGCGTGATCGAAGTGCGGGCCATCCCGAGCGGTCTGGCGATCCATTCCACAACGAGCTCTTCATATGGCTTTTCAGCCCGCAGGGAGAGAGCATGTCCGAGCAAGCCGACACCCAGATTGCTGTAACTGTACTTCTCCCCCGGCTCGTTGTTCAGCTCGGAGGTGAGGAGATAGTCGTACAGTTGCTCGGCACCGTAGTCGGCGTACGGATTTCTCCCGTCCTTTGGCCTGAAGTTGGAGGGCATTCGAGGAAGGCCGGATGTGTGCGTCGAAAGGTGCAGGAGGGTGATCTCCTTCTCCCCCAGAATGGGGATCTTGACACCGGCCGGTAGAAGGCCCTTCACGGGATCGTTCAGGTCTACCAGCTCCCGTCGCGCCATCTCCGCGAGGATGATGGCTGTGAATACCTTCGTGATCGAGCCGATCTCGTAAACGGTCTCGCCGGAGGGCGCGCGATCGCTTTCTTTCGAGGTGCGACCGAATCCGTAGACCTCCGGATCCCCCGCATGGACGAGCCCGACGACAAAACCGACGATTCCGTCTTGTTCGAGCAAGGGTTTGGCGAGATCGTCGACACGGGCTCGATGATCCCACTGCGCTGCAACAGGACCGCCGGTCAGCACGACGAGAAGGCCCAGGACGATTCGTACGGAGTTCATGAGGGGCGCCAAGCTGCCACATCCGGGCGAGCGATTCAAGCCGGTCTTCGCCTGGGTCTGGATTTGCATTGGACCCGCTGCTATAGATCTACAGGAGGAAGTTGGACGATCTCATGATCCTGAAGCAGTACTACCTCAGCTGTCTCTCCCACGCGTCGTATCTGATCGCCGATGAGTCGTCCAGGATCGCCGTCATCGTCGATCCCCAGCGGGATGTGGATCAGTACGTCGTGGAGGCGGAGCAGCAGGACCTCCAGATCAGGCACGTCTTCCTGACCCACTTTCACGCCGATTTCGTCTCCGGCCATCTGGAGCTGCGCAAGCGCACCGGGGCGGAGATCCACCTGGGAGCGAAGGCCCGGGCCGACTACCCGTTCACCCCGATGTCGGAAGGGGGCACTCTAGATCTCGGCGGCGTGCGATTCGGCATCCTGGAGACTCCCGGTCACACTCCGGAGGGGATCTCGATTCTCGTCTACGATCTCGAGAAGAGCACCGAGAAGCCACAGGCCGTCCTGACGGGCGACACGCTCTTCATCGGCGACGTGGGACGACCCGATCTGATGGCCTCCGTCGGCGTCACGGCGAAGGAGCTCGCCGGGGAGATGTACGACACCCTACACGGCAAGCTTCTGCGTCTCCCGGACGAGGTGCTCGTCTACCCCGCCCACGGGGCCGGGTCGATGTGTGGGAAGAATCTGAGCACGGACACGGTCTCTACCATCGGAGATCAACGCCGCCTCAATTACGCCCTTCAGCCGATGTCCAGGGATGAGTTCGTGACGATGGTGACATCAGATCAACCGGACGCCCCTGCCTACTTCGCTCTCGACTCCACGATGAATCGCCAGGAACGATCCACCCTCGACGAGTCGATGGAGAGATCCCTGGGTCGCCTGCCCCTCGATCAGGTCCTCCGGAGGGTCAACGCTGGCGCCCAGCTCCTGGACGTGCGCGGGCCGGCCGAATTCGCGGCGGGCCACATGGTCGACGCCGTGAACATTCCCCTGAGCGGCAGATTCGCCAGCTGGGCCGGGACGTTGCTCGACGGAAAGACGCCGATCATCGTGATCGCCCCTGCGGGCCGAGAGGAAGAGGTCGCCATGCGGCTCGGTCGCGTCGGATACGATCACGTCGCCGGCTTCCTGGAAGGGGGCATGGCGGCAGTCGAAGCGGAACCGGATCTGATCCGGAGCCTCGACCGGATCACACCTCACGGCCTTTCGCAGGAGCTCGCTTCGGCCAAGCCACCGCTCGTTCTCGACGTGCGAGGCCCGGGAGAATGGGAATCGAAGAGGATCGAAGGAAGCATCAACCTCCCGTTGAATCGACTCTCCGACCGCCTGGACGACGTGCCCCGAGACCGCAAATTCGTTGTCCATTGCGAGTCGGGCTACAGGTCATCGATCGCGGCAAGCTTGCTTCAGAAGGCCGGCGTGGCAGGTTTCTTCGACCTGGCCGGCGGGCTCGAGGCCTGGGAGACGGCGAAGCTCCGGACGATTAGCTAATCTGTCCAATCGGCGATGAAGACATGGCTGGCATGGCCGCCCTTTCCTCGTCGGGAGGTCCAGATCAGCTTCCGACCGTCCGGCGAGTAGGCGGGCAATCCGTCGAATCCTACCCAGTACGTCACTCGCTCCAGCAGATGACTTTCCAGATCCAGGAGATACAGCTCGTAGTTGACGTGACCATGCCGGCTCGTGGCAAAGATGATCCGATTCCCATCGGGGTGGAAGAACGGACCCCAGTTGACGACAGCGTTATCGGTCAACTGCTCCTCCCCGGATCCATCCGCGTCGATCACGAATATCTGGAGGCGGTCATCGCCGGTTCGATCCGCTCGAAAGATGATCCGTGTGCCGTCGGGAGAGAAGAAGGGCCCTCCGTCATAGCCCTGGGCGTGCGTGATGCGCCTTGGCTCGCTCCCATCTACGTTCATCACGTAGAGCTCGAGGTCTCCATCCCTCTGACTCGTGAAGAGGATCTTCTTCCCATCCGGAGAGTAGGAGCATTCGGCGTCGTAGCCTGGCGCCTGGGTCAGCCTGCGTAGACTCTTTCCGTCGATGTCCATTTCGAAGATTTCATACGCCTCATCGAAGTCCCACTTGTAGCTCCTCTTTCTCTTCTCGTACGGCTTCTTGGCCTCTTCCAGGGCCTCACGTTCTTTTCGATCCAGTTCCGGATCGAGGTGGGTAGACGCGAAGAGGATCTTCTTTCCGTCGGGGCTGTAGTAGGGGCAGGTCTGCTTCCCCTTCTGCGGCCCGATGAGCCGCTGTCCCGTCCCGTCGGCGTTCATCTCGTAGATCCGGAAGAAGGGGTATCCGTCCCGGATCGCCATGTAGATGATCTTCTTTCCGTCCGGAGAGAAATAGGTCTCCCCGCTCCTCGGCCCCTCGAACGTGAGCTGCCGGACATTGGCGAGGTGCCGGCCCTCCAGATCTTCCCAGGAATCGGTTGCCTGGCACCCGGCGGTCAACGCCATCAGGAGATAGAGTGGAAAAAATCGCATGGAACCCATCATGCTGCCTCCGGAATGTCGAGCATCTCTGGTAAGGGAAAAGAGAGAGCGGGATCAGGATGTGATGATGACGATGTCAATCTCGCTGTCACTCGCTTCGACGGCATGGTAGATAGCCCAGCCGATCAAGACCGCAACGCCGAGAAGGATCCACATGGTGACGACCATGACGGCGACCTCGCCGGTTTCGCCCTCTCCGTGGGGCCAGATCCGGGCGTGGTCGATATCCTCCAGGGCAACGGCAACCTGCGCCCCCGTCCCCGCGATCTCTCCATGGAAGACCCCGTCGGCTATCCGTACCCGGCTATAACGGTGCCTGATCTCGTCCCCGCCGACGAGGACGAGCACGAGATCGGACTCCTTGGTGAATGCAAACGCCTTGCCGCCGATACTCCTCAGGGCCGCGGCGTCCTCACCCTGGAAGCCGTGAAGTCGGATCAGCTCCGCGGGGGTAACGCGGAGAGGGGACGCGCACCCTGCGAACAGGATGGAGATGATCAGGATCGAAATCAGAGCCTTGCTCATCGATGAACGACCTCCTCCTGACTGGCCCGTCCTGCACAGATCGAACCGGATAACCTGGCCCAAGTCAATGGTAGGTCGCCCCGGCCATCCCGGGTCCCCCGGCTCCATGGTCATCGATCTGCCTCTGATGTGGAAACATGAAAAAATCGGACTCAGGTGATAGGATGGAGGTTTCGAAGCGGACGCGCCGACCGAGGAGGCTCATGCCCGAAGAAGAAGACACTTCCATCGAAACTGGCGAGGAGCCGGGCCTCAACATAGGCATGGAGATCAAGATCCTTCGCGAGCGGAAGAGGATCTCCGGAAAGGAGCTCGCCGAGAGGATCGGCCTTTCCCAATCTCAGATGTCGCGATTGGAGAAGGGACAGCGTCGCATCGATGCCCAGATCCTCCACAAGATTGCTCGCGCCCTCGACGTACGACCCTCCTTCTTCTTCGGCGAACGGGGTTTACCCGAGGAGATCAACCTCGGCGCGGTGCATCGGGACATCGGCAAGATGATCCGAGCCGAGAGACGAAAGAGGCATCTGTCGGCCGAGGATCTTGCCAAGAAGATCTCGAAACCGAGGTCGTTCATCCTCGCCGTTGAGGGCGGCGAGGCCAACCTCTTGAACAACGAGGTGGTCTCCCGCTTCTGCCGAGCCCTCAAGATCGAACCGTCAAGGTTCTTCGAAGCGCAGGAGAAAACGATTCAGGATCTCCGCCGCCAGGTGAGGCGGCTCGGAAAGGCTCACGCGGACCGCACCCTTGGAGCCCTGACGTCTGAGGCTCTAGGCTTCGGTGATGCCGAAGCTCCTGTGCGACGGCCCATCCCCATCCTGGGAGAGTTCGGAGGCGGATACCCCGCCGAGTTCGGCCCCGACGGGGAGCCGTTGGCCGAAGTGGACGATTACCTGTTTGTGCCACGCGTACAGGATGAGAAGGCCTTCGCATTGCATGTCGTTGGAGAAGCCATGGAGCGGAAGGCCGGCCCCTCCTTCCGGGAAGGGGACATCGTCGTCTTTTCCGGCAAGCAAGAGGTCCGGAGCAAGGACTTCGTCTTCGTACACGCTCAATCGCAAAAGCCCCTTTTCCGGCAAGTTTTCTTCGATCCACCCGGCGTTCGCCTGCAGCCCCTGAATCTCTCGTATCCCCCGCAGGTCCTCCATCGAGACGAGGTCCTCAGGATGTGGAGGTTGGTCGCCCACCTCCACCGCCACTGAAACCGCCGCAAATCGTAACCGTTCACGGGAAATCGTCTGCCCCGTCCGGGATAGGAAAGGGCCAATCGGGGACATACACCGAATTCAGCCCCGGAGGGTCGATCCGCAGCAACAGCCTCTCCCGGTCCTTGTGCGGGTCTCGGAGGGGGTCTCCTTGAATTCGGCTGTGTGTCCCAAGATTCGAACTAAGACACGGCCCCGTGAACGGTTACAAAACCTGAAAGGGATTGACGTTTCAGTTTTCTCGTGTAAACTTCCAGAGTTCCGCGTCCGATCCGGCGATGGAGATGCTCCTCTGGAAGAGGCGCAGCGCGGGCTTGGGTAGGGCTGTCCTGCCTGAGGGCCCGTATCGTCCACTCCCGGTGGGGACAGACTGGAGGCTAGATTGAAGATCCTTCTCGGCCCTCGTGAGCCCCTCGAAAAGGCACTCCGGCGATTCAAGCGGGTCTGCAGCGACGCCGGCGTCTTTTCGGATATCAAGAAGGGGGCATACTTCGAGAAGCCCAGCGAGAGGAAAAGACGAGCTCAGCGAAAACGGTTGAAGAACATTGCCCAGGCTAGCTCGGGAATCGCCCGGGGCCAGAGGTCGACCAACAGTTCTGGCGCCCGGGGAGGCCGCAAGTAGCCGTTCCCCTCGCTCGGCCGGGCCCCATCCACACACCGGGCACGGCTGGCCTCTCGCGCCATCCCTTTTCCACTCCGAACAACGCTCAGGGACCCACCGAAACGCCCTTTCTTGCTGCGCAAGGTCAGCTATAGTATATTTATAGGAGTAGTCGCATCACTCCAAGAGGCGACAGAGCCAGGCGGGCGGGGGGCCTTGCCCTTGAAGTTTTGGGAGAGGAGGGAAGCCACCCTGTCGGACCCCGCGGGGGGGGTCGGTCCGGATAGGGGATGACCGAGGCAGAGGGAGGGGGTGGGTCGTCCTTTTTTGCCGCGCCGCCTCCGATCTCTTCGGCTCCCCGTCCAAGACATGTTCACCTACCTTTTTCGGGACCGAATCGTGTCGGCTTCATCCGCACGCTCCGAGGGGGGAGACTCCCGGTAGGTCGTTTTTGCCGAGGAGCATAACTGCATGGGCACCAACGAAGACAATATTCCCTACCCCAATGAACCGGACACCGAAGCGCTTGAAGGGGCTCTCCTTCGAGAAGAGAAGTCCCGTATCGAGGTGTCAGAGGAAACGCCCGAGATTCAGGAGCTCAGACGGGCCCTGGACATCCTCGACAAGGCGGACAAGGCCTACAAGATCTATCCATCGAACAGCGTCATCCTGAAGGACTTCATCGACCGGGCCTACAACAAGCTCAAAGAGTTTCTCGACGCGCACGGCAGCATTCAGCTCTCCATCCTTCCCACCGAACTTCGGTACGAGAGAGAAAAGGTCTTTGAGGCCGAGATCCGAGAGACGAGCCTACCGTTCAAGCTCTACGAGGGAGGGCTCCGCCTGCTTGGCTTCTTCCCTGGGCTAGAGCGTTCGGAGTTGATTTCCTTCCTGGACGTGATGAAGGCGATCCGAGAGGTGGACGAGGACGAGGACAACGTGGTCACGCTCCTCTGGGAGAAGGATGTCGCGCACATCACCTATCTGGTCATGGACAGGGAAATGGACACCGGAACGGGGGAGGTGGACAAGATCCCCGATCCGGACATCGACCGCTCCGAGTTCGTCAAGAGGATAAAGCTCCGCGACGTATCTCAGCGCGTCGACGAGAGCGAGATCGACGAGAAACTGCTCCCCCAGACGGATGTCGAATCGACGGGGGCCACGATCTATGGGCTGAGCGATGAAGACAAGGAAGAGATCGCGCAGCGGCTCGCCTTCGAAGAAAACTATGTACCCTTGTACGACTTTGTGACCCTCCTGTTCAGCATCTTCCGGACGGAGAGAGACTGGGACACGTTTTACGAGCTCTCCAAGATCCTGGAGAAGATCCTGATCGTGCTGGCCACGAGAGGCGACTACGAAGTCTGTTCTTCCGTCCTGAGCGAGATGGAGTCATTCATCGACACGGAGGAGAACCTCTCGAACGATCATCGGCAGGTATTCTGGGACGTGCTGTCCCAGGTCGGATCAGTGAAGAGGCTAGAGGAGGCTGCCATCTACCTCGCCGGAGCTGATTCGGAGAATGCCAATCACGTCTTCGATTTCTTTCGGCAGCTGGGTCCCTCTGCCCTCCCTAACCTCTGCAACGTGATCACCGAGCAGCATGAGGAACGGTTCATGGAGCTGATCACACAGCTGGGAAAGGAGAACCCGGCGGTCGTTGGACCGTGCCTCCGCAATTCCAACCCGCTCGTGGTGCGGACGATGCTCCGGATCCTCGATCAGGGTGGCGCCAGCGAGGCGCTGGCGGACATTGCGGAGCTCCTCGATCATGAAGACCCGGCCATCCGGCTGGAGGCCATAGAGACTCTCGCGGGGACAGGTCTTCCCAAGGCCGGGAACATGCTGATCCCTTTGCTGAACGATCCCGATGCCCAGGCTCGCAAGGCCGCCTTGCGCCACATGGTGCGCCTCTCGGGAGATCGGGCGTTCGATGCCATTCTCCCGAAAATCGATACGAAGGACTTCATCTTGAAGTCCTTCTATGAGAAGCGCGACTTGATGTTGAACGCCTGCAAAGCTGACGGGGCGCGGGGGGTCCCGTTGCTCCAGCGAATCCTGCAGCGAAGTTCCTTTTTTCAGCGAGAAAAGAACAACGAGACCCGGCAATGCGCTGCCATGGCGCTGGGCGAACTCGGGTCCGTTCACGCTCTGGGCGTGCTCAGGGAGCTGCAGAACTCGAGGAACAAGACGGTTCGAGACGCGTGCGTTCTCGCCCTCAAGAGGGCGGAGGGGAAGGAAGTCACCCGCAAGGTCACTTGATGTAGACCAGCGATCTCGTCTGGTGCTGGAAGGCCGGATTCATGCCGAAGCGGAACGGAAAAGAAACTCACGCCTCTTCTCTCGACGGCATGCTGGGAGCTATGGAGGGCAGGGCCTACCGGGCACTCGGGGGAGCGTTCGCGACCAGCTTCTATATCACCTTCAAGAATCTCCAGCTCTACTCGGCCAACAACATCAACGTCAGGCAAACCCTGGGGCAGGTCATGTCCAACACGGTGGCCCTCCTCGAGGAAAGCGATGACCTCCGGCTGTCCGCGGCTCGAAACTACCTCTTCGTGAACGAAGTGCGACTTCGCAGCGGACGCGGAGGATTTCAAAACTTCGGGCTTCTCTATACGGAGATGATCCGACGCGGGGTGGGTGCGATCGTCCTCCACCACGGAATCATTGAGGAGGAGATCGAGAACCTGCTGATGATCATGAACGAGGCCCCGAACGGTGAGGATGCCGACGGGTCTTACATTCAGGACCGCATCCAGGAACTGGGTATCTCGACGATAGATGTGGAGACATATGTCGACGGGGAGATGGAAGTCGATCTGGAGGATATCGCCGAGGAAGCAAGACGAGCCTCCATCAACGCCTATTTCCGGGCCATCTTCTTGATGCGCGACATCTACAAGGAGGTCCGGGAAGACAAGAAGCTCAACGTCAGAATCCTGAAGCGCGTGGTCCAGAACATGGTCGATATTGTTGCGGCCGGGGACTACACCCTGATGGCTCTGACCCGCGTCAAGAATCACATCTCCTACCTCGTGAATCACGCCGTGAACGTCTGTGTCCTCAGCATCTGGCTGGGGAACGAGCTTGGACTGGGGAAGGTGGCCCAGGAGCAGCTCGGCCTGTCGAGCTTGTTCGCCGACATCGGTATGGCCTGCATACCGGAGGAGATCGCAGAGGGGAAAGAAAAGCTGTCGGACGAAGAATGGGCCGAGGTCCGGCGTCACCCACTGATAGGCTCCAGGATCCTCCTGCGGTCCGGACGAATCAGCGAGGTCACGATCCGGAGCATGCTGGTCGCCTTTCAGCACCATACACATGCCGACTATCCGGAACTTGTCCCCCTGGACCGGACTGACATCTTCAGTCGCATCGTGACGATCACGGACGCCTTCGATGCGATGACGACTCCTCGGCCGTTCCGGCAGAAGCCGATGAGCCCCGAGGAAGCTCTGAATTCCCTCTCGGATGATGAAGGGGGTCGGTATGACCCCCTCCTGATCAAGCTCTTCGTCAATACGATCGGCATCTATCCGGTCGGGACTCTCGTCAAGCTGAGCACGGGGGAGCTCGCGGTAGTTCATCGTCCGTCCCTGGAAGATGGTTTGGTCAATCGACCCCTCGTCAGCGTGATCTCCGACGCCCAGGGAGATGCGGTCGAGAACACGATCCTCGATGTCGCCGAACGAGACTCGGGCGGGAGCTTCCTGCGCGAGATCGTGGAGACATACGACAGCATGGAGCTCGACATGGAGATCACCGACTTCCTCGCCGTGCTTTAACTCATTCCATGGTAGACCCATCGCATCCAGATCCGCTTCTCGAGTCCGACCCGGAGTCCTCCCGCGACTTCGTCTTGATCAACAACCGCTATCGGATGATCCGGAAGCTCGGCGAAGGCGGAATGGGTTCCGTCTCGCTGGTGGAGGATTCCCTTAGCGACGGCCGGCTTCTCGCCTTGAAGATCATCCGAACCGATCCAGAAAACCCGCTGGTGCTTGAACTCCTGCGGAACGAGTTCGAGGCCCTCGCCGCCCTCCGGCACCCGAACATCGCCAGTGCCTATGACTACGGTACGATGGAGGGTAAGGGCGAGAACTTCTTCACCTCCGAGTATGTGGATGGGATCAACTTCTACGATGGCACGGAAGGCATTCCGATTGACCAGAAACTGGAACTCCTCGTCCAGGTGGCCCGCGCCCTCGAATTCGTTCACTCCCGTGGATTCATCCACCACGATCTGAAGCCGGACAACATCCTGATCTCCGGCGGCAACATGAACCGGACGGTGAAACTGATCGACTTCGGCCTCATCAATCGTGAATTCCTGAAGACGAAATCGATCGTCGGGACTCCTCACTACATGGCGCCAGAGAAGATCCGAGGCATGTCTACAGATCGAAGGGTGGATATCTACGCCATGGGGGTCGTGACGTATCTCCTCTTCACCCGGAGGCTTCCTTTCGTCGGCACGGACGCGATCAAGGTCGTACGGAAGCACCTGGTCGAAGCCCCGCTTCCCCCTCGCGTCCATGTTTCTGACCTCGATGAGGGGATCGAGGAAATCATCCTCAAGCTTCTCGCCAAGGACCCGGCGGACCGCTATTTCACCGGTTCGGACATCATCCGTGACATCAACAAACGCCTCGGAAAGAACTTCGAAGTCGAGACGGCGGCTTCGCAGGAGAGCTACATCGTCTCGGGACGATTCGTCGGGCGGGATGCCGAATCCAAGAAACTGCAGGATCTGCTTGATGCCGTCCGCCAGACGGACGCCCCCCAGGGCTCCTGTACGTTGATCCGGGGAAAGAGCGGCATCGGAAAGTCTCGCCTGATGCGGGAGTTCCGTTACTACGTTCAGCTCCGCGGGGTTCCGTTCCTCGAGGGCAACTGTTCGAGAGCCGCCACGACCTCCTTGCACCCGTTCTACGGGATCTTTCGCGAAGTGATCCCCCTGTCTTCGAAGGAAGTCTTGAATCGGCCTGAGTACCGTCGGGAGCTCTCTCGCCTCCTGCCGGATGTCCTTCCCCGGGAGACTCAGGAGGAGGCCGTCGTCGGACTGCAGCCCGGGGAGGACAACCTACGTCTCGTCCACACGCTGGCAGAGTTCATCCTGGATGTATCGCGTGAGAGACCACTCGTCATCTACGTGAACGACTTGCAGTGGGGTGACGAGGTCACCGTGGACCTGTTTCTCACTCTTGCCCGCAGGCTCTCACTGAGTCGTGAAGGGACCAGGGAACCGTATCGCATGGTGCTGGCAGCATCTTTCCGCGTCGAGGACCTGCCAGGTACCCCCTTGGGCATCTCCCTGGAACGGTCGGGCCCACCGTCCGGTGTCGAAATGTTGCAGCTCGAGAGTCTCACCGAGGATGGAGTGCGCGAGCTGGTGTCGTCGATGTTCGGAATGCCCGAGGTCCCGGCCCTGTTCTCGTTTCACCTGCACGGGGAAAGCGGAGGGAATCCTCTATTCGTAGAGGAGGTGATGAAGGTTCTTCTCGAGGAGGGGAAACTGATTCGATCCGGCTCCGACTGGGAGTTTCCGATCACCCTGGACGACGTGCGGCTTCCGAAGACCCTCTCGGATGTCCTGCTAAACAGAGTGCGACGGCTGGAAGGCGAGGAGGCGGGGGTGCTACGATTCCTGTCCGTTCTGGATCGCTCAGCGCCCGCGTTCCAGATCTCGAGCCTCATGCGAGCGCCATCCAAGAAGCTGGCCACCGTCCTCCGATCTCTCGAACAAAGGCAAATGCTCGACGCCGTCGTCGGCGCGGAGGCCATCGAATACAGTTTCACCCACAATCAGGTCAAGGAAGTCCTCTACCTGAACCTCGACGATCAAGCGCGCAGTGTGATTCATGAAGAGGTCGGAGTGGGCCTCGAGGCCCTCTATGAAGACAAGGTGGAGTCGAATGCGGTGGAGATCGCTTACCACTACCTCCGGAGCCCGGAGAGGAAGCGAGCGGTCCGGTATGGCATGATCGCCGGCGAGAGACTCTACGGTCTCCATGCCTACCGCGAGGCAGCGGCGGTCTTCCGGCAGGTGCTCGAGAAACTCAAAGGGGCCGACTTCGCCACGAAGGCCAAGATCCTGGGCCGGCTCGCGGATATGGCTCTCCTCACGGCCGAGTACCGGGCCGGTATCGACAGCATGAATCTTATCCTCGATACCGGGAAGAAACTCCTCAACTGGAAGAGCCATGCCCTCGTGCTCGTCAAGATCGCCAACCTACACATTCGAGCTGGCGAGCCAGACGAAGCGATCGTCGTCCTGGAGCAGGGCCTCAAGGAAGTAGGCACACGCGGAGACACAATGCAGAAGGTTCATCTCCTGGCTACCCTGGGCTATGCGCATCTGCGAAAGGGAAACCCTACCGAGTGCCTCGAGAGCTGCAACGAAGCAGCCGTCATCGCCGAGGCGGTAGGACGGGGGCAAACGCTGGGGAGCATCCATAACACGGCGGGAATGGCACGCTACGGCGTGGGCCAGTACCCGGAAGCGCTCAAGGAGTACAAGGCTTCCTTCGACATCTGCTCCAAGTCCCAATTTCGCCAGGGAGTCGCGGCGTCGCATAGCAACATCGGGATCGTACAACTCGAGCAAGGCGAGGATCACGCGGCGGCGGGGTCCTTCAAGGAGGCGGTCCGGATATTCGAAGAAATCGGAGATCGACGATCTCTCGCACTGGGCCAGCAGAATTTATCCGACCTCTATCTCCTCAGAGGCGAGCTCATCCCGGCGGTGAAGCACGCCAGGAAGAGTCTCCGGATCAGCGAGGAGATCAACGATGCGAGCAGCCTGGGCAAGTCACTCACCGGATACGGAAAATGCCTCACGAGCCTCGGCGAATATGGTGAGGCGAATGATGTCCTGACCCGCGCGCTGGGATGCGTCCGAGAAGCGGGAGATCCCAGGGAGATTTGCCGCACCTTGATCGCTGCGGCTGGATTGCAAGCCGTCTGGAGCCAGAATGGCGATCGGCCGGAGCTCACCGAGGCCCTGCAGATCTCACGCGATCGGGGCTGGCCGTATCTCGAGGGCCTCTGTCTCCTCCAGATAGGGGATGAATCTTCCCTCGAAGCCGCCGATGAGATCTTTCGTCGCCTCGGCGCCCGAAGGGAGATCATCTTCTGCGGGCTGCGCAAGGCGAACATCTTCATCCAGCGGGGAGACCCCACCATGTCCGATCCGATTCTCCAGGCCGCGGAAGGGCTGGCCGGATCGGATCTCACCTCGGCCCTTGGCATAGCGCTCCACTGGAGCCGGGGACGGTGGCTGGCGATGGGGGATGCGGGCATGGATGACTACATGAAGGCCCTCGAGATCGCCCGAACTACATCGGCCCGTCCTCAACTGATCGCGATCTCCGCCGACATGATCCAGCTACTCCGCCAGCGCGGGGACACCGAAGCGTCTGCCCGGATTGCGGCCGATGCAGGGAGTGTCCTGGAGGAAGTCCTTCATCGGATGCCTCCGAGCCATCGAGATTCGTTTCTTCAGGACCCGTCCATGCGACTCGTTCGAATCTTTCAGCCAGCCAGCCTCTGATTCGACCGTCACGTATCATCAGAGCTCGCTCCGACGGATTCCAGATCCCCATCAAATGCCGGCCGTGGTATACTTCCAGTGCCCGTCGGTGACGAGCGTCGGCGGATCTTCCACTCAAACTGACCCCTCGCGGTAGTCCAGGCACGGAACCCGAACTGCCACGCGAGGAATGAGTTCCCAGACGTTTTGTAGGCGAGTCCGTGAAAGTCTCCTCGGAAGTTCTCTCCACACTCGAGTTCGATCGGATCAAGAGGATGGTGGCTTCGAAGGCCGCCTCTGTCCTTGGCCGAACGGTTTCCAACCGCATGCGCCCGATCGGCGACCGGGATCAGATCATCCGCAGTCTCGAGGAAACCTCGGAGATGGTCCGAATCATCCGGGAGCGGGGTCGATTTCCCCTGGCGGGCCTTTCCGACGTGGAGGAAAGGATGCGCGCCGCCAAGGAAGGCGGGCAGCCCCTCGAACCCGAGGACCTACGCGACTTTGCAGCGACGCTGGAGACGGCGGTCGAGATCCGAAAGCTGATGGGCCCGCTTCGCGACGAGTATCCACGACTCGGGGAGCTGGCCACTCGGTTGCAGGACTTTCCTGAGATCCGGCGTGAGATCGAGAGGGCGATCGATCCGAAAGGAAAGGTGAGCGACGACGCGACGGTGAGTCTCAAGAAGATCCGCGCCGAGATCCGCTCGCTCACGACTCGAATTCATGGTCGTCTCGAGATCGTCCTTAACTCACCGAGCCTCGGGAAGCACCTCCAGGACCGCCGCATCTCGCTCCGGGGCGGACGATATGTCCTTGCCGTCAAGAGCGGCGCTCGTGGGCAGGTCGAGGGCATCCTTCACGACCGATCCCAGACCGGCGCCACGATCTTCGTCGAGCCGAAGCAGATTGTAGAGCTGGGCAACAGCCTCACCGAAGCTCTCGTGGATGAGGCCCAAGAAGTCTCGCGAATCTTGTGGGAGATCACGCGGCAGATCTACGCCCAGGCAAAGGACGTGATCCATACGCTGGAGACGCTCGCGTGGATCGATTTCACCTACGCCAAGGCGATGTACGGCATCGAATTCGAACTCCACGCTCCGGTCATGGGAGAAGCCCTGGATCTCCGGGGCGTGAAGCACCCGATCCTGATGGAGCTGCTGGGGAAGGACACGGTGGTTCCGATCTCGATACGGCTGACAGGAGATGATCGGATCCTGGTGATCACGGGACCGAACAACGGCGGGAAGACCGTGGCCCTGAAGGCAATCGGCCTCCTCGTCGTGATGGCCCATTCCGGCTTGCATATCCCTTGCCTCCGAGACAGCTCGATGCCCTTCTATCCTGTGCTATTCGCCGACATCGGAGATGAACAATCGCTGGAGACACACCTCTCCACATACTCCTCCCATATGGCTCGCATCGTGAGCATCCTGAAGGACGCACCCGAGGGCTCGCTGATCCTTATCGACGAGCTTGGCTCGGGAACGGACCCGGCCGAAGGCGCCGCGCTGGGAGAGGCGATCCTCACGCGGCTCCTGCGTCGAAAGACGCAGGTCCTCGTCTCCACCCATCTCGGATCCTTGAAGGAGTTTGCCTTCCGGGAGGGAGGCGTCGCCAATGCAGCCGTCGAGTTCGATCCGGAGACGCTGGAACCTCTGTACCGCATAAGCATCGGTGCTCCGGGGAACAGCCAGGCCCTCGCCATCGCGCGTCGTCTAGGAATTCCCGAGGAAGTCGCGAAGGAGGCGGAGAAACGCCTGGGCTCCGAGGGGCAGGACGGCCGGGAGCTCGTCGAGAGGATTCAGAAAGTGAGACTCCTCACCGAAAAGGGGCGGGATGAAGTCCTCAAGCTAGAAGAGGCCGCCCGGGACGAGGAGAAGAAGGCACGCCAGATGCTCACGGAGGCCAGCGCGCTGAAGAAGTCGATTGTCCGAGAGGCTGATGACCAGATGGAGATGACGTATCGGACGATCAAGAAACTCCTGGAAGATTACGAAGGAGAGATGCAGGGAGGCCCTCAGAAACAGGCGGATCGTGCCCAAGCCCTCCGGGAGGCTGTTCGGGAGGTGTTGACACACACCCCATTCGGGGAGAAGCGTCAGGCGTTCGCATCGGGTCTCAAGAAGGGCAAGAGGGTCTACGTGATCAAGTTCGGGCGTGAGGGTCGGGTTTCCCGCGTGAATCGCAACAAGGAACGGCTCACGATTCAGCTCGGGAGAGTGGTGGTCGAAACGGGATTCGATGATGTCTCCTGGGTCAACGAGCAAGGGCGACCCGTGGGGGGCTAAGGCTAAGCGAGTACGGAACCGTGCGATGCAATCGTTGCCGGGCGCCCATGAGAGAGTTACGACGATCCTTCCACAAGCGCCGGAAGTGGGTCTGCCCTCGCTGCGGTCGGGTTAGATTCCAGACTCCCAAGAAACGTTGAACAATAGTGCCGAATGAGCACCCCCCCCCCTTGTGGGGCAGTGGGCATACCGCTAGAATGCCTGCCCAGAATACTTCCACCGGAGAGTCGCGAGCCTGACGAGGGAACGCGGGTCCCCAATCCGACTGCGAGCAATTATCAATCATGCGCAGACTGATCGACATGGTAAGTTCCGAACGGATCGTTTGGCTGGAGACGACGATCCGCGAAGATTTCATCCGGGAGCTGGCCGGCTTCCTGTCGACGGCCCCGGAGATCTCCAACCCCGAGGAGTTTATCGAAGCGATCATCGAGAGGGAGAAGATCATGAGCACCGGGA